>JAZSEF010000041.1:0-7294 GCA_045531555.1 Roseburia sp. | reverse complement strand
GTCATAATTAATTATACCATGGATAGCAGGTTCTTCGGAGCCTGCTTTTCTATTTTTAGACAGAAAAAGGGAGCTGTTGCTCCATAGATTAATCATCTATTTTGCAACAGCCCCTTTATAAAAATTGCCGTGACTCTGAATAATTCTATTCTGTTGTAAAGTTATCGAAGTAACCCTGAATTAAGATAATAGGTGTACCCTTGTCACCAGAACCAGATGTAAGGTCACATAAAGAACCAAGTAAATCAGTAAGCTGACGAGGTGTAGTACCCTGAGAAGCCATGTTACCAACTAAATTGTCCTGTTTAGACTTAATACTATTTGCGATAGCTTCTTTTAATTCAGCACCGCTTAAGTTAGCGAAGTCATTATCTGCAAGGTATTTTAACTTCAATTCGTTTGGAGTACCGATTAAGCCATCAGTGAAAGCTGGTGATACAACCGGGTCAGCTAATTCCCAAATCTTACCCTGTGGGTCTTTGAAAGCACCATCGCCGTATACCATAACTTCTACATGTTTGCCGGTCTTCTCTAAGATAGCTGCCTGAATATCTAATACTAAATCTTTACATTCCTGTGGGAATAATTTGATTTTGTCTTCTGTAGCTTTGTTTGAACCAAGTAAACCATATTTTGCATTAAAGCCGCTGCCGTTGATAGATGCTGTCATGAGGTCATCTAAACCACAAACAATTTTAGCACCATTCTCGCGTAAGATACGTTTGGTACGAACACGAGTATGAATGTCACAGTTGATAACGCAGTCTGTGTAGTTAAGAATCGTCTTAGCCTGGTTAGCAAAGATAACTTCAACTTCTGCACCGGCTTCTTTGATGATGTTAGAATAGTATTCCACATAATCAACACCTGTGAATTCGTGTACGTTCTCACCGAATAATTCACGATATCTCTCTAATGTTAAAACGTCAGAGTATGGATTGATGCCTGCTTCATCTAACTGGTCATATGTTAATAATGCATTACCTACTTCATCGCTTGGGTAGCTTAACATTAATACAACTTTCTTACAGCCCATTGCGATACCCTTTAAGTTGATAGCAAAACGGTTACGGGATAAAATTGGGAAAATAACACCAACAGTTTCTCCACCTAATTTTGCTTTTACATCAGCAGCGATATCAGAAACAGATACGTAGTTACCCTGAGCACGGGCAACGATAGATTCTGTCAATGCGATAACGTCTCTGTCGCGAAGAGAAAATCCTTCGCTCTCAGCAGCGCCTAATACGCTTTCTACTGCAATATCTACAAGATTATCGCCTTCACGGATGATAGGACAACGAATACCTCTTGAAATAGTTCCAACTCTTCTTTCCATGTGTTTCAATCCTCTCTGTCAATATAAAATGACGTAAATATAAAAGTGTTATTGCCAGTGCCTTAGCACAACAATAAATACATATAATATTATAAACAGTACGACAAAAGTTATCAATCTTTTTTTGTAATAAGATTTATACAATTTCCTTATAAAAATTTATAAGAACAAGTTTCATAATTTATGGAAAAATAAACATTGACAAATCAAAAAAATAGTATTATGATTGCTTTATCAAATTAAACTGATGAAGAGAAAAAGTAACCTTTTGGAACATATACAGAGAACTGCAGGTGGTGGGATTGCGGTAATGGGAAAATAGGCGAATGGTTCTTGGAGGGCGACTTGAAATGGACATGTGTTATGTTTACAGAGTAGGGAAGACGTGGACTGCACGTTACAGCAGAGCATGTATGTTAGTACGTGGCAAAGAGCATCTTTTAGATGAAGTTAGGTGGCACCGCAGAAGTATATTGTACTCCTGTCCTATCAAAGTGTAGGATAGGAGTTTCTTTTTTATAGGAAATTCCTATAAAAAAGAAACTTCGTGAGGGTGCACACGCCGAAGCAGATGTATCATGTCGTAAATGCGACGCTTCGGCGGCGCGAGAATGTGCTTTGCACATTCTTATTTATAAACATTTACAGAAAATGGCAGTTGTGTTAAAGTATTAACTATGTGTGATAAAGGATTTATGAATGAGTGAATAAATATAGGAGGAACGCAGTATGACAAACAAAGAAATCCCTTACAAAATATATTTAGAAGAAAATGAGATGCCGAAACAGTGGTACAATGTTCGTGCAGATATGAAAAAGAAACCGGCTCCACTTTTGAATCCGGTTACAAAACAGCCGATTACAGAAGATGAGTTGTCGGAAGTATTTTGTAGAGAATTAGCACGTCAGGAATTGGATGATACCAATGCTTACATAGACATTCCACAGGAAATCATTGATTTTTATAAAATGTATCGTCCGGCACCATTGGTTCGTGCATATTGTTTAGAGAAAAAATTGGGCACACCGGCTCATATCTATTATAAATTTGAAGGTAATAACACCTCAGGCAGTCATAAATTAAATTCTGCGATTGCACGGGCATATTATGCAAAGCAGGAAGGTTTAAAAGGTGTTACCACAGAGACCGGAGCGGGTCAGTGGGGAACAGCACTTTCTATGGCATGTTCTTATTTTGACTTAGACTGTCAGGTATACATGGTAAAATGCTCTTACGAGCAGAAACCGTTCCGTCGTGAAGTGATGAGAACTTATGGAGCGAATGTAACTCCATCTCCATCTATGACAACAGAAGTAGGTCGTAAGATTAACGAAGAATTCCCAGGTACAACAGGAAGCCTTGGTTGTGCGATTTCAGAAGCAGTAGAAGCAGCGACTAAACAGGAAGGTTATCGTTATGTATTAGGTTCCGTTTTATCACAGGTATTATTACATCAGTCTATTATCGGTCTTGAGACAAAAGCCGCATTAGACAAATATGGTGTAAAAGCAGATATTATCATTGGTTGCGCAGGCGGTGGTTCGAACCTTGGAGGTCTCATTTCTCCATTCGTAGGTGAGATGGTTCGTGGTGAAGCAGACTATAAGATTATTGCAGTAGAACCAAAATCCTGCCCATCTCTTACCAGAGGTAAATATGCATACGATTACTGTGACACCGGAAAAGTTTGTCCATTGCAGAAAATGTATACATTAGGTAGTGGCTTTATGCCGGCATCCAGCCATGCAGGCGGTCTCCGTTACCATGGCATGAGCTCTGTTGTATCTGAGATTTATGACCAGGGATTGATGGAAGCAAGAAGCGTAGAGCAGACAGAAGTATTTGCTGCAGCTCAGGAATTTGCCAGAGTAGAAGGCATCCTGCCTGCACCGGAAAGCAGCCATGCAATCAAAGTTGCTATTGACGAGGCATTGAAGTGCAAAGAAACCGGAGAAGCAAAGAATATTGTATTTGGTTTGACCGGAACCGGATATTTCGATATGTATGCTTATCAGAAATTTAACGATGGCATCATGAGTGATTATATCCCGACTGATGAAGAGATTGAGAAGGCACTTGCTAAATTGCCGGAAATGTAGTAGGTATGTAGAAAAAGTATATTAGCTATAGGAAGAGAGCCGTGCTTAATGCGCGGCTCTTAAAATATTCATTTATCAGTCCTGCTTATGAAATAAAAAGAAAAAATAATAAGAGAATATATGAAAAAGTACTAGCATTTATTTCGGTTTTAGTATATAATGTGGAAGATTTAGGGTAAATTTTGGGACGATATATTTTTGACAAAAAAGAGATATCCCATGGACAAATGTCCATAAATCACATAAAATAAAACTAGAACATTTTGAAGAAGACCAGGAGGACAACAGATATGCCAAAAAGAACAGACATTAACAAGGTCCTGATTATCGGCTCAGGTCCAATCATCATTGGACAGGCTTGTGAGTTTGACTACTCAGGTACTCAGGCTTGTAAAGCACTTAGAAAGTTGGGTTATGAAATTGTGCTTGTGAATTCCAATCCGGCTACAATCATGACAGACCCAGAGACAGCAGATGTGACATACATTGAGCCTTTAAATGTAGAACGTTTAGAGCAGATTATTGCAAAAGAGCGTCCGGATGCTTTGTTACCAAACCTTGGTGGACAGTCAGGACTTAACCTTTGTTCTGAATTAGCAGAGGCAGGCGTTCTTGATAAATATAATGTGCAGGTTATCGGTGTGCAGCTTGACGCTATCGAGCGTGGTGAAGACCGTATCGAGTTCAAGAAGACTATGGATGAACTTGGTATTGAAATGGCACGCAGTGAAGTTGCTTACACAGTGGAAGAAGCGCTTGCAATTGCAGATAAATTAGGATATCCGGTTGTTCTTCGTCCAGCATACACCATGGGTGGTGCCGGCGGCGGTTTAGTATATAATAAAGAAGAATTGAAGACAGTATGTGCCCGTGGTTTACAGGCATCCCTTGTTGGTCAGGTATTAGTAGAAGAATCCATTTTAGGATGGGAAGAATTAGAATTAGAAGTTGTTCGTGATGCAGAAGGTAACATGATTACTGTATGTTTCATCGAAAATATTGACCCACTTGGTGTTCATACAGGTGACTCTTTCTGTGCAGCTCCAATGATTACTGTTCCAAAGGAAGTACAGAAACGTTTAGAAGAGAAGTCTCATAAGATTGTAGAATCTGTACAGGTTATCGGTGGAACAAACGTACAGTGGGCACATGACCCTAAGACAGACAGAGATATCGTTATCGAGATTAACCCAAGAACATCCCGTTCATCAGCATTAGCTTCAAAAGCAACAGGTTTCCCAATTGCTTTAGTATCCGCAATGCTTGCAGCAGGTCTTACATTAAAAGACATTCCATGTGGAAAATACGGCACATTGGATAAATATGTTCCAGACGGAGATTATATCGTAATCAAGTTTGCTCGTTGGGCATTCGAAAAGTTCAAAGGTGTAGAAGATAAATTAGGTACTCAGATGCGTGCCGTAGGTGAAGTAATGAGTATCGGTAAGACATATAAGGAAGCTTTCCAGAAAGCTATCCGAAGCCTTGAAATCGGTCGTTACGGTTTAGGACATGCAAAGGATTTTGATAAATTAACAAAACAGGAGTTGTTGACAAAACTCATTACTCCATCCAGTGAAAGACATTTCCTCATGTATGAAGCACTTAGAAAAGGTGCGACCGTAGAAGAGATTCATGAGATTACAAAGGTAAAAGCATACTTCATCGAACAGATGAAAGAATTAGTAGAGGAAGAAGAAGCTTTAATGGCATGCAGAGGTGAGATGCCTTCTGATGAAATGCTTATTTCTGCTAAGAAAAATGGTTTTGCAGATAAATACTTAAGCCAGTTATTAAATATTCCGGAAGAAGAGATTCGTAATCATAGAATCGAACTTGGTGTAGAAGAGAACTGGGAAGGTGTACATGTTTCCGGCACAGAAAACAGTGCATACTACTACTCAACCTATAATGGAGAGGATAAGAACCCAATCGGTGCAGACAAGCAGAAAGTCATGATTTTAGGTGGTGGTCCTAACCGTATCGGTCAGGGTATCGAATTTGACTACTGTTGTGTACATGCGGCTATGGCACTTAAGAAATTAGGGTTTGAGACAATCATTGTAAACTGTAACCCTGAAACAGTTTCTACAGACTATGATACATCAGATAAATTATACTTCGAGCCATTAACACTTGAAGATGTATTAAGCATCTACAAGAAGGAACAGCCTGTTGGTGTTATTGCACAGTTCGGTGGTCAGACTCCACTTAACTTAGCAGCAGAGCTTGAGAAAAACGGCGTGAAGATTTTAGGTACTTCTACAGCCGTTATCGACTTAGCAGAAGACCGTGACCTTTTCCGTGAAATGATGGAAAAATTAGAGATTCCAATGGCTGAATCAGGAATGGCTGTAACTGTTAATGAAGCAGTAGCAATCGCTAACAGAATCGGTTATCCGGTAATGGTTCGTCCTTCTTACGTTCTTGGCGGACGTGGTATGGAAGTTGTGTATGATGATGAGAGCATGGTAGGATATATGAAGGCAGCAGTTGGTGTAACACCTGACCGTCCAATCCTTATTGACCGTTTCTTAAATCATGCAACAGAGTGTGAAGCAGATGCTATCAGTGATGGAACAGTAGCATTCGTTCCGGCTGTTATGGAGCATATTGAGCTTGCAGGTGTACATTCAGGTGACTCTGCTTGTATTATTCCATCTGCACACATTTCAGAGGAGAACGTTAAGACTATTAAAGAATATACACGTAGAATTGCAGAAGAGATGCATGTAAGAGGTCTTATGAACATGCAGTATGCGATTGAAAACGATAAGGTATATGTATTAGAGGCGAATCCAAGAGCTTCCCGTACAGTACCACTTGTTTCAAAAGTATGTGATATCCGCATGGTACCACTTGCAACAGACATCATTACTTCTGAATTAACAGGACGTCCTTCACCAATCGCAGATATGAAAGAGAAGCACATCCCGAACTATGGTGTAAAGGAAGCTGCATTCCCATTCAATATGTTCCAGGAAGTTGACCCTGTTTTAGGACCTGAAATGCGTTCCACAGGTGAAGTTTTAGGTTTGTCTTCTTCTTATGGTGAGGCATTCTTAAAGGCACAGGAAGGCGTTCAGTCGAAACTTCCAATGGAAGGAACAGTTCTTATCTCTGTAAATGACAAAGATAAAGCAGAAGCAGTAGAAGTTGCAAAGATTTTAGCGGATGACGGATTTAATATTGTTGCAACCGGCAGAACCTATGATAATATTGTTGCAGCCGGTATTGAAGCTACAAAAGTGAAGAAATTATATGAAGGCAGACCAAACATTTACGATATGATTACGAATGGTGACATTGATTTGATTATCAATACTCCGATTGGAAAAGACAGCGTAAATGATGACAGTTACCTTCGTAAAGCTGCTATTAAAGCAAAAGTTCCTTATATGACAACAGTTGCTGCTGCACAGGCTACAGCAGAAGGTATTCACTATGTGAAGAATCATCCGGAAAGTGAGATTAAGTCACTTCAGGAATATCATAGCGAGATTAAATAAAGTAGTTTTATAAATGAATTTAGGTGACGTTGGTCACAAGAATAAGAAAGAGGACATTTCTAAGTTATATGATTTTAAAGAAATCATAGCAAGGAGATGTTCTCTTTTTGGATAAAAAAGGTATTGAATAAAATTGTGAAAATGAATATAATTGCAGATTGTATTTATTGGAGAGAAACGCTTATAATGATATGTAATTAGATTATAAGGAGACTAACTATTAGAAGTCAATAGTTTTTAGAAAAAAAGTTTTATCTTAAAAAAGGGTAACCTTAATAAACCCTCATTACTGAGGATTTTAAAATCAAATATTGTTAACTGCCACTACTCAGCTAACGGAGCAAAG
>JAZSEF010000016.1:0-27828 GCA_045531555.1 Roseburia sp. | reverse complement strand
GAAGACAACCACCTATCCCAACTCCTTGGCTCACAGAACGACATGGCTACGATCCGACTTTTAGGGGAGATGGAAGGGGTTGGGAAAGTAAAGGTGATGATTACGCTCTCGGATAATGGACAGTCAATTGTAGAAAAGGATACAGTTGATGTGAGTAATACAGTGAAGGAAACAGATAGCAGCGGTGGCAGCAGGGATACTTTTTCGAGAGAATTTACAGCAGAGACGGTTCAGGTAGAAAATGAGAATGGTACTTATCCCTATGTGGGAAAGGAGATATTACCTACGATTGAAGGAATTGTTGTAGTGGCGGAAGGCGGAGGGAATGCAACGGTGGTTTCACAGATTTCGAAAGCGGCAATGGCATTATTTCCGATTGAGGCGCATAAGATTATTGTAGTTAAGATGAGTAAAGGGGGATGAGCAGTGAAGAAAATTTTTAGGAAAAATCAGATTATGATTACTGCTTTGGCATTGATGCTTGCGGTGGCGGGATATTTTAGTTTTATGAACAAGGACATCAGTGACAAAAATATCGTAGCAGAAGCCAGTGCGGATTTACTTCAGGAGGAATATGAGATTTCAGATGAGGACGTTTTTACGGTAGAGGATATTTTTGTGGCAGAGGAATTAATCGAATGGGATACGCAGACTGCGAGTGCCGAAACGAATGGAGAAAGTACAGATGTGGCGAATTTAAATAGCACAGAAGAAGTCATGAACCCGGGCGAAACCGTGTTTACAAGTTCCATAGTTACGAATATTGATTATGCATCTGAGATGAAACTTTCGCGGGAGCAGATTCGTTCCAAGAATAAAGAAACATTGTTAGAAATTATCAATAATACCAGTATTTCTGATGATATCAAACAGGATGCGATTAATAAGATGATTGCGATGACGGATATTGCAGAACGGGAAAATGCTGCAGAAATGCTGTTAGAAGCAAAAGGTTTTACAGATGTGGTAGTCAGTATAACCGATGATACTTGTGACGTGGTTTTAAATATGGGCGATGTAACCGATGCAAAACGTGCACAGGTGGAAGATATCGTAAAAAGAAAAACGAATATCGCAGGAGAGAAAATAGTAATTACACCGATTGTAGTTGAACAGGAAACCGAATAAGTTTAGGAAATGTGTTTTACATGCCAAATGCAAAGAATGTTGGCAGGTAAAGCACATTTTTATGTGAAATGTATAGATTTTGCTTGATTTTTTGACAATATAATTATATCCTAATAAACGGCAATTTGTGCTTTTAATAGCGGGGGTATGATGATAAAATATAGGTAACGATTCAGAGACAAGGCAATTTTCAAAAATGCAGGAAAATTTCTTTGACGAGAAGACTATATAAGCAAAAGGATATAAGTATAATAGGACAGGGAGGTTTTTACGATGCAGGATAATAAACGAGTAATTTTAATGGTTTTAGATAGTGTTGGTATTGGTGAGATGCCGGATGCAGCAGAATATGGGGATGCAGGCAGTAATACTTTAAAAGCAGCTTCTACCAGCCCATATTTTTCAATGCCTAATATGAGAAAATTAGGGTATTTTAATATTGATGGTGTGGATATTGGTGAGAAAGAAACCGCTCCACAGGGGGCTTTTGCCCGCATGACAGAAGTGTCAAAAGGAAAAGATACTACCATCGGACATTGGGAGATTTCCGGAATTATTTCACCAAATCCGTTGCCGACTTATCCAAATGGATTCCCACAGGAAGTATTGGATGAGTTTAGTAAGCGTACGGGACGTGGTGTGATTTGTAATTTACCATATTCAGGTACCGATGTTATCCGCGATTATGGCGAAGAGCATATGAAGACCGGTGATTTGATTGTGTATACATCGGCAGACTCTGTTTTCCAGATTGCTGCTCATGAAAGTATTGTTCCAATTGAAACATTATATGAGTACTGTGAAATCGCAAGAGAAATGTTGCAGGGTGAACATGGCGTAGGTCGTGTTATTGCAAGACCTTTTGAAGGCGAACCGGGTAATTTTAAGCGTACCAGCCGTCGTCATGACTATTCCTTACAGCCACCGAAGACTACCATGCTTGACGTTTTAAAGGCAAAAGGTTATGATGTGTGGTCAGTTGGTAAGATTATCGACATTTTTGCAGAAAAAGGCATCACAGAATATGTGAGAACTGCAAATAACGAAGAGGGCATTAACCAGACAATTTCTTTGATGAAGAAAGATTTTAATGGACTTATGTTCGTAAATTTGGTAGATTATGATATGTTGTATGGTCATCGTAACGATGTGGACGGATATGCAAAGGCATTGACTTACTTTGATGAGCGTCTACCAGAGATTTTAGCAGAACTTCGTGAAGATGATATTCTTATGATTACTGCAGATCATGGTTGTGACCCAATCACACCATCTACAGACCATTCAAGAGAGTACACACCGCTTCTTATGGTTGGTAAACCAATCGAAGCAGGCGTAAATTATGGTACAAGAGATAGTTTTGCTGACATTGCAGCAACGATTTTAAATTATTTTGGCATTACAAAAGAGAACACAGCAGATTTCCCGGCAGGAGAGTCGCTGATTGAATTTTAATCTGTGAATTGATTTTACAGATGTTAGAAAGGTTTGGTATTTACATTGGCAGATTTAAGAAAAGAGATTGAAAAACGTCGTACCTTTGCGATTATTTCCCACCCGGATGCAGGTAAGACTACATTAACTGAGAAATTTTTGTTATACGGTGGAGCTATTAATTTAGCAGGTTCCGTAAAAGGTAAGGCAACAGCCCGTCATGCGGTTTCAGACTGGATGGAGATTGAAAAAGAAAGAGGTATTTCTGTAACTTCTTCCGTATTACAGTTTAACTATGATGGTTATTGTATCAATATTTTGGATACACCGGGACATCAGGACTTCTCAGAGGATACTTATCGTACCCTTATGGCAGCGGACTCCGCAGTAATGGTTATTGACGGTTCCAAGGGTGTAGAGGCACAGACAAGAAAGCTTTTCAAAGTCTGCGTAATGAGACATATTCCGATTTTTACATTCATTAATAAAATGGATAGAGATGCAAATGACACATTTGAACTTCTTGATGAAATCGAGAACGAGCTTGGTATTGCAACCTGTCCGATTAACTGGCCAATCGGTTCCGGAAAAGGTTTTAAGGGTGTATATAATCGTAATACCAGAGAAATTACTACATTTGCAGATACTTTAAAAGGTACAAAAGAAGGTACAGAGCGTCACATCAGCATTGATGACCCGGCATTATTAGAGGAAATTGGTCAGGAAGCATTTGATAAGCTCATGGAAGAAGTTGAGTTATTAGATGGTGCAGGTGCAGAATTTGATCAGGAACTTGTTACAAAAGGTGAATTGTCACCGGTATTTTTCGGTTCAGCACTCACAAACTTCGGTGTAGAGACATTTTTACAGCACTTCTTAAAAATGACTTATTCACCATTACCACGTAAGGCTGATATTGGTGAGGTAGACCCATTTAACGAGACTTTTTCAGCGTTTGTATTCAAAATTCAGGCGAACATGAATAAGGCACACCGTGACCGTATTGCATTCATGCGTATCTGTTCCGGTAAATTCGAAGCCGGCATGGAAGTAACCCATGTACAGGGCGGTAATAAAAAAATTAAATTATCCCAGCCACAGCAGATGATGGCACAGGAACGCCACATCGTGGAGGAAGCCTATGCAGGCGATATTATAGGTGTATTCGATCCGGGCATTTTCTCAATCGGTGATACCATTACAACCGCAAAACCATTCAAATTTGAAGGTATTCCGACCTTCGCACCGGAGCATTTCGCAAGAGTGCGTCAGGTAGATACCATGAAACGTAAACAGTTTATGAAAGGTATGCAGCAGATTGCACAGGAAGGTGCGATTCAGATCTTCCAGGAATATAATATGGGTATGGAAGAAGTAATCGTCGGTGTAGTTGGTGTGCTTCAGTTTGATGTATTGAAATACCGTATTGAGAACGAATATAACGTAGAAATCCGTATGGAGAACCTTCCATATGAGCATATCCGCTGGATTGATAATGAAGATGTGAACATGGATCGAATTGTAGGAACTTCTGATATGAAGAAGATTCAGGATATGAAAGGACGTCCATTGTTACTTTTCATCAACTCATGGAGTGTCGGCATGGTACTTGATAGAAATGAAGGATTGAAACTTAGCGAGTTTGGACGAGAGTAAGGAGGAAAAATTATGGCAGTAGTAAAAATTACAAACGACAATTTTGAACAGGAAGTATTAGCATGTGATATTCCTGTAATTATGGACTTTTGGGCTACATGGTGTGGACCTTGCAAAATGCAGGCTCCAATCTTTGAAGCATTAGCAGAAGAATTAGACGGAAAAGTAAAATTCGGTAAAGTAGATGTGGATGAAGAGTCTGCATTAGCATTAAAATATGGAATCATGAACATCCCAACACTTGTTGTGATGGACAAGGGCGAGTTCAAGAACAAGGCTGTGGGAGTACAGGATAGAGAAGGTATTTTAGCATTACTTGGAATGTAATTTGCAACAAAATAAGTTTGTTTTCTAGGAAAGAATGTGGTATAGTGATATCACATTCTTTTATCATATTTAGGACGATTGTCAAATATTTCCCAATTTTATTAAAAAATACAAAAATGTGATTGACAACAAAACAAAAGTATACTATTATTAGAACATGGAAGCGAACAAACGTTCACGAACATAGTTTCGTATTGGAGGATATTATGGCAAGAGAAGATAAATTAAAAGCACTGGATGCAGCGATTTCACACATTGAGAAGCAGTATGGTAAGGGTTCTATCATGAAGTTGGGTGATAGTTCTGCACAGATGAATGTGGAGACGATTCCTACTGGTGCATTGAGTTTAGATATTGCATTAGGATTAGGCGGACTTCCTAAGGGTCGTATTATTGAGATATATGGACCGGAATCTTCCGGTAAGACTACCGTTGCACTTCATGCAGTAGCGGAGGTACAGCGTAGAGGTGGTATTGCAGGATTTATTGATGCAGAGCATGCATTGGATCCTGCGTATGCGAAGAATATCGGTGTAGATATTGACAATTTATATATTTCACAGCCGGACTGTGGAGAACAGGCATTGGAGATTACAGAGACTATGGTACGTTCTGGTGCAGTTGATATCGTAATCGTTGACTCTGTTGCAGCATTAGTTCCTAAGGCAGAAATCGATGGTGATATGGGCGATTCGCATGTTGGTTTACAGGCACGTTTGATGAGTCAGGCACTTAGAAAATTGACTGCTGTTATCAGCAAATCCAATTGTATCGTAATTTTTATCAACCAGTTACGTGAGAAGGTTGGTGTTATGTTTGGTAATCCTGAGACCACTACGGGTGGTCGTGCACTTAAGTTCTATGCATCTGTTCGTATGGATGTTAGAAGAATTGAGTCCTTAAAACA
The DNA here is from genome assembly GCA_045531555.1 of Roseburia sp. Taxonomy (GTDB): domain Bacteria; phylum Bacillota; class Clostridia; order Lachnospirales; family Lachnospiraceae; genus Roseburia. The sequence goes on along the minus strand of JAZSEF010000016.1, from coordinate 22,376 downwards.
GGGCGGAGAAGTGATTGGTAACCGTACAAGAGTTAAGATTGTTAAGAATAAAGTAGCACCGCCATTTAAAGAAGCTGAATTTGATATTATGTTCGGTCAGGGTATTTCCAAAGAAGGTGATATTCTTGATTTGGCTGCTGATGTAGGTGTTGTGAATAAGTCTGGTGCATGGTATGCATACAATGGAGAGAAGATTGGTCAGGGTAGAGAAAATTCCAAGATCTATTTGAGAGAGAACGAGATGATTTGTGATGAAATCGAAGCGAAGGTTCGAGATTTCTTCAGTTTAGATGGTGCGGCAGAAGCAGACGGAGCAAAACCGGAAATATTGACAGAGGAATAAGAACATGACTTATCAAGTGGTAGATGTAGTTCCACAGGATAAGAAAAAGTTACAGATTTGCTTAGATAATGGTGATACATTTATCTTATACAAAGGGGAAGCGAATAAGCTTTCCCTTTTTGAAAATGAAGTGTTCGACGAAGTGAAATATGAGCAGATTATGACTGATATCCTTGGAAAACGGGCGACAAAGCGTGCGATGCATTTATTGGAGCAACAGGAACGCACAGAGAAACAATTACGAGACAAATTACAACAAAACGGATATCCTATACGATGTATTGAACAGGCTATGGAATATGTTAAGTCATATCATTATGTAGATGATTATCGTTATGCGGCTACTTATATCCGTTATCATCAGGAAAAAGAGAGTAGGCAGAAGCTTACACAGAAGCTGATGATACGTGGGATTAGTCGGGAAATAATAGCACAGGCATTGGAAGAGGAATTTGTTGCAGACGAATGTATGCAGATTAGAGAATTGCTTAGAAAACGTGGATTTGATTTAGAGACAGCGGATGAAGCAATGCGAAGAAAGACAGCACAGTTTCTTATGAGAAAGGGATTTAAATCAAATGATATTTTTCGTGTAATGCGTATGGAAGAGGTGTTTTAAAAAGAAATAATTTGGTACAATATGTTGTATTTTTTGAAAATTTGTGTTCAATATTATGCATTTTGAATAGTAATCTACTTGACATGCAACTTAAAATAGAATAAAATTGAACTGTTGTTATTTATGACAGACAATTTGTTTAATTATATGTTATATGTACAATGAAAATTTCATAGAAGGAGGTGCTCCTGTATGCCAAGTACAATAATTGCTGTAGTATTAGCTGTTCTTGTAACTGCCGGAATCACATATGTTGCGACTACCGTTTATCATAAAAATGTAGCCACAGCTAAGATTGGTAGTGCAGAAGAGAAGGCAAGAGGAATTATTGACGAAGCTGTGAAGACTGCTGAGACGAAGAAACGTGAAGCAATGCTTGAAGCAAAAGAAGAGTCTATCCGCGTTAAGAATGAACTTGACAAGGAAGTAAAAGAGCGTAGAGCAGAGATTCAGCGTAGTGAACGTAGAATCGTGCAGAAGGAAGAAAACTTAGATAAAAAGTTAGAAGCCATCGAGAAGCGCGAAGCTAGTTTTGTTGCGAAGGAAGAAGAAATCAACAGACAGAAAGCACAGGTTGCAAAGCTCAATGAAGAGCGTTTACAGGAACTTGAAAGAATCTCAGGATTAACCTCCGAACAAGCAAAAGAGTATCTTTTAAAAACCGTTGAAGAAGATGTTAAACTTGATACTGCAAAGTTAATCAAAGAAATGGAGAACAAAGCGAAGGAAGAAGCTGATAAGAAAGCAAAAGACTTCGTAGTAACTGCAATTCAGAAGTGTGCTGCAGATCATGTTGCTGAGACAACGATTTCTGTTGTTCAGCTTCCAAATGATGAAATGAAGGGTAGAATTATCGGTCGTGAAGGTCGTAACATCCGTACATTAGAGACAATGACAGGTGTAGATTTAATTATTGATGATACACCGGAAGCCGTTATTTTATCAGGATTTGATCCAATTCGTAGAGAGGTTGCACGTATTGCGTTAGAAAAATTGATTGTAGACGGACGTATTCATCCGGCTAGAATTGAAGAAATGGTAGAAAAAGCACAAAAAGAAGTAGAGACAATGATCCGTGAAGAAGGTGAAGCTGCTACTTTAGAAGTAGGTGTTCATGGAATTCATCCAGAACTTATACGTTTACTTGGTAGAATGAAGTTCCGTACAAGTTATGGTCAGAATGCATTGAAACATTCTATTGAGGTTGCACAGCTTTCAGGATTATTGGCGGCAGAGATTGGTGTAGACGTTAGAACTGCAAAGCGTGCTGGTTTATTACATGATATCGGTAAATCAGTCGATCATGATATGGAAGGTTCACATATTCAGATTGGTGTTGATTTATGTAGAAAATATAAAGAATCAGCGCTTGTTATTAATGCAGTAGAGGCTCATCATGGTGATGTAGAACCGAATTCATTAATTGCTTGTATTGTACAGGCAGCCGATACAATCAGTGCTGCAAGACCAGGTGCTAGACGTGAGACACTTGATACTTATACAAACAGACTAAAACAACTAGAAGACATTTCAAACGGATTTAAAGGAGTCGATAAATCTTTTGCTATTCAAGCAGGTAGAGAGATTCGAATTATGGTAGTTCCAGAGCAGGTCAATGATGCAGATATGATTATATTAGCGCGTGATGTTGCGAAGAAGATCGAGGCTGAGATGGAATATCCAGGCCAGATTAAAGTTAATGTAATTCGTGAATCCAGAGTAACGGATGTAGCGAAATAAATTACAAAAGACCAATTGATTATCCAAGAACAATATTGGATGGTTAGTTGGTCTTTTTTTTCTGCACTTGCATAGATATAAGAGATACGACTTTTCATTGTAAAAATTGGAAAATAGGGTGGCATAAATTATATGAAACAGAAAAATTGGATATATGTATTCACTTTTTTAGCAGGGGTTATATTGGTAAATTTAACAGGAAGTGCTATAGAGTCTGGTAATAGTATTCTGAATCGTTATAATTTAATGGGACTGACATTTGAGGAAATTATATTTGAAAAGTATTTCGTTGAGATTTTGTTTTTACGTTTAAGGACAGTAATTATTTTGTGGATATTGACTCGTATCATGCCTAAAAAACTGGTGAGTACAGGATTTGCATTGCTAATTTTTTTTGTATTAGGAGGAATGGTGGCTGTCTGTATCTTAGTGAATGGTTTATGGGGAGTGATATTTTTCTTAGGTGTTTTGTTTCCTCATAGTATTTGCTATGGGATAGCATTTGTGTTCTGGAGTAGTAGGAAAAGGGAGTATTTGGCAGTTCAAAACAAAATGGAAACATATGTTGTAAATATGTTAATTATATTATTTGTGTGTGCAGGATGTTTTATGGAAGCATATATTAGTCCGATTATAATAAAAAATATAATAAAATATTAAAAAAATTTTAAGAAAACTTTACAACATGTGGTGAAAATATTTTTGTAAAAACGAGATGTTGTATTTAACATAAAAAGACGAAAAAACCTTGAAAAATAGCGATTGCTTTTCTGATTTTTTATTATTATAATAGGTATCGAACCTCAAAAATGAGGTGTTTTTTTGCATATGATAAAGGATTATGTAAAGTAATTTGAGAAACATTGGATGGTTTAGCAGGATGAAAGAAGCGATAGGAAAGTTCATTGAATATCTGCATATGGAGAAGCAGACTTCTAAAAATACAGAAGTTTCATACGAACGAGATTTGAAGAAAATGTGTCAGTATATGGAAGGACAGGGAATTATATCGGTAAGAGAAATAAATACAACCGGTTTGAATTCTTATGTACTGTATTTAGAGCAGAATGGTATGAAACCATCTACGATTTCTAGAAGTATTGCATCGATGAAAGCGTTTTTTTTATATTTGTATAAAGTACATCAGATTGACGAAGACCCGTCAGAGAAGATAAAAGCGCCGAAGATTGAGAAGAAATTACCATCTGTTTTGTCGACAGAAGAGATTACACAATTATTAAAGCAGCCATCCGGTAATTCACCGAAGGAATTAAGAGATAAAGCAATGTTAGAATTGCTCTATGCTACGGGGATTCGAGTGACAGAATTGATATCATTGAAAACTTCAGATATTAATTTGCAGATGGAATATATAAATTGTGTTGATGCACATAAAGAACGGGTGATTCCGTTTGGGAAAAAAGCAAAAGAAGCGTTGAAGAATTACTTGAATGAGGGAAGACCGAAACTGGTAGAAGACGAAGAAAGTGAATGGTTATTTACCAATTGTTCCGGACAAGCTATGAGCCGTCAGGGATTTTGGAAATTAATCAAACTGTATGGTGGTAAAGCAGGGATTGAATCAGAAATTACACCACATACATTGCGGCATTCTTTTGCTGCACATATGGTAGCAAATGGAGCGGATTTAAAATCTGTACAAGAAATGTTAGGATATGCGGATATTGCTGCTACACAGGTTTATGCACAGATGAATCAGAGTGGTAAAATCAGAGATGTGTATATGAGTGCACATCCAAGAATTTAGAACGAGTGTAAAAATGTGATTTGGATTAGATAAAAAGGGTGTTTGTAAACCAATGTTTTATAAATGATATTGGTTTACAAACACCCTTTTGAATTATAGAAAATACGAAATGATATAATGGTATGAAATATTACTTGCAGAGGTCTGCAATATCATAAATCAATCGTTCGGAATCTTCCCATCCAAGGCATGGGTCAGTGATGGATTGACCATAAACGTGCTCGCCAATTTTTTGAGCCCCCTCTTTAATATAACTTTCAATCATAACGCCTTTTACCATATTATGAATATCAGAAGATAACTCACGATTGTGCATAACTTCTTTTACGATACGAATCTGCTCTTTGAATTTTTTGCCGGAATTGGAGTGATTTGCATCGATGATAGCGGCAGGATTAACTAAATCCCATTTTTGGTACATTTCACAAAGGCGCATTAAGTCTTCATAGTGGTAATTCTGAGTAGTATTACCATGTTTGTTTACAGCGCCACGTAAAACCACATGTGTCAAAGGATTACCGGTGGTTTCTACTTCGTATCCGCGATATACAAAATGATGTGGATGCTGAGCAGCGTAAACAGAATTCAGCATAACTGTAAAGTCACCACTGGTTGGATTTTTCATACCAGAGGCAACATCAAAACCGCTAACGGTAAGTCTGTGCTGCTGGTCTTCAACGGAACGGGCACCGATTGCAACGTAGGATAATAAATCTTCTACATATCCCCAGTTTTCAGGATAGAGCATCTCATCTGCACAAGTTAAACCACTTTCTGCAATTGCCCGAATATGCATTTTTCTCATGGCAATTAAACCTTCTACCATATCAGGTGCTTTTTCCGGATCCGGTTGAGAAGCAATTCCTTTATAACCTTCGCCGGTAGTTCTAGGTTTATTTGTATAAATACGTGGAATAATGATTAGATTTTCTTTTACATCTTCTTGTATTTTAGTAAGTCTGCTTACATAGTCGCATACAGAATCTTCGTTATCAGCGGAACAAGGACCGATAATTACTAAAAAACGGGAATCTAAACCTTTTAATACATTTGAAATATCGTTGTCTCTTTCACGTTTTAAATCAGCAAGTGCAGGTGGAAGAGGATACTGTGCCTTAATTTCATCAGGAGTAGGCAATTGATTTAAAAATTGAAAACTCATACGAAAACCTCTCTATCAAATAAATCTTTTGTAAAAATATAATAAAGTATAATAATAGAATTAAAACAGATTGTCAAATGTTTGCAATATTTTTTTTATTGTTTTATAATAATAAATAAGTTCTTTCTTGATAAATGGAGGGTGTATGATAACAATAAAAGGAAAAACAATTAGTGGAGGCAAACCATGTGTCTGTGTTCCGGTAATGGGACGTGAGAAAAACGAGATTATAGAAGAAATTATTGAATTGACAAAAAGTCCGGTAGATATTATAGAATGGAGAGTGGATGCATTCTCGAAGCATTTGGATTTTAATGAAGTGCGGGAAATATTGCAGACGATTGCGCCATGTATATCAGACAAGATTTTTCTGTATACATTCCGTACAAAGCTGCAGGGTGGTTTTGGTGATGTGACATCTGATCAGTTGGACGATATTCATGACATTGCAGCGGAATCTGGCGTAGTAGATTTGTTAGATTTGGAATTTTTTGCAGAAGAATTTCCGGTAATTAAAATATTGCGTCTGCAGGAAAAAGGTATTAAAATCGTAGCATCGCATCATGATTTTGAGGAGACTCCGGAGCGTGATGTTATGAAAATGCTCTTAGAGCGTATGTGCGCCGGTAATGCTGATATTGTAAAAATTGCAGTTATGCCACAGAATGAAGAAGATGTACTTAGGTTATTATCGGTGACAAATGAGTTTTATAAAGAGAATCCGGACACTCCGATTATTTCTATGTCGATGGGAAAATATGGTATGATTAGCCGTTTGTGCGGAGAGACATTTGGTTCTTGTGTGACTTTTGCAGCGAATAAAGAGAGTAGTGCACCGGGGCAGATGAGCATGGGAAAAGTAATCGAAGTGATTGATTTTTTACATGAAAATATCGTTAAATAAAAGAGCGAACCTATCATCGTGTTTGTATAAAATGACATTGATGATAGGTTTTTTTTGAGGTAAAGTGATATCTAACATGATAAGACATAGTTATATAATATGATAACATACAAACTAAATTGATAAAAAAGTAACAAAGTATACAAAAAATAAAAGTCTAATATAATAATTCTTGTTTATATTGCGAATAGAAAGAGGATTTAGTCGTTTGTTATAATCAAAAAGGTTTTTAAATATTGTTAAAAAAATATCAATGCTATCACAAAGGAGGAAGTTATGGCAAACGAAAAAAATACAGCAACGGTTTCCGATGATGTCGTTGTTGCAGACAAATTCCAGATGTCTGATTTACTTCATAAAGAAGACTGGTTAGCTATCTGGGGTGCATTTATTATCATTGCTATTTCTGCAATTGGTACAATTACCGGTGCTTACAATTTCAAAGGTGTAAGTTTTGGTAAATGGGGTGGAGATAAAGGCTCTATCATGAAGTTTTTTGACTTTGGCGAGGCGTGCCTTAGTACATGGGGAGGAATTATAGTTACATTCCTCACATTGGCAATTCTTTTTACTATTGGTAATCATTTAATGGGTAAAAAGGCAGTAAATTATGTAAAAGCATTTGCTGCAGTATTTGCTATCACAGCAGTAGTACGTTTAATTTCTGCACAGGTTACATTAAGCCAGTATTTAGAGTATGCTTTCTGGGCATTGTTCATTGGTTTGTTCATCTCTAACGTATTAAAAGTTCCGGGATGGTTAAAACCAGCGATTCAGACAGAGTTCTACATCAAGACTGGTTTAGTACTTATGGGTGCTACTGTATTATTCTCTAACATTCAGAAATTTGGTCTCTATGGTTTAGGAATTGCATGGTTAGTAACACCTATCGTAATCATTTTCATGTGGTTCTTTGGTACAAGGGTTCTCAAAATGGAAAACAAGAGAATGGTTATGACAATCTCTGCTGCAACATCTGTTTGTGGTACATCAGCAGCTATCGCAACAGCAGCAGCCTGTAAAGCGAAAAAAACAGATCTTACATTTGCAGTAGGCGTTTCTTTAATTTTTACAGTAATCATGATGGTTACAATGCCATTGTTCTGTAAAATTGTTGCTATGGATGAAATGGTTGGTGGTGCATGGATTGGTGGTACTGTTGACTCAACAGGTGCTGTAGTATTAGCTGGTAATGCTCTTGGTGAAGTGGCTGGTCAGGTAGCTGCCCTTGTTAAGATGATTCAGAACATCTTAATCGGCTTCATTGCATTTGCAGTAGCTATTTTCTTCACAACAAAAGTTGATAAAAAAGAAGGTACAACAGTAGGTGCTTCTGAAATCTGGCACAGATTCCCTAAATTTATCTTAGGTTTCATTGGTGCTTCTTTGTTCTTCTCATTTGTAATGCAGGGAACAGTTGGAGCAGAGGTAACAGCAGATGTTTTGGCTTGCTTTAAAGAATTCCAGACATGGTGTTTTGCATTGGCATTCACATGTATCGGTCTTGAAACAAACTTTAAAGAAATGAAATCACAGTTCCAGGGCGGTAAACCATTCGTATTATATATTGTTGGTCAGCTCTTTAACTTAGTATTAACATTCTTTGTAGCATGGTTGCTATTAAGTGGAGTTATTTTCCCTGTTCCGGTAATTGCGGTATAAGATTGGGTTTGGTATAAGATGATGAAAGCTAAAAAACAAAATTGTGTTTTAAAATTAGTAGGTTATGCAGGTGTAGTGGTATTTGTAATTGCAGTTGTAGTTGCGTTTTATATGATGATAAATCATATGGGCCAGGTGCCAGGTTTGGATTTTGGACCAGGTCAGTATTACTATACCGATATACCAAACTGGCAGAAATATTTTGTGCCAGATTATTATGATAATAATGTCCCAATGTGGGTATTGATCGCCTTATTTTTTATTTGGGGATTCATTATGTATCGTTTGTGGACATTTTTAGAGGAACGTCTCAAATAATTTTTTAAGATAAAGGTAATAAAACAGAAAAAGGAGGTCGTATAAGGAGTTGATATACGACCTCCTTTTTCTGTTTATATTTAGCTAAAATTAAATTGCTAAATGAATATTGCGTGTTGTAGTTAATATTATTGGCTCCAAATTTATTGATAGCGGTTTAATCGAATAAGGTTTGATTACTCCCTAGAGGTGTCTGTTTCTACAAAACAGGCACGTTTGATGGAGTCATCACCGTATTTGGAACGAATTTTGTCAATAGCAGAGTTAAGTTTGGATAAGCGTTCAAATTTATCCTGATCGAAAAGATTATATTGTTCGTAGCTTTCATTAGAAGCTTTACTGGTACTGACACCGAGTAATCGGATAGGTGTGTGGTCCCAGCATTCTGAAAAAAGTTGTTTGGCGCAGGTATAGATTTTCTCAGTGACATTAGTAGTGGAAGGTAGTGTTATCTGCTTGGAGTGATGAACAAATTCACAATCTACAATTTGTACCTGTACAACGCTGATATAAGCACTCTCAGCACGAATGCGGGCACCTACGGTTTCACAAAGCGAAAGTAGAATTCGATTGACTGTATCAATATCCGTCACATCATAAGGGAGCGTAACGGAATTGCCATATCCTTTATTAGCAGGAGGAATATAAGTAAGATCTGCGGAGGCAATTCCATTAGCGGAATTCCAAATATATTCTCCTTGAGATTTAAAGTTGGATATCAAATATTGTTTATTTGCATGTGCCAAATCACCGATGGTTCGAAAACCTAATGCATGCAAGCGCTTCGCGGAAGATTTCCCTATACCATATAAATCCTCTAATGGAAGAGACCAGAGTTTTGAAGGGATTTCTTCCGGGAAAAGTGTGTGTACAAGGTTTGGCTTTTTGAAATCAGAAGCCATTTTGGCCAATAGCTTATTGTTAGAAATACCGATATTCACAGTGAATCCGAGTTCGCTGTATATGCGGTCTTTTAATTTATGGGCAAAAGCCACTGGTTCGCCATAGAGACTGGTAGTGCCCGTCATATCGCAAAAGGCTTCATCGATACTGCATTGCTCAATAAGAGGAGCAACTTCTTCAAGAAGCGTGATAAAACGCTTGGAGTAGGCTGCATATAGAGCGTGATTCGGCGGTGCAATAACTAAATTAGGACACTTTCTCCTAGCGTGTGCTAAAGGTTCGCCTGTTTGCACGCCATATTTTTTTGCAGAGGGAGATTTGGCTAAAACGATGCCATGACGTTGTTCTTCATCGCCTCCTATGACAGCATTGATAAGCCGCAAATCTTGTGCATCAGGATTCAGTTCTAAACGATGAGCAGCCTCCCAACTTAAAAAAGCTGAATTGACATCGATATGAAAAATAAGTGGTGTTGCCATACGGTCTCCTTTCTGCAATAGTTGATATAAATTTATTATAACAGTCCCTGTCCTTTCTGTAAAGAATTAAAACGAACATAAGTTCTACAAAGGTGAGACGTAACGAATAACAAAGAAATTAAAATGCATAATATTTTCCAACTTGTTCATATTATAGGATATAGAAAAAACTGGAGGTATGATATGGCAAGTTTAAAAGGAACCCGAACAGAAGCAAATTTGATGGCGGCATATGCAGGAGAATCACAGGCGACAAATAAATATATGTACTATGCAACGAAAGCAAAACAGGATGGGTATGTGCAGATTGGCAATATTTTTGAAGAAACCGCAGGAAATGAGCGCATTCATGCGAAAATATGGTTTAAGCTATTGCATGATGGTGGTATTCAAAAGACAGAAATTAATCTAAAGGATGCTGCATCGGGAGAACATTTTGAATGGGCAGATATGTATGCAAGATTTGCAAAAGAAGCAAAGGAAGAGGGATTTGAGGATATTGCAAAGCTTTTTGAAGGAGTAGCAGCAATTGAAAAACAGCATGAAGAACGTTTTCGCAGGTTGCTTCATAATATAGAAGACAGTGTTGTTTTTTCAAAAGATGGAGAGTGTGTATGGCAGTGTTTAAAGTGCGGTCATATTGTAATCGGGAAAAAAGCACCGAAGGTATGTCCAGTGTGCGAACATCCGCAAGGGTATTTCCAGCTGCGTGCTGAAAATTATTAAGAAAATCTGAATTCGTTGACATTACAGGAGTGTTGTGGTAAAGTATAATTTGCGTAAATTCTAGATTTTGGTAAAATCAGAGTATATGCAGCGGGTGTAGGCGATCGTAGTCTAATGGATAGAACGCAGGACTCCGACTCCTGTAATGCGGGTTCGATTCCCGCCGATCGCATTGAATCTCAATAGGGAGGTTCTACTTTTAGAGAGGATAAAATATCATGGAGACATCTAAGGATATTAAAGATATAAAATACAATAGTAATAGAAGAAACAAAAGAAAATTTGGTAATGTCAGATATTTGGCTGCGGTTGTAGTATTTATTTTAATGGTTATTGTACTGGCATTTTTTATGAAGAAAGATGAGAAAAATGGGACAATACAGTATAATAAAGACGGCGTGGAGATGTTTGAAGTCGACGCTTATCCGGCTATTATGGAGTTGATAGAATCATATTACACATGCTATGCAGCCGGTGATTTTGAAACGTTGCAGACTCTTGCGGCACCTTTTTCAGAGCATGAATTGGCATATATGGAGTTACTCAGCCAGTATGTAGAGAGCTATGAAAACATGGTTTTCTATACAAAGTCCGGTTTGGATACAAGCTCTTATATGGTGAATGTTTATTTGGAAATGAAGTTTGAGGGTGTAGATACATTAGCACCGGGATTGGACTTCTTCTATGTTCGCACGCACGAGGACGGAAGCTTATATATTGATAATTCCTATAGCGAATACAATATGAAGAATAATGATAATCCGTTGGATATGAATGTACATAATCTGATTAAAGAACATGAGCGTCACGAAGATTTGATAGCATTGCTTTCAGATACTACAGCAAAGTTTAATAAGGCCGTGGAAGCGGATGCGAATTTGTATACAATGGTGAATGAGACAATTCCGGCAGCGGCATCTAAATGGATGTCAGCGATTGTACAGGGAATGGAGCCTTCGCAAGAGGATGTTCCTGGAACAGAAGCAGTAGATACTGAAAATGTGGAGACAGAAGTGGTAGAGACTGAGACAATAGAGCCGGAGACAGAACAGGAATCTGAATCCGAATCAGAGTCTGAGACACCGGGATTATCGTTCCCGGAAGGTACTGTTATTACGCTCAAAGAGGCGACAAAAGTTCGTAAAGAAATGACCACAGAATCAGATGTTGTAGCTACACTGTATAAAGGTGACAAAGTAACTGTTATCATGAGTTATGCAGAAGGCTGGACCAAGGTTAAATGGGGAGATAAAACAGGTTATATCAGAACAGATTTATTACAGTAAGAATGAAACGGAGACTAAAGTTTGGTCTCCGTTTTTTAGAATATAGGAATTAAAATGAAAGACGCAGAGTGTGCAAAGCGCACTTTTGATCACGAGAAAAGAGGCGTAGTGGTGGAGAATACAGGCGTTAGAATTAATAAATTTTTAAGTGAAGCAGGTGCATGTTCCAGAAGAGAAGCAGACCGACAGATTGAAGCAGGAAATGTCACGATTGATGGTGTCGTAGCAGAGATGGGGTCTAAAGTAATGCCGGGGCAGACGGTTTGTTATAATGGTAGAATTCTTACAAAAGAGGAAGAAATGATTCTATTGGCATTCCATAAACCGGTAGGAATCGTTTGTACAGCAGAAAAACGTGAGAAAAATAATGTGATTGATTATATCAATTATCCGAAACGAATTTATCCCATTGGACGTCTGGATAAAGACTCAGAAGGTCTTTTACTTTTGACCAATAATGGAGAAATCGTGAATAAAATGATGCGTTCCGGTAATATGCATGAAAAGGAATATATTGTAACGGTAAATAAACCGGTAACAGAAAGTTTTATCCGTGGTCTTGCAGGAGGAGTTCCACTGGTAGAATTGAATACGACTACAAGAAAATGTAAAGTGGAGCAGATTGGTAAAAAGCAATTTCGTATTATTTTAACACAAGGCTTAAACCGTCAGATTCGCCGTATGTGTGAATATTTTGGTTACCGCGTGGAAAAATTGGTTCGTACCCGAATTATGAATATAGAACTGGGTGATTTAGAAGTCGGTAAATACCGTGAAATAACAGTAGAAGAATATAAAAAATTACAAGGGTTGATTAAATATTCATCAAACGATACCGTAAAGCCGGGAACAAGAAAGCCGACCGGGCACTTGAAGACGGAAAAGCGAGAGAAAGTAAGAAAACAGAGCAAAAGTGAGAAGACCGTAAACGTGGAAAGAGAACGAAAACCGGAAAAAAGAATATATAAAGTAGTCAGGAAATTAGAGACAGAAAAGTAGGAATAAGTATGAATCCACAGGAAAGAATTGAAGAATTAAAAAAGATTTTAGAATATCATATCGAGCGTTATTATAATCAGGATAGTCCTGAAATCAGTGATTATGAATATGATATGCTGATGCAGGAATTAAAAACGTTAGAAAAAGAGCATCCGGATCTTGTGACACCGGATTCGCCGACACAAAAAGTTGGTGGCACTGCGAAACGTCAAGCGGGTGTACTGGTACGTCATAATGTGCCGATGCTAAGTTTGCAGGATGTTTTTTCAAAGGAAGATGTGTATCATTTTGTAGAGGAAATGCAGGAACAACTTACGGATCCGGAATTTGTTGTAGAGTATAAAATTGACGGTCTGTCTATGTCATTACGTTATGAAAATGGTGTGTTGGTAATGGCGGAGACCAGAGGTGACGGAATTAATTTTGGCGAAGATGTTACTGCCAATGCAAAAGTGATTGGTGATGTTAAGACAAAGTTAAAATCTGCTCCGGAATATTTAGAAGTCCGCGGTGAAGTTTATATGAAAAATGAAGCTTTTGAGCGGGTGAATGAGCGTCAGGAATTGTTGGGAAAGAAAACGTTTGCAAATCCAAGAAACTGTGCGGCAGGTACGTTACGTCAGTTAGACAGTGCCATTACAAAAGAAAGAGAGTTATCCCTTTTTATTTTTAATATTCAGCAGGTGAGAGGTATGGAATTTGCCACTCATACCGAAGGATATGAATTTTTGAAAAAACAGGGTATCACGGTTATAGATGATTATAAAGTTTGTAAGACGGCAGATGAGGTATGGGAAGCGATTTGTGCCATTGGTGAGAATCGTGGCAAGTTAGCATATGATATTGATGGTGCAGTTGTAAAAATCAATCGTTATGCAGATAGAGAGCAGTTAGGTGCGACTTCTAAGGTGCCAAGATGGGCAGTTGCTTATAAATATCCACCCGAAGAAAAAGAGGCGAAATTATTAGATATTGAATTATCCGTAGGAAGAACCGGACGTATTACACCAACAGCAGTTTTTGAGCCGGTGCGTCTCTGTGGTACGTCAGTGTCTAGAGCAACGCTTCATAATCAGGATTTTATTGATGATTTGGATGTTGGAATCGGTGATACGATTGTAGTGTATAAATCCGGTGAAATTATTCCGAAAGTAAAACAGGTGAATAAAGAAAAACGTGAAGCCGGATGGGCTCGTTTTGTGATACCGGATGTCTGTCCGGTGTGTGGAGCTAAGACGGAACGCGAAAAAGATACCGCGGATATCAAGTGTACGTCACCGAATTGTCCTGCACAGTTAGAACGTCATATTATTAACTTTGTAGGTCGTGATGCGATGGATATCAAGGGATTTGGTACCGTGTATATTGAAGAACTGGTACGTGGCGGTTACATTAAGGACATTGCAGATGTTTATAGTTTAAAAGAACATCGTGATGAATTGATTGAAAAAGGAATCATCGGTAAGGAAAAGAATACCGATAAGTTATTAGATACGATTGAAAAATCAAAAGAAAATGATGCCTATAAGCTTTTGACCGGTTTTGGTATTCCGAACGTCGGAAAAGCCGCCGCAAAAGCGATTATGAAACATTTTAAGGATATTGAAATATTAAGTCATGCGTCTATGGATGAACTACAGGATGTAAATGATATCGGTGAAGTAAGTGCAGAGTGTATTCGTAGATTTTTCTTGAGTGAAGATAATCGTCAGATGATTTCTCGCTTAAAGGAGGCAGGTGTGAATATGCGGGCGGAAGAAGCTGAGGTATTAGAGTCTGTAATTAGTGGAAAAACAGTGGTGGTAACAGGTACTTTGCCTTCGCTTGGAAGAAAAGAAGCACAGGAGCTGATAGAAAAATATGGTGGAAAGGCTTCCGGTTCGGTTTCTAAGAAAACTGACTATGTATTAGCCGGAGAAGCCGCAGGAAGTAAACTTACGAAAGCACAGGAATTAGGAATTCCGGTGTTGAATGAAGAAGAATTCAAGACATTACTTGGAATTTAGGAGGAACACAGGTATGCCAATTAGAACTCAGAATGATTTACCGGCGAAGGAGATTCTGGAAAAAGAGAATATATTCGTGATGGACGAAAATCGTGCCACACACCAGGATATCAGACCGATTAAAGTGGCGATTCTTAATCTGATGCCATTAAAAGAAGATACGGAACTTCAGTTATTACGTTCCATGTCTAATACACCGTTACAGGTAGATGTGACATTTGTTACAGTGTCTTCTCATGAATCGAAAAATACATCTTTAAGTCACTTGAATCAGTTTTATGAACGTTTTGCAGATATTAAAGAACAGTATTTTGATGGATTGATTATCACTGGTGCACCGGTAGAGCAGATGGATTTCGAGGAAGTAGATTACTGGGAGGAAATGAAAGAGATTTTCGAGTGGAGTAAAACACATGCTACTTCAACCCTTCATTTATGCTGGGGAGCACAGGCGGGTATGTATTATCATTATGGCTTACAGAAACACATGCTTGATGGAAAGATGTTTGGTGTATATGAGCATAAGGTAATGAATCGTAAGGTTCCGTTAGTCCGTGGTTTTGACGACTGCTTTATGGCGCCACATTCGAGACATACAGAGGTTCGTATCGAGGATATTCGTGCAGTAAAGGAATTGACTATTTTAGCGGAATCTGAAGAAGCCGGATTTTTCCTTGCAA
The DNA here is from genome assembly GCA_045531555.1 of Roseburia sp. Lineage (GTDB taxonomy): Bacteria > Bacillota > Clostridia > Lachnospirales > Lachnospiraceae > Roseburia. The sequence goes on along the minus strand of JAZSEF010000016.1, from coordinate 6,781 downwards.
TTGCAGACGAAGGACGTAAGATTTTTGTTATGGGACATCCGGAATATGATCGTTTGACCTTGGATAAGGAATATAAGCGTGATAAGAGTAAGGGACTTCCGATTGAAATTCCTGTAAATTATTATCCAAACGATGATGAGAATCAGAAACCGTTGTTACAGTGGCGTTCACATGGTAATATTTTATATGCGAACTGGCTCAATTATTACGTTTACCAGACCACGCCGTATGATTTTATTAATACAGGCAAGATTGTAGGAAAATAGTGAGCTTAGAATAGAAAGAAAAGAGACAAAAGACATGGCAAATGGAAAATTAGTAATTGATTACAAATTATTTTTTGAGGCAGATGATGTTGCCCAGACTAGAATTCTTTCATCAGAAAGTTATATTAAAAAATCGATTGCGGCTCATAAAAACCGCTATATCGCAAAAGCAAAACCGGACAGTGAAACAGATTTAGATGAATTCTTGTTGCGTTTATATTATGATGAACATATTGAGGAAGAAGAGTGTACAGATGTAGATGCGGCAGAAGGATTTTTAGATGAACTGGCAGCACTTTTGACAGAGATTGCCCGTATGCAGTCTTATCTGGACATGGAAGGCAGCTTTTCAATTTCTTTTGCAGGAGAGCAGATTTCGTACCATTTTGAATCAGAAGCTGGAGATACGAGAGTACTTTTTGAAGAGCAGTAAGAGAAAAGTAACGATTTTAGTATTTTTTTAGTTTTCAAAAACGGAATAGTCTGTTATAATAAACACATAATATCACTTAGGAGGCGGATAGCAATGGCTGAGGATAGAAAATCATTTAAGATAAAAGATGGCAACTTAGGAGAAGTGAAAATTGCGGATGAAGTAGTTGCCATTATTGCAGGACTTGCGACTACAGAAGTGGAAGGCGTTAGTTCTATGGCTGGTAACATTACGAATGAGCTTGTTAGTAAGTTAGGTATGAAGAACCTTTCAAAAGGTGTTCGTGTAGACGTATTAGATGGCGTAGTGAACGTAGATGTTGCTATTAATATTGGATATGGATATTCCATTCCGGAAGTTTCCGGTAAAGTGCAGGAACGTATTAAGAGTGCGATTGAGAATATGACAGGTATGGAAGTATCGGTAGTGAATGTACGTATTGCATCTGTTGATATGGGCAAGGACAAATAGACCTTTGACAATGAAAGAACGGATAGGACTGCGAAGAATGAGTGCAGTTGAGAACAAATGATAAAAGGATGTCCGCGTGGCATCCTTTTTTTAAAAAGAAAGAAGGATAAGTTATGACGAGACGAGCATTAAGAGAGCAGGTGTTTTTAATGTTATTCCGCGTAGAATTCCATACCGCGGAAGAATTAGAGGAACAGATTGCGTTATACAAGGAACAGTTAGAAGAATGTAGCGAGAAAGATTCAGACTATATCGTAAATAAATTTAAAGGTATTGTAGAAAAGTTAGAAGAGATAGATATTGCAATTGGGGAAGCGTCTAAGGGATGGAAAGTAAGCCGTATGGCAAAAGTAGATCTTGCGTTAATCCGTTTGGCAGTATATGAGATGAAATATGAGGAGGATATTCCGGTTAAAGTAGCCATTAACGAGGCAATCGAATTGGCGAAACAGTATGGAGCAGATGATTCTCCGGCATTTGTAAATGGAGTGTTAGCGAAATTAGCATGATGAAAAATGTTTATTCAGTTGGACAAGTGAATACGTATATCAAAAATATGTTTGCACAGGATTTTATGATGCAGCGGATTTGTGTCAAAGGTGAAGTGTCCAACTGTAAGTATCATACATCCGGACATATCTATTTTACATTGAAGGATGCCGCAGGAACTTTAAATGCAGTGATGTTTGCGGGATATCGTCGTGGAATGAAGTTTACGATGAAAGAAGGGGACAATGTCATTGTCACCGGTTCTGTGGAAGTATACGAGCGTGATGGCAAGTATCAGCTTTATGCAAAAGAAATTGAACTTGATGGAGCAGGGAATCTGTATCTGAAGTTCGAGGCATTAAAGCAGGAATTAGAAGAAATGGGCATGTTTGCACCAGAATATAAAAAGCCGATTCCGAAGTTTGCAAGACGCGTAGGTGTGGTGACTGCACCAACAGGTGCGGCGATACAGGATATCCGTAATATTTCCAGTAGAAGGAATCCATATGTACAGGTAATTTTATATCCGGCACTCGTGCAGGGGGATGGTGCAGTAGCGAGTATTGTAAATGGTATCGAGGCATTAGACCGAATGGGGCTTGATGTGATTATTGTAGGACGTGGAGGCGGTTCTATCGAGGATTTGTGGGCGTTTAATGAGGAAGAAGTCGCGAGAGCTATTTTCCAGTGTAATACACCGATTATTTCAGCGGTAGGACATGAAACGGATACTACGATTGCAGATTTTGTGTCAGATATGAGAGCACCTACACCATCCGCAGCAGCAGAACTGGCGGTGTTTGATTACCGGATTTTAAAAGAGCAGCTGGATACCATGCACAGACGAATTTATCAGAATATGGCACAGAAAGTAAATGTCAGCCATATGCGTATGCAAACGATGGAAATGAAATTGCGTAATTTATCTCCGGAAAACAGATTGCGCGAAAATCGGATGTATGTTGCGGAATTGCAACAACGAATAGAACAGCGTATGCAGCGTATTTTTTCAGAGAAAAAGATTTATACGGCTATTTTAGCAGAACGTATGGAACGGGTGTCACCGCTTCGTAAATTAAGCAGTGGTTATGCTTATGTGGCAGATGCAGAAGGCAAAGCAGTTACAAGTACGGAACAGTTACAGTGTGGTGATGAGCTGAATATTCACTTTTTAAACGGCAGAGTGAAGACTGAGGTGAAGGAGATTGTCAATACTTAGCGATTCGTATTTGTGTTCAGTACATGCTGGCAAAGATACAGTGTTTCATAACAGTGAGAAAGGTGTAGAGGGATGGCAGAGAATAAGCAGGAGACATTAGAAGAAAAGCTTAGTCAGATAGAAGCAATTATTCGTAAAATGGAGGAACCGGAAGTATCTTTAGAGGAATCTTTCCAGTTATATCAGGCAGGCATTGAACAGTTGAAAAATTGTAATCAGATGCTAGATACCGTAGAGAAAAAAATGCAGATTCTAAATCTTAATGGAGAATTAAGTGATTTTTAGAAGAATGTGGCTGAATGAGAGGAAACTATGAATATTAAGTCAGAATTAAATACAAGAGTAGAAGAAATTGATAAGATAATAGCAGGATATCTTCCAGCAGAAGAAGATTATCAGAAGACTATTATGGAAGCAATGAATTACAGCATTTTAGCTGGTGGTAAAAGAATTCGTCCAATGCTTATGTTAGAGACTTATCGTTTGTTTGGTGGAGCGTCTAAGGTAGTAGAGCCTTTCATGGCGGCAATGGAGATGATTCATACATATTCATTGGTACATGATGATCTCCCGGCTATGGATAATGATGAATACCGCAGAGGCAAAAAAACAACACATGCAGTGTATGGAGAAGCGATGGGTATCTTAGCGGGTGATGCACTTCTTAATTTTGCATTTGAGACAGCTTTAAAGGCATTTGACATGGAACCGGATAATAAAAATATTGGCAAGGCATTGCAGGTATTGGCAAAGAAGGCCGGCATTTATGGTATGATTGGTGGTCAGGTTGTGGATATTCAGTCAGAAGGCACATCTGATATGACCAAAGAGAAGCTGGATTTTATTTATCGTTTGAAAACGGGTGCGCTGATGGAATCTTCGATGATGATTGGTGCGATTTTAGCAGGCGCAGATGAAATGGGACAGCAGATTGTCGAAAAAGTAGCCGGTGAAATTGGTCTGGCATTCCAGATTCAGGATGATATCTTAGACGTAACCAGTACAGCAGAAGTACTAGGTAAACCAATCGGTAGTGACGAGAAGAATCAGAAGTTTACATATGTGACCTTCGAAGGTTTGGAGAAAGCCAAAGAAGATGTTGCGTCCATTACTGAACAGGCAATTGCACATATGAATTCTCTTGCAGGAAAAAACGAATTCTTGAATGAATTATTACTTTATTTAGTTGCGCGAGAAAAGTAGAATTATAGTTATTGAGCAGAGGTACCAAAGCATGGTATTAGAAAAGATTAATAAACCGAATGATATCAAGAATCTCAATGAGGAAGAACTGAAAATATTGGCAGATGAGATTCGTGAATTTTTAATAAATAAAATATCTGTGACAGGTGGACACTTAGCGTCCAATTTAGGCGTAGTGGAGCTTACTATGGCACTTCATCTGGCCTTGGATTTACCACAGGATAAAATTATCTGGGACGTAGGACACCAGTCATATACGCACAAACTCTTGACCGGAAGAAGGGAAGGGTTTGATGAACTGCGTAAATATGGCGGCATGAGTGGTTTCCCAAAGAGAAAAGAGAGTGAATGTGACAGTTTTGATACGGGACATAGTTCCACTTCCATTTCCGCAGGGTTAGGTTATGCTCACGCTAGAGAGATTTTGGGAGAGGACTATAAAGTAGTGTCCGTTATCGGAGATGGGGCGTTAACTGGCGGTATGGCATTTGAAGCAATGAATAATGCAGCTGCTTTGAATAGTAATTTTATTATTGTATTGAATGATAATAATATGTCTATTTCTGAAAATGTTGGAGGAATGTCGTCTTATTTAGGTGGATTCCGTACTGCGGATGCATATTTGGATTTGAAAAATAATGTTTTGAATTCTTTGAATAAGATTCCGGTTTACGGTGATCGTATGGTAAAACGTATCCGTAAGACGAAAAGCAGTATTAAGCAGTTCTTTATACCGGGTATGTTATTTGAAGATATGGGAATTATGTACCTTGGTCCGGTGGATGGTGGAGATTTAAAAGGCATTGAAAAATTATTAAAAGAAGCCATGAATGTGGAAGGTCCGGTACTGGTGCATGTTTTGACACATAAAGGTGCAGGATATGCTCCGGCAGAACGTCATCCGGCGCGATTCCATGGTACAGAGCCATTCGACATTGAGACAGGATTACCAAGTAAAAAACGTATCAAGTCGAACTATACAGATGTGTTTTCTACAGTTATGCGAAAGCTTGGCGATAGGGATGAAAAAGTAGTGGCAGTAACAGCCGCTATGGCAGATGGAACAGGACTAAAACGTTTCCATAATATGTTCCCGGATCGTTTTTTTGATGTGGGAATTGCGGAAGAACATGCGGTTACATTTGCGGCAGGTCTTGCAGCGGCAGGATTGAAACCGATTTTTGCAGTGTATTCATCATTTTTACAGAGAGCCTATGATCAGGTGCTGCATGATGTGTGTATTCAGAATTTGCCGGTAGTATTTGCAATTGACAGAGCTGGTCTGGTAGGTAGTGATGGTGAGACACATCAGGGTATTTTTGATATTTCTTATTTATCGACGATACCGAATATGACGATTATGGCTCCGAAAAATAAGTGGGAGCTTTCTGATATGGTGAAGTTTGCAGTCGATTTTTCATCACCGATTGCGATTCGTTATCCAAGAGGAGAGGCTTATGATGGTTTGCAGGAGTATCGTGAACCGATTGCATTAGGCAAGAGTGAATGGATTTATAAAGAATCGGAGATTGTGTTATTTGCATTAGGTTCAATGCTGAAAACTGCAGAAGTAGTACGTGATGCATTGAAAGAAAAAGGTTATTCCTGCAGTTTGATTAATGCCCGTTTTGCAAAACCATTGGATACAGAGACCTTAGATGCTTTGACAGCAGGTCACAAACTGATTGTTACGATGGAAGAAAACGTGATAAATGGCGGTATGGGTGAACATGTGACAGAGTACTATCATCAGACCGAAAACCGCACAATCAGAGTGTTGAATATTGCAATTCCGGATGATTACGTGGAGCATGGTAATGTAGATATACTTCGCAAAGAAGTAGGGATTGATGCAGAAAGCATCACAAATCGTACCATTGAAGTATATGAGAAACTTAAGAAATAAGCAATCACATACGCGGCGTTCGCTATTTGTCGTAAGCGGGTGCGATAGTGATTTAATATAAAATAATCCATGGAGAATTGGGATTTATGAAAGAAAGATTAGATGTACTTTTAGTACAAAAAGGTTTGGCACCTTCCAGAGAAAAGGCAAAAGCTATGATTATGGAAGGGAATGTCTTTATCAATAATAATAGAGAAGACAAAGCCGGGACTATGTTTGATGAAAGCGTAGAGATTGAGATAAAAGGCAATACGTTAAAATATGTGAGTCGCGGTGGTTTAAAACTGGAAAAAGCGATGACACATTTTGGTATTACTTTAGATGATAAAGTGTGTATGGATATCGGTGCTTCTACCGGTGGATTTACAGACTGTATGCTTCAGAATGGGGCAAAAAAGGTATATGCAGTAGATGTTGGCTATGGTCAGTTTGCCTGGAAGCTAAGACAGGACGAACGTGTAGTCTGTATGGAAAAAACGAATATTCGTTATGTGACACCGGAGCAGATTGCAGATAGATTGGATTTTGCATCGGTGGATGTATCCTTTATTTCTTTAACGAAAGTATTAGGACCTGCCAGAGCTTTACTTACTGATGACGGCGAGATGGTCTGTCTGATTAAGCCGCAGTTTGAAGCAGGCAGAGAAAATATCGGCAAAAAAGGTGTTGTTCGTGATATCAAAGTTCATGAAGACGTTATCCGCATGATAACCGCCTTTGCTGCCGAAAACGGATTCAGAGTTATTGATGTTGATTTTTCACCTATTAAAGGACCTGAAGGTAACATCGAATAT
>JAZSEF010000081.1:0-8521 GCA_045531555.1 Roseburia sp. | reverse complement strand
CCAGACTTTTCTAAGAATTTACGTTTTTAGTCGGTCGCAACTCTTTCTGTGAGCCCGACTATTACGGAATTTTATGCTTTTAATCGGTTACAAACTATTTTTCATACCCGACGTTTTCGTTGTTTTTTCGAATTAGTAGGGATATGTCCTATATTTATCCCCGACTAAATTTAGCTATTCAGCAGTTAGTCGGGCAGATGATTAAAATTGCACCCGACTATTTTTAGATGTTTATAAATTAATCGGACACTATGTCGAAAATTACATCCACAAATCCCAATTTGTAAAAATAAGTAACGTTTTTACAAGGTTGCCTAGTCAAAATGTGATGGGATAGCTATTACGCTTGCTTATTCGCGGAAATTTGGGATAGAATTTTGATTTCAATGATGTTAGAATAGTATGGAGTATGATTATCTTGTAAAAGATATAATAGAGAAATATGGTTAGTGGGGATTTAGTATGAATTTAGCAGATTTAAAGGCGTATGAATTACTTGAAGAGAAGAGTCTTTCGGATTTGAATTCCGAAGGTCTTGTATTTCGTCATAAAAAGAGTGGTGCAAGAATTGCTGTAATTAGCAATGATGATGATGACAAAGTATTTTTTGTGGGCTTTAGAACACCGACTGATGACTCTACAGGTGTGCCGCATATTATTGAACATACTGTTTTGTGCGGTTCTAAGAATTATCCGGTGAAGGATCCGTTTATTGAATTGGCAAAAGGTTCTTTGAATACTTTTTTGAATGCGATGACATTTCCGGATAAGACTATTTATCCGGTTGCAAGCTGTAACGATAAGGATTTCCAGAACTTGATGAGTGTTTATATGGATGCGGTTTTCTATCCGAATATTTACAAATATGAGGAGATTTTTAAACAGGAAGGCTGGCATTATGAATTAGAGGATGCAGACAGTCCGATTACGATTAACGGTGTTGTTTATAACGAGATGAAGGGTGCGTTTTCTTCGGCAGATGATGTGTTAAGCCGTCAGATTTTAAATTCACTCTTTCCGAATACCTGTTATGCGAATGAATCCGGTGGTGACCCGGAATGTATCCCGGATTTGACTTATGAAGCATATCTGGATTTCCATCGCAGATATTATCATCCAAGTAATTCCTATATCTATCTCTATGGAGATATGAATGTGGGAGAGAAATTGCAGTGGCTGGATGAAGCATATTTGAGCAAGTATGAAAAAACGGAGCCGGATTCAGAGATTCGCATGCAGGAAGCGTTTGAGGCACCGGTAGAGGTTTCGAAAAAATATTCGATTTCTTCCAGTGAACCGGAAGAAAATAACACTTATTTGTCCTATAATCTGGTGCTTGGAACAACTTTAGATGCGAAATTATATCAGGCATTTGATATTTTAGAATATGCACTGGTGGCTGCACCGGGTGCACCAATTAAAAAAGCATTGACAGATGCAGGCATTGGCAGTGAAATCAGCGGTGGCTATGACAGCAGTATTAAGCAGCCGACGTTTAGTATTATTGCAAAAAACGCGAATGCTTCAGAGAAAGAGCGTTTCTTAGAGATTATCAGAGAGACTTTAGAGTCACTTGTAAAAGAAGGGTTGAATAAAAAATCACTTTTGGCAGGTATCAATAGTTCGGAGTTCCGTTACCGTGAAGCAGATTATGGTTCTTCACCGAAGGGGCTTTTATACGGTATTCAGTGTTTAGAAAGCTGGCTGTATGATGATAGTCAGGTATTTTTGCACTTGGAAGCCAATGCGGTATATGTTTATTTGCGTGAACAGGTTGAGACAAGATACTTTGAAGATTTAATTCAGAAATATTTCCTTGATAACACACATGCTTCTGTAGTAATCGTAGAACCGGAAAAAGGCTTGAATGCGAAAGTAGAAGCAGCGTTAGAAGAGAAATTAAAAGTATATAAAGAAAGTTTAAGTGCAGAAGAAATTGATGCATTAATCGAAGCGACAAAGTCATTAGAGGCATATCAGGAGGAGCCGTCTTCGAAGGAAGACATGGCTAAAATTCCAATGCTGAAAAGAGCGGACATGAAAAAAGAAGCACTGCCATATTCAAATAAAGAACGCAAGGTCGGCAAAACAATGGTGATGCATCATGATATTTTTTCGAATGGCATTATTTATCTGGCATTGTTGTTTAATATGCAGGATATTCCGGAAGAGGATATTCCATATATTGGCATTTTAAAAGCGATGTTAGGATATGTTGATACCGCAAATTACAGTTATGCAGATTTTGCAAATGAAGTGAATTTCCATACCGGCGGCATGGGAAGCACTATGGGTCTGTATCCGAGTATACAGGATAAAGATGAAGTGAAAGTTATGTTTGAAGTTCGCACAAAGGCATTAGCGGACAAGCTTTCAGATGCAAGGAAATTGTTAGAAGAAATGATGCTGACATCCAATTTTAAGGACGAAAAACGACTTCGCGAAGTAGTGTCAGAGTTAAAGTCCAGATTGCAGATGACCTTAAGTGGTGCAGGGCACTCTGTGGCATCGAACCGCGCGATGAGTTATTTTTCCAAAACAGCAGCATATCGTAATCATATCGAATTATATCGTGTTGTAGCAGATGTAGAGGCGAATTTCGAAGCGCGTAAGGAAGAATTAACAGAAAAATTACAGTCATTGACCGAAAAGATTTTCACAAATGACAGATTGATGGTTAGTGTAACCTGTAGTGAAGATGACTATGTTATTGCAGAAAAGGAAATCGCAACGATAAAAGAAAAACTTTTTGCGGATAAAGGAATTGGTGCGCCTGTAGAGTTTGTTTTTGAACAGAAAAACGAAGGTTTTATGGATGCTTCGCAGGTACAGTATGTAGCGAGAGCCGGTAATTATCGTGCTCACGGTCATAAATATCACGGTGCACTCCGCATCTTGAAAGTGATTTTAGGATATGAGTATTTATGGAATAATGTTCGTGTGAAGGGCGGAGCTTACGGCTGTATGAATGGCTGTATGCGAAATGGTGATATGTATTTTGTGTCCTACCGTGATCCAAACCTTGGCAAAACGAATGAGGTGTATGACGGTATTCCGGCATATATGGAAAGTTTTGAAGCAGACGAGCATGAAATGACCAAATATATTATTGGAACCATCAGTGATATGGACATACCGATGAATCCGTTTGCAAAAGGTGAACGTTCTATGACTGCATATTTGCAGGGGTTAAGTTTTGAAGAAGTACAGGAAGAGCGTAATCAGGTAATCGGTGCTACAGATGCGGATATCAGAGCTTTGAAAGATTTGGTGGCATCCGTATTAGATGAGCAGAATATTTGTGTAGTAGGTAATGAAGAAACATTACAAAAAGAAGCAGGATTATTTAGAGAATTAAAAAACTTGTATTAACTCAGAGTGTTTTCGAGCTTGGCTCTGAATTAATCTTACGAAAGAGATTGGGAGAAAATGAATGGAAAATAATTTTAAATCCGGATTTGTGACCTTAATCGGTCGTCCGAATGTAGGAAAATCCACATTGATGAATCATTTGATTGGTCAGAAAATTGCGATTACATCGAAAAAACCACAGACTACCCGTAACCGTATCCAGACAGTGTACACGGACATGGAACGTGGTCAGATTGTATTTTTGGATACACCGGGTATTCATCAGGCAAAAAATAAATTAGGTGAATATATGGTGAATGTTGCAGAACGTACTTTGGGTGAAGTAGATGTTATCCTCTGGCTGGTGGAGCCATCTAATTTTATCGGTGCAGGTGAGCAGCATATCATTGAACAGCTTAAGAAAGTAACTACACCGGTTATCTTAATTATCAATAAAGTAGATACCGTTGATAAAGAAAAAGTAATTGAATATATCGACACTTATCGTAAGGTCTATGATTTTGCGGAAATTATCCCGGTATCAGCGTTACGTGCACAGAATTTGCCGGCCGTTATTGATATGATTTTTAAATATCTGCCATATGGTCCTCAGTTTTATGATGAGGATACGATTACAGACCAGCCGGAACGTGCGATTGTAGCAGAATTAATCCGTGAAAAAGCGTTACATGCGTTAGATGAAGAGATACCACATGGTATCGCAGTGTATATTGACCAGATGAAGCAGCGTAAAGGTCAGAACTTTTTTGATATTGATGCGACGATTGTCTGTGAGCGTGATTCGCATAAAGGTATTATTATTGGAAAAGGCGGTGCAATGCTGAAGAAAATTGGTTCGAATGCACGTTATGAAATTGAACGTATGCTAGATGCCAAAGTCAATTTAAAACTTTGGGTTAAGGTCAAAAAAGACTGGCGTGACAGCGATTATTTGATTAAAAACTTTGGCTATAATAAAGATGAAATTTAATTTCAGGGTTGTCAAGACGCAACATTTACCAATTAAAAAGTAGTATAAGGGTTTTCTGCTTTGGAAATTCTATTGACAAGGAGGTCAAATCCTCTGCTCCTGCAAGAGCAGTCGCATTTTGCTTCGCAAAACAAGGAGGATTAACAATGGAGGAAACCTGGAAGCACTTTATGGCCACCGGAAAGGTGGAAGATTATTTGAAATTTAAGGAACGAGAATTACAGCAGGAAGTAGAAAAGGATGGGCGCAAACCTGATAGTAACGGGACTGGTTATCAGTGCCATGCCAATGGGCGAGTATGACAAAAGAATAACGTTACTGACCAAAGAAAGAGGGAAGATTACAGCTTTTGCCCGAGGGGCGCGCCGGCCAAACAGCCAGCTTTTAGCTGCAACCAATCCTTTTTCTTTTGGTGAGTTTGAACTTTTTGAGGGGCGTTCTACATATACAGTTGCAAAGGCAACTATTTCCAATTATTTTAGAACCTTGGCGTATGACCCGGTTGCGGCCTATTATGGATTCTATTTTCTAGAGTTTGCGGATTATTACTGTCAGGAAAATAACGATGAAAAAGAAATGTTAAAACTTTTGTACCAGACGCTGCGTGCACTTGAAAGTGAAAAATACGATAACCGCTTAGTGAGGGCAGTTTTTGAATTAAAGGCATTAGCGGTAAATGGAGAGGCACCGAATGTATTTGGATGTTTAGCTTGTGGAAAGAAAGAGAATTTGTACTATTTTTCAGTAAGAAAAGGCGGAATTTTATGTGGCGAATGTAGACAGGTGGCGGAAGATGCGTGGAGAATGAATGAATCTACTGTATATACGATGCAGTATGTAATTTCTTCGGATATTACAAAATTGTATAGTTTTGCAGTTTCTGAGCAGGTTTTGGAAGAACTGCAGAAGATGCTGGCACAATACACACGGCTATATATCAATCATACTTTTAAATCATTAAAGATTTTAGAGGAAATTATGTAATTATAGTTTAGTTCAGTAACGAATCGCTTGAGAATAGTTATAAATGCTTATTGAAATTCTCATGGAAAATAGGTATAATGTGTAAGATTAACCAGACTAGTTAGAGGAGTGTTGCTAATGAAGCGAATTGGATGTGCAATGCTTGCTGTATTGACATTTGGTATGTCATTTGCCGGATGCGGCTCAGTAGACAGCGAGACAAATATGATTTTTGTTGAAAAAAAGGGGCAGGTTCAGACTGTAGATGTGGAAGAATTTGATAAATCTTACTACAGCGAAGAAGACTTTAAGGCCTTTGCACAGGAAGCAATTGATGCCTACAACAAATCACATGAAGTGGATGCGATAACACTTGCTGAGTTTACCGTGGAAGAAGATGTGGCGAAACTCAAAATGGAATACAAGTCTGTTAAGGATTTTAGCAATTTTAATGAGATTACATTGTATCAGGGAACAGTTGCAGCGGCAGTAAGTGACGGATACCTTTTTGAAGTGGATTTTTCCAAAGTGGAAAAAGGTGAAGTGACAGGAAAGGCGACCAGAGCTGATATCTTAGCGGAAGAAGGTTTGTCTGTTGTAATTATCAAAGCGAATATGAATGTAATGGTAGACGGTACGATTTGTTATGTGTCTACACCAAATGTGACAGTAACAGATAAGAACACGGTATCGATTTACGATGAAGAGAACACATCTTTAACAACGGATGTGTGCACATATATTATTTATAAATAAATGATAAAGGAAGCTTAAAAGCAGGAGGAAAATTATGGAAAAGACAATGGAGAAAATCGTTGCACTTGCAAAATCAAGAGGATTTGTATATCCGGGTTCTGAAATCTATGGCGGGCTTGCTAATACATGGGACTATGGTAATCTTGGTGTTGAATTAAAGAACAACGTAAAAAAAGCATGGTGGCAGAAATTCGTGCAGGAGAATCCATACAACGTAGGTGTAGACTGTGCGATTTTAATGAATCCGCAGACATGGGTAGCATCCGGTCACCTTGGCGGTTTTGCAGACCCACTTATGGACTGTAAAGAATGTCATGAACGTTTCCGTGCAGACAAATTAATCGAAGACTACTGTGAAGAAAAAGGCATCACATTAGAAGGTTCTGTAGATGCATGGTCACACGAAGAGATGAAGAACTTCGTAGAAGAACACAACATTCCATGTCCAACATGTGGAAAACACAACTTCACAGATATCCGTCAGTTTAACCTTATGTTTAAAACATTCCAGGGTGTAACTGAAGATGCAAAAAATATAGTATACTTAAGACCTGAAACAGCACAGGGTATCTTTGTAAACTTCAAAAACGTACAGAGAACATCCAGAAAGAAAGTTCCATTTGGTATTGCACAGATTGGTAAATCTTTCCGTAACGAAATTACACCGGGTAACTTCACATTCCGTACACGTGAGTTCGAGCAGATGGAATTAGAATTTTTCTGTGAACCTGGTACAGACTTAGAATGGTTCCAGTATTGGAGAAACTACTGTCATCAGTGGTTACTTTCTCTCGGTATCAAAGATGAAGAACTTAGACTTCGTGACCATTCACCGGAAGAATTATGTTTCTATTCAAAAGCGACTACAGACTTCGAATTCTTATTCCCATTCGGCTGGGGCGAATTATGGGGTATCGCTGTCAGAACAGACTATGACTTAACACAGCATCAGAATGTATCTGGACAGGATATGAGCTACTTTGATGATGAGAAGGGCGAACGTTATGTACCATACGTAGTAGAGCCATCTCTTGGTGCAGACCGTGTAACATTAGCATTCTTATGTGCAGCTTACGACGAAGAGAATATCGGAACAGAAGAGAAGCCAGATATGAGAACAGTTCTTCACTTCCATCCGGCATTAGCACCGGTTAAGATTGGTGTGCTTCCATTATCTAAGAAGTTAAATGAAGGTGCAGAAAAAGTATTTGCACAGCTTTCTAAGAAATATAACTGTGAGTTTGATGACAGAGGTAATATCGGTAAACGTTACAGAAGACAGGACGAAATCGGAACACCATTCTGTGTTACATTCGACTTCGAATCTGAGACAGACGGTTGTGTAACAGTGCGTGACCGTGATACTATGGCTCAGGAAAGAATTAAAATCGAAGAATTAGATGCTTACTTCGCAAAGAAATTTGAGTGGTAAAATTTATAGTCAGTCAGGCGATAAGTCTGGCTGGCTTTTTTTGCTAAAAAAGGCGGTATTTGGAAAAATAAAGTTTGCCTTTTTCGAAAAGTGTGATATTATGAATATGTGCGACTTAAAACACGCAGTCTAGTCATTCTGACTATGAGAATGGGGATAGATTAGGAGTTGTTTTGTTGACAATAACGAATAATAAGTAATATTCTCATATTTGGATATGATTATAGTTATATTATGTTAATTTTAGGAGGAAACAACAATGGCAAACAAATGGGTGTATTTGTTTAGCGAAGGCGATGCAAGCATGCGTAACCTTCTCGGCGGTAAAGGTGCTAACTTAGCAGAAATGACTAAGATTATTGGCGCTGATGTAGTACCACAGGGCTTCACTATCACAACAGAGGCTTGTACACAGTATTATGAAGATGGCCGCAAAATCAATGATGAAATTCAGGGACAGATTAATGAATACATCGTTAAGATGGAAGAGATTACAGGAAAGAAATTCGGAGATAAAGAGAATCCATTACTTGTTTCCGTACGTTCCGGTGCTAGAGCTTCCATGCCTGGTATGATGGATACAATCCTGAACTTAGGTCTTAACGAAGAAGTTGTTAATACCATGGCTACAAAGTCCGGTAACCCACGTTGGGCTTGGGACTGCTACAGACGTTTCATCCAGATGTACTCTGACGTAGTTATGGAAGTTGGTAAGAAATATTTTGAAGAACTTATCGACGAAATGAAAGAAAAGAAAGGTGTTACACAGGACGTAGACCTTACAGCAGAAGATTTACAGGAATTAGCTAATCAGTTCAAAGCTGAATATAAAGCTAAAATCGGTGAAGACTTCCCAACAGATCCAAAGGTTCAGTTAATGGGAGCTATTCAGGCTGTATTCCGTTCTTGGGATAACCCACGTGCTAACGTATATCGTCGTGATAACGATATTCCATACAGCTGGGGAACTGCCGTTAACGTTCAAGCAATGGCTTTCGGTAACATGGGTGAAGATTGCGGAACGGGCG
>JAZSEF010000031.1:0-7832 GCA_045531555.1 Roseburia sp. | reverse complement strand
TCCAGAAGTTTGCCCAGTATGTAAAGTAGGTGCTGAAAAGTTTACAGAACAGGTTGGCGAAAGAACTTGGGCCGCAGAACACGTTGTAGGTATCGCTCAGGGTGTAAGCGAAGATATCATTGCTGATTTAAGAGCAAACTTCGAAGGCGAATGTTCAGAAGTAGGTATGTACCTTGCTATGGCTCGTGTAGCTCATCGTGAAGGTTATCCTGAAATCGGTTTATACTACGAAAAAGCTGCTTGGGAAGAAGCTGAACACGCTGCAAAATTTGCTGAATTATTAGGTGAAGTTGTAACAGATTCTACAAAGAAAAACTTACAGTTAAGAGTTGATGCTGAAAACGGTGCTACAGCAGGTAAATTCGACCTTGCTAAGAGAGCAAAAGCTGCTGACTTAGACGCTATTCATGATACAGTACATGAAATGGCTAAAGACGAAGCTAGACACGGAAAAGCATTCGAAGGTTTATTAAACAGATACTTTGGTTAATCAATTGGCTATCACTGTATTTAAAGTGCCATGCGAAAATTCGCATGGCACTTTTTTAATAACTGTCAGACAGCGATTACTCGCAGCGGAATTTGCCTAACAGTTATTATCAACTTATTCAATTATTATTTTATATTAATGCCTTCTTTCCAATCTTTTGCCCATGTCAAATAAGCTGTTCCAAGAACCAAAGCAGTACATATAACGATAATTAACATAATAAATTCTCCTTTTTCAATAAATTTTTATACGACAAATAGACCTATACATTTGCATAGGTAGTAATGTTAAAAAGTAAGAAGATATATTATTTTTTCCCGTCCGTCTGCTGAATATACCTGACAATGGTAATATGACTTCTCACCAGCTTCACAGAAGCCGCCTCTGCCATTTTACCCAAACATAAAAAATACGATAACAGTATTACTACTGTCATAAGAGCCGCTACATGTCTAAGCACCCGTTTTACGATGCTTCTACCCCTGCTGCAGCTTAGAATCGAAGTGATATCCTGTCTGAATGCACCAAGGGTACATATCTGGTCCATTTTTACAATTCTGGAACCATCCGAGATTACACCACCTCTCACATCGGTAGCATAAGCTTCTTTTGCACGCAAAAAAGAGACATCTGCGTGAGGAATCTCTACACACATCCCGGCAAAAAACAATATAACTGCAAGCAGGCAGCCTATAAATCGTTCCCGTACTCTTTCTTTCATAAAAAATGCTCCTTCTACCTTAAGTTTAGTTTAACAAGTTCAGGCCATTTTCGCAAGACCTTATCGAAAATCTTATTTTTCCTAAAAATACGCACAATTTTTACTGCTTTTTTTTACATTTTATGTTATCATTATGTTTAGCACACTTAGGAGGGATAATCGTGGGGATTAAGCTAGCTGAAATCGAAGAAAACACTCGAATTATTTTTCATATTCACCATGGCGAACAACAAATGGACTTAGGCGGAATTTTAAAAAAACATTTAGAAGATAACATCGCCCACATCGCTTTAGATTACACAGGACCACAGAAATTAACATTTGACCACGTAACAATAGACATGGAGTATCCACAAGATGATGGTATTCCTCTTTTATGGCCAAACGTGAAAATTGTTAATTACAAAAATTCCTATATAATGCAGGCTACTATAGATGGTGCTCGCAATAACAGACGCAGTTCTTACCGTATTTCAATCGGCAAAAAAGCCTGGTTCACCATGCACGGAAGAGAGCCGCAATATGTCATGTTAAAAGATATCAGCGTATCCGGCTTCTCTATCTCTGATAGAAAACGAGAATTAAAACTAAGAAAAGGGAATCAGCTAACTGTTAGTTTTGAGGATCAGGGTTATCGTCTCGAATTAGCCGGTCGTGTTGTACGTATCGAAGAACGCGAAGATATGATAGTCTATGGTATGACCATTACCAATATATGCAATGACTTATCTTCTTACATTAACTTCAAACAACGTCCTACCAGAAAATAAAATTACTCCCATAATTGCAATCATCATTGCAACTATGGGAGCTTTCTTTTCCACCTTTTCTAAAACTACTTCATAAGGAAGTTATACACTCTTTGATTAAAATCAGCCGCTTCCGAATACAGCCCGTGCCCGTAGTTCTCATACATATACAACTCGCAATCGCTTATCTGTTCTGCGATTTCTCTGGATGCTTCGCCCGTTACTGTCAAGTCACGTTCTCCCCCAATAACCAACGTAGGTGCACTTATCTGTTTTAGCTCTTCAAAAAGACTATGTTCAATGCAAGATTTTGCCATCCGTAAAAAACGAACCTTATTTTTCGGTCCCTTAAAAAGACCCAGCACACTTAGAACAAAGCGATATTTTTGAATATATTCTTCTGTATACATACGCACCGTGATATCTTTCATCGCTTCACCGTAACGATTCTGCTCCGCCAACTCAATCCATTTTTTCACATTGGATTGTATACACTCATTCTGACGTCCTACGGTTACTACAAGAATTAATTTATTTACAACTTCCGGGTAGTCAATCGCCATATATTCTGCTATCATACCGCCTTGGGATACTCCCATAATATCCGCCTTCTGTATGCCCAGTTTATCCATAGCAAATTTTAAATCCCTTGCCATATCCCGGATACTACAGCCCTCTTCCAGCTCATTTTTTCTGCTAAACATATATACCGTAAAATCCTTAGCAAATGTACGATATTCCCACGCAACCGGAATCGCCTTTCCTTTTACAGTCATCATGCCGTCTCCTAAACCCGGTATCATGACAAGAATACGTTTTCCGGTTCCGAATGATATGTAATCCATATCGGTTTTTCCTATTTTCAAATTTCCGTTTTTTG
Organism: Roseburia sp.; assembly: GCA_045531555.1. Classification (GTDB taxonomy): domain Bacteria; phylum Bacillota; class Clostridia; order Lachnospirales; family Lachnospiraceae; genus Roseburia. Next base: position 4,992 of record JAZSEF010000031.1, on the reverse strand, counting down.
CGTTGTAAAACATCTTTTTCCCTCGCTTCCTCTTAGGTGACATCTTACTTTCAATTTGTATATATCTATTTTATATACCTGATTCACAAAATGCTAGTGCTCTGCCATATATTTTAAAAATTCTTCTGTCTTGGACCAATATTTGATGCCCCAGTTTTCAAAGTTCCATTCTTCCATGTAATTATTACATTCGAAATCAATATAAAACATTTCTCCATTCTGTACTACAAAATTGGTCGGGAAATAATCGATATTAGTATTGGCAGGATACAATAACGCGCACATTTCTTTTACCTGCGTAAAATAACGTTCCTTCATTTCGTCCTTACGCACCAAGTCATAAATGGTATCACCTTCTATGTATTCTTTTAAAATACGCTCCTGCTCTATATCCACATCATACATTTCCGGAATACGAATTCCGATATTTTTCAGACGTTTGTAATCATTAATCTCCGCTTCGATTTTATTGCCAAACTGATAATAATCGCATGGCTCATGGTGAATCTGCTTGAGCACATAATTCTTCACACCATCGGTCGCCAGATATGAATAGCCGCCTTTTCCCTTACCAAGCAGTTTTATTATCTCAAATTCATTTCCGTTTACAGTCATTATTTCTGACATGTTATCATCCTTTCCGCATAATATTTTATCTAAAATTCATGCTCATGTTTTTTAAAAAAATCATAGTACGACCGGACATTAGAAAGCTCTGTCCACCTCTTCACATCCACAATTTCTTCATCCATATCATAAATCTTCGCACCTCTCATCGCCAGCAAAAACGGTGAGTGCGTAGCAATAATAAACTGACAGCCAAAGAAACGTGCTGAGTCTTCCAGAAACCGCACAAGCTCCTGCTGGCGTTCCGGCGATAAGCTGTTTTCGGGCTCGTCCAGCAAATACAAACCATTCTCCTGAATCTTCTCAGAAAAATACAGAAACGCACTCTCGCCATTGGAGTGTTCGCGGACATTATCCATCAAATTTGCACGGACATATTTCGACTGTGTTTTACTCCGTGCCATATTCACTTTTTTAAGCTGTTCATAATCATCTAAGGACTTCATCTGAAACTTAGAGTATTTTGCATCCAAATAATCTTCAAACAGCTCTTCACGCTTCTGATTAATTCCATCATTAATACTTCGCAGATTCAGCATAAAATCAAACACATCATCACTGGTAATGATACGGCTCCTCTTTGGAATCGGGACATCTGCATCAAAACGGCATAGTCTCGTATAATCTTCAAAAAAGTTACTGCGGTTATACAAGCTATCCCGCTCCAATCCCAGTTTTTCAGCAATTACATTCAATGCCGTCGTCTTACCCGAACCATTTCCACCGTACAAAATAGTAATCGGCTCAAAATCCAGCATCCTCAGATCATGCTTTGGTAATATCTGAAACGGATAAAACGTATCGTAGCATTTTCTTTTTATTTCCATTAAAAAATCAAATTCCCTGTCTCCGTCTGGAAACTCAAAATGCGACAAGTAAATCATTATTTTTCCCCTTATACAGTAACCTTCCTGTTATGTACATTTTACTCCTCTTCCACCAAAATGTCTTCTACATATTTTCGCGACATCTGATGGCGAAGTTTACGATTTTCCACCGAATCGAAAATAATAGAAAAATCATAATCTTCCGGATATAGTTCAACCGCCGCCACATGAAGTTTCACGCGCTTGTGGTTGATATAAATCTTTTTATTCGGTAACTGCACTCGGAGAATTCCCTTTTCATCAGCCGTTTGGCAGACGATACCGATTTTCTTGTCCGGATATATCATGACGCTGTCTCCCAAATTAAACTTTGAGGCAGGTTTATTTAATGTCGTGTTGGCAGCTTTGTGCTTTTTAATTTTTGGTCCGGCATACGCTTGTTTTCGTGCTCCAGTGCAATTCTTGTCTTGCTCTTTTGAGTAATCCAATCCGGCATTGACCCCATCATCTTTTTTCTCTTTATCGGTCATCAGCAAATGCTTTTCAAACTCTGCACCATATGCTGCATTCGCGGCCACCTTCAACATTTCATCCGACATACCCAGGCGCTTTGCAATCGAAAACGCCTGACTTTCGCCTGATTCACCAATGATTAGACGATATAGCGGCATCAGGGTCCGTTTATCAAAATCCATACGTGCATTTATAACGCCCAATTCTTCTTTTGCAAACTGCTTTATCTCTGGATAATGTGTCGTCACAAGGAATAACGCACCACTCTTTTTTAGTTCTTTTAAAACTGCGACAGCAATTCCCATTCCTTCTGTTGGGTCCGTACCCGAACCCAGTTCATCCAAAACTACAAGACTCTCACGATTTACGTTTTGTAAAATTTCAAGGATGTTTTTCAAATGTGCCGAGAATGTAGACAAGTTCTCTGCCAGATTTTGCCCATCACCGATATCACACAAAAAATTAGTATTCATACAGATATCTGCCTCTTTACAAGGCACATGTAATCCGCATTGTGCCATCATACTGCACAATGCAACGGTCTTTAACGTAACCGTTTTTCCGCCCGTATTTGGACCCGTAATAATGACACCTGTTATTTGCTCGTCATCACAGTTTTCACCAATTGTAAAATTCAACGGCACACAAACTGACTTTTCCATCAACGGATGTCTTGCTTCTTTTAACACAATTCTGCGTTCTGTATTAATTTCCGGTCGCACGCCGTCGTATTCCATACTAAGTTTCGCCTTAGAAAATACAAAATCCAGTTTCTCTACAGTTGTCATACTCTGTATAATAAGTTCTGCCACTTCTAAGACACGGTCTGTCAATGCATAGCGAATACGCATTTCCTCATTTTCCTCATCGATTCGCAAAAGCTGGATTGTCTCGTAATGGCTGTATACCGATGTAGGCTCTACAAAAACCGTACTTCCAGTGGCTGATTTATCCAAAATGGAACCGCTAATTTTATTGACATACTCCTTTTTTACCGGAAGACAAATATGCCCGTTTCTCATGGTCGAAAACGAGTCCGTCATGTAATTTTTATTGTTGCGCATGATTTGGTTTGCTTTCTCACGCATTTTTTCATCTTCATTCATCAACTGTTTTCGAATGTTAAAAAGCACTGGTGTCGCATGGTCGTCTACCCTTCCATTTCGAATTTGATGCGCAATTTCCTTGCGCACTTCATCACAATCTTCCAAATTTTCTTCATAGTAGGCAAGCGAAAAATCATACGTTTTTCCACAATTCAAGTAGTCCTTCAAACGCCTTATGGCGGTCAGATTTGTCATCACTGTTTCTAATTGTTCTGCTGTCAGACAACTTTCTTTTTCTGCAGCCGCCAAAATTTCATGCATTCCAAAAAATGAGGTAAGCGGCGGTGTTCCGCATTTTTCTATCATGGATTTTGCTTCTGTAGTCTGACGCTGCCATACGATAAGCTCCGTTTCATCCAACGTTGGCATCATTGCTTCTATCTGTTTTTTCGCTACATCAGTTAACGCGAAAGTCGTCCAAATATTTTTTATTTTATCAAATTCGAGGCTTTTTTCTGCTCTATTCATTTCTAATCTCCTGTTGTTCTATTACATCTGATTCACATCTTTTCAGAGAACAATTCGAACTATTCTTTACAGGTTCCCTCTTCTGCACACAAAAAAGGTTACAGTCCTTCTGCTTAGAATTCACTGTAACCTTAAACTTCTTATTCTACCTGTCTCGCGACAGGTGCATTAAATTCAGACCTTGTAAATTACTGCAAAATGGATAAACGGGCAGACTTCTAGAAGGAATGTCTGACCCTGCAACTATTTAGTTCGCTCTGTTCTCCATTTTAGCAATTAACAAAAAATATCCTCGCTTTTCTTTGATGATTTTATTATAGTAATTTGCCTGCTATTCGTCAATATTGTTTTGTTTATTGTACTTTTTTAAGTACATTCTTACCTACTAAGACACCTCCGCCAAATTAACGCGAATCGCGCAATCCAACTATTGAAATCCAAATTTATCTTATGTTACTCTCCTGTTAGATTTTCCAGAGAATTTAAAATCAACTTGTAAACAGGAGGCAATTTGATATAATTAATGAAACAGAAAGATATTTCAGAAAAGCTACTTGAAGATTATGAAGATGTATTTGCAGACATTGTTAATGTTTTGCTTTTTAATGGAAAAAGGTTGATTTCCCCAGATGCATTAGCCGCTTCAAACACAAAATCACATTATAAAGCAGCCGATGATAAACTACACGAACAGGAACGAGACGTAATGAAGCTTTGGAAAGATAAAGACATCAACATTGCACTCTACGGTATCGAAAACCAGACCAAAGCCGAAAAAGTAATGCCACTTAGAATTTTAAGCTATGATGGCGCTTCTTACCGAACGCAATTACTAAGAAGTTCTTCCGACAGGCTATGCCCTGTCGTTACAATTGTATTGTACTTCGGTTGGAAAGCACACTGGAACCAACCGAAGACCCTAAAAAAGGTTCTTCCTATTCCATCTGAACTGGATGCTTATGTAAACGACTATCAAATTCATGTTTTTGAAGTCGCATGGTTATCCGACAACCAAGTATCCATGTTCCAAAGCGATTTTCAAATTGTAGCAGACTTTTTTACTCAGCTAAGAAAAAATAATAATTATGTACCATCTGACACCAAAATCAAGCATGTGGACGAAGTTTTAAAAATGTTGACAACATTTGGTCATTCACCACAGTTTGAAAAACTGGTAACAACAAAAAAATCAAAGGAGGTTCGTACTATGTGTGAAGCAATAGATAAGATTGAAGAAGTAGCCAAATTTCTCGGCATTGAGCAAGGCATCAAGGAAGGTATTGAGCAAGGCATAGACCGCGAACGCCATTTAAACTGTACCCTATAGAATGGACACAATAAGAAGAAGGGTTCCTTAAAAATGGACACAAGCAGAAGGGATAAAATCCCTAAAAGTGGACATGAAGAAAAAGGGAGATTTCTTTCAGTAGGTGTTATATAATAAAAATACT
>JAZSEF010000073.1:0-20437 GCA_045531555.1 Roseburia sp. | reverse complement strand
TTTTATGGTGTAATAAATTATTTGTCATAATTAATTATACCATGGATAGCAGGTTCTTCGGAGCCTGCTTTTCTATTTTTAGACAGAAAAAGGGAGCTGTTGCTCCATAGATTAATCATCTATTTTGCAACAGCCCCTTTTTTTGAAAAATACATTTTGTAATGTGTTGCAAAAGGCAGTATAATTTGAGTAGGTGTATTGGTATATAATTGTTACTTTCACAACTTAGCTGGCTAAGGTGTGAAAGTAACATATAATTTGCTTGGGAGGGTACACTATGATACGTTTTGAACAGATTGAGATGCCGGCAGCTAGCTTGGGACAAGAAAATCCTCTGCCGGATATGAGCAGAAAGCGTTATGTCGCATTTAATGTGAAAGCAACAGAACGCGTGAGCGAGGAAGATGCCAGTTTTATCGGCAAAGGCATGGTAAAAACCATGATTCCGTACTTGAAACAGGATGGGTACGACCGCAAGAAAGAGATGCGGAAGTTTGATGCGATTATTCTCGAAAATGATTATTTGAAGGCGGTTTTTATTCCGGAATTGGGAGGTCGCTTGTGGCAGCTTTATGATAAAGAGAAGCAGGCTGATTTACTATATGTGAATCCGGTGTTCCAGCCGTGTAATCTTGCACTTCGAAATGCGTGGTTTTCCGGTGGTGTTGAGTTTAATATCAGTATTCAGGGACATACGCCGTTTACCTGTTCACAGTTGTTTTGTGAAAAACGCAGGGATAAGGATGGCAGAGAGTTTGTGACTATGTATGAATGGGAGCGTATCAGAGGTGTGGTTTACTCTGTGAATATATATCTGCCGGAGGATTCAAAGGTTCTTTATATAAAAAATGTAATTGAAAATACGAGCGATACGGACTGTTATATGTATTGGTGGACAAATATGGCAGTTCCGGAGACGGGGGATACGCGTGTGATAGTCCCGGCAGAAAAATCATTTGTAAATCGCTATAAGGATGGAATGACAATTATCGATAGAGTGGATGTTCCGTATGAAACAGAAATAGATTCGAGTTATCCGGTGAATTTTAATCATGCACTGGATTATTTCTTTGATATTCCAAAGCAGGAAAATAAATGGATTACTGCGGTGAATAAAGAAGGATATGGTCTGCTTCACTTCTCAGAGGATGTGCTACAGGGTAGAAAATTGTTCCTTTGGGGACAACAGCAGGGAGGACGACACTGGAACGAGTATTTGGCGAATAAAGAAGCTGGTCCATATATTGAAATTCAGGCAGGTCTTGCGAATACACAGTATGAACATTTTATTATGCCAAAAGAGAGTAAAATCGAGTGGGTAGAAGCATATGCACCGATGAATGGAAACGCGAAGAAACTTCACAGCGAACAATGGGGAGAGGCAATCAAAGCGGTAAATGATGTGCTTTATACTTATACAGGCGGCAAACGTCCGCAAGAGATGCTATCACAGATATTCCCGGATGTGTATCATGCAGAATGTGTAGAAAGAGTATGTGAAGGCAGCGGCTGGGGCAGACTTGAGAATTTGAAACGCGCCAAAGAAAACGAAACCCCTATTAGTGAAATTTGTACATACTGGGGTGAAGGGACTACACAGACGGACAAATGGGAAAAACTGTTGAATACAGGGAAATTGGATGAGTTAAGTCCACTGGAAATTCCGGATGGATATGTGATAGGTTCTTACTGGCAGAAATTGTTGGAAGCTTCTATTGAACAGGATGGAGGTGCGCATCATGCCGCATATCTGCATTTAGGAACAACACTGTTTGCAGCAGGCGAAGAAGAAAAAGCATATGAAATGTGGGAGAAATCAGCAACAGTGGAAGCAAATCCATGGGCATTACGGAATATAGCAGCAGTACTGGTAGAAGAAAAACGTGATTTTAAGAAGGCTGCAGATTATAGTGTGCAGGCATTAAAGATGTTGCCGGAGAATAGCAATCTGGCAATTGACTGCGTAAATATTTTATATGAAGCAGGACAGTATGAGAGAATGCTTCAGGTTACAGAAGAACTTTCAGAAGAATTACAGGCGCTTGGGCGCGTGCGGCTTGCAAAAGTGCAGGCACTTATCGCATTAGGCAGATTAGAGGAAGCGAAAGCGATATTAACGATTGATTTTGTATTGCCGGATGTGCAGGAAGGAGAGAATTCCGTTTCTGGTGCATGGATTTCCTTACATGAAAAGATTTTGATGCGGGATGGCATGGCTGAAAAAGAAGCAAAGGAACGGGTAGAAGAACTATATCCGGTGCCATATGAATTAGATTTTAGGATGGGATAATAAAAACAAAATTTTTCTGTAAAATATTGAAATTAATTATGGGGTGTACATCTGTGTTTGGATGTGCACCCCATAATTGGATTATCTGAATGGTTCAATTATATTATGGACAAGAGATAGCATCAATCTTAGCTAATTCTTCGGCAGAAAAATGGGTATTTTTTAATGCCTTGATATTTTCCAAAATCTGAGAAGCTTTTGAAGCACCAATCAGTACGCTGGTTACGATACCATCGCGTAGTACCCATGCCAGTGCCATTTCTGCTAAAGACTGACCACGTTCTGCGGCAAGGTCATTTAATGCACGGATTTGTGCAAGGCGTTCTTCCGTTAAAGCAGACTCTTTTAAGAAACGGTTATCCGTTTTAACGCGGCTGTCTTCCGGAATGTCGTTTAAGTAGCGGTTGGTCAACATGCCCTGCGCCAGTGGAGTAAAGGCAATGATACCTTTTCCTAATGCGACAGCAGTTTCTTTCAAACCGTTTTGCTCAATTGCCCGGTCAAAGATGGAGTAGCGATTCTGGTTAATAACAAACGGACAGTGCAGTTCGTTTAAAATCGCAGTTGCCTGCGCTAAGTGTTCGCCATTATAGTTGGACAATCCTACATAAAGTGCTTTTCCGCTGGTAACTGCAGATGCTAAAGCTCCCATGGTTTCTTCTAATGGAGTATCTGGGTCCATGCGGTGATGGTAAAAAATGTCTACATAGTCCAAGCCCATGCGAGAAAGACTCTGGTCGAGGCTGGCAAGTAGATATTTGCGGCTTCCCCAGTTGCCATAAGGACCATCCCACATCTCATAGCCGGCTTTGGTGCTGATGATAAGTTCATCACGATAGGAATGGAAATCATCTTTCAAGATGCGTCCGAAATTTTTCTCGGCGCTTCCCGGTTCCGGTCCGTAATTATTAGCTAAATCAAAATGAGTGATACCGTTATCAAAAGCAGTAAAGCAGAGTTGTTTCATGTTTTGAAAGTTAGAAGTATCGCCAAAATTGTGCCAGAGACCAAGCGATACGCCCGGCAGTAAAAGACCGCTTTTTCCGCAGCGGTTATAAGTCATGTCCTGATAGCGTGTAGATGATGCAGTGTACATATGCTCCTCCTTGTTTTCTAAAAGAAAATGCGAGCCCTCTGGTGAGCAGAGGAGCTAGCCTCCTTGTTTTGAGTTTCTATGTCTTTACTTAAATTATGAGAGCGAAGGAGTGGTAAGTCAAGGAAATTTTCTGGTCATTTTAGAACAGATTTGTTAGAATGTTACTGTTCGGAGAGCAGCTAATCACTTGCTGATTTGCTGCGAAAGAAAGTGATTCAAGAGTGAGCAGGCTCTTTTTGCGAAGCAAAACTATAAATGAGCCTGCGAATCGTTACTGTTTATGAGGTACGAGTAAACAGTAACGTTAGAATAGAACAATGGGAGGAATGAATTTATGAAATATCCAAAATTTTTGCCGGAAAAAGGGACAATCGGTTTTGTTGCACCATCTTTTGGCTGTAACACGGAACCATATAAAACAGCATTTGACAGTGCTTTAGAAAAGTTTAAGGCATTGGGACATGAGTTAGATTTAGGACCAAATTGTTACGAAGGATGTGGCATTGGTATTAGTAATACACCAGAGGCTTGTGGGAAGGAATTAACAGAGTATTATTGCAGCACGGAGAATGATGTGCTGATTTCAGTTGGCGGCGGAGAGTTGATGTGTGAGACGATGAGTAACGTCGATTTTGAACGAATCAAGGCGGCGGAACCGAAGTGGTATATGGGATATTCGGACAATACAAACATGACATTTCTATTGACAACACTTTGTGATACAGCCGCAATTTACGGACCGTGTGCACAGACTTTTGGCATGGAACCATGGGATGAGAGTTTGCAGGATACGTATGATTTGCTTTGTGGCAGAAGAGATGTGGTGTCAGGATATGCACTTTGGGAAAGAGAGTCATTAAAAGATAAAGAGCATCCGCTTGTGCCATACAATCTGACGGAAGAACGTAATCTTCGGATGTTCCTGCCAAAGGAAAAAGCGGCAGCAGATGAAATGCAGCAAGGTGAAGAGGTTGGAATGGAAAGCTTCTGGGGTAAAGAGAACCCGGATGCAGCAGCGATATTTGAAGGACGCCTGGTAGGTGGATGTATGGACTGTCTGGTAAATCTGCTTGGAACGAAGTTTGATGATGTAAAAGGTTTCAATGAGCGTTATAAAGAAGATGGTATCATTTGGTTTATAGAAAGTTGTGACCTTAATGTAATGGCAATTCGCAGAGCCATGTGGCAGATGAAGAACGCCGGCTGGTTTGAACATGTGAAAGGATTTTTGATTGGCAGACCATTGTGTTTCGGACAGGATTTCATGGGACTTGACCAGTATAAGGCAGTAGTGGATTTGCTGAAAGAATATAATGTGCCGATTATTATGGATTTGGACATCGGACATTTGGCACCGATGATGCCTATGGTGTCGGGGGCATATGCGAAAGTAAATATAAAAGGAAATGATATTAATGTTTCTTACGTGTGGAAGTAAATAACAGCCGTGGCAGAGTGATATATCACGCTGTCACGGCTGTTGCTGTTGTTATGTTTAAATTAGTTTTTGAAAGAAAGGCAGTCACTATGAAGTGCTGAATCATTATCAAAGTCACTGCTTTACAGGGTCAAATTAATAGTGTTACCTGTCTGAGTCAATTCTGTATAAATCAAATCTGCAGCTTTGGTATTCATGCGCTTGGCGTAATTAGCACTTTTGGTAGCAAATGCGGCATCTTGTCCAAAGAGCTTGCGAATGTCAGGGACATCTGCAGCTTTTAACAGATTGTCATTTTTCTCCAGAGTGCCATTGGATTTGACTGTGATGCCGATATCCTTTAGTTCATCTGCGTATTCTTTTGCGAGATTTTTTAATTGTTTTCCATAACGCTGCAAAGAATAGTCGCCTGAGTTATTAGCGGAGTCCATAGCGTTATTATATGTTTTTAAAAAAGCAGATACGCTGGCATAGATATCTGCGCCATCGTCAGTGTCATCTTTCAAATCAAAATTGCGCAGTCCTCTTACAGCGGCACGTAATGCTTCTGCATCTGCCTGAGAAAGCTTGCCTTTGGACATATCACCACGCTTGCTGGCGATAGTGGCATCACGATTGGATTTATAAAAACGGCGAAGATAATAGGCTTCGCTTAAACTAGTTGCGGTATTTGCGGTTGCTCCCATAACGAACCCTCCTTGTTATACTATTTTTCGGCAATTTGTTGAAAAAACTTTAATAAATTTAAAGATAATTAAGAATTAGAATAGTAGACGATATTTTTGGAGAATGGTATAATATATAATGAGAAAGTGGGTAAGGAGGTTCAAATATATATGGAAACTATCTTATGGCTTGCATTAATAGTAATTTTTGTTGCAGTAGAAATTGCTACAGTTGGATTAACAGCAATTTGGTTTGCGGGGGGTGCTTTTGTTGCACTGCTTGCACATTTAATGGGATTGGGCATATATGTACAGATTATTATTTTTATAGTAGTGTCTGCGTTTTTAATGATTTTTACAAGACCATGGGCATTGCGTTATTTTAAACCGCGTTTGGTAAAGACGAATTACGAAACGGTAGTGGGAGAAAATGTGTGTCTTACAGAAACTGTTGATAATATAAAGGGAACAGGAACTGCAGTATACAAAGGACAGGAATGGACTGCCAGAGCTTATGAAATGGGTAAAGTTTTTGAGGCGGGAACGATTGTAGCAGTGAAAGAAATTCGTGGTGTTACTTTGTATGTAGTGGAAAGTCAGCAGATGCCTACGACATAAAATGAAGGACGTGGAGAGTTAGGAATATGAAAATTGTGTTTTTGGATGTGAAGACGATTGGCGAAGACATTGATTTGTCGGGATTTGAACGTTTTGGAGAGGTTGTAAAGTATGGTTTTTCTTCTCCGGAAGAATGTAGAGAACGCACGAAGGATGCAGATGCAATTATTCTGAATAAAGTACAGATAAATGAACGTTCCATTGGTGAAGCAGAGCAGTTGAAACTGGTATGTGTGACTGCGACGGGTACGAATAATTTGGATAAAGAGTATCTGGCAGATAAGGGAATCGCATGGCGGAATGTGGCGGGTTATTCCACAGAGTCAGTGGCACAGCATACGTTTGGTTTGTTATTCTACTTATTAGAAAAGCTGGCGTATTATGATGATTATGTAAAGTCAGAGCGTTATGTGGACGATACGATATTTACACATTTTGAAAATGTTTTTCATGAGTTGAGCGGAAAAACATGGGGGATTATAGGACTGGGAGCAATTGGACGCCGGGTGGCTGATATTGCAAAATTATTCGGGTGCCGTGTAATATATTATTCTACTTCAGGCAAGAATTCCCAGCCGGATTATGAGAGAGTAGATTTTGATACGCTTTTGACGGAGTCTGATGTGGTGTCGGTACATGCGCCATTGACGGCAGAGACAGAAGGTCTGATGAATAAAGAAGCATTTGCTAAAATGAAGAAAACAGCAATATTCTTAAATCTTGGAAGAGGACCGATAGTAGTAGAAGAGGCTTTGGCAGAGGCATTGGAAAATGAAGCGATTGCGGCAGCAGGTTTAGATGTTTTAGCAGTGGAACCGATGAGTAAGGAAAATCCGCTTCGCAGGATAAAGGACAGTAATCGTTTGATTATTACGCCGCATATTGCGTGGGCAAGTGTGGAAGCAAGAACAAGATTGATGAGAACCATTGAGGCACAGATTCAGGAATTTTTTGAAAAATAGATAAGGCGATGAGAGTAAAATTAAAATTTGAACGTGAAGATATATATTGGATTATAGCACTTTCTGTATTGGCAGTAGTTCTTTTTACACAGGTACCATTTTCGTGGGTAGCATTGGTAGGATTTATAGCCGGATACGCAGGAATTAAGTGGTTAGTTATTGGGTGGAAAGAGTCGCTGGCATGGCTATGGACGACGTTGGCGATTGTATTAAGCAGTGTTTTTTCTACGCATATGGTGCAGTATCTTTTATTGGATGCCGAACTGCGTGCAAAGATAAAAGATGATAAGTTGTGGCTGAATATGGTATGCTGCATGGTACTGTATAGTGCTGTGCATGCGGTTACCAATAATGTGGCAGTAACATGTATGATTTCCCATATTGCGTTGATGCTTTTGGCCGGGGTGAATTATTTTGTTTTTATGTTCCGTGGAAATGAATTTATTTTCAGTGATATTCGTTCTGCGGCTACCGGTCTGAGTGTGGCGGGAAATTATGAGTTTATAATAGATGAGAGAGCGGTTTATGTAATTCTGTTATCTGTATTATATGTTGCATTTGTTCATAAATGGAATATTTCATTTACCAGCAAGAAGCTTTTGATGCGTGCGGTATGTGTATCTGCTGCAATTCTTGGTTGTGTATATGTGTCAGCAGAGACTGCAGATACCGTAACAGAGACATGGGAACAGAAAGGCAGTTATCGTAACGGTTATATTTTGAACTTTGTGTTAAGTGTCAGAGACTATTTTGTTCAGCCGCCGGAAGGATATTCCGCAGAGGCGGTTGCATTGTTAGAGAAGGAATATACAGAGTATGCAGGTGATATGCCGGAAGAAAAACCGACGGTGATTGTTATTATGAGTGAGTCATATGCAGATTTGTCAGTAGTGGGAGACCTCAAGACAAATCAGGAAGTAACACCGTATTATAATTCTCTAACGGAAAATACGATAAAAGGTTATGCGTTATCTTCTATATTTGGTGCTAAAACTGCGAACTCAGAGTGGGAGTTTATGTCGGGGAATTCGATGGCATTTTTGCCGGATGGTGCGGTTGTATATCAGCAGTATATCAGTGAAGAACCGACTACTTTGGTATCGAGTATGAAGAATTTTGGTTACACTTGTGTGGCATTGCATCCGTACTATAATACAGGATGGAGTAGAAATCTGGTGTATCCGGATATGGGATTTGATGAATCATATTTCCTGGAACATTTTGATGAAACGAAGATGGTTCGCAGATATATTTCAGACGAAGAGTACTATAATAAAATTATAGAGCGCTTTGAAAGTAAATCGGGAAATGAAGATTTATTCATTATGAGTATTTCCATGCAGAATCATGGTGGATATACAGAAAAATATGATACTTTCCCGGAGAATATTCAGGTATTAGGCGGAACATATGAAGATGCAAACCAGTATTTGTCCTTATTGAATAATAGTGATAAAGCGCTGGAGAAATTGATTACTTACTTTGAAAATGTGGAGGAGCCGGTAGAGATAGTATTTTTCGGTGATCATTTACCTAGTTTGAAATCCAGATTTTTCAAGAGCCTGAATGGAAAAGGTTTATCGGGATTAGATTTGCAGGAGTTACAGGATTTGTATACAATTCCGTTTATGATTTGGACCAATTATGATACGGAAGAAGTCGAAGTGGAAATGAGCAGCATTAACTATTTGGCGACATTAGCGCTTGAACGTGCCGGTTTGCCGCTTCCTGCATATAATCAGTTTTTAAAAGATATGATGGAGCATATTCCTGCGATTAATTCACGAGGATATTATTCTGTTTCAGAAGGAAAATATAAGTATTTGAACGAAGCAGAAGGTGAAGAAGCTGAGTGGATTAATAAATATGAGATTTTGCAGTATAATAATATGTTTGATTTGAAAGAACAAAGTGAACTATTTTTCCCATATCTGACAAGATAGAAAGAGGGATATATGAGATATATTAGTATTGATGAAGCTGAACCTGGGATGCTTTTGGGAAAAGCGGTATATGATTCCTTTAGTCGCATTTTGGTAGCAAAAGGACGCCCGTTGTCCGCTGATTATATCCATAAACTGAAGGTGCGCGGTTACCTGGGATTTTATATCGAGGATGAGTTTTCGGATGGAATTGAAGTAAAAGAAGCAATTAGTCCGGAACTTAGAAACCGTGGTGTAGAGGCATTGCGTAAAAAGAATATTGATGCAACTTTGCAGGTGGCGAAAGATATTGTAGGGCAGATTTTACACAGTGACACAATTTCCTTAGATATGGTAGACCTTAGAACTTTCGATGATTATACCTATCGTCATTCCGTAAACGTAGCGGTACTTTCAACCATTATCGGTATGGGTATGGGACTGCAGCAGGATGAGTTGAATGATGTGTGTATTGCAGCGATGTTTCATGATATGGGAAAATTAATGATTGATGCAGAGATTATTAATAAGCCGGGGCGTCTTACAAAGGATGAGTTCCGATTAATTAAGATGCATCCTCAGTTATCGTTAGAACTTTTGACAAACCGTTGGAATGTTTCTATTGAAGCAAAGGAGGCTATTTTATGCCATCATGAGAATGATGATGGTAGCGGCTATCCACGTGGTCTTCGTAAGAATGAGATTCCGCTCTATGCAAAAATCATTCATGTAGCAGATGTATATGACGCATTGACTTCGAAACGTGCGTATAAAGATCCATATACACCATCCGAGTCCATTGAATATCTGATGGGTGGCTGCCATATTCTTTTTGATGAAAAAGTGGTAAAGGCTTTTTTGAAATGGGTACCGGTGTATCCAAAGGGTGTAGTTGTAAAATTGTCTGATGGCAGGGATGCCATTGTATGTGAGAATACCAAAAATCCAATTCGTCCGAAGGTGCGTTTGCGAAGCGGAGAGGTTTTAGACCTTGGTGATGAGAAAAAGAATTTAGATGTTACGATTAATCCGACCAGTTCAGTAGAGACAGACTTTAGTAATGAGATGGCGGCAATCGGTACTGACGAGAATGATAAGCGTCCTGTTATATTAGTGGTAGATGATACCGTATTGACCTTACAGATGGTAAGAAGTATCTGTGAAAAGCAGTTTAGAGTAATCATGGCAAAGAACAGTAAGGATGCTTTGCATTACATACAGAAAAATGGTATGCCGGCACTTATCCTGATGGATGTATTGTTACCGGATGTAGGAGGTATTGAGACTGCGAAGATAGTTCGTGAGTTATATGGAAAAGAAGTGCCAATTCTTTTCCTAACTGCCTTGTCAGATAGAGAGACGGTGCAGCAGTGTAGAGCGGTTGGGGCAAATGATTATATTGTAAAACCATTCCGTCCAACCTACTTATTAGAACGCATCAACGTTGCATTGGGATTGAACCGTTACGATTAAAATACAGTAGTTGTGCCGGAATTGATTTTACGAAATGAAGTTATTGCAAAATCAATTCCGGCACAACTATTATATTTTAATCTGTACCCATTTGCCTGCCTTAAAGCGGATGGTAGCGAAAATGTAACGTGAGATTTGGTCGCCTAAAACACCTAGCCAGATTCCGGCAATGCCCCAATTCAGTACGTAGCCGCAGAAGTAAGAAACGAAGGTACGTACAAAGGTGACACTTACCATAGAGGCGATTGCGGTATAAAGAGTATCGCCTGCGCCTCGCAGACAGCCCATATAGATAACTTGAGAAATCTGGAAGATTACAACGAAAATAATTACATGTAAAATGCTGACACCGATGTCTATGATGTGTTCCTCTTTGAAGAAAAGACTGCAAAGAGGTCTGGCACCGAAGAAGTACACGAATGTCAGAATTACGGCAATGATACCGCCTATCATTTTACAGGTACGTCCATATTCTTTTGCAAGTTCAGGGTCATTTGCTCCTAAACTTCGTCCTATTAATGCCACGGCAGTGGATTGCAAACCGTCGCCAAATGCAAAGGTGAGTCCCATAAGATTCATTCCGACCTGATGAGCTGCCATAGCGTCATTTCCCTGATTTGCAGCCATAATTGCGGTCGCCATAAAACCGATACGCATCAGCATCTGTTCAAAAAATACGCTGTAACCAATTTTAACAATACTCTTAAAGGTAACGAATGCCGGACGGATTTTATTTTTAACAATATACGGTATGCTGATAAAACCGGAAGGTTTCATAACCGAAATGATACTCATAATGCTGGCAATGATTGTTCCGAAAACCGTAGCAATGGCGGCGCCTTGGATACCAAGGGCAGGAAAACCGAGATGTCCACCGATTAACAGGTAGTTACCGATGACATTGACAATATTGGAAGTTACATTGGTTCGCATTGTGATTTTTGTATTACCGGCACCTCGCTGAGCGGAGTTAATACACATCTGAAGGCAGTTAAAAATCATACCACCCATGATAATCTGAAAATAACTAACCGCTAAATCGTGCGTTTCCGGAGTAGAACCACAAAAACGGATAATAGCATCAGCAGCAAAGACCAATCCAACACTAAAAAGGATGGCTGCGATAAACATAAAAACAAGTGCAGTATACAAAATACGGTTAGCAAGGTCTTGCCTCTGCTCGCCGCGACGTCTGGCAACAAGTGCAGACACGGAAACATTCAAGGCAAAAAATAATGACAGTCCAAGAAATTTAGGCTGGGTAGTAAGCCCGACTGCTGCTACAGCGTGCGAGCCAAGTGTACTTACCATATAAGAATCCACAAGACCTACAAAGGCAACAAAAAAGGATTCGATAATGGCAGGCCATGCCATGTTGATAACATTTTTTATATTAGATTTATCATAGGATAAAAAAGAATTAGATACAGATTGTCCCATAATTGTCACTTCCTATCGAAAATAGTCTATGTATAGTATACTCCTCTGTATTTTCGGTAGCAAGGAAAAAATAGGCACTGCTCCAAAGACCGTAGTCTAAGGAACAGTCCCTATTAAAGGGGCGATAGAATTAACCCATGGTCACAGTAACGTGGTATTCTGCTTTTCCTGCGTCATAAGGAATGATACAGCCATCCGTAGAAACGCCGTCTACAACGATAGATGAGATTCCTTTTTCCACGTTGGAAGGATTCTTTACATCAATATAATAAGTACCTTCGCGGTATTTTCTTATGATAGAGAAATCACCAAAATCTTTTGGTACACAAGGATTTACGGAAAGTCCTGTGTGAGTCGGATAAATACCTAAAATATACTGTGAAATATTTACGAATGTCCATGCAGCAGTACCGGTCAGCCAGCTGTTCTTTGCTTCGCCGTGGCGAGGTGCATCTGCACCGGCAACCATCTGTGAGTATACATATGGTTCTGTACGGTGGATGTCGCTGATTTCCTCTACATAAGCAGGACAGGTCTTTTTGTAAATCTCAAATGCACGGTCACCTCTGCCAATGACGGTTTCTGCGATGGAAACCCACGGATTGTTGTGGCAGAAGATACCAGCATTTTCTTTGTATCCCGGTGGGTAAGAAGTTACTTCACCAAGTTCGAGATGATATTTGGTATAAGCCGGCTGTAACAGCATAATACCATATTTGGTATCTAATTTTTCTTTTACGGAGTCTAGGGCTTTTTTGGCAAGTCCTTCTTCTACACCAACGCCTGCCAATGCGCAGAAACCTTGAGGTTCGATGAAAATCTGACCTTCTTCACATTCTTTTGAACCTATCTTCTGGCTGTATGCATCATATGCACGAATGAACCAGTCGCCGTCCCAACCATCTTTTAAGATAGCTTCGTTCATAATCGCAACTTCTTTACGGGCGCGAGCCGCTTCTTCTGGCATATTCATTAATTCGCAAAGTTCTGCATATTCTTCGCCATATTTTACAAACATACCTGCAATAAATACAGATTCGGCAACCGGACCTTCGCTTGGACCGAAAGTCTGGAAGGATTCACTCGGATGGGCGGAGAAGCAGTTTAGATTCAAACAGTCATTCCAGTCGGCACGGCCGATAAGAGGAAGATTGTGAGGACCTTTGTGGTTGATAATGTAGTCAAGGGAACGTTTCAAATGTTCCATTAAAGTGGTCGCTACGGACATGTCGTTGTCGTAAGGAACCATTTCGGTCAAAATAGAAGTATCACCTGTTTCACGTACATAAGCACTGGTGCCGGCAATGAGCCACAATGGATCATCGTTAAAGCCGCTACCGATGTCAGAATTACCTTTTTTGGTAAGTGGCTGGTACTGATGATAAGCGCTGCCGTCCTCAAACTGCGTAGATGCGATATCAATAATACGTTCTCTTGCACGGTCAGGAATTAAATGTACGAAACCGAGTAAATCCTGGCAGGAATCTCGAAAGCCCATACCGCGGCCGATTCCGGATTCATAGTAAGATGCGGAACGCGACATATTGAAGGTAACCATACACTGATATTGGTTCCAGATATTTACCATACGATTGACTTTTTCGTTGCCGGATGTGATGGAGTATTTAGAAAGTAAGTCATCCCAATATTCTTTGAGTTCTGCAAACGCTTTTTCCACATCTGCGTCAGTCTGATATTTTGCAAGCATTGCATTTGCCGGAACTTTATTAATAATATTGTGTGCTTCCCATTTGTCATCTTCCGGATTCTCAATATAGCCGAGTACAAAAACAAAAGATTTGCTTTCGCCAGGGGCTAATGTTACTGCTAACTGGTGAACAGCAACCGGAGACCATCCGCTGGCAATAGAGTTGGTACATTTGCCGGCTGCGACTGCATCAGGAGCGTCTGCGCCGTTATATAAACCTAAAAATGCATCGCGGCAGGTGTCAAAACCAACTGTAGGGGCATTTACGGAAGAAATTGCATAGTGATTACGGCGTTCGCGGTATTCAGTCTTATGATAAATGGTAGAACCGACAACTTCCATTTCGCCACAGCTTAAATTACGCTGGAAATTCTTCATATCATCATCTGCATTCCACAGACACCATTCCACATAAGAGAAAACGGAAAGCTCCTTTGAATCATTGGAATGGTTGGTCAGCACGAGCTGGTTGATTTCGCAATTATCACTCTTTGGGACGAAAGCCAGAACGGAAGCTTCTACTCCATTTTTTTTACCATTAAAACGGCTGTAGCCAATGCCGTGGCGGCATTCGTAGCTGTCTAATGGAGTCTTAGTCGGTTGCCAGCCCGGATTCCAGACAGTATCACCATCCTTAATATAGAAATATTTACCATTTACATCCGTCGGAACACAGTTATAACGATAACGTGTCAGACGCAATAATTTGGCGTCCTTGTAAAAAGAATAGCCACCGCATGTATTCGAAATAAGACTGAAAAATTCATTGCAGCCTAAATAGTTAATCCAAGGCAGAGGTGTCTTTGGAGTAGTAATTACATAGTCTCGATTTTTATCATCAAAATATCCAAATTTCATATATCCTCCATTGTTTTGCTAAATATTAGTGTAGATTAAAGTTAAGAAAACGTTTAAGTGAAATGTAATACAAACTATATGCGTATACTTGTGATTTTATTATAACATACGCTAAATGAGATTGGAAATTGTGAAAAGTCTATAAAATGAAAATGGAATTCTGTAAAAAAGTCACAAAATATGCGATGTGATTAGAAATAGTGCGAAAAATACTTGAAAATTAATAAAAAGTGTTTTATATTTAAGTTACGAAAACGATTAAGTGAATATGCGAGGGACACGACATGGTTTCAATGAAAGATATTTCCAAAGCATGTGGCGTTTCGGTAGCAACAGTTAGTAAAGCGTTAAATGACCATCACGATATTGGAGAGGATACCAAAGAGCGGATTCGTCAGGTGGCGAAGGAGATGGGATATTTTCCGAATTCTGCGGCTAAAGCACTTAAGACGAATCGCACCTATAATATCGGAGTCTTATTTGTAGACGAAGCACAGAGCGGTTTGACACATGATTATTTTTCAAATGTATTAGATAGTTTTAAGAAAACCGCAGAAGAGCAGGGATATGACATTACTTTTATTAACTGTAATAAGACCAGAGCAAATCGGATGTCTTATCTGGAGCATACCAGATACAGAGGTTTTGATGGCGTGGTAATTGCCTGTATAGATTTTGATGATCCGGAAGTAATCGAATTGGTACGGAGCAAAGTTCCGGTAGTGACGATAGACCATTTGTTTAATAATAAAACATCGGTCATTTCGGACAATGTGAAGGGCATACGAGATTTAGTCACATACGTTCATGGAAAAGGACATAAAAAAATAGCATATATTCATGGTAGCGATTCTTCTGTAACACAGGCGCGTGTATCTTCTTTTTATAGGACGATGGAAGAATTAGGGATAGAGATTCCGGAAGGATATGTACGAAAAGCAGTTTACAGAAGTACGAAGGATACGTATAGAGAGACTTGCGAACTGTTGGATTTGCAGGATCCGCCGACTTGTATCTTTTTCCCGGATGATTTCGCAAGTTTTGGTGGAATCAACGCTATCAACGAAAGAGGACTTCGGGTTCCCGAAGATATTTCGGTAGTAGGATATGACGGCATTCGGATTGGCAGACATATCGAACCGAAGCTGACTACCTTACGTCAGGATACGGAGACAATAGGTGCAAGGGCAGCCAAAAGTCTGATTCAGATGATTGAACGACCGAAAACTGCATTGGTAGAACAGATTGTGGTGGAAGGCGAAGTGTACGAAGGAAAAACAGTAAAACAATTATAAAAATGGCATCATTATTATGGCGACATAATAAAAATATAAATGCAACTAGAATGATGTAAAAGGGAGGTTTGCAACATGAAGAAAAAATTATTGAGCTCAATACTCGCATTAACAATGGTAGTTAGCTTATTCGCGGGCTGTGGCGGCGGAGGAGAAGACGCACCGTCAGGCGGAAATGCAGCACCTAACACAGAAGCAGCAGGGGACGTAGCAGGCGGGGAAGAAACACCTGCACCATCAGCAGAAGGAAAAGTATTAAACATTTATTGTTGGAACGAAGAATTTAAGACACGTATTACAGATCACTATGCAGGATATACAGAAGTTGATGCTACACATGGCAAAATTGGTGACATTGATGTAGTATGGAACATTACACCAAATGCAGATAATGCATATCAGAACAACTTAGACGAGACATTATTAAGGCAGGATTCAGCAGCGGCTGATGAGAAGATTGATATCTTCTTAGTAGAAGCTGACTACGCATTAAAATATGTTGATACACCATATACAATGCCAGTGAAGGATTTGGGTATCACAGATGCGGATTTAGCAAACCAGTATCAGTATACAAAAGATATCGTTACAGACTCTAACGGCGTATTGAAAGGTCTTTCATGGCAGGGATGTCCTGGTGCATTATTCTATAACCGTGAAGCAGCAATCGCTATTTTAGGAACAGATGACGCAGCAGAAGTTCAGAAAGCAGTTTCTGACTGGGATACATTCACAGCAACAGCAGAAAAAGCAAAAGCAAAAGGATATCAGATGGTATCTTCTGTAAACGATACTTATCGTACATATTCTAATAACGTAACATCTAAATGGGTAGTTGATGGCAAGATTAACATTGATGCGAACCTTATGAAATGGGTTGAAGATTCTAAGAAATTAGTAGATGCAAAAGCAGCAGGCACACATGCTCTTTGGAGTGATGACTGGAGTGCAGGTTTCTTCCCAGAAGGAAAAGTATTCTGCTATTTCGGACCAGCTTGGTTGATTAACTTCTCTATGTCAGCAGACGTAGAAGGATCTATCGGTTACAATGGTGGTTGGGGTATCACAGAAGGACCTCAGGGCTTCTATTGGGGCGGTACATGGATTTGTGCAGCAGCAGGAACAGATAACGTAGCAACAATCAAAGACATCATGCTTCAGATGACCACAAACGAAGAAGTTATGAAGGGCATTGTAGTAAAAGATGATGATTTCGTAAATAACAAACCAGCTATGGAAGCTATGGCACAGGATACAAGCTACTCAAGCAAGATTTTAGGCGGCGTGAACCCACTCGCTATGTACTGTGCAGGTGCAGGCAGCATCGACTTAAGCAACATCTCAGCTTATGACCAGGCTTGTAATGAAGAGTTCCAGAATGCAATGAAGAACTACTTCGAAGGCAATGCAACATTAGAAGATGCTTTAGCATTATTCTATAAGGCAGTTGTTGAGAAACATCCAGAATTAACATACTAATCTAAAAATGAGTTGGTGTGAAGTTTTATAAATAGGTATGACAAACCATGCCTGTCGCATAGGCAGGCATGGTTTTTATGTTATAGAAATTCTGGTCAAATTAACCGGTAAAGGGGTGGTAGTAATATGAAAAAAAGAAGCAAAGCAGTTCGATACAATAGATGGGGATATATTTTTTTAATTCCATTTTTTACGGTATATATTTTATTTCAGTTAATACCGCTGTTTACAACTATTTATAATAGCCTTTTTGAAAATTACCGCTCCGGCTTAATGCAGATTGGACCAAACTTTGTAGGATTAGATAATTACAAAGCGTTATTTACCGGAGGCGATATCTGGATTTATCTTAAAAATACGATGGTGTTGTGGATTATGTGTTTTATACCACAGATTTTGCTGTCGCTTTTGTTAGGTGCATGGTTCTCGGATGTGAGACTTCGCCTGAAAGGTTCCAGATTTTTTAAAACGGTTATCTATTTACCAAATTTAATTATGGCGTCTGCTTTTTCGATGTTATTCTTTACGTTATTTTCAGATGGTGGACCGATTAATGATTTGTTGATCCAAATAGGATTTATTGATGAGCCATACAAATTTTTGTCAAATGTATGGAGTACAAGAGCGTTAATTGCATTTATGAACCTTTTAATGTGGTTTGGAAATACGACGATTCTTTTGATGGCAGGTATGATGGGGATTAGTACTTCGCTCTTTGAAGCGGCAGAGGTTGATGGGGCAACATCTACTCAGGTATTTTATCAGGTTACGTTACCTTTGCTTCGACCAATTTTAGTATATGTAGTTATTACTTCTTTGATTGGTGGTTTACAGTTATTTGATGTGCCGCAGATTTTGACAAATGGAACGGGAGAACCGATGAGAAGTTCCATGACATTGATTATGTTCCTAAACAGACACTTGTATAGTAAGAATTATGGTATGGCAGGTGCACTGTCTGTATTCTTATTTGTAATTACAGCGTTTTTGAGTTTGATTGTATTTAAAGTAACAGGAAATGACAAAAAGAAAGCTTAAGGAGGTGCGGATATGGCAAAGAAGCAGAGCCTGAAAAAAGGTGTCGGTATTCATAGCAGAAGAATTATTGCCTATGTGGCACTGAGCATTATTACTTTCTTCTGTTTATTCTGGTTTTACATATTATTTATTAATGCAACACGTTCGCACGGAGAACTTCAAACAGGATTTCGTTTCCTGCCAAGTACACATTTGTTGGAAAACTGGAAGAATTTAGTGGAGGGAACGCTTCCGGTATGGAGCGGTTTGATTAACAGTTTAATCGTATCTACTTTAAGTGCGGCGTTGTGTGTATATTTTTCGACAATGACAGCCTATGCGATTCATGCATATGACTTTAAATTAAAGCAGCCGATATATGCATTTATCTTAGCGATAATGATGATTCCGACACAGGTAACGGCACTTGGTTTTGTAAAGCTGGTGTCGAGTCTAAAGTTAGAAGATTCTTTTATACCATTAGTAGTGCCGACGATTGCAGCACCGGTGACATTCTTTTACATGAAGCAGTACATGGACAGTACATTACCGCTATCATTAATAGAAGCAGCCAGAATTGATGGTTCAGGCGAGTATAAAACATTTAATAATATTGTACTTCCGCTTATGAAACCAGCGGTTGCGGTACAAGCAATTTTTACTTTTGTATCGAGTTGGAATAACTACTTTACACCGGCGTTGATTTTACATGATGAAAAGATGAAGACATTACCGATTCTAATCGCACAGCTTAGAAGTGCTGACTGGTTGAAGTTTGATATGGGGCAGGTATATGTAATGATTGCATTCTCTATTTTCCCAATCATTATTGTGTATTTAATCCTTTCGAAGCACATTGTAGCAGGGGTGGCACTTGGAAGTGTGAAAGGTTAAAAATATTGAATTAGGCATTGAAATAGAAGCTTCTCAGATTTATTCGGGAAGCTTCTGATGTTTTATAAAGTAAATTATTGGGGATTGTAAATGAGAGAGGAAAGTGATAAGCTTAATCCAAAGCAGATTTTCATTATATGATTATTATTTTTCTGTAGGTACTAATCATATATCAATAGGGAGTTACATTATTGTAACCTTTATCTACGTACATTTCTTGTGTCTGATGAATGGCACTGTGCAAATCATAAGAAAATCCATGCTTTTATCACAAAATATTTCACAATTATATAGGAGGAACTGGATGGAAAACAGTACAATTTTTGACGATGTTCTCCGGACGATTCAGGAACGTTTGCCAAGACGGTTGATTCCATTGATAAATGAGGTGTTTCAGACGTCATTTACAGAGGATACAGTAGTGACACGTTTACCGGAAGAATATCAAAAGGTGATTTCCAAGGTGGTTGCGGATAGTTGTAGTAAAGTAGGAGATGCCGTATATCATTTTGAATGTCAGAGTAAGAAAGATGGGAGTATGATACTTCGGATGATGGAATATGATTTTATGATTGCACTGAGTGAGTTGCGACAGAATAGAAGAGGGAAATACCTGCAATTCCCACGGTCATGTATTATTTATTTAAGATCTAACCGAAATACTTTAAAAGAAGAACGATTAAAAATTCGTTTGGCGGATGGGCAGGTAGTAACTTATAAAGTACCTGTGTTGCGATTAAAAGATTATACCGTTGAAGAAATTTTTGAAAAGAACTTGCTGATTTTACTGCCATATTATATCATTAATTATGAAAAGGAAATATCTAAAATTGCAAAAGATGAAGAGAGAACGCAACAATTAATAGAAGAATATAAAAGTATCGTTATTCGATTGGAAAAGGTTGCAAAAAATGATGATATAGGATTTTTTCGTGATTTGGCGGGAATGATGCGTCGAATTGTGGAGTACTTACTGCGAAAAGAACCGGATTTAAAGGAAAGGGTGAGTGAGACAATGGGCGGAAAAGTATTACGATTACCATCGGATGAATTAAGAGAAGCAAAAGAAGCTGCAATGGCAGAAGGAAGAGCAGAAGGAAGAGTAGCGGGTTTAACAGAAGCCACAATGATTATTGTAGAGTAAACTGTACCCTATAGAATGGACACAATAAGAAGAAGGGTTCCTTAAAAATGGACACAAGCAGAAGGGATAAAATCCCTAAAAGTGGACATGAAGAAAAAGGGAGATTTCTTTCAGTAGGTGTTATATAATAAAAATACT
>JAZSEF010000037.1:0-34616 GCA_045531555.1 Roseburia sp. | reverse complement strand
CGACTAAAATTATGAAAATGTAATTTAGTCTGGAAAACTGAAATGAATATGCCCGATTAAAAGGAAAAACTTAGCAAATAGTCCGGTGCAAAACGTTTCCAACATGAATAAGTGATTTGCGAGATATACAAATCCCAATTTATGTAGCTCTTAACAATCATTGAAAACAATCTATTTTCGTATTATAATAAACCATTATTGAGAAAAAGAGGAAGTAACCATGACAACATTAGAAATGAAACAAATTTTTGAAGATACCGCCTATATCCGTACCGGTGGCAGTGCAGAAGAGTTAAAATGTGCAGAATACATAAAAGAAACATGTGCCGCTTTTTGTGCAGAGGCAGTGATGGAGCCATTTTTAGTAGATATGGCAGAAATTCAGGAAGCAGTCTTAATAATTGATGGGAAAGAAATTCCGTGCAAGGGTTATCTGGGAACAGTGAATGGTGAGGTGGAAGCACCTCTTTATTATTTAGATGGAAAGGATGCATATTCTCTTTCACAGTGTAAAGATAAAATTGTAATGATTGATGGTTACTTGGGACACTGGGTATATCAGGATATTTTTGAAAATGGTGCGGTTGGGTTTATTACTTACGACGGCAATGCGAATTATGTGGATGAAGATATTGACCAGAGAGAATTACGTTCCTATGTGGCAAAAGGCAATTTCATTCCGGGTGTGAATATTAATGCGAAGAGTGCCATAGATATTATTAAAAATGACGCACAGACAGCGAAAATTGTTTTGAAACAGAATCGATACAAAGGTGAATCACATAATGTAGTGTTAGATTTGCCGGGTGAAATTGACGAGTATATCGTAATGACAGCCCACTATGACAGCACGTCACTTTCACAAGGTGCATATGATAACATGTCCGGCAGTGTAGGCTTGTTGGCAATCGCAGAAGAATACATGAAAAAGCCGCACCGCTATGGTCTGCGTTTTGTGTGGTGTGGTTCAGAAGAACGCGGTTTGCTCGGTGCAAAAGCTTACGTGAAGAAGCATGAAAAAGAATTGAAAAAAGTAGTATTGAATGTCAATTTAGATATGATTGGTTGTATTATGGGAAAATTTTTAGCCTGTTGCACAACCGAAGAAAAGATGGTACACTACATCAGTTATATGAGTCTGGAGGCAGGCTTCGGTGTGGATGCGTATCAGGGTGTGTATTCTAGTGATTCCACTCCGTTTGCAGATAAAGGAATTCCAGCAGTGTCCTTTGCGAGAATTGCGCCAAATAATACGGCAACGATTCACAACAGCTATGACACTATGGCAGTTATGAAGATGGAGCATATGGAAAAAGATGTGGCGTTTATCAGCAAGTTTGTGGAACGTATGGTAAATGCAGCAAAATGTCCGGTGGCCAGAGAAATACCAGATAATATGAAGGAAAAACTTGACATTTATCTGCTTCGTAAACGTGACAAGATATAACAAGTAACTATTCAGTAGGACGGAGCATTTACTGCGAAGAACTTAAGAAAATGTTGTAAAAGTACAGAAGAAAAATAGGAGAGTACTATGCCAAAGAAACAATTTTATAGAAATCAGGCAGAGACAATCATTAAAAAATTACAGTCTCGCAAAATGGAAGGCTATTATTGTGAAAACAGAGAAGAAGCAAAATCAAAATTTATGGAATTAGTAGGAAACGAGCCAAAAAGCATTAGTTACGGCGGTTCTGTAACTGTGGACGAATTAGGCTTAAAGGATGCATTAGAAGCGGCAGGACATGATGTGATTCGCCGAGAAAAATTCCCAAGTACACCGGAAGGTATGAAAGAGTGTAAAGCAAGACAGGCAACGTCTGATATCTTTATGACAAGTACGAATGCAATTACATTAGATGGAGAATTAGTAAATATCGATGGAGCAGGCAGCCGTGTATGGTTGATGACTTATGGACCGGATGAGGTTATCGTAGTTGCCGGTATGAATAAAGTAGTAACAGACGTGGAGACCGGTATTGCGCGTACTCGTAATTTTGCGGCACCACCGAACACCGTTCGTTTACAGAAAGATACGCCATGTGCTAAAACAGGAAAATGCGGAAACTGTTTAAATGATACTATTTGTTGTACTACAGTAGTGACCAGAGCATCGAGAATTCCTGGCAGAATTAAAGTAATACTCGTAGGAGAAGAACTTGGTTTTTAGTTATTCTTTGGGGGGATTTTGTGGTGATGATGTGGAAAGTGTTGCGTGGGACACAACACTTTATAGTTGAATCTAAGAGGGAAAAATGAGGAAGAAAAACGGGATATTTATGATATTAGCTATGACACTGGTAGTATTTACAGCGGTGATGGCAGTATTTTTGCAAGGAGAAATTACACAGGCAGATAGCGATTTATCATTTGAAGTTAGTACAGAGTCTGCTATGACAGAGGTGGCTGAAGATACTGAAGAAGTTACAGAAATAGAAGAAGTAGAGAAAAGTTACATAGAATTATATGGTTTGGAAGAAGTGGACAAACCGGAAAAGAGAACGGAAGAACAGATTTTATTAAAGCTCGAGGAATTAGCAGAAGAGTATGAAATGATTCGAGAGATTTATGAGAATGTAGATGCATATTCTATTATAATGTTAGACCATTTAGCGAATAATCCTGAGATGGCAGCATACGTGTTAGGTGCCTTAGAGTCAGATGGCAGTGTGACAGGCGGTTTCACAGAAACGGAATTAGAAGCAGAATTTCCACTGCTTTTACAGTTTGACCCAAGATGGGGTTATTTTGAATATGGTGGAAAAGAAATGGGAATTTCCGGCTGCGGACCGACTTGTCTGGCGATGACAATTCTCGCATTGACTGACGAGGAGAATGTAACACCAGATAAAATAGCAGCATATAGTCTGGCAAATGATTATTATGTAAAAGACGTGGGAACTGCATGGAAGCTAATCGATGAATTCCCGACTTTGTATGGTCTTACTGTTTCAAATCCGGGAATTAATGAAGAACTCATGAAAGCAGAACTTGATAAAGGAAATGTACTGATTTGTTCTGTAAGAAAGGGTATCTTCACAGCAGGAGGACATTTTATTGTCATATATGGATATGATGAAACCGGATTTAAAGTAAATGACCCGATGTGTGTTGCCAGAAGTAATAAAACATGGACTTATGCACAGTTTGGCAGACAGATTAAGCGGATTTGGTCAGTTGGTGTGAAGTATGAAGCACTTTCTGCAGGAGAAATGGTGCGATAACAGCAAAAATCCCTAGAAATACGCAAAAATAGGCTAGTAATTTGAAAAACCTTATGCTATAATCTGTAAATGACTGTAATGGTCGCAGTATGCCCTTTGGTTAGGCATTGCGGCGTACGGCTACCTTTTCTATATATTTAAGGAGGAAGATTGTTAAATGAAAGTACAGGTAGAAAATTTGGAAAAAAATATGGCAAAAATCACAGTTGAAGTGCCAGCAGAAGAAACAGACAAAGCGTTAAACGCAGCTTACTTAAAAGAGAGAAATAAAATCAGTGTTCCTGGTTTCCGTAAAGGTAAAGTACCTCGCCAGATGATTGAAAAAATGTATGGTGCAGCAGTATTCTACGAAGAAGCAGCAAATATCTTAATTCAGGACAACTACATGAGAGCTATGGACGAAAGCGGTTTAGACATCGTTTCACGCCCAACAATCGATGTAGAACAGATCGAAGCTGGTAAAGACTTCATCTTCACAATCGAAGTTGCAGTTAGACCGGAAGTAACATTAGGCAAATACAAAGGCGTAACAGTAACAAAAGTTGATATCGACGTGACAGACGAAGAAATCGACAACGCATTAGAGACAGAGAGACAGAAGAACTCTAGAATGGTTACAATCACTGACAGACCAGCAGCAGAAGGCGATACAGCAGTTATCGACTACGAAGGTTTCTGTGATGGCGTAGCATTTGATGGTGGTAAAGCTGAGAACCATGGTTTAGTATTAGGTTCTCATTCATTCATTGATACATTCGAAGATCAGATTATCGGTCATGTAGCTGGTGATGAATTTGACGTAAACGTTACATTCCCAGAACAGTATCATGCAGATGACTTAGCTGGCAAACCAGCAGTATTCAAAGTAAAAGAACTTCCAGAATTAAACGATGAATTTGCACAGGATGTTTCTGAATTTGATACATTAGCTGAGTACAGAGAAGATGTAAAAGCTCGTCTTGTAAAAGAAAAAGAAGCTGAAGCAAAACGTACAAAAGAAGATGAAGCTATTGCAAAAATCATTGAAAAATCTGAAATGGAAATTCCAGAAGCAATGATCGAAACACAGTGCGAAAACATGATTAACGATTTTGCACAGAGAATCGCACAGAGTGGTCTTACAATGGATCAGTACATGCAGTTCTCAGGTTTAACAATTGATAAGTTA
This sequence comes from Roseburia sp., assembly GCA_045531555.1. Taxonomy (GTDB): domain Bacteria; phylum Bacillota; class Clostridia; order Lachnospirales; family Lachnospiraceae; genus Roseburia. Next base: position 30,224 of record JAZSEF010000037.1, on the reverse strand, counting down.
AAAGAACAGGTTCGTCCAGAAGCTGAAACACGTATCAAATCAAGCCTTGTATTAGAGCAGATTGCAAAAGAAGAAAACATCGAAATCACAGAAGAAGAAATCGATGCAGAAGTAGCAAGAATGGCAGCTCAGTACGGTATGGAAGCTGATAAGTTAAAAGAATACATGGGTGAAGCTGAAAAGACATCTATGAAGAGAGATTTAGCTGTAATGAAAGCTGTTGACTTAATCATGGAAAACGTGAAAGAAAGAGCAAAAGCAAAATCTAAAAAAGATAAAGACGAAGAAGAAGTAACAGAAGAGTAAGACTTTTTCAGAAAAGTAACAATACAGGCTGGCTCATAGAGTCAGTCTGTTTGAAGTTTGCGCGAATAATGAGTAGAATGTCGCGCCAGCCGTGACGGTAGATTACGGCGGAGAGGAGATTTATATGAGTTTAGTACCTTATGTCGTTGAACAGACAAGTCGTGGTGAAAGAAACTATGACATTTATTCAAGATTATTAAAAGACCGTATTATTTTCTTAAGTGACGAGGTAAACGATGTAACAGCGAGTCTTGTTGTAGCACAGCTTTTATTCTTAGAAGCAGAAGACCCAAACAAAGACATTCATTTATATATTAATTCCCCTGGTGGTTCAGTAACTGCAGGTATGGCGATCTACGATACGATGCAGTATATCAAGTGTGATGTTAGTACAATCTGTATCGGTATGGCAGCTTCTATGGGAGCATTCCTTTTAGCAGGTGGTGCAAAAGGAAAACGTTTTGCTTTACCGAATGCGGAAGTGATGATTCATCAGCCACTTGGCGGTGCAAAAGGTCAGGCGACAGAGATTCAGATTGCAGCAGAACATATTTTAAAAACAAGAAAGAAATTAAACGAAGCACTTGCTGCAAATACAGGTCGTTCATATGAAGAAATCGCTCGCGATACAGAACGTGATAATTATATGACTGCTGAAGAAGCAAAAGAATATGGTTTAATCGATAGTGTAATCGAAAAGCGATAATCATTTAAAAATTAGGAAGGTAATGTTTCGGAAATGGATGTAAAAGGCATTGGTTCTGAAACATTGCATGTGGAGAAGTAAAATGGCAGGAAGAAATGAAGATATGTTCCGTTGTTCTTTTTGTGGGAAACCACAGGGGCAGGTTCGCAAATTGATTGCAGGACCAAACGGTGCATACATTTGTGATGAATGTGTAGACATTTGTGCTGAAATCATTGAAGAAGAATTAGAAAATGACGAATATTCCGGTCAGGATGAAAAAGATTTAAAGGAACAGATTAATCTTTTGAAACCAAGGGAAATGAAAGCATTTTTAGACGAATACGTAATCGGACAGGAACAGGCAAAAAAAGTATTGTCTGTAGCGGTATATAATCACTATAAGAGAATTATGGCAGCGGACACATTAGATGTGGAATTGCAGAAGAGTAATATTCTTATGCTTGGTCCGACCGGTTCCGGTAAAACCTATCTTGCACAGACATTAGCTCGTATTTTAAATGTACCATTTGCTATTGCAGATGCTACTACTTTGACGGAAGCTGGTTATGTTGGTGAAGACGTAGAGAATATTCTTCTTAAATTGATTCAGGCAGCAGATTATGATATTGAACGTGCTCAGCACGGAATTATTTATTTAGATGAAATCGATAAAATTTCTAAAAAATCAGAGAATGTATCTATTACCAGAGATGTATCTGGTGAAGGTGTACAGCAGGCACTTTTAAAGATTTTAGAAGGTACTGTTGCTTCAGTTCCGCCACAGGGTGGCAGAAAACACCCACAGCAGGAGTTGATACAGATTGATACGACGAATATTTTATTTATTTGCGGTGGTGCATTCGATGGTTTAGAAAAGATTATTGAACAGCGTTTAGATCAGAAAATAATCGGTTTTAATGCAGATGTACACGCAAAAGGCGATTTCAATGTGGGAGAGATTTTAAAACATGCACTTCCACAGGATTTTGTGAAATTCGGACTGATTCCGGAATTTATTGGACGTGTGCCAATTACAGTATCTTTGGATTTACTGGATAAAGACGCTTTGATTCGTATTTTACGTGAACCAAAGAATTCACTTGTAAAACAGTATGTGAAGCTTTTTGAGTTAGATGGAGTTGCCTTGGAATTTGAAGATGAGGCATTGGAAGCAATTGTAGCGAAAGCAATTGACCGCAAGACTGGAGCAAGAGGGTTGCGTGCGATTATGGAAGCAGCTACTTTAGACTTGATGTATCAGATTCCTTCTGATGAAACAATTGCAAAATGCGTGATTACCAAAGAGATGGTAGAAGCTGCTCTTGCAATTGACAAAGAATAGTGATTCAGTAGGTCGGAACATGGAAGTAATGACTGATAAAAGAAGGAGTCTGTGAAAGCAGGCTCCTTTTGTATATTCATAGGACATTCTTATGAATGAAAAGCATATTTTTGTTCAAGAAAAAGATATGCTATTTTTAGTATAGGAGAAATTATGGACACAATGATAAGAAAATTGCCGGCGATAGCATTACGAGGCATGGTAATTTTACCGGGGATGATTGCTCATTTTGATGTGAGTCGTGAAAAATCCATTCGTGCGGTAGAGGAAAGTATGATGGATGAACAACATATTTTTCTGGTAGCACAAAGGGATATTGAAAAAGAAAATCCGGATGTTTCGGATGTATATAAAATTGGAACGATAGCGGAAGTAAAACAGGTGATTAAATTGCAGAACAACATCGTGCGTATTCTGGTAGAGGGGAAGGAACGCGCAGAGTTGTCTGCCTTTTTGGATTGTCCGGAATATCTTTATGCAGAGGTAATCCGGTTTGATGAGACTGAAGAAGAGTTGTACGAAGATGTACAGCAGGCAATGATAAGGGGATTGCAGGAGACTTTTGGAAGATATCTGATGGTAAATCCAAAGCTGGGTAAGGATTTACAGCGTCATGTGAATGAGATGACGGATTTGCAGAAACTGATGGATATGCTGGCGAATAATTTGCCGCTGCGTTACGAAGAAAAGCAGAAGATATTAGAAGCAGTTTCGGTAACGGAACGTTACGAAGTGCTGATGGCACAGCTTTTGATGGAGATTGAAGTAACGGCTATTAAAAATGATTTGCAGAAGAAAGTCAAAGAGCGTGTAGATAAAAATCAGAAAGAGTATATTCTGCGTGAGCAGATGAAAGTAATTCGCGAAGAACTTGGAGAAGATAATACAGAATTGGATGCAGAAGGCTATTTAGAATCGTTGAAAAAGCTGAAAGCAGATAAAGAAGTAAAGGATAAAATCCGTAAAGAAATTGACCGTTTTAAAAATATATCTCCGAATTCTTCAGAAAGTGCAGTAACCAGAGGTTACATAGAAACATTACTGGAGCTTCCTTGGGATAAAGTTTCGAAGGATAATTGTGATATTAAAAATGCAGAGCGTATTTTAGATGAGGACCATTATGGTTTAGAAAAAGTAAAAGAGCGTATGTTAGAATTTTTGGCAGTACGTAATTTGACCAGTAAGGGAGAAAGTCCAATCATTTGTCTGGTAGGACCTCCGGGAACAGGTAAAACCTCCATTGCACGTTCGGTAGCCAGAGCATTGGATAAAAAGTATGTCCGTATTTGCCTGGGAGGTGTCCGTGATGAAGCAGAGATTCGAGGACACCGGAAGACATATGTAGGAGCAATGCCGGGACGTATTGCAAATGGTTTAAAAAGTGCTGGTGTGAAAAATCCATTGATGTTGTTGGATGAAATCGACAAAATGAGTAATGATTATAAGGGAGACCCATCTTCTGCGATGTTAGAGGTACTGGATTCTGAACAGAATAATAAATTCAGAGATCATTATGTGGAGCTTCCATTGGATTTATCAGAAGTATTGTTTATTGCTACAGCAAATTCTGTACAGAATATTCCGAAGCCGCTTTTAGACCGTATGGAACTGATTGAAGTGACTAGTTATACAGAGAATGAAAAGCTTCACATTGCAAAAAGACATTTGTTTGATAAGCAGTTAGAACGCAATGGTTTAAAATCTGGAGAATTGACGATTAGTGATAAAGCACTGTCTGCAATTATCCGTGGTTATACAAGAGAAGCCGGTGTACGTAACTTAGAGCGTAAAATCGGTGAAATCTGCCGTAAGGCAGCCAGAGAGATTTTTGAGGGAGATAAAAAGTCTGTAAAAGTTACAGAACAAAATTTGACGAAATATCTCGGTAAGCAGAAGTATGAGTTTGATAAACGAAACGAGCAGGACGAAATTGGTGTGGTTCGCGGACTTGCATGGACAAGTGTAGGTGGCGATACTTTGGAAATCGAAGTAAATATCATGCCGGGAAAAGGTGAATTTAATCTGACGGGACAGTTAGGTGATGTCATGAAGGAATCAGCACAGGCAGGTATCAGTTATATTCGTTCGGTAAGTGAGGAATATCAGATTCCAAAAGAATTTTTTAAAGAACATGATATCCATATTCATATTCCGGAAGGTGCAACGCCAAAGGATGGTCCTTCTGCAGGCATTACGATGACAACAGCAATGCTCTCCGCAATTACTAAGACACCGGTACGTGCTGATGTGGCCATGACAGGTGAGATTACACTGCGCGGACGTGTGCTCCCAATTGGCGGTTTAAAAGAGAAACTTTTAGCAGCAAAAAATGCCGGAATTAAAACAGTTTGCGTGCCAAAGAAGAACGAAAAAGATGTGGAAGAAGTTTCATCAGAGATTAAAAAGGGATTAGAGATTATTTTTGTGGAACAGATTCAGGAAGTTTTGGATGTGGCACTTGTTAAATAGGAATAAATAAAGTAAAATATAGTTATTCCGAACCAAGGCAATTTTCGAGTTTGGTTCGGGATAATTATAAAGCACATAAAATTTTAGGAGTATCCTATGGTAATTAAGAATGTAAGTCTGGAGACTGTCTGTGGTATTACCAGTAAGATTCCAGACAATATGTATAATGAAGTTGCATTTGCAGGGAAGTCTAACGTTGGGAAATCGTCTCTCATTAATGCATTAATGAACCGAAAATCTCTGGCAAGAACTTCTGCACAGCCAGGAAAGACACAGACTATTAATTTCTACAATATTAATGATGCGATGTATCTGGTAGATTTACCGGGATATGGTTATGCGAAGGTTTCTGAGCGGGAGAAAGAAAAATGGGGTGAGATGATTGAACGTTATCTTAAGACCTCTAAGAAGTTAAAAGCAGTATTCTTATTGATAGATATTCGTCATGATCCGTCTGCGAATGACAGGCAGATGTATGAGTGGATGGTATACCAGGGCTATGCGCCGATTATCATTGCCACAAAACTGGACAAGATTAAGCGTAGTCAGATACAGAAGAATGTGAAAGCAATTAAAGAAGGCTTACAAGTGGAGCCTGGAACGATTATCATTCCATTTTCGGCTGAGACGAAGCAGGGCAGGGATGAAATCTGGGAGTTAATTGATTCATTTGTTTTACCACAGGAGGAAAGCGACGTATGAAGCAATCAGAAAAAAGAAATTTAACGATGGTAATGGACTTGTATGAGCTTACCATGGCAAACGGTTATTTTAACTCTGGCGATAAAGAGAGCAGAGTAGCATTTGATGTGTTTTACCGTAAGAACCCGGATAAGGGTGGTTTTGCAATTTTTGCAGGACTAGAGCAGATTATTGAATATATCGAGAGTTTGCATTTTGAAGAGGAAGATATTGCATACCTGCAATCGTTAAATATTTTTACTGATGACTTTTTAGCGTATTTAAAAGATTTTTCGTTTAGAGGAGATATTTATGCGTTTCCGGAAGGAACCATTATGTATCCAAATGAACCGATTATTACAGTAATCGCTCCGCTTATTGATGCCCAGTTAGTGGAGACTGCGATTCTGGCACTGGTAAATCATCAGTCATTGGTGGCGACTAAGACGAGAAGAATTGTTCGTGCAGCAAGTGGAAAAGCGGTATCTGATTTTGGTGCACGAAGAGCACACAATATGGATGCAGCAGTCTATGGTGCCAGAGCAGCATATATTGGTGGAGCAGTTGGTACTGCTACCGTTTTGGCGGGTCAGATGTTTGACATTCCGGTGAGCGGAACGATGGCACATAGTTGGATTATGTATTATCAGGATGAGTTTGAAGCATTTAAGACCTATGCAGAGAATTATCCGGATAGTACCACGCTTTTGGTAGATACTTATGATACATTGAATTCAGGTATCCCAAATGCAATCCGCACAGCCAAAGAAGTATTAGAACCAATGGGCAAGCGATTAAAAGGTGTCCGCATTGACAGTGGTGACTTGGCGTACTTGTCCAATAAAGTGCGCGAGATGTTAGATGAAGCTGGTTTAGAAGACTGTAAGATTATTGTTTCAAATAGTCTGGACGAGCATACGATTCGTTCTCTTAACAACCAGAATGCAAAAATCGACAGCTATGGCGTCGGTGAGCGTTTGATTACCGGTGCCTCCAGTGAGTTTTCCGGGGATAAAATTTCATTACTTGGGGCAGTCTATAAGATTGCAGCGGTAGAAGAAAATGGTGAATTTAAGCCACGTATCAAGATTTCCGGAAATGTAGAGAAAATTACGAACCCGGGATTGAAAAAAGTTTATCGTATCTATGACGAAAATGGTAAAGCCAGAGCGGACTTACTTGCAAAAGCAGACGAGGAGATTGATTTAACAAAGGATTTCCGTTTTGTAAATCCAGAGATGCCTTGGAAAAATCAGTATTTCACGAACTGTACTGCAAAGAATCTGCAGCAGAAGATTTTTGAAAATGGAAAACTTGTTTACGAACTTCCGACGATTCATGAAATTAGAGATTATGTGCGTCAGCAGTTAGAGACCGAAATCTGGGAAGAGGAACAGCGTTTCCACAATCCGCATAAACACTTTATGGATATGACACCGGATTACTATGAAATGAAAATGAATCTTCTTTATGACCTACGCGAGTAGCGAGAAAAATCTCGTGCATGCACGAAGATTTGGCGAGCACCGTGATATGAGAAACTTGTTTCGAATACGCGAGTAGTTTTAAAGAAGATAATATAAAAATAAAGGATGGATGCAAAAATGTTTAGAAAAACCAAAATTATTTGTACCCTTGGACCATCAACCGATAAAGGTGATGTATTAAGACAGTTAATCATGGAAGGTATGAACGTTGCACGTTTCAATTTCTCTCATGGAACTTACGAAGAACAGAAAGCAAGATTAGATAAGCTCGTTGCAATACGTGAAGAATTAGGACTTCCGGTTGCTACATTATTGGATACAAAAGGACCTGAGATCCGCCTTCGTGATTTTACAGAAGGAAAAGTAGAATTAAAAGCAGGACAGATGTTTACCCTGACTACAGAAGAAATCGCAGGTGACGCAAACCGTGTTTCTATCACATATAAGAATCTTCCAAACGATGTAAAAGTAGGCAATCGTATCTTGATTGATGATGGTTTGATTGGAATGGAAGTTGTGTCTATCACACCAGTAGAAGGTGCAACAGACGAAGACGGCAAGCAGTCAATGGACATTAACTGCCGTGTTTTAAACAGCGGTTTTGTGTCTAACAAGAAAGGTGTAAATGTTCCGAACGTAGAACTTACTATGCCTTATATTAGTGAAAAAGACTATAACGATATCGTATTCGGTATTGAGAATGATTACGATTATATTGCAGCATCTTTTGTTCGTACTGCAGATGATATTCTTGCAATCCGCCAGATTTTAAAAGAGAAGGGTGGCACAGATATCAAGATTATCGCTAAAGTTGAGAATATGCAGGGTGTACAGAATATCGACGATATTATCCGCGTAGCAGATGGTGTAATGGTTGCTCGTGGTGACATGGGTGTTGAGATTCCATTAGAAGATGTGCCTGTTATGCAGAAAAAGATTATCAGAAAGTGTTATCAATCAGGTAAAACGGTTGTAACAGCGACACAGATGTTAGATTCTATGATGAAAAATCCTAGACCAACCAGAGCAGAATCAACAGACGTTGCCAATGCGATTTATGATGGTACAAGTGCAATTATGCTTTCTGGTGAGACTGCTGCCGGTGCATATCCGGTAGAAGCATTACAGACAATGGTTCGAATTGCAACGAGAACAGAGCAGGATATTAATTACTGGTATCGCTTCCATGCAAGACCAGCTACTGTAAATCCTGATATTACAAGTGCGATTTCTCATGCTACCTGTACTATGTCAGAAGATTTAAATGCAGCAGCAATTATTACTGTAACAAAGTCAGGACGTACTGCACGTATGGTATCAAAATATCGCCCGGAAACACAGATAATCTGTGGCTGTCTGACACAGAAAGTATATCGTCAGATGGGGCTTACATGGGGTGTTCGTCCATTATTGTTGGAAGAAAAGACAACAGCAGAAGATTTGTTTGACTATGCAGTAGATGAGACAGAAAAAGCAGGTTTCATTTCAAAAGGTGATGTAGTTATCATTACAGCAGGTGTTCCGCTTGGTGTATCCGGTACAACAAACTTAATTAAAGTTCAGGTAGCGGGACATATCTTAGTAAGAGGTCGCGGTATTAATAAGAAAAAAGTATCCGGCAGCTTATGCGTATGTCATGATATGAGCGATTTGAAGAACTTCAAAGCTGGAGATATCATCGTAGCAAAAGATACGAATAATGACATGATGGAACAGATTAAACAGGCAAGCGGTATTATTGTAGAGGCAGAAGATATGAACTGCCATGCTGCAATTGTCGGTTTAAGCTTGGATAAACCTGTAATTATCAGAGCAGAAAATGCCCTTGAATTCTTAAAATCAAGTGCTTATGTAGAATTAGATGCAGAAAATGGAGTAGTATCTGCAAATTAAACTTTTCACAGAGAAAAGAATGTGTTATACTATTTCATTATAGGTGATGCTGGAATGTAGGAACAGTGTCAAAGAATTAGGAGTGTATACCATGACAGAGAGCGGATTACTTATTTTCTTAGCATGTATTATTTTATTATGTATTGTTGTAGTAGTATCTGCGGTAGTTTCTTCCGTATCCGGTGCTGCAGCAGCGATTGTAGATGATGAGGATAGTGAAGAATAATTGTTATTTTTTTAGACCTACGCCAATTATTTGAGGAGTGGCTTGGGGAGAGTGTGTAAGTAACGAATAATTTACTTGACAAATTAGAAAACGAAACGTATCATAAGAAAATAAAAAGTAACAAATAAAGGTTGTGAGAAAGAGGAGTACACATATACTCTTTACAGAGAAGGATATCCGGCGGCTGAAAGGTATCCCAGAGAACAGGTATGTGGAAGGTAGCTTTTGAACTGCTTCGCCGAACTGCGAAAATGACATAGTTTTATGTTTATTGATTAGCATAGTAAGGGAAGACGTGGGGTTCACGTTACAGAACCGCTGACTAACACAATGGTGTTGCTCGGATAAAGTGATAAACAAAGGTGGTACCGCGTTCATACGCCCTTTGCAAGGAATGAATTTCCTTGCAAGGGGCTTTTTCATTATCATGAAAAAGCTCCGCGAGGATGCACACGCCAAAAGAAAGGAAGATGTCGCTGTGCGACCTTTTGGCGGCGCGAGAATTCGCAAGCGAATTCTTATCGAACAACCGAAAATTATAAAGGAGAGAGAATTATGTGCAACGAATGTAAAGAACTTGCAAAAACCTACGACCCGAAGGGTATCGAAGACCGACTTTACAAAAAATGGGAAGATAACGGCTATTTCCACGCAGAAGTAGACCGCAGCAAAAAACCATTTACCATCGTGATGCCTCCACCAAACATTACAGGACAGCTTCACATGGGCCATGCGTTAGATAACACCATGCAGGATATTTTAATCCGTTATAAGAGAATGCAGGGTTATAATGCTTTATGGCAGCCGGGAACAGACCATGCTTCTATCGCGACAGAAGTTAAGGTTATTGAGTCCTTAAAAGCACAGGGAATCGACAAGGCTGACTTAGGCCGTGAAGGTTTCTTAGAGAAATGCTGGGATTGGAAAGAAGAATATGGTAACAGAATCATCAATCAGTTGAAGAAACTTGGTTCTTCTGCTGACTGGGAGAGAGAACGCTTTACGATGGATAAAGGATGTTCTGATGCCGTATTGGAAGTATTTGTAAAATTATATGAAAAAGGCCTTATTTATAAAGGCTCCCGTATCGTAAACTGGTGTCCGGTTTGTAAGACATCCATTTCCGATGCAGAGGTAGAACATGAAGAGCAGGATGGTTTCTTCTGGCACATCAACTATCCGGTAGTTGGTGAAGAAGGCAGATTCGTAGAAATCGCAACCACACGTCCTGAGACATTATTCGGTGATACAGCGGTTGCAGTTAATCCGGATGATGACCGTTACAAAGATTTAATCGGTAAAATGCTTGAACTTCCGACAACAGGACGTCAGATTCCAGTAATCGCAGATAATTATGTAGATAAGGAATTTGGAACAGGTTGCGTTAAGATTACACCGGCTCATGACCCTAACGACTTTGAAGTTGGTAAACGTCATGGTTTAGAAGAAATCGTTGTAATCGGTGATGATGCTATCATGAATAAACTTGCCGGCAAATACGAAGGCATGGACCGTTATGAATGTAGAAAAGCATTAGTAGCGGACTTAGAAGCAGCTGGACTTTTAGTAAAAGTTGAACCACATTCACACAATGTAGGTACACACGACCGTTGTGGTACAACTGTTGAGCCAATGATTAAACAGCAGTGGTTCGTTAAAATGGATGAGTTAATCAAACCAGCAGTAGAAGGGGTAAAAAATGGAGAAATCCAGCTTCTTCCAAAACGTATGGAGAAGACATACTTCAACTGGACCGATAATATCCGTGACTGGTGTATTTCCCGTCAGTTATGGTGGGGACACAGAATTCCGGCATATTACTGTGACGAATGTGGTGAGATGGTAGTAGCCAAAGAACATCCGGGCAAATGTCCAAAATGTGGCTGCGAACATATGTCACAGGATCCGGATACACTTGATACATGGTTCTCATCAGCATTGTGGCCATTCTCAACATTAGGTTGGCCAAACAATACAGAGGATTTGGATTACTTCTATCCAAACGATGTATTAGTAACTGGTTACGATATCATCTTCTTCTGGGTAATCCGTATGATTTTCTCTGGTTACGAACAGATGGGCAAGCAGCCATTCCATACGGTATTATTCCATGGTTTGGTTCGCGACTCACAGGGACGTAAGATGAGTAAATCTCTTGGTAACGGTATTGACCCACTCGAAGTAATCGACAAATACGGCGCAGACGCACTCCGTCTGACATTGATTACAGGTAATGCACCTGGTAACGACATGCGTTTCTACTGGGAGCGTGTAGAAGCTTCCCGTAACTTCGCAAATAAAGTTTGGAATGCTTCCCGTTTCATCATGATGAACTTAAATGGTGCAGAGATTACTACACCTTCATTAGATGAATTACGTCCGGCTGATAAGTGGATTTTATCAAAAGTAAACACACTTGCAAAAGACGTAACAGAGAACATGGACAAATACGAAATGGGTATTGCTGTACAGAAAGTATACGATTTCATCTGGGATGAATTCTGTGACTGGTACATCGAAATCACAAAAGTTCGTACTTACAAGAAAGACGAAGATCCGGCATCTGCAAACGCAGCATTCTGGACATTGAAGACTGTATTAACAGAAGCATTAAAATTATTACATCCATTTATGCCATTTATTACAGAAGAAATTTTCTGTACATTGCATCCGGAAGCAGACACTATTATGCTTGCTCAGTGGCCAGAATTTAAGGCAGAATGGAACTTCACAGCAGAAGAAGATATGATAGAACATTGCAAAGACTTAGTAAAAGGTGTTCGTAATCTCCGTACAGAGATGGATGTTCCACCTTCAAGAAAAGCAAAAATCTTCATCGTATCCGATGATGCAGCAATTAGAGAAACATTTGATTTGAATAAAGAAGTTTATGTAAACCTTGCAGGCGCAAGTGAAATCTCGGTACAGGCTGATAAAGCAGGTATCGGCGAGGATGCAGTTTCTGTAGTGATTCCTGCAGCAACACTTTACCTTCCATTAGAAGATTTAGTAGACTTCGAAAAAGAAAAAGAACGTCTCTTAAAAGAACAGGCTCGTTTAGAAAAAGAATTAGCTCGTTCTAAGGGAATGCTTACAAACGAGAGATTCTTAAGCAAAGCTCCGGCAGAGAAAGTTCAGGAAGAAAAAGACAAACTTGCAAGCTATGAGCAGATGATGGCTCAGGTACAGGAACGTCTTGCACAGATGAAGTAGTATTTTGCATATAGTTTGTATGTGAGATGATGTAAAGGAAAAAGAGACCGTGGATATTTTATTTATGCGAATATTCGTAAAATATCCACGGTTTCTTCGCGTGTTTCAATACACTTTATTTAATTCAAATTACCGGATGAAATAATCAGGACTTGAAAAAGTGCTAAAGTACTAGTATAATTAGGCTAGTGGAGACTATAATTAGGACATGGCAGGAGATAGGTATGTCAGAAATTAACAGACCAAACGCTTTCGTTCAGACCAGTAATAGTGAGATGGAAGCCTTTTTACAGGTACCTACACCGGAGAACGAAGAGAGATATACAATTGGATATTTAGAAACGTTGCTAGAACAGAATGGTGTCCGTTATGGCATTAAGAAAGAGGCACTGAAGCGTATCATCGATGGTGAGATTTATAATCAGCCGATATTGGTTGCCGTTGGTACAGCAGCAGTAGATGGAATAGATGGTTACTATGAATTCAAGTTCAACACCAGCAAGGATAATAAGCCGCAGATGAAAGAAGATGGTTCTGTGGATTATTGGTCGGTTAACAGTATTAAGGCTGTTAATGCAGGAGATGTGCTTGCAGAATATCATCCACCGGTACAAGGCAAAGATGGTATTAATGTTCGTGGTGTTACTATTATAGCGAAACGTGGTAAAGATCAGCCTATGTTAAAGGGTAAAGGCTTCGTTAGAAGTGACGATGGGCTTACATATACCGCTGAATTAGATGGTAAAGTCGAGTTACAGGGCGATCGTATGATGGTATTAGCCATCCATGAGATTGGTGGTAATGCGGATATTTCTACCGGTAATATTGATTTCCGTGGAGATGTAGTGGTTCATGGTAACGTAGAGAGTGGAATCACGATTAATGCGACAGGTTCGATTACCATTGACGGAACAGTAGAAGCCTGTACATTAAAGGCTGGTAAGGATATCATCTTACGTCGAGGCATGTTAGGTGGTCATAAGGCATCGGTTAAGACGAAGGGGAATATTTTTGCGAAGTTCTTTGAAAATACAACTATTGAAGCAGAAGGTAATATCAATGCAGAAGTATTAATGAACTGTGAAGTAGACTGTCATGGTAAGATTACATTGTCAGGTCGTAGGGCGAGCATTATCGGTGGAGAGACACATGCGATAGAAGGAATAGAAGTGATGAGTCTTGGGAATGAGGCTGAGACGAAGACTTATATTTTTGCAGGAGCAGATCCGGATATGCATACCCGTATTGCTATGCTTGAGAAAAAGATTATTGAAGTAAAAGAAGAACTGGCTAAGGTAGAAAAAGGTATCGAGCAGTTTAAGATATTAGAACGCGAAAAGAATATAAGTTATGCCAGTGATCCAAGACGTATGGCGTTGTTACGTATTCGTATTAAAAATAATGCATCGTTGGCAGAAGATGAGACTGAATTGCACAGACTTCAGGAGCTTATGTCACGTTCCGTCGGTGCGTCTGTAAAAGTACTGGATAAAGTTCATCCGGGGGTTCGCATTAATATCGGAATCGAGAAAATGAAGATTCAGAATGAAGCAGTGAATGTAGAATTCTATCTCTTAGAGAACAAGATTCGTACCAAACCTGCAAGCTAAATGTCAAAAAACACGGAAAAGTGCGATTATTTAAGAAAAACTTAACAGAAAAAAACTTGATTATCTCACCACTATATTATAATATAGTGGTGACTTTTTGTTAGCTAGAGAATTTGTATGCACATTCCGACTGGAATGATATGGGAGAAAATAATTTTATGATAAATTTTGAAGAAGAATTAAAGAACTTTAAGCCAAGCTTGGAAGTTGAAGAGGCAGAACAGGCGATTTATAATCACGAATTAGTGGATATGACAGATATGATGCAGGAAATGCTTCGAGAGATGAAGCAGGGGTTATAGAGATGGTATGTTATAATTGTGGAGCACAGTTGGAGCATTCTGAGAATTGTCCAAATTGTGGAATAAAAGTTAGTGTGTATAAGAAGATTATCATGGCATCCAATTCATATTATAATGTAGGATTGGAAAAGGCAAACGTTAGAGATTTGTCCGGTGCTATTGATAGCCTGAAAATGAGTCTGCGTTTTAACAAGCGTAATACCGATGCCAGAAATTTGCTTGGCCTGGTATATTGTGAGATGGGTGAAGTAGTCGCAGCGTTGACGGAGTGGGTAATTAGTAAGAATTATCAGCCGGAGAATAACAGGGCGAGTTTTTATTTAGACTCTATTCAGCAGAATAAAGGAAAATTAGAATCCATTAACCAGACGATTAAAAAGTATAATCAGGCATTGCTTTATTGCAAGCAAAACAGTAGAGATTTGGCGATTATTCAGTTGAAAAAAGTGTTGTCATTAAATCCGAACCTGGTAGCGGGCCATCAGCTTTTGGCATTACTGTATATTCAGGAGGGCAAGTATGAATTGGCGAAGAAATCGCTTCGCAATGCCGGCAAAATCGATGTGAATAATAAAGTAACGCTTCGCTATTTAAAAGAAGTGAATTTGGGTCTGAGAGAGCAAAGCGGTAATAAAAAGCAAAAGAGTGATGAACTGGTTTCTTATCAGAGTGGTAATGAGACGATTATTCAGCCAAAGTATTTAAAAGAGACATCCGCAATCGGTACGATTGTAAATATGGTAATCGGAATAGGAATTGGTGTGGCGATTACTGCTTTTTTAATAGTGCCGGGAGTAGAACGAACTGCACAGGAAACAGCCAATAAGGCCGTATTAGAGGCAAATAGTACGATTTCTTCTAAAAATCAGACGATTGCTACTTTAGAAGCACAGGTTGATGAATTAGCAGCAAAGATTACGAATATGCAGATTGCCGGAGATGATGTGACTGCTCAGGTGAATAGTTATGACCAGTTATTGCAGGCATATATCAATAATGAGAATAATGATATTGATGCGGCAGGTACAGCACTTGGTATGGTAAAGGAAGAACATCTTAGTGAGGCTGCGTTAGAAGTTTATAAATCGATTAACGGTAAAGTGAATCAGGAATATTTAGCAATTCTTTATAAGGATGGATATAATGCATACAGTGCACAGAATTATGAGACAGCGATTGAGAACCTGTTAAAGACAATTGAGATAGATGAGTCTTATCAGAATGGTAATGCGTTATATTATTTAGCACAGGCATACCGTAAGAGTGGCGATTTGGATAGTGCAAAGCCATATTATAAGAGATTTGTGGAGTTGTATCCGGATACAGAGCGTGCTGCTACTGCTGCACGTTATGCAGAGTAGAATAACATGAGTAACTATTGAGATTACAAAAGACGTTTAGGGAAGTTCCCAGACGTCTTTTTTTTCGCAGAAACGAGGAGAATGTATGCTTGCATAAACATTCGACGAGCACCGCGAAAGTCCAAGAAATATATTTCTTGGGAAAGAAAAAGGAAGGAGAAAAAAGTATGCAGACAAAATATGAACTGGAGGACTTGGGACTGGTAGTGTGGGTTCCGAGGGAATTAGACCATCATCATGCGGACATTTTACGGACGGAAGTGGAGATGCTGATACATATTTATCATGCAAAAAATGTAGTGTTTGATTTTTCGGAGACCGATTTTATGGATAGTTCCGGGATTGGAGTCTTAATAGGAAGGGCGAGAAAGTTAGGATTTGGGAACGGAGTCGTATATGCGAGAAATCTGAATGGAAGAGTAAGAAAAATATTTCATGCCAGTGGTCTGGAAAAAATAATTTATGTAATAGCGGAGGCAAGATAAATATGAGAACAAATCAAATGCAGTTACAATTCGATGCAAAATCGGTAAATGAAAGTTTTGCGAGGGTGGCGGTAGCTGCTTTTCTGACAGAATTAAATCCTACCATGGACGAAATGGCAGATATAAAAACGGCAGTATCTGAAGCCGTTACCAATGCGATTATTCATGGTTATCAGTTGAAAGAGGGGCAGGTAAGACTGGCTTGTAAGGTGCAGGGAATGCAGGTTGAAATCCGTGTAGAAGATGAGGGAGTAGGAATTGCAGATGTAGAAAAAGCAATGGAACCATTTTTTACAACAAAACCGGAAATGGAACGCTCCGGAATGGGATTTGCCTTTATGGAGGCATTCATGGATGAGGTAGAGGTTATATCTACCTTGGGGAAAGGGACCTTGGTAATTATGCGAAAAGAAATCGAAAGACAGGAAGTGTAGCTGCATGAGGGATATGACAGACCTAATCAGACAGGCACAGGAAGGGGATAAAGTCGCCAAGGATAGAATGATCTCGGAAAATCTTGGATTGGTACACAGTATTGTAAGAAGATTTGAAAATCGTGGATGTGATAGAGAAGAATTGTTTCAGATTGGATGTATTGGTTTGATAAAAGCAATTGAAAAATTTGATTTATCATTGCAATTAGCATTTTCTACATATGCAGTTCCTATGATTATGGGAGAAATCAGACGTTTTTTGCGGGATGACGGAATGGTAAAAGTCAGCCGCACTTTAAAAGAAAACGGGTATAAGATAAGCAGGGCAAGGGAGTTGCTTACAAATGAATTGGGACGTGAGCCGAGCATTTTAGAAATCAGTGCAATAACAGAGTTGAGCAGGGAGGACATCGTGTTAGCATTAGAAGCGAATCGGGAAGTCGAATCTATTTATCAGCCGGTAACCGGAGGAGAGGGGGATGAAATTCTTTTAGTGGACCAGCTGGGAAATACATCTTGTATTTATGAGGAGCCGGAAAAGGAGGCTGTTTTAAATAAACTTATGGTATCACAGTTGTTAGCGGTGTTGAGTGAGCAGGAACAGGAAGTAATACGGCTGCGCTATTTTGAAAATCAGACACAGTGTGAGGTGGCAGTGCAGTTAGGCATGTCGCAGGTCCAGATTAGCAGGTTAGAGAGGAAGATTTTATTGCGGTTACGTGAGTTGGTAAAGTAGTAAGACAAGCAGGTTGTGTATTGTTAATTTGAAAAAATGGTGCTACAATTTAAAATGTGTAGTTTTTGGTTTTTTACGAAAGGTTAAAAGCAGTATGAACGATATTTTATTTTATAATAACTATGTGGCTGCAGCAGATATTATTACAATTGCATTAAGTGTGCTTATTTTCTTTTTATTAAGGTCGAGTTATGTTGTAAAAAAGAAGAATTTAAATGTTTTCTATTTAGGCACGTTTTTCCTTCTTTTGGCAGCAAATGCTAATATTATATATCATCAGATGATTCTTAATATTACAGCCGTAAATGTAATTGGAATCTATATTGCAAGAGCAGTCAGTTATTCTGCACTATTTTGGACATATGTATGTTTTTTGGCGTACATACGCAATCTGGTCAACATGAGATCGTCGTACCGCAAAGTGTTTTATTTTACGATTCACGGAGTAGCGGTGTTTGGAACACTATGGGAGTTTGTGAGTCCATTTTTGCAAAAAGGGTTTTATATTGATGAGAATTTAGCGATTCATCAGAATTATTATCAGGATATATTTCGGTATTTGTATAGTTATTTTAGCTTATCTGTAATTATTTTGCTGATTGCCTACCGCAAAAAATTTGTAGGTAAGATGTTTAAATGTATAGTGGGAGTTATGACGCTGTCATTTTCGTTGATGGTGTATCAGGATACCATGATGCAGACGACCTATATATGCATCAGTTTTGTATTTCCGATTTTAGCGGTTTTATTTTTGTATCATCATAATTCTTATGAGGTGGAGACAGGCATGTTAGACCACCAAGCGTTCGAAGCTTATATTCAGGATACACATCAGAAGAAGCTGTCTATGATTTTCCTTAATTTTCCGGAGTTGAATCATGAAAAACTGTCCGAAATGTCCGGGAAATTGTTCCAATTGACCGACCGGTACATGATGTATTCCTGTACATTCCGCCTGAGAGATAATAAGATGGTGATGATTTATGAGAAGGAACGGAATAAGAATTACGAACAGTCATTAGGAGCATTGTTTGATAATTTTATAAAGTTATATGAGGAAAAAAGGGAAGATTTTCGTATTGTATTGATGAACTCTGTTGATGAGTTAAACTATGGCGAAGATTACCTGGAACTTTGTGAATATCTGGAAAAACGTATGCCGCTCAATACGATTTATAACTGCGAAGAGGCAGATATTAAAAGTTTTATGCGTTCAAGAATGATTTTGCGTGAATTACAGGATATTTATGCAAAAGATGATTTAGAAGATGAACGTGTAAAAGTATTTTGCCAGCCGGTATGGAACACGAAAGAAAAATGTTTTACGACAGCAGAAGCGTTGATGCGCTTGGAATTACCGGAGATTGGAATGGTATTTCCGGATCAGTTTATTGATATGGCAGAAAAGCATGGATATATTCATGTTTTAAGTAAAATCATTTTAAACAAAACCTGTCGTTATATAAGACAATTACAGGCGCAGGAATATAATATTGAGCGTGTATCGGTGAATTTCTCTATACAGGAATTGCATATGAATACATTCAGTCATGATGTTATCGGTATTATTACAAAGAATGGGGTTCCATTTGATAAAATTGCTGTAGAATTGACAGAAAGCCGTAATGAAAAGGACTTCAAGATGGTGAAGCGTGTTATGGAGGAATTACAGGGATTAGGAATTAAGTTTTATCTGGATGATTTTGGAACCGGATATTCGAATTTTGAACGAATTATCGGTTTACCGATAGATATTATTAAGTTTGACCGTTCGCTAACGATTTTGGCAGGGAAAAATGATGAATCCAGATTTATGGTAGGAAGTTTCTCCGAAATCTTTAAAAAAGCAGATTACCAGATTCTTTTTGAAGGTGTGGAAGACGAGAGAGATGAGAGCCAGTGTATTGATATGGACGCGATGTATTTGCAGGGATATAAGTATTCGAAACCGATTCCGATTGAACAGTTAGAGAACTTCTTGGGAAAAATTCTTAGGTAGGAGACCACAATGGCATTTATAGAGTTTAACAATATTTCAAAAGTATATCAGACTGGTGAGACCAGCATCAAGGCGTTAGACGAAGCCAGCTTTTTTGTAGAGCAGGGAGAATTGGCGGTTGTTTTAGGTACGTCCGGTGCAGGTAAAACTACGGCACTTAATATCCTTGGGGGTATGGATGTGCCAACCAGTGGTCAGATTATTGTAGATGGTAATAATATTACGAATTATAACCAGAAGCAGTTGGTGGGCTACCGTAGAACAGACATCGGTTTCGTGTTTCAGTTTTATAATCTGGTGCCAAATCTGACCGCTTTAGAAAATGTAGAATTAGCAGTGCAGGTATGTAAAAATGCTCTGGATGCTTCTGAAACTTTAGATAAAGTTGGTTTGGCAGAACGTAAGAACAATTTCCCGGCACAGCTTTCCGGTGGTGAACAGCAGCGAGTATCCATTGCAAGAGCTTTGGCGAAGAATCCAAAACTCCTGTTATGTGATGAACCGACAGGTGCCTTAGACTATAATACCGGTAAACAGATTTTACAGTTATTGCAGGATACCTGCCGTAAGGAAAATATTACAGTAATTTTGATTACACATAACTCTGCAATTGCACCAATGGCAGACCGTTTGATTCGTTTTAAGAGCGGCAAAGTTGTAGAGATGACTAAGAATGATAATCCAATTTCCATAGCGGATATTGAGTGGTAATAAGGAGCGAGATGAGAGCATATAGGAAGGATATCATCCGCTCGATTATCAAAGGACGAAAACGCTTTTTTGCAATTATGCTGATTACAGCATTAGGTGTCTGTATGTTTGGCGGCATTAAAGCGGGGTGTGATGATTTACGATATTCAGCGGATGTATTTTTTGATGAACAAAATTTATATGATATTTCCATTGTGTCAACGCTGGGATTAACGGAGGCAGATGTGAAAGCTGTTGCCGGGATAGAAGGCGTGGAGGAAGTAGAAGGTACTTACAGTGAGGATGTATTTACAGAATTAGAGGATGGTACACGTAAACAGGCAACGGTAAAGATGCTGAGTGAAAAGGGAATGAATGTTCCATATTTGCTGGAAGGAGAATTACCGGATAATGCAGTAGAGATTCTGGTTACCCAAAAGTACATTAATGAGTCGGGTAAACAAATCGGTGATAAGGTTTGTATTGAAGAGAAGCACAGTTCTGATACAGATGAGGATGAGGAAGAGGATTCCAATTTTGTATATAAGCATTATTGGATTTCCGGTGTAGCCATTGATGTAATGGACATTAACAGTGCCGAAGGAGCGGTTGCATTCCGAAACAATTCTACGACAGACTATGTTTTTTATGTCCATCCGAACACGGTAATATCGGATATTTATACGGCCATGTATCTGACCTTGGAAGGTACAGATGAGCTGGCATGTTATTCGGAATCTTATGAAGAAAAAGTAGATGAAATTGTTACTCTTTTGGAAGAAGAGATAAAGGAAGATAGAGAGCAGGCCCGTTATGATAAGATAACAGGGGATGCTTGGGATGAGATAGCGGACGCTGAGGAAGAAATGTGGGAGGCTTTTGACGAAGCGGAACAGGAAATAGCAGATGCAATGGATGAAATTGCTGATGGCTGGACTAAATTAGCCGATGCTGAAGATGAACTGATACAGGCAGAGAGAGAGCTGGCTGCTGCAGAACGGGAGCTTGAGCAGGGAGAACGTCAGTTAGATCGTGCTGAAGTGGAGTTTGAGGCCGGATTGACAGAGTATGAGGCGGCAAAGGCTCAGTTGGAGACAAGTCTGGCTATTGTAGAGGCAGCAGAAGCTGCTCTCGATGAGTCAGAAAAAAATCTGGATGCAGAAGAAAAAGAGTTAGAGGAAACTTATTCAAAGCAAATCGCGGATACAGAAGCAGAACTTGCATTAAAGAAGGAAGAATTAGAAACAGCACAGACTTCTGGGGCACCGCAGGAAAAAATTGATGAAATACAGGCAGAGGTGACACAGTTAGAAGACTCACTGACAACCTTAAAAGAAGAAGAGGCAACCGAGCGTGCACGGATTGAAAGAGAGAGAGAGGGACTTGCAAAGACCCGTGAAGAATTAAAAAACAGTACGAAGGAAATTACGGCAGGAAAAAAACAATTAGCAGCCGCAAAAGCAGAAATAGATGCTGCCCGTACACAGTTAGATACAGCCTGGGCAGATATTGAAAAGGGATGGAAAGAATTAAAAGACGGAGAAAAGCAGATTTATGATGGCTGGGATGAAATCGAAGATGGCATAAAGGAATTAGAGGATGGACAATCAGAGCTGGATGAGAATGTTGCTGAGTATGAGTCTGAAAAAGCAGATGCACTGAGTGAGCTAGAGGACGCGAAACAGGAAGTGTCTGATATTAAGATGACAGAGTGGTATATTACTACGAGAACGTCATTAGGCGGTTACAATAATATCAAAACAGATGCAGACTGTATCGAAGCAATCGGTCAGGCATTTCCTATTTTGTTTATGACAATTGCTATATTAATCAGTTTAACTACCATGAGCCGTATGATTGAAGAAGACCGAGGACTTATCGGTACATATAAGGCACTGGGCTTTAGTGATGATGAGATTCGTAGAAAGTATGTAATCTATTCCCTGATTGCGTGTGTTATCGGTGGTATTTTCGGTGATTTGTTAGCATATATCGTACTTCCGGCGATTATGTTCTGGGTATTTGGTGTGATGTATCAGTTGCCGGTGTATATGTACACTTTTGATATATTGTATGGAATCGGAGGCATTATTTTATTTATCGTGGGCATTGTAGGTGCGGCGTATGTATCATGTAATTCTGTTTTAAGAAGCATGCCGGCGATGCTGATGCGTGCGAAACCACCAAGTTCCGGTTCTCGTGTATTATTAGAACGGATTACGCCAATTTGGAGCAGACTATCCTTTTTAAACAAGGTAACGGCACGTAACCTGTTCCGATATAAAAAGCGTCTGTTTATGACACTTTTTGGTATTGCTGGTTGTACCGCTTTGCTGTTATCCGGATATACGATAAAAGATACCGTGGTTGAATTAATGCCGCTCCAGTATGATGAGACTTATCGTTATGATGCCATGGTGGTGGCAAGCGATAATGATAAATTGCTGGAGTACTTAGAGGAGCGGAGTGATGTCCGCAAATACATCAATACTATGGTGACGAATGTAAAAGTAATTGCAGAAAATGGTAATGAAGAAACCGTTCAGTTGGTCGTTATTCCGGATGGTGAGAACATTTCACGTTATATTAGACTTTATGACGAAACGTGGGAACGACAAAAGCTGACGGATGATGATGTGTTTGTAACTACCAATTTAAGTATGGTAGTGGGTTTTGAAGAAGAAGAGTTTATCATTCTTCAAAATATGAATTTGGTACAGGCAGATGTGGAAGTAACTCAAATTGTTATGAACTATCTGGGAAATAGTATTTATATGACAGAGGCAATGTACGAAGATAGTTTTGACGAGAAGTTTGAACCAAATGCGGCTTATGTGCTTCTCAATACAAAGGGTGAAAAGCAGGATGAGTTTGTTACGGCTATCGAAGGAAAAGATGGAATCCTTACGGTTCTTGGTCAGAGAGATTTAGAAAATGGGTTTGACAGTGCGTTCCAGATTATTAACATGGTAGTGTATATTATTATCATTTTGGCAGGAGCATTGGCATTTGTTGTTTTGTTCACATTGGCTACTACCAATATTTCGGAGCGAGAGCGAGAATTAGCTACGATTAAAGTTTTAGGCTTTTATGATGCGGAAGTACATTCCTATGTGAATAAAGAGACACTGATTCTGACTGCACTTGGAATCGTCATGGGTATGCCGATTGGTAAGGTTATGGGTGTGTGGTTAATGGGAGTTTTGGAAATGCCGGCTATTTATTTCTATCCAACCCTCTATCCAGAAAGTTATGTATATGCGGCAATTCTGGCAATTATATTTGCATTGTTGGTAAATCTTATGACGAATAAGTCTTTGAATAAGATTGATCCGGTGGAGGCTTTAAAGAGTGTTGAGTAAGTAGTTAGTTCCGTAAATTGTTTTTATTGTATTGAAATAGAAGAAGGTGGTTGCAAAAGAAACATCTTATACAACCACCTTCTTTTGTTTATATTTACGATAAATTCAAAGTTACTAGGAACTCGATTTGTCTAATCAATTTGCCGAGATGACAGTAATATCATTTTTTTTGAAAACCGGGCTGCGAAGCGTATTCACAACTAGCGGAATGACCATAATAATCCATGCGATTGGCTCGCAGATAATGATTCCCCAGTAACCGATGACAGGAGCGAGAAAGAATGCTACGGCAACTTTTGTGAGTAATTCTAAGGCACTGGAGAATACTGGTGTTTTTGTGTCACCGAATCCCTGCATGGAATTACGGAATAGGCAGATGACAGTTGGGACAAAATAAAATGCAGTATTCACGCGTAAATATAAAACGGCTGTCTCAATGATTTCCGATTGCGTGGTTGCAGTAATAGCTTGAATAATCTGTGGGGCAATTGTGTTAGCTGCAAGGATAACCAAAAGAGACCATGCCCATCCGATAAGTGTGGTATCACGCAAACCCGTTTTTATGCGGGAGTATTTTCCCGCACCTAAGTTCTGACCACAGAACGTAGCAAGTGTAGTTCCGAGTGCACCCCAAGGCATCATGAAGATGGATGTAGCTTTGCGGGCAGCAGTGTGGGCTACGATGGTATTGGTACCAAAGGTATTAATACTGGTCTGTAAAGCAAAAGTTCCAAACTGCACGAAAGCGGACATAAATGCCATGGAAGAACCAGTGCTAAGCAGTCTTTTGCAAACTTCACGGTCGAGTCGAAAGTCTTCGCGGCAAAGGTGGAGATTTGGATATTTTTTCCACATATAAAGAAAACAAAGCACCGCAGATACTGCCTGTGATAGTAACGTTGCATAGGCGGCACCTGCTACACCCATATGTAAATTTAGGATAAAAGCATAGTCTAAAATAATATTCAATATTGCCGACAAAATCAGGAATAACAGTGGAGTAAAACTATCACCGATGGCTCGTAAAATAGATGCACAAACATTATAAAGTGTAGCAATTACTAAACCAGCCAGAATAACGCTGATATATGACTTTGCATTTGGAAGTAAGTCAGCAGATACATTTAAAAATTGTAAAATAGGTGATAGGAAAATCAAACTGAATGTACTGATAATCACAGCCATACCGGTGCCAAAGAAAATCGTGCAGGCGATGGCTTTTTTCATATTAGTTTCGTTTTTGGCACCAAAATAAGTGGCAATGACAATGCCAAAACCATTTAAGATACCGATTAATAAACTCATTAGTAAGTCACTTAAGGTGGATGTTGCACCAACTGCGGCGAGGGCAGCCTCGCCCAATGTTTCGCCGACAATTCGGGTGTCTACTAAGCTATAAAATAATTGAAACAACTGCCCGATGAAAAGGGGCATGGCAAATTGCAAGATTAGTTTTAAGGGTTTTCCTTCTGTTAAGTTTTTCATAGTAAGCCTCCATTTAGTCTAATATAGCAATTTAAAAAGGATTGGACAAGTACCAGATTTTTTCTGTTGCAAAAAAGTATAAAGAGTTATAAAATATAGTAAAAAGTATAAAAAGCTATAAAGAAGTATAAAGAACAATAAAAAGTATAAAGAGGAGATTTTTTATGCAGAATCCTTTTACAACAACTTTTAGTAAGGCACCTGAGAATACTTATATTGCTACAAATAAGACAGATGAAATTTTGGAGAATTTTAGTTATCAAAATCCTTCTGAATCTGTGTATAAGATTACTGGAGTCAGAGGTTCCGGAAAAACAGTAATTTTGGCTAAGGTCGAGGAAGAATTAAGAAGTGACTTTAATAAGGAAAAAGGGTGGCTTGTTTTTGATTTAAACCCTACGAGAGACATGCTTGGACAGGTGGCGGCAATGCTCCATAAAGAGGGGTTTGGAAAAACGGATATAA
Source organism: Roseburia sp. (assembly GCA_045531555.1). GTDB lineage: Bacteria > Bacillota > Clostridia > Lachnospirales > Lachnospiraceae > Roseburia. The sequence goes on along the minus strand of JAZSEF010000037.1, from coordinate 4,990 downwards.
AGAATCGAAGTATAAACATTTCTGCCACTGTGCTTGGGTCGGGCGGTGGAGTAGGATACGCTTCTGAAAAAGAAGATGTTTTTTTTGATATGGGAGTTGAAGTAGAAACCATGATTAAGCAGGCGCAAGAAAAGGGAAAAAAGATTCTCATTGGAATTGATGAGGTCTCAAAGACATCAGAAATGATAAAATTTGCCTCTGAATATGGAAGATGGCTTAGAGCGAATTATCCGGTATATCTCGTCTGTACAGGTCTTTATGAGAATATACAGGAAGTCTGTAATGTAAAAAATCTTACATTTTTTAGAAGAGCAACGACGATAAAGACAGAGCCGCTCAATATAGTGAGAATGTCTGAAATGTATAAAAATAAGCTTAATATTAAGGTAGAAGAAGCACGTGAAATGGCGAAATGCACGAAGGGATATGCATACGCATTTCAAAAGCTGGGAGCTTTATATTTTAAAAAGAAAAGAACAGAAGGTTTAGTGGATTTAATTCCGGAATTGAAAGCAGAATTATTTGCTTATTCCTATGAAAAAATATGGGAGGAAATGACTGAGGCGGATCGATTTTTAGTAAGTCTTTTAACAGAAAAAGCAGAGTATAAGAGAGAAGAAGTACTTAAACTTATGGGTGATCGTGCAGGAAATTATTCTATGTATAGGGATCGTTTGTTAAAACGGGGAATATTGGAAGCACGTCAGGCTTATATTTCATTGGCATTGCCGTATTTTGCAGATTACCTGAAAGAATATTGTTGATAAAATATGCTCCTATTTTTAGCAGTGAAGCAAGGAAATTTGTGAATGCTATTCAAACTTTTATAAAACAATAATGAAATACGAATGAAAGGTCACCTCATTGGTGGCTTTTTATTTTATAAATATTTAAGAAATAATTTAGCACTCACTCATTGACAGTGCTAACAATTCGTGTTATAACTCAAATTGTAACGAGGATTTATAGAACTGCTGCTAGTATGAATAGAGAAAAATGTTACATAATAAATAGTTAGAAGTAACGTAGTTACGGCAGCATAAAGGGAAGAAACAGGAGGTAACGCTATGAACATTCAAAAATTTACTCAGAAATCCGTAGAAGCCATCAATGACTGTGAAAAGCTTGCCTACGAATATGGCAATCAGGAGATTGAACAGGAGCATTTATTGGTTGCCCTGTTGCAGCAGGAAGATGGCCTGATTTTGAAACTGATTGAAAAAATGGAAATCCAAAAGGAACACTTTAAGGACAACGCCATCCGTAAGCTGGCAGCGCGTGTAAAAGTGTCCGGTGGAAAAGTTTTTGTGGGTCAGGACTTGAATAAAGTGTTGATTCATGCAGAGGATGAAGCGAAGCAGATGGGAGACGAGTATGTTTCCGTAGAGCATTTGTTCCTTTGTTTATTGAAATATCCGAACAGAGCGATGAAGGAGCTGTTCAAAGAATATGGTATTACAAGAGACCGTTTTTTATTGGCACTTTCAACTGTTCGAGGCAATCAGAGAGTGACTTCCGATAATCCGGAAGCGACCTACGATACATTAGAAAAATATGGTTATGATATGGTAGAACGTGCCCGCAACCAGAAGTTAGATCCGGTTATCGGACGTGATGCAGAAATCAGAAATGTGATCCGCATTTTATCCAGAAAAACGAAAAACAATCCGGTTTTAATCGGTGAGCCGGGGGTCGGTAAAACCGCAGCAGTAGAGGGCTTGGCACAGCGAATTGTTCGTGGTGACGTACCGGAAGGATTGAAGAATAAAAAGTTATTTGCGCTTGATATGGGCGCACTGGTAGCAGGAGCAAAATACCGTGGTGAGTTCGAAGAACGTTTAAAAGCAGTGCTTGATGACATCAAGAATTCAGATGGTGAAATCATTCTTTTTATCGATGAGCTTCACACTATCGTGGGTGCAGGAAAAACAGATGGTGCCATGGATGCGGGACAGTTATTAAAACCGATGCTTGCCCGTGGTGAGCTTCATTGTATCGGTGCGACAACCTTAGACGAGTACCGCGAATACATCGAAAAAGATGCGGCATTAGAGCGAAGATTCCAGCCGGTTATGGTGGATGAGCCGACCGTAGAAGATACGATTTCCATTTTACGAGGCTTGAAGGAACGCTACGAAGTGTTCCATGGCGTAAAGATTACAGATGGTGCGTTAGTTAGTGCAGCAGTGCTTTCAAACAGATATATTTCCGATAGATTTTTGCCGGATAATGCGATTGACCTTGTGGATGAGGCATGTGCACTCATTAAGACAGAACTTGATTCTATGCCGACAGAACTAGATGAATTAAACCGCCGTATCATGCAGATGGAAATCGAAGAGACGGCACTCAAAAAAGAAGACGACCGTCTCAGTCAGGAACGCCTTGCAAATCTGCAGAAAGAATTAGCAGAGTTAAAGGACGAATTCAGTACACAGAAAGCCCAGTGGGAGAACGAAAAGAGTTCCGTAGAGCGTGTGCAGAAGCTCCGTGAAGATATTGAGGCTGTAAAAAACGATATCAAAACAGCTCAGCAGAATTACGATTTAGAGAAGGCTGCGGAGTTGCAGTATGGCAAATTGCCACAGTTGCAGAAACAGTTAGAAATCGAAGAAGAGGAAGTAAAGAGACGCGAAATGTCACTTGTTCATGAGAATGTCAGCGAAGAAGAAATCGCGAAAATTATTTCCCGTTGGACCGGAATCCCGGTTGCGAAATTGACCGAAAGCGAACGTAACAAGACCTTGCATTTGGATGAAGAATTACACAAACGTGTTATTGGACAGGACGAGGGTGTTACCAAGGTGACAGAAGCAATCATCCGTTCCAAAGCAGGTATCAAGGACCCAGGCAAGCCAATCGGTTCCTTCCTTTTCCTAGGACCGACTGGTGTCGGTAAGACAGAGCTGGCAAAAGCTTTGGCGGCAAGTCTTTTTGATGATGAATCCAACATGGTGCGACTTGACATGAGCGAGTACATGGAGAAGTATTCTGTATCCCGCTTAATCGGAGCACCTCCGGGATATGTGGGCTATGATGAAGGCGGACAGCTCACCGAAGCAGTTCGCAGAAAACCATATTCTGTCGTGCTTTTTGACGAAGTGGAAAAAGCGCATCCGGATGTATTTAACGTGTTATTACAAGTATTGGACGACGGACGAATTACTGATTCTCAGGGACGTACCGTAGACTTTAAAAATACGATTATCATCATGACATCCAACTTAGGCTCAGCTCATTTGTTAGACGGTATTGATGATAATGGCGATATTAATCCAAGATGTGAGGAGGCGGTGATGAGCGAATTGCGCAGTCACTTCCGTCCGGAATTTTTGAACCGTCTGGATGAAATCATTTTGTTCAAGCCTTTAACAAAAGGCAACATTGGAAATATCATTACACTGCTGATGGCAGAATTAAATGAACGCTTAGCGGACCGCAACATTTCGGTAGAATTAAGTGATGTTGCCAAAGCATTCATCGTCGAAAATGGTTATGACCCAATCTACGGCGCGAGACCGTTAAAACGTTTCTTACAGAAACATGTAGAGACTCTGTCTGCGAAGTTAATTCTTGCAGATGAGGTAAGCGAAGGAGATACCATTTTTATTGATACAGAAGGCGATAAATTAATTGCAAACGTGAAATAAAATAAGCCACACCCTTATTTCAAACCTTTTTCTAAAAGAGAATAGAGCGTTTTGCGAGGATTTTATTGTATGGCCTGAGATTGTGTAAGAGCAGTCTCAGGCTCTTTATAATTTGACTTGCAATTAGTAAATAGATATATTAATATAGTGCTACAGACAATGCTGTAGAAAATTGTCTGTATGGTTATGCGATTTTATCGAAGTGTTCTCAAACACTTCCTATCCAAGTGGTTTACTTGGATAATCTAAATTAGAATCTTTCCGGTTCCGGGAAATATTCCAATTTATCAATCATTTATTTTTAAATCTTTATTTTTATAGTAGCACATTGTCTGTTGTTTTTTTTCGTATAATTATTGCAGGTGATTTCTACATAGGCTACGGGAAGGAGTTCTATGGGAAAAGACGTAGAATGGAAGTCCTTTTTTGAGGACAACCGTCGGTATGCCGACATTATTAATGGTATCGGTTGTAACGGTATGCAGGTAGTTAAAGATACCGATTTGACAGAGGTGGATACTGCCTCGAAAAAGAAGAACAGAGACTTGCTGCGGAAAGCGGCACTGGGTATGAATTTTGTGATTGTTGGTATTGAAAATCAGGACGAAATGGATTACGAATTACCGCTTCGTAACATGCATTATGATGTGATGAGTTATCAAAAACAAATGGCGAAAATTCGCAAGGTGGTCAGAGAAAATGCAAAGGGGCTAGATCCGGGAGAGTATATGTATGGATTTAAGAAAGACAGCAAGCTAAATCCATTAGTTACTTTTATTCTGTATTCCGGAAAGGAGACGTGGGAAGGACCGGATAGTTTACATGATATGTTGAATTTTATGGATGTTCCGTCTGCATTGCGAAGTATGGTACCGGACTACAAAATCAATGTTATTGATATTCGAAAGTTCGAAAATACAGAGGTGTTTCACACAGATGTGAAGCAGGTATTTGATTTTATACGGTGCTCAGAAGATAAGAAAAAACTTGTGGAGTTAGTTGAAAACGATGTATACTATACACAAATGGATGAAGAAGCATTTGACGTGGTTACGAAATATACTAATTCAAAGGAATTGATAAAGGCGAAAGAGTATTTGTTAGAAGGAGGTAAGCGGAACGTGTGTAAAGCGATTAGAGATTTGATGGATGATAGCAGGGAAGAAGGAAGAGAAGAAGGAAGAGAACAGGGGATTGAATAAACTGTACCCTATAGAATGGACACAATAAGAAGAAGGGTTCCTTAAAAATGGACACAAGCAGAAGGGATAAAATCCCTAAAAGTGGACATGAAGAAAAAGGGAGATTTCTTTCAGTAGGTGTTATATAATAAAAATACT
>JAZSEF010000049.1:0-11239 GCA_045531555.1 Roseburia sp. | reverse complement strand
TGAAAAATAAGACCTTTATTAAAGTATGCAAAAAATCAGGGATGAACTTCGAAAAATGAAGTTTTCCCTGATTTTTCATTGCTACAAAAGAAGGAGCATCGCTCCATAACTAAAATTTAGTTATTTTGCGACACTCCCTTTTCTTTCTTTTTTATTCAATATTTGTGCATAAAATTACAAACGGAACCACGAAAGAAGAGGATGTCAAAAACACCCTCTTCTTAATTTATGATTATGTAATTCTATCATTTACAGTTCTTATAATAAACTCTTATAAAGAGCTGTAATATCTTCTACACTCGTCTCCTTTGGATTGCCCGGACGGCATGCATCATCATATGCTGACTGTGCAAGGAATGGAATGTCTTCTTCTTTTACGATTTCTTTTAAATCCTGTGGAATTCCAACATCGATAGAAAGCTGTTTTACTGCATCAATTGCAGCTTTTCTGTACTCTTCCTGTGACATTGCATCTACACCTTTTACACCCATTGCTCTAGCGATTTCACGATATTTTTCACCTGTTGCTTCTGCGTTATATTCCATAACAGTCGGAAGGATGATTGCATTTGCAACACCATGTGGTGTATCGTAAAGTGCTCCAAGCGGATGTGCCATAGAGTGAACAATACCAAGACCTACGTTAGAGAAGCCCATACCTGCAACGTACTGTCCAAGTGCCATACCTTCTCTGCCTTCCGGCTCGTTATTTACTGCTGCTCTTAAAGAACGAGCGATAATTTCGATTGCTTTGATATGGAACATGTCTGATAATTCCCATGCACCTGCTGTGATGTAGCCTTCGATAGCATGTGTCAAAGCATCCATACCTGTAGCTGCAGTAAGTCCCTTCGGCATTGTGCTCATCATCTCAGGGTCAACAAATGCTACAACCGGGATATCATGTGGGTCTACGCAAACCATTTTACGATTCTTAGCGTCATCTGTGATAACGTAGTTAATCGTAACCTCTGCTGCTGTACCTGCTGTTGTCGGAACTGCAAAAATAGGTACACATGGATTTTTAGTAGGAGCTACACCTTCTAAGCTGACAACGTCTGCGAATTCCGGATTGGTAATGATGATACCGATAGCTTTTGCTGTATCCATAGAAGAACCACCACCGATAGCGATGATATAATCTGCTCCGGAAGCCTTAAATGCCTCTACACCAGTCTGTACATTTTCAATCGTTGGATTTGGTTTGATATTAGAATATACTTCATAAGCGAGATTAGCACCTTCTAATACATCTAAAACTTTTTTTGTTACTCCGAATTTGATAAGGTCAGGGTCTGAGCATACGAATGCTTTCTTAAATCCTCTGCCTACTGCCTCTGTTGCGATTTCCTTAATCGCGCCTGCTCCATGATAGGATGTCTCATTAAGTACAAATCTGTTTGCCATAGTTATCTTCTCCTTTTATTTTATGTAAACCGGAAACCACTTCCGGTTTGATTCAAAGCCACCACTTTGATATTATTTTAACAAATTCTATTATAACACATTTCTTGTCGCTCGTATAGACATTTCTATAAAATCCCCCTTAATATCTCTTTTAATGTTTCAGCAGACTTCCGTAATTTTTTTAACTCATCCTCATCTAAAGAAATCGGTACAATCTCTTCTACTCCCTTTACTCCTACAACGGCAGGAACGCTTAGTGCCACGTCCTCAATACCAAATTCGCCCCGCATGAGGTTGGACACTGGTAAAATCGATTCCTCATCCCGAATGATTGCCTCACAAATTCTGCGGACTGCCATTGCAACACCAAAATACGTTGCCTTTTTCTTTTCTATAATTTCATAGGCACTATTTTTTACTTCTTCAGCAATGCGTGCTTCTGCCACATCATGATTATAATGTCCCCGCATCTCACAAAAAACATCAATCGGAACACCTGATACTGTCGCACTGCTCCACACCGCAAGTTCACTGTCTCCATGCTCCCCGATAATAAAAGCGTGTACACTCCGACTGTCTACTTCCAGATGCTGCCCAAGATTATATTTTAGGCGGGCGGTATCTAATACCGTTCCCGAACCAATCACACGATTCGATGTAAAACCGGATAACTTTAAAGTCACATAGGTCAGTATATCCACTGGATTTGATACTACAAGAATGATTCCCTCGCAGTTACGCTTTGCAATCTCTGGAATAATGGACTTATATATTGCTACATTTTTGTGCACCAAATCCAGTCTGGTCTCATCCGGTTTCTGATTGGCACCTGCTGTGATAATGATAATTGCCGCATCTGCAATGTCATCATAATCTCCGGCATAGATTTTCATCGGTCTGGCAAAAGGCAGGCCATGGCTGATATCCATTGCTTCCCCTTCTGCGCGGTCTTTGTCTGCATCAATCAGTACCATTTCTGTGAACATGCCACTTTCCATTAGCGCAAATGCAGTTGCAGCTCCTACGAAGCCACAGCCAATCATGGCTACTTTACGTTGATTAACACCTAACTTATTTGATTCACTCATACCATTTCCTCTCTTTTTTGTACCCTTATTTCAAAGAGCATTTTAGAAATAGTATCTCTTCATCAAGCTAAAATATGCCGCTCTTTATGTATTCTTTCTCATCAATAACACCCAGTTCCTTATGAAAGTTAATCAAACTATAACGATAATCCAATCCTGCCTTTGGTCGCTTTGCAGACAGTACTGAAAAGCCGATTTTACCGAACTTGCGTAGTGATTCTCCTAAATTATTCCGAAGTGGAACATACACTTTATTCTTTCCGATTTTTAATTCAATACATAAATGGGTACGTTGTGATTGTTTAAGAACATTACCAGAATCCAGCATGTTAATGAAATCAGAATTATCAATAAAGTATTGTTCCTTAATAAAGCAACAACGTATTTCTTTCATTGATATCTCCTTAGTAGAAAATAAGGAGCTCATAAGCTCCTTATAATAAAGTTCTTCGGTTTTTATTAAGCCAGGTCCATCCGACAAACCCCTGCACAATTTCTTCAGTTTTTATTAAGCCAGGCACTTCTGACAAACGCCTCAAGAAAATCAACTGACTTCCTAATTACATTATACACGTTTATGAAAATTTGTAAACTATTTATATTTACAGGTTCTAAATTTACCCTCAATCCAAAAAGTCGCCTCAATGGTGTGAAACTTAAGCAGCCTAAATTTAGGATCTTCAATTCCTTTTTTAAAAAACCTCCTGTCTGTTTCATTCCAGACAGCTTCTTGGATATCTTTATCTTCAATAAATTCTACATTGCCAATAAGCGTCACACTATCTCCACCAAGGAAATAACAAACACTTGCTTTCGTATTTTTCTCAAAATGCGTAGCTTTACCATTAATCTCCGACCGTTTTGAAGTCACAAAATATATATCCGAAAAATTGTCTGCCTTAGCAATCGAAAGTACACAAGTACGCGGATATCCCTTTTCATTTATAGAGGTAAGCGTTGCTACGTCACACTTTTTAAGAAGTACATTTGCTTTATCCTCTAGTTCTTTTGTTCTCTCTTTTTGTATTTGACGCGCTGTTTTTTCCATAATATTTTACCCCCTCACCACGTCATTCAGTTTCTCAGACAGCACTCGTATCTGTTCTACTATCTCTGCCAGACTCTCTGTTCCGGCAGCATTTTCCTGCGAAGATGCCGTAACCTGCTCTACCGCCATACAGTTTTGCTGAGTATTATCATTAATTTGCTTCATTCTTACTGCCACTTCATCGCTACTGCACTTGATACTTTCTGCCATTTCATCAATGGAATGGATTTTCTGCTCCAGTTCCTCATTAGATTCTGTAATCAAGGTCGTGGATTCATTTGCTTTTCGGATACTCTCCATGCCATTTTTTGTAAACAGCACATTTTCTTCCATTGCTTTTACCGCGTCTTCTGTGTTGTTTACAACCTGATGCACAATCGCACCGATACTTTCCACTGCCGTTTTTGTCTGTTCCGATAATTTCTGGATTTCCTCAGCCACAACAGCAAACCCTCGTCCCTGCTCTCCTGCCCTTGCCGCCTCAATACTTGCGTTCAGTGCAAGAATATTTGTCTGACTGGAAATATCTGTAATAGTTCGTATAATCCCTATAATCTCTTTTGACTCCTCTCCCAGATTGTAAATAATCTGTTTACAAATGTCGGTACTCCGGCTAATCTGCACCATGTTTGTAGTTGCATCATTCATACGTCTCTGATTCTCTTTTGTATTTTCTCCAATTTGCTCTGTCAAAATAGCTGTAGTGTGATTCATATCACTTAAATCCGCAATCTGCTCTGCTATTTGTTCCATGCGCTCATTTGCATTCTCAATCGCCCCTGTATTCTCTATGGAACCTTGCAAAAGTTTCTCTGCCTCCTTAGAAATACTTTGGTTTGCATTCAGCGAATTATCCGTAATTTGTGCAAGTTCATTTACCATTCCATATAATGTCTCTGATGTCGAAAAAGCATTGTCCTTCATTTTCTGCATACGTTCTAACATCTCTTTTTGCTCTTCTGCACCCATCAGATTTGATAACATAGATGCCGTGCGGGAAGTAAGCATTGTAAAAATTGCGGCTACTGCAATCAGAATCAGTGCACGGGGAATGATGCCAAAAACTACCACACCTTTCATCGTCGTAAAATTCTCATCCTGCATCGTCTGTAAATAGAACGCCAATAACTGCCCAATCGATACTCCGGCTACCGTAAGCACAGTCGCAACAATATTCAAATTTTTCGAAAAATACAGACTGGCAATCGCTATTGGATATACATAAATCACAACTACATGAAAGGTCAGTGTCGTGCTAAGGAGCATAACAAAAATTGCAGCACAGATTACATTTCCATATTTTATCCAACCTGCCTGTTCTTTTTTTACCTTTACCAATATGGTAGGAAACCATAAAAGCACACTGCCGCCAACATATGCAATCGTCATAATCGTCTTATCCACTACAAAAATGCCAATTACATTTAACAAATAAACTGCCGTAAATATGACAAACGTAATACGCATAACCTTCGCTACGATAGTGTTTGCCTGTTTTTCGTTCTGCTTCAATACACTGCCTTCATTCATCACTTAACCCACTCCTTTTACTGCATCCTTATGTATTTTTTCTACTTCATCTCTTATATCTAAAAACACTTCTACCAACATTGGTTCAAAGTCCTGTCCACTACCTTCGAAAATAATTTCAAAACACCTATCCAACGGCATCGCATCCCGATAACATCGTTTTTCAGAAACCGCATCAAATACATCTGCAATTGCCATGATTCTTGCAGCAAGCGGAATTTCTTTACGTTTTAATCCTTCCGGATATCCTTTCCCATTCCACTTCTCATGATGATAACGTGCTACTTCGTATGCCATCTGTGTATATGCTTTATCTTCCAGATTTCCAAACGTCTCACGAATAATTTCTCCGCCTCTGACCGCATGCTGCTTCATAGCATCAAACTCTTCCATCGTAAGCTTTCCCGGTTTTTGTAAAATACTGTCTGGTATCGCAATCTTTCCAATATCATGCATCGGTGCTGCTTTGCACAAATTCTCCATATATTCTTTTGTTAATATATCCTCATACATACCTCTCCGCTTCAACTCCTCTGCAAGAAGGTTCACGTAAAGAGAGGTTCTCTTAATATGTCCGCCGGTACTGCCATCCTTATTTTCTACAAGAGTTGCAAATCCCGTAACCATTTCATTATGGTACTTCGCCTGCCCTTCTACTGCATGAATCAGATTGCTCAAAAGTGCCACTGTCCTCGTACACAGCATAGTAAAAATAATTGCGACAGCAACCAATATCAAACCTCTCGGAATCACGCCCCACACAATCACCTCATATAAACTTTCAAAGTTATCATCTTTTTGCGTATCCAAATAAAATGCCGCAACCTGACCAATTGTTACTCCCGCTACCGTAATAGAAGTCGCATAGATATTTAGTTTCTTTGAAAAATACAAGCTTGCTATCGCAATCGGATATACATAAATGACTACCACATGGTAGGTAAGTGTCATACTAATCAACATTACAAACAGTGCCGCCCCTGTAACATTAATATACTTTATGTACCTACTTTCCCATTTCAATATGTAAGTCAAAACTGCTGGCAGCAGCAATAATAGTGTACTTCCAACATACGCAACTGTCATAACAACAGGGTCTATCACAAATACTCCAATTACATTTAGCAGATATACCACTGAAAAAATGAGAAATGTAGTAAACATTACTTTTGCAACTATATGATTTGCCTGTTTTTCGTTATCAAATAATATTTCATTTTTTTCAACCATAACGTATCGCTTTTTCTTCTTTCTCAATATATTTCCCCATAAAATAATAGACGCAGAGCAATACATCTTATTCCTAAGATAATATGGCTCTGCGTCTATGCGTCTGGCTCTTTTACAACAGAAACCTTCATGGCTTCTGCATCTATTAAACTCTCTTGCTTACACTTTGGACAAAATAACGGATAGTTCCTCAATACCGTATCTCTCCGTATCTTTAAACGTGTCTTATTTTTACAAACAGGACAAATTACCCACTGTGCCTCCATCGTTCTTTCCTCCTTTATTCTTTTTTATCACGAACTTCTACTACTTCAAATCTACCGGATTTCAGCAGCATAAGTGTTCCCTGAAATTCCAAACTCAGCATTTCAGATATTTCATCCGGTTTGAAATGACATACTTTATTCGCCGCCAAAACACAAATTGCAAATGTATGCATCCAGACTTGTCGGAATAAAACTTCTGCTTCTTCTCTTGTCAATGCATAATCCTTTTGTATAACATCTAAACAAACCTCAACGGTATCTCCCAATTCATTTACTAATCCTTCAAAGCTTTGGCTTTCTTCATGTTCCCTCATATACAAAAGTTGAAATAATTTCGGCTCCTGCATAGAAAACTGTATCATTCGAATTCCAACATATTTAAACGCCGGCGTGTAATTCAGTGCCTCTCTTATAAATCCTTCAAATTCCAACATTGCTCTATCACGAATGGCTAGTTGAAGTTCTTCCATGTTTTTAAAGGCAGTAAAAATGGGAGAGGAAGAAGTACCAAGCTTTTTCCCCAGCTCTCTTGCCACAACAGATTCAATTCCCTTTTCTCTTGTCATTTGAAATGCAATCTCGATAATTTCTTCTCTTGTATATTTTGCTTTCGGTGGCATACCAAACTTACCTCTCACCCTTACAGAACGTATGTTATGTAACCTTTGTTATATTATCAAACGTATACACAGCTTTGTCAAGCGTTTTTATGCAAAAACCCCTCCGGAAATAAAATTCCGAAGGGGTCTTCTAAATAAGAACATTTTATGAGCACACGATGGATATCGTGAAACTACCATTATTTTACATATTTTTTACCGATTACACTGCCGCCGTCTACAAGTACATCCACGCCTGCAAGGTAACCATTTCTCTCATCTGCTACGGTTGCTAAAGCAAAGCCTAATTCTTCTGGTTTACCCATACGCTTCTCAGCGGTTGTTGCAAGAAGATTTCCACCTTCTTCTGCCTCTAAATTACCCATATCGGTTGCGATAAGTCCCGGACTTAAAGAGCATACACGGATACCTTTTTCGCCGTATTCATATGCACATTTTGCAGCATACCAGATTACGAACTTTTTAGACAATCCATATGCAAGTCCAGATGCCTGATAACCTTTTAACTTATTTGGCAATCCTAATACTTTCTTTACGAAAAGTTCCTCATTTTTATCTGCTAATGCAAAAGTTTTTTCGTTTGCAAGAAATCCCGGAATCATATAGGCAGAGTTCGAAGATACATCCACTATCACACTTCCTGCCTTCATTAATTTTGAAAATTCCTGATTGACATATACGGTTCCAAGGGCATTTACGCGGATTAACTGCTCTGGTTTTGCCATTGCAGGCGACAAACCTGCAGAGTTAATCACGTTTTTAATTTCACCCAGACCTGCTGCATATTCAGCCAATTCACGTACCTGCTGTCTGTTAGAAGTATCGCAGGTCTTGGCATATGCTTCGTAACCTAATGCCTCTAATTCTTTTACAGCTTTTTCCAATTTGGACATCGTACGTCCTGTTACTACAATGATTTTATCTTTTGGCATACATTTGGCTGCTGCCAAGCCCATTCCACTACCGCCACCGGTAATCACACAAACTGTTTTCATTATTTAATCTTACCTTCTTTCTTTAACCAAGCAATTTCATCTCTGATTGTATCAGCATATGGACGAGTTGTATAGCCCAATTCTTTCTGAGCTTTGCTTGAGTCGAAATCATTGTTTCTTGCTAAGTTATATACAGAGAAAGTTGTCATAAGTGGCTCTTTACCAGGTTTTGCTGTTTTTTCCATAAATGCTGCTAATTTGTATGCAATGCCAAGTGGTAAGAACTTTTTAATTGGCTTACAGCCTGATTCGTCACAAACCATTTTTACGAAATCACGGAAAGATACAGGCTCATTACCTAAGATGTAGCACTGTCCTTTTCTACCTTTATCTGCTGCTGCGATAGTACCTGCTGCAAGGTCACGAACGTCACAAAGGTTGAATGTTCCGTCCATACCCATTGGCATTGCACCATTGATGATGTCGATAAGTGTACCTGTTGTTTCACCTACTGCAAAATCTTCCGGTCCCATGATACCACTTGGATGAACAATACAAGCGTTTAAGCCCTGTGTTTTAACTGCATTCATAACGTCCTGAGATGCGATAGCTTTTGCACGGCTGTAGCATCCTAATACCTGATCTTCATCGAAGTAAGATACTTCTTTAATCTTTTTACCCTTAACTTCCGGGATAGCTCCTGTGCTGCTGCAGTATACCATTTTCTTACATTCTGGTTTTTCTAATGCTAATTTGATGATGTTCTTTGTACCTGTTACGTTTACATCCATAACTAACGGATTATAGTCCGGTTTTACAGTTACGATACTTGCGATGTGAAGTACGATTGTTTCCATTCCTTCCGGAACTGTGAAGAATTTTCTTACAGATGCTACGTCACAAACATCACCTTCACAGATTTCAACTTCCTTTGGTAAATATTTTACGGATTTATCGCCTGGTAAAACAAAACCTCTAACCTTTTCTCCGCGTTCTACTAACTGTCTGCAAATTGTGCTTCCTAAAAATCCTGCTGCCCCTGTTACTAAATACATTGTGTTGCTCATAATTTTGTTCTCCTTTTTTGTATATGTTTTATTTGCTATTCTTCAGATTTTCATTCTTGGCTCTGAGGAACTCTTTTGTGTTCCTGACAGGTGCTAATATAACGCGGGGATTTTTAGGAAATGTTTTTGAAATGTTAAAGTTTTGTTAAATAAGGGATTTTTTCCTTGGAAAATAAGTTTTTTTGATATTAGATTGATGGATTACACCACTTTGACACCGCTCGGTTGATTGTCATTATTTGTTCCAGCTTCGAACTTGCTCATTTCAGATATGAGCATATCGTCTGTTACATGACAATAGAGATTCATTGTGATTTGGATTGTAGAAAATTTTTGAGAAAAATCTATCTTCTAACTCTGAAACAATCTCTGGATTAAAGATAAAATGAATATTTACCGGCGAATTTGTACCCGTTGGCATTATTCTCATTTCAACATTCGGAAGAACACAACTGATACTACTCGGCAAACAATCATCGTGTAAAACTTTAAGATAATTATCTATAGACAAATAATCAGTTATCCCAATAACAGAAATATGTTTTCGCACATCCGTTCCAGTGCCAACGTAATCTCTAATCTGGCTATAAAACCTATCCCATTTCTCTTGCGCATTACAACCCTCATATTGATCATTTTTCTTTGTTTCTGGGGTATGTACATGGAGATCCCACCTTCTCCACTCCGAACCTCTTTCGAACATATTCTCTCCTCCTAATCGTTTCCTTCCATATTCGTATAGCCAAACTCTTAGATAACTATTCCCCAAAACCTACTGTAGTCCCTCTCCACTAAACAAATATCTTCTTGATTATTCCATTCTCCATATCCTGTATATTATAAATATCTTCCAATACATCAAATGTTTCTTTTAAATTACGTCTAGCGGACTTCCAACCTTCTCCATCTGTAAACCAAACAAAATACACATTAGGAATTCCTTCAGCTTCCAATGCAATCGTTTTAAAACTTCTAGCAGTTTCATTTAATTTAGAGCCGCCAGAACTGTAACAATTACACTCACATACATATACATTATCAGAACCTTCCGGCTTAACTACAAAATCAAATCTCTTTGTACTAGTTCCCTCTGCAGAAATATTTGATAAATCATATCCCCATTTTTCTTCTATCTCTGTTAAATACATTTCTTTAAAATATGTTTCTCCTTTTACAAAGCCCGCTTTTTCAATATAGCCTTCCACTAAATCTTCCATCTGATGTCCGCCTCTGTTCTTGCGTCCATTCGAAGATAATCCAATATTAATACCTAAACCTGCAAGGTCATATAGGTTTGAAACAACATGATTTGCTAATAAATCAAACAAACCTGTCTTTTCCATAAAATCACAATAATTATCCAGACTATAATTCATTTTCTTGAAATCATAGTCTTTTCTTCCATCCTCGTCAGTTACCGCAATAACAGTGTCCCTTAATGCCAACAATATTGGAATACACTTTATAACCTCCGGATAATCAGTAACTAAATCTTTAAATTCCTCACGAATATTTTTACTTCCAATTAAAGTCTGCATTAATGCCAGTTCTCGCTTAAATAACTGCGAATTAGCATACACACCTTCAAAATCCACATAATATGTATATGAGTTGATATTGTCTGTAAAAGTTGCTAACCACTCATCAAAATTTCTTTTAGCCATGTATTTCCTTCTCCAATCTTCTTTTGCTAATTTCTAAATATTCCTCGTTCACTTCAATCCCAATGAACTTTCTGCCACATCTAACAGCTCCTACACCTGTTGTACCGGAACCACAAAACGGATCTAACACAACTTGTCCTTCCTCCGTAGACGCAAGCACAATTCTCTCAAGCAAATATTCTGGTTTCTGTGTCGGATGCTTACCCTCTTTCTTCTCTGAAGGCTTTGTCAATGTACCAACCCACACATCCTTCATTTGCTTGCCACCGTTATCTTCTTTCATCTTTTCATAATCAAAAAAATGCCGAGACTTCTTATCATTCTTCTTTGCCCATAGAATGGTTTCCGTAGAATGCGTGAAGCATCGACATGCTAAGTTTGGTG
>JAZSEF010000050.1:0-9016 GCA_045531555.1 Roseburia sp. | reverse complement strand
AAATGCTGTAGGAATATCTACTGCAATTCCCATCGTGTTAGCTACCGTAAGTGCCATAACCGTAATCGTAATCGCTGCGCCATCCATATTAATGGTAGCTCCAAGCGGAATGGATACGGAATAGAAATCCTTATCAAGTCCAAGTCTCTCACAAAGGTTCATATTAACAGGAATATTAGCAGCAGAACTTCTGGTAAAGAATGCTGTCACACCGCTTTCCTTAAAGCACTTAAATACCAACGGATACGGATTACGCTTTAAGCAAATAGCTACTACTAACGGATCTACGATTAATGCAACTGCCAACATACATCCAACGAGTAAAGCAAGTAACTTGCCGTATTCGGTAAAAATCTCAAGACCGCTTGTAGATACATTAGTAAATACAAGACCTAAGATACCGAACGGTGCACAATTAATAATCCAACGTACTGCCTGTGATACTGCATCAGAAAAGTCTTTTACCGCCTGCTTGGTTACATCCGCTGCAAGGCTCTTAAGTGCAAGTCCGAAAATAATGGACCATGTTAAAATACCGATATAATTGCCGTTCATAACCGCACTTACCGGATTCTGTACCATATTGGTAAGTAATGTACCAAGTACTTCCCAAATTCCGGTAGGAGCTGCATTATCTACCGCATCCGTAAGCCGAATCGTAACCGGGAATAAGAAACATCCGATAACAGCAACAAAAGCTGCAAGGCAGGTACTAAGTAAATACAAACCGATTACACGGCTGAATCTCTTGCCCACACCACCCTTGGCATTTGCAAGGGAACTCATAACAAGAATAAATACAAGTACCGGTGCAATCGCTTTTAAAGCACCTACGAATACATCTCCCAATACGGAAATAACGGTAAGTCCCGGTGCCACAACACCTAAAATCGTACCGAGAACCAGACCGATTAAGATACGAATAATCAAACTGAGATCATTCCATTTTTTAACTAATTGTTTCATTTGTGTTTCCACCCTCCATTTTGTACTTCTTCCATTATATGATAATAATAGATTCTAGGAAAGAATTATTTAAATTATTTTTTATAATTATCCTTTTGCGGTTTATTCATTTACAATATTTTGCAACCATACTCCGCTTTTTACCATGAAAAATCCAATCGTTGCCTTTACAATTTCCATAAAAGAAACCAGGAAAAATACCATTTGGATGGTTAATGACGTATAATTGGCAAGCACATAGGCAAACGGTATTACAAGAACCCATGTATATACACTGTCAAAAATAAAAGTTACGCCCGTTTTTCCGCCGGAACGCAGTGTAAAATATGTACAATGACAGAATGCGCAAATCGGCATAACTGCCGCCGAAATCAGAATAAATGTAGTTGCCAGATCCTTAATAGTCTGTTCTGTTTTGTAAATATCCGGAAACAGTCTTCCGAATGCCATCATAATAAGTGCAACAACACTACAGCAAGCCACGCTGAAGAAAATCATCTTATTGTCCGCATCTTTAGCTTCTTTTATTTTACCGGCTCCCAAAAGTTGACCAACCACAATGGCAATACAACTGCCAAGCTGGATATAAACCACATTAAATAAATTGGTAATAGTTGAAGAAATATTCTGCGCCGCCACTACTTCAAGTCCTCTGACCGCATAGCACTGGGTAATAACCGCCATTCCCGAAGCCCAAAACATCTCATTTAACATAAGCGGGGTACCTTTTTTCAAAATGGCAAGACAGATGTTCTTTGGAATACGCATACTCTTATATGCACCGACAATAAACTTGTTCTTCATCTTATGTGCATGCGTCCATGCCACAACAATAAAGCATTCCACAAAACGAGCAATAACCGTTGCAATAGCGGCACCTTTTACTCCAAGAACCGGGAATCCGAGCAAACCGAAAATCAAAATCACATCCAATACCAGATTGGTAAACACTGCTACCAGTCCCGCAACCATCGGCACAAATGTCTCCCCACATTCCCTGACGGAACTGATATAGGTCTGGCTAAGTGCAAATGGAAATAAGCCGACTACCATAATCGCAAGATATTCCTGTCCATACTTAAGTGCCAATGTAATATCGCCGACACTTCCGCTGTCACTCAAATACAGGGAAATCAGAAATTCTCCGCCAAAAACAAACAACAATGCTGCCAAGATGGTAATAAGAGTACTTGCGTATACCTTAAAACGATAAGCATACTTCTGTCCCTCATAATCCCCTTTTCCAAAATACTGTGTACCAAAAATACCTGCTCCTGATACTGCTCCGAATATACAGATATTAAATACAAACATTAACTGATTGACAATCGCAACTCCGGACATCTGCTCCGTGCCAATCTGCCCAACCATAATATTATCCAGAAAACTGACAAAACTCGTAATTGCATTCTGGATTATCATCGGTACCGCCAGACGCAGTACATAACCGTAAAAATCCCTGTCTCCGATAAATTTTTTCTTAAATGTTCTCCACATAATTGTACTCCTATAATTCTGCTTCAAACATTTTAATTCATGCCCTTCTCCTTGTCTACTTGTATATTTTCATAAAATAGAATTATTTTGCTCTTTAGCGTTGTAAATCCGTTTGCGCAGGATTATCCAGTAATTTCCCCTCATTTGTAAATCGGGAACCATGGCAGGGACAATCCCAGCTTTTTTCTTCGTCGCTCCACTCCAAACGACACCCCATATGAGGACATTTTCTATCTGCCGGACTGAAAATACCTTTTATTAGTCCTGCCGTACTTTCCCATAAATCAATCATTAATTTGCAAAATGACGCCCGTAATAACCATCTCTGCGATGAGAAAACATGCGCATACCGGACAATACCCTGCCCGGAATCTTTGGTTCTCACTCCGCAATCCGTACTCATCCGAATGGCGTCACTGATGATATCTGCCGCAATCATGGATGAGGTCATTCCCCATTTTTTAAAACCAGTTGCAACATACCAATATGGCCGGAAAACCGAGTACTTTCCGATAAAAGGAATATCGTCATGCGGCATACAATCCTGCGCCGACCAAGCACTTACGACATCCGCCTCCGGATAATATTTTTCTTTCATTTTTCGCAAAAAGGTATAGCCAATCTCTTCATTTTTGCAGGATGCCTTCTTACCTGTACGATGATTGCCTCCTCCAAGGAGAAGAATATCTTCATGGCGTCGAATCGAAAGTCCATCTCTATCCACGCTGTAATACATTGCCGATAATTCCTGCGTATTTTTTAGCGCAAGAACATAACTGCGTTCCTGATGTTCACGCATAAAATAAAACCCCGGCATATTAATAAACGGATAATGAGTGGCAAAAACGATGTGATCCGCTTCTACTCGGGCATTCTCTGTATAAACCGTATGCCCTTTTACTGCTATCACAGGCGTGTTTTCATATATGGTTAATTTCGCAGACAATGCCTTTATAAACTTTAACGGATGAAACTGCGCCTGATTTTCGAAAAACACTGCTGCTTTTGCATTGACTGCTTTTAGTGACACATCTGTCACTTTATCATTATAGTAAGCATGAATTCCCAGCATTTCTGCCGCTTCAGCTTCTTTTTTTAGCTTTCTGATATTACAGTCATCCGTTGTAAATAATACAGCCGGTAACCGCTTATAATCACAATTTATTTTTTCTTCCTTTACAATTTGTCCAAACCGGTCAATGGCTTCTTCATTTGCCATTGCATATCCCTTCAACCTTTTCCTACTTACTTTATGCAACATCCTTGAATAGAACAATCCATGTTGACTTGTAATCTTTGCAGTTGTATTTCCCGTTTGTCCGCTCCCTATCCTGGCAGCTTCTAAAACAATTGTGTCAATTCCTCTTTTTTGCAGCAAATATGCGGTCAAAATGCCTGTCATGCCTGCACCAATCACCACCGTATTGACACTCATGTCATGTTCTAATCCCCGATTTGCACATACCATAGTGTCCTTTTTCCATAATGATTTCATTCCGCTTGCAATTCTCCTATCTTTTTACACTCTTTTTTAATGGTTTTTGTACTTAGTGTTGCCATTAACTTGTTTTTCATGTAAAATAATTTTTAGGACATATGTACCACTAACACTGACGATTATAAGGAGATTTACTATGGCTGCATTGGATGATTTAAATGCTTTGAAGAAAGCTTTTGAACGTGAACTCCGCAAGGAAGAAGAGAATGCTTTTGAGAACGAACAGAATTTGTTAAAAGCTATTACTGTATATATATGTAACCAAAAGGGAATATCCCCGATTCAGGGATACAAACCGGAAGAAGTTCTTAATTTCCTCGACAAACCGCTGGCAGAGATTAAATCATGCCTTGGTACTGAGTGGGCTTCTATGCCGGATGAACAGTTTGGAAATTTAATTTATACGCTTACTAAAAAAGTCAAGAAAGCGGATAAACTTACTACATGGTAAATAACGCAATCAAAATCCCCGAGAGTGTATATTAGCTCTCGGGGATTTTTTTATAAATTTATTTAAAAAAATATTCAAACAATACATATTTCTTATTTTCCCGGGTAAACTAAGAAAAATACCAATGATTATTATAATCAGCTTTTTGGAGGTTATTTATGAAAACTTTAAATTTATTTGCACTTACTATTACAATTATTGGTGCAATAAACTGGGGATTAATTGGATTTTTTAATTTTAATTTAGTTGCATTCCTGTTTGGGGATATGACTCTATTATCCCGAATCGTTTATGCATTAGTAGGCTTGTGTGGTTTATATCTCACAACTTTCTACGGCTTATTATGTGAAAAAGAGACTGCATAGCAGTCTCTTTTTACATAATATTATATTCTATTCTTCTTCCACTAATACAAATTGTGAAATCATCTGTTCTAAATTGGTAGCCTGTGCAGAAAGTTCTTCACTTACTGCTGAAGTTTCTTCTGCTGCTGCAGAGTTATTCTCTACAACTTCTGTGATCTGCTCAATACCGATTTCAATCTGACGAAGCATCTCAGCCTGTTCCTTCGAAGCCTCTGCTGCTCCCGAAGCCATTCCTGCAAAAGACTCCATATTCGCAAGTACGGTATTAAATGACTCCATGGTATGCTCAACAATACTGTTACCCGCTTCTACTTCAACGAGTGATTTATTAATCAATTCTTTCGTCTCTACTGCCGACTGGGCACTATCTGCCGCAAGTTTACCAATCTGGTCTGCAACAACCGCAAAACCTCTTCCGGCTTCGCCGGCTCTTGCTGCTTCAATAGAAGCATTGAGGGATAATAAATTGGTCTGTGAAGCAATATCTTCAATTGCTGCAATAATATTCTGAATCTCTTCGGATGTGGCTGTAATACGCGCCATAGCCTCTGTAAGCTCATTAACCTCTTCACGGCTCTTCTTAGCGTCTTCTGCGGCGCTTGTAGCGCTCTCAGCGGCCTGTACGGCGTTCTGAGCACTCTGCTCTGATATATTGGCTACATTCTGGATAGTAGCAGACAATTCTTCAATTGCACCGGACTGATCTGTCGCACCTTCTGCTAAGCCCTGAGCACTACCTGCCAACTGGTCTGCCCCAACCATAACCTGGTCAGAAGATACCTTAATCTGGCTGAGAACACGATTCATCTCGCTCTTTAATTTACTCATGCCTGTAAGTAATTCTTCAAAATCACCTACATAACTATCCTTCACATCAGAAGTTACATCAAAATGACCTTCTGCCATCTCTCCAAGAACACGTCCTGCATCGGAGATAACAACATTAATATAATCACAGGCTTCTCGTAATCCGTCTGCCAGTTCACCAAGTTCATCCTTGCTCTGATATGCAATTTTAACATCCAAGTCACCGGCTTTGATCTTGCCTACCGCTACCTGTAATTCATAAATCGGATCTACCAATGCCTTAGTAAGATTCTTGGTAACGGTACGGAATAAAATAAGGTTAAAAATGAAAACCAGTATAAGCAACAAAATACCTACCGCACGGGATGGTGTAGAAAAAATACCAACCCCGGCAATGCCTGCATATATCATAATATTAGCAAATGCCAAAAGAGTCATAATAAAAAATCCAAGAATTATGTAAATAAAGGATTTGCCAAATTTCTTCTGGATCTTCGCATTTATTAATGCGTCCATTCTTTTGTTATTATTCTTATTTTTCTTCTGTTTCTTACTCATATTAAGTTCCTCCGGTCAGCTAATTAGTCCCGATAACTGCGGCTTCTCTATGCCATGTCCCTAGCTCCTCTTGTCTTATACCGCGTATCTAAAAATATTTTAACACATTATGCCGAAAAAATAAAGGTCGCCATGATATATTTTGTTTATAAATACCAAATTCGTGGTTAATTAGTCATATCTGATTCTTTCTTTCCATGCCATATTTCACGCAATTTTGCATCAAACTTATCACAATACGGTTTAATCCACTTCTCAACAGGTCTGAAAACAAAATGTCTAATCCATTCTATAATCATACAGACCACATAAATCCCAATCACCGTTATAATGATTGCAGGAAGCAAATACCAATCATCTAACCACGCCCATGGATTAATCTTATCCCACATGTTTTCTCTCATATAGTAATGGTCATGAATTAAATAAACAGCAAAAGATGCGGATGCCGCCAAATTAATAAATTTGGAAACAATTCCATCCTTTAATTTCAAATTCAGAAAAGCTACAAATAAACCTGCTGCACCCAGTATCGAAAACATTGAATTGTAATGATACGAAATACTGTAGCCCCAAAGCAAGTCTTCGAGCATTCTGGTGCCTAGCCACTGTGTACTTAAAAGAGCATCAATTATAAATCGGCTGACTGGTATTAAAACCGTTAATCCACCGCCAATCAAAAACCATTTTCCGGCTTTACCATCAGGAATATAGTACATCCGTATATAAGCTCCGAACAAATATACTGCGACAAACCACGCAATACTGACACCTTCTACTATATTCATCCCCGATGTATAGTAAAAAATATTGGTCCATGCCGATAATAGCACAAATAGTAATAATAAAACACACTGGAACTGTCTTTTACTTATGCTCCGTACAAAAGTATTCAATATTGGCGATAATAAATACATTCCAACATACATTGTCGCAAACCAGTAAAAGTCCGACACAACCGGGGTCAAACAATACACTAAATATTTAAGATCATGTTCTACATCTCCAAAAATCCAAAACAGAGACAAAATCACCATAGAATAAAACCAAATCTGCATCTCCATTTTAATCAGACGCCAACTTGAGAACGAAGACTCTACCAAAAAATATCCACTAATTAATATGTATACGTTGATAGCAACAAATGAAAGACCGAAAAGTGTCCATACCACATAATATGAAAAAGTCCCTTTTTGTGCTAAGTCCACCAAGCCTCCATGATTGCTGATATGAATTGTTACCACCATCATCATTGCAATCATTCGCAACAATTCCAAATTAGCCAGCCTACTTTTTTTCATGACACTTCCCTCTCCTCATACATATACTAACTTGTCGTGTAATTATATCAAAACACTTCATAATATGTCAAAAACTATTACAATACCTATAAGTTCAATTCTATTCAAACTGTCTGTGAAAATACTCAATTCCGTCCTCCGGACAAAAATAGGTGCGTATATAACCATCAGTGGAAACCACCACAAATTCATTGCTCCGTTCCAAATAGTACACATCATCGCCATCCTCTGCCTCTATCGCATGCAGAGTTTCTTCATCCGCAATGACGCGGTTAGCACCCTTCAGGTATTTTTCAGGACTCTTATATTTCATATAGATTCCATGTTTTTCATAATGTTCCATCAACAATTGTTCACTTCGGAAGGAATACTGATATTCTGATTCTGCTTCCGCTACTGCCGTATACTCAGACGGTATATTCTCCTCCGTCTCAAAATTTATGTTTACAACTACTACGTAAGCAAGAAAACCAAGCAATAAACTTTTTCCCAATGCTTTTAGTATGTATTTATTTCCTTGGCCTTTCCGCTTCTTATTTCCCCGCAAATTCATTAACAAATTGTACGCTGCAACTACCACACCAATACAAATTGCCAACATGCTGATATCCATGTAATGCTCTCCTTTTTTCTCTGGTAAAAAAGCTCCCGAGAAATACTCTCGGGAGCTTTGAAAATACTAATTCGTAGAAACTATCACCGTATACAATTGAACAAGTTCAATCGTCATAAATTATTCGATGATAGTAGCAACTCTACCAGAACCTACTGTTCTACCACCTTCACGGATAGCGAATGTAAGACCCTGTTCCATAGCGATTGGATGGATGAGTTCGATTGTCATTTCTACGTTGTCACCAGGCATACACATTTCTGTACCTGCTGGTAAGTTACAAACACCTGTGATGTCTGTTGTTCTGAAGTAGAACTGTGGTCTATAGTTGTTGAAGAAAGGAGTATGACGTCCACCTTCATCTTTTGTTAAAACGTAAACCTGAGCTGTAAATTTCTTATGGCATTTTACAGAACCTGGTTTAGCAAGAACCTGACCTCTTTCGATGTCTGTTCTCTGGATACCACGAAGAAGAACACCGATGTTATCACCAGCCTGAGCTTCGTCAAGTAACTTACGGAACATTTCGATACCAGTTACAACTGATTTCTGTGTTTCTTCTTTAACACCAATGATTTCAACTTCTTCAGATAAATGAAGAACACCACGTTCTACTCTACCTGTAGCAACTGTACCACGACCTGTGATAGAGAATACGTCTTCGATTGGCATTAAGAATGGCTTATCTGTGTCACGTTCTGGATCTGGAATATAGCTATCAACTGCAGCCATTAATTCCATAACCTTGTCGCCCCATTCACTGTTAGGATCTTCAAGAGCCTTTAATGCAGAACCCTGGATAACTGGTGTGTCATCTCCTGGGAATTCATATTCAGATAATAAGTCTCTGATTTCCATTTCTACTAATTCAAGTAATTCTGGATCGTCAACCATATCACACTTGTTCATGAATACTACGATGTAAGGTACACCTACCTGACGAGAAAGAAGGATGTGTTC
>JAZSEF010000010.1:0-94236 GCA_045531555.1 Roseburia sp. | reverse complement strand
ATGCTGGAAGAAAACGTCTCCGTTTTCATGAGAACCACGCATAGCTGGATGATTTGGATTCAATGCATGCTCACGGAATGCTTTCACTGCATCCATATCGCACATTTCTTTCAAATCTTCAAAATCCCATTTTTCAATTTTCTGGATTTCGTGTGATGTACGGAAACCATCGAAGAAGTTAATGAATGGAACGCGGCCTTCAATTGTTGCTAAGTGAGCAACTGCTGCTAAGTCCATAACTTCCTGTGTGTTTGTCTCTGCTAACATAGCGAAACCTGTCTGACGACAAGCGTAAACGTCACTGTGGTCACCAAAGATGTTTAATGACTGTGTAGCAACTGTACGGGCTGATACATGGAATACACTTGGAAGTAATTCACCAGCGATTTTGTACATGTTAGGAATCATTAATAAAAGACCCTGAGATGCTGTAAATGTAGTTGTTAAAGCACCTGCTGCTAAGGAACCGTGTACGGCACCTGCTGCACCTGCTTCAGATTCCATCTCTACTACTTTTACCTGATTTCCGAAAATGTTTTCCATACCTGCTGCTGACCACTGATCTACAGAGTCTGCCATTGGGCTGGATGGTGTAATTGGGTAAATAGCTGCTACATCTGTAAACGCATACGATACGTGAGCTGCAGCGGTATTACCGTCCATTGACTGTTTTGCTCTGGACATTACTTTCTTCCTCCTTAATATATTATATATTTTATAATTTCTCCGTCTGTCGACATGCCTGGTATTAGACTATCTGGCAGATTTCGACTTATTATCAATTTTATCATTTAATTTGTCGATTGTAAAGGTTTGAAATGTATATTTCTTTGTGCAATTTTTTACAATATTATATACTTCCTTTCAAACTCCTCAACTGCAATCGGCCGGTCAAATATATACCCCTGACCATATAAAAAGCCACTCTCTCTTAAATAAGATAACTGTTCTTCCGTCTCAATTCCCTCAAAAATAACTTCCTGATCGGCTGCTTTAATTAACATACCCAGCTTTGCCACAAACTGGCGATGTTTCTCCGAATGCAGCTTATCCGTAAAGCTTTTATCCATTTTAATTACATCCGCCGGAATCTCTAACAATGCATTCAATGACGAATAACCGGTTCCAAAATCGTCGATGGCAATTCTAAAACCATATTTTTTGAGACTTTCCAGATTTTTTCTAATAATGTCAAGGTTATGTACCACTGCACTTTCTGTTATTTCAATCTCAATATCCTCTGCCGGAACCTGATATTTCTCCACAAGTTCATGCACGCGATTTACAAATTCTGCCGTGTTGCGTTCGAAATGTCTTCTCGAAAAATTCACAGATATTATTACAGATTTTCTATGCTGTCTCTGCCATTTCTGCATCATTGCCAGAACCTTTTCAAAAATAATAAAATCTAATTCTACAATCTGCCCCGTCATTTCAAGAAACGGCACAAATCTCGCCGGTGAAATCACAGCTCCATCTTTTGGCTGCCATCTCACCAATGCCTCTGCACCATATACTTCCCAGCTATTCGTCAAAAATTTAGGTTGTAAATACACTTCGAATTCGTCATTTGACACTGCATCATTAAACTTTGACGATACTTCCACCAATTCATCACGCTTATGACGCATATAATGGTCAAACACCACTCCGCTTAAAATTCCCTGTTCCTTGGCATATTTACGCGCAATATTGGCATTCTCCATCACAAGCTCATATTCTTCCGGTGCATCAATAAAGCAAATACCCACAGAAAGACTCACTCTGCCCATCGGGTATTTCTCGTTAAGACGCTCTTCAAATTCTTTGGTTCCCATCTCTACTTTTTCAATTAATTCTGCCTGCGTTGCACCACTCATAAAAGTAGCAAAATAGTCTGAATACATGCGACACGAAAACTTCGTGCGGGCCGCTCCGTTATTAAGCAAATCCGCCAAATCTCTTAAAATCTTATCGCCCACTTCCGTTCCAAAGTTCTCATTCACATAGGCAAAATTATTAATATCGATTACAGCAACCGCATAAGCATAACCGGCTGCCTTTACTTTCATAATATTCTCAACTTTCGTCTTAAACGTATCACTCAGATAAAGTCCGGTCAGACGGTCTCTCTGACGAAGTTCATTAATCTCCTTTTTCTCATCATCTGCCTGATTACGCAAAGATACAAAAACGCCCACGATACGGCTCAATTCACAAATAGTCTCTACCTCACATTCATTCCAACTAAGCCCTTCTTTGACCGTTCCAATCATCAGTTCTCCAATTGTTCCATTTGCAACCTCGAACTTCACTGACGCCATATTCTGAATTTTATTCTGATTCCACTCGGCATATCTCGCTTTTGTGACTTCGTCAAAGGCTTCGCCTTTCATCATCTCTGCCAATTCCGAAAATGCCCCTACCGGCTCATTTTCAAATAATCTCCAGGTTCGCGGAATCACGTCTCTATCGTATAATTTTCCCAAATCACTCCAGGAATTTGTTACTGTCATCTGTGGTCGCTTACTGTCATATACAAATACCGTCACCAGATTCAACTCTAAACGTGTCGCAATCTGCTCAAGAAGTAAATTCAAAGATAAGTCCATGTCCTTTGCATGTGACAATAGTTTAAATGCGTGATTGAGCAATTCTCTATCTACATTCTCACCTTTTACCTCTCCACTTTCGACTTTTGTACGCTCCTGTTTTCTATTCTCCCTCTGTCCCTGTCTGACAAAACAAAATCCATCTCCACCATCTGCTTTTACCGCACACATCGCTGCATCAGCTTTGTCAAAAAGTTCGGTATAAGAATCACCATCTCTGCCAAATATAGCACCACCTACGCTCACAGTTACCTGCATGCGTTCTGCTCCGCCATATACTACTTTTCGTGCCTTTTCACAAAGCTGTTCTGCTTTCACTCTGGCAAATGACTCTGTAGTTGCTTTCATAAATACTACAAATTCATCGCCGCCAATTCTGCCCACGATATCTGTATTTCGAAAAGACTCTCTGATTTTGCGTGACATATCCGCAATAATCGTATCCCCTACCGTACTGCCAAAACGTTCTGTTATCGTATGGAAATGGTCAATATTAATCACAAAAAGCACATGAGTCCCCAGCTCATTCTGCTTTAAATAATCATCCACTAATCTCTTTTTATCCTCTGTAAAAAACCACTTCATCCTCAAGTCCCCTTATACCTGTCGTTTCATATACCACACATCTTTTCACAATGTACCTAATTATAGCAAATTATTCTTATAATTTCCATGCAAAACAGTTGCTTTTCCCAATTTTTTTTAGTATGATACGTGTTGATGTTTATTGATTTATAGTAACTATTCAGAGCCAAGGCAATTTTCATAAAATGCAGACATTCTGTTTACAGAAATGAATGCATTTTTGAAAATTTCTTTGGCGAGAAGCCATCATGAGCAAAAGGAAAGTCTCGAAGAGACGATTTTGCGAATGGTGCGCTGAATAGTTACGATTTGTATTAAAATAGGAAAAGAAAAAACGAGGTATAAAAATGATTGCTACAAGTAATGTAACATTACGACTTGGAAAAAAAGCACTTTTTGAAGATGTTAATATCAAATTTACAGAAGGAAACTGCTACGGTATGATTGGTGCCAATGGTGCCGGAAAATCTACTTTCCTTAAAATCTTATCCGGACAGATTGAGCCAACCAACGGTGATATTATTATCACTCCTGGTCAGCGTCTTTCTTTCTTACAGCAGGACCACTTCAAATACGATGCATTTAACGTATTAGACACTGTTATCATGGGTAACAAACGTCTCTACGAGATTATGAAAGAAAAAGATGCCATCTATATGAAAGAGGATTTCACAGATGAAGACGGTATCCGTGCCAGCGAATTAGAAGCTGAGTTTGCTGATATGGACGGTTGGAACGCAGAGTCTGACGCTGCTACACTCCTTAATGGTCTCGGCATCCCGACAGAAGAACATTACACCATGATGGCTGATTTACCTGGCGCATTAAAGGTTAAGGTTTTATTAGCCCAGGCGTTGTTCGGTAATCCAGATATCTTATTGCTCGACGAGCCTACCAACCACTTAGACTTAGATGCGATCGGCTGGTTAGAAGAATTCTTAATCAACTTTGAGAATACCGTTATCGTAGTTTCCCACGACCGTTACTTCTTAAATAAAGTTTGTACCCATATCGCTGATATCGACTACGGCAAAATTCAACTTTACTCTGGTAACTATGACTTCTGGTATGAATCCAGCCAGTTATTAGTAAAACAGATGAAGGATGCAAACAAGAAGAAAGAAGAAAAAATCAAAGAGTTACAGGAATTTATTTCACGTTTCTCTGCGAACGCTTCAAAATCAAAACAGGCAACAGCCCGTAAGAAAGCTTTGGAAAAAATCGAGTTGGATGAGATTCGTCCTTCCAGCCGTAAATACCCATACATCGACTTCAGACCAAGCCGCGATATTGGTAACGAAGTTCTTACTGTAGAAGGTATTTCTAAGACAATCGACGGTGTTAAGATTTTAGACAATGTATCCTTTATCGTAGGACATGATGATAAAATCGCTTTCGTTGGTGGTAACGAATTGGCAAAAACTACATTATTCAAGATTCTCGCTGGTGAAATGGAACCGGATGCAGGTACTTACAAGTGGGGTGTAACTACAAGCCAGTCTTACTTCCCGAAGGATAACACAGAAATCTTTGATACTGACCTTTTAATCGTTGACTGGTTGACACAGTACTCAGAGATTAAAGATGCTACTTATGTACGTGGTTTCTTAGGACGTATGCTTTTCGCAGGCGAAGACGGTGTTAAGAAAATGCGTGTACTTTCCGGTGGTGAAAAAGTACGTGTACTTCTTTCCCGCATGATGATTCAGGCTACAAATGTATTAATGCTTGATGAACCAACTGACCACTTAGACATGGAATCCATCACAGCCCTCAACAACGGTTTAATCAAGTTCCCGGGTGTCATTCTTTTTGCATCGCGTGACCACCAGGTAGTTCAGACTACCGCTAACCGTATCATCGAGTTCCTTCCGGATGGAACATTCATCGACAAAGTTTCTACTTACGATGAATACCTTGAAAACGATGAAATGGCTCGTAAACGTCAGGTTTACAACATGTCTGCTGACGACGAAGCCGATAACTAATCAGTCATTAGTAATATAAACTTTCGTTTAGCAGGATATTGGCAGCTCGCAGAACATGGGTTATTTCTTTTGGAAACTTAAATATAGTGCCAAACATTTTAGAAAAGATATATTTGGTTGTTCTGGAGAAATGTTCAGAAAGTCTTTTTGCAAAATGCCGGAATTACGTTTCGTGTCCGCTAATGCGCTGCACAATGTCGGGGAAATATCTGCATAGCACGAACAGGTGCCTGTTGTAGCTTCCAAGAATCACTAATAGGGGGCTTTGGCAAAATCGATATTAAATCCGCGTGTCAAAAACTCAAAGGGGCTTGATTTATAGATATTGGATAATTTCAATACCTACGAATCAAGCCCCTTCTCAAACAGTTGACACTGCGGATTACGTTTTGTCAAAGCCCCCTATAAGTGATTCTAAGAAACCTACAAGGGCACTGTCCGTGCTATGCAGATATTTCCCCGACATTGTGTAGCCCTTAGCGGAGATGAAAGATCGCGTTTCCGGCATTTGCAAAATTAGACTTTCGAACATTTCTTCACAACAACCAAATATATCTTTTCTAAAATGCTTGGTACTATTCAAAGACTTTGAGAAAGAAATAACCCACGTTCTGCAGCTGCCAATATCCTGCCAAACGAAAGTTTATCTCGCCAATAAATTAAGTTGTAATGCGAACTTCCATCCAGGAGAGAATGTCACTATATACTACATCTTTATCTAATTCATTTAAGATTTCATGACGGTCTTTTTCATACAGTTTATATGTAACATCCTTTAATCCAGCTTGTTCATACATGTAATAAACTTTCTTAATGCCTTCTCCCAAATCACCAACCGGGTCATCTGCACCGGATACAATAAACATCGGTAATTTGGCCGGTATCTTTCTCGCATTTTCTATCTGATTATCATAATAGACGGTATCCATCAGCATATGATAACCATTCAAAGTAAACAAAAATCTACAACGTGGCTCACCATAATATTTTTTCACAACTTCAACATCATGTGTCAGCCAATTATTCTCCGGATTAGTTCCATCCATATCAAATTTTTTATATAGTCCACCAAATGTCATTGCATTCACAAATTTGCTACGATGACGCCATCCATAAACTTTTGCCAAAGTGCTGCATAAAAACTTACCCAGCTTTGACAGATGATCCGGTACACATCCCGTACCCATAATAATCGCACCACGCAGATTATCATTATACACGGTTAAGTATCTTCGGAGCAAATAAGATCCCATACTATGAGCAAGCATAAAATATGGCACACCCTCATTCTCCCTTTGTATCATTGTCCGTAATGTATGCATATCATTAATTAATACATTCGGCGCATCCTTTTCTGCAAAATATCCCCAATCATCCTGCGACTGCACCGATGCTCCATGCCCTAAATGACTATGTCCTACCACTAAATATCCATTCTTGTTCAAAAACTCTGCAAACGCTTTGTAACGGTCAATATATTCTACCATTCCATGACTAATCTGCAAAATCGCATGATAATGCCCATCTTCCGGAATCCATTTTACTGCATCGATTGTCGTCTTTCCATCTGCTGACATAAATGAAAAACGCTGCTCTCTCGTCATGCCCAATACCTCACTTTTTTCTGCCCCAGTTTACCTATAATTTCGAATTACAATCTGCATATTTTCAATACCATTATACAGATTTATTTCCGGATAGTACACTATTTGTATCAAAATTTTATTATTTTTTCCAAAAAGTGCTGCTTCTACTTCCTCGTTTCCAAACTTTTCACGGTAATAATTCAAAAATCCTTCTACATCACCAAAATAAACTGCTGAAACTGTTTCTCCATATATCGTTTCAAGCGTCAGTCTCAATACATTTTGATTACGTCCCACAACAGCAGCTTTCTTTATTTTCAAATCTTTATCTGCAAATAATGGCTTTGTATTTCCCTTTCCAAAAGGCTCTAATACTTCCATCTCTCTTACCAACGAACAGTTCGGATAACCGACCGGCATAGCAATATCTATCCGTACCTTCGGCACAAAATCTGCCTCAGTAAGTTCACATGCTTCGTTTATCTTTTTCTTGAACGTCTGTAGATGTTCCGGCTTTAAGGACAGGCCCGCTGCCATCGGATGCCCACCGAATTTCGTTAAATACTCCTTACATTTGCACAATTCCTCATACATCGAATATTCTTCAATGGAACGTCCGGAACCTTTGATTCCATCTTCTGAATCGGTAAGCACGAATACCGGTTTATGATAGGTTTCACGTATTCTCCCTGCAATGATACCTGCGAGACTCTCATGCACATTTGGAAGATAAACTACCAATACCTTATCCTGCATACACTCCTTTTCCACCAGTTCTTTCGCTAATTCTACGCCTTCCGCTGTCATATCTTTCCGCTGCATATTGAATTCCACCAATTCTCTGGCAATTGCAGCCGCTTTTTCCTGACTCTTTTCCTTAAAAAGCTGTAACGAAATACGTGCGGTATCTAAACGTCCGCTCGCATTGATACATGGTCCCAAAACAAACCCAATATGATATGCGCTTACACGCTCAAGTTCTAAGTTATTCTGTAAAATCAATGCCCGCATGCCCGGATTTTTCGTTTTATGTATACGTCTAAGTCCTTCTTTTACCAGAATTCGGTTTTCTTCCACCAAATCCATGACATCGCCTACTGTAGCAAACGCCACATTTTCCAGCAATTCATAACTTTCCTCTATATCTACTCCCACGGTCTCATAAAGCACCTGTATTACTTTCCATGCGACTGCTGCACCACAGAGCCCTTTAAAGGGATACCTACACTCTTCCTGTTTCGGATTCACAATTGCATCTGCATTACTTTTTAAATAACACTTTTCTCCATTAATTTCCTCATAAGGAATTTCATGATGGTCCGTTACCAATACTGTCATCCCTAGCTCTTTTGCATAGGCAATTTCAGCAATCGCCGCTATGCCATTATCACAGGTTATAATGGTATCTACCTTTTCTTCTTTTGCCTGCTCAATCAAATTCATATTGATACCATAACCATCCGTCATACGATGTGGAATCTGGGTAGATACTCTTCCTCCTGCCCGCGTAATTCCTTCATACAAAATATAGGTTGCCATAACACCATCAATATCATAATCACCGATAATCTGTATCTTTTTTTTCTGTTCGATTTTTCCCTTTAAAATTGCACACAAACGGTCCACATCCTTTAACAGATGTGGATCGTTTAAATGTCTGATATCTCCTGATAAATAATGTTCGAAGGCTTCTTCCGTCAACACTTCACGATTTCTTATTAACCGGGCGGTTATCGGACTAATTCCAAATTTTTTTGAAAGTGCATTAAAATCTGCTTTTTTATTAATAACTAACCAGTTTTCCATTTTCTCAAACTCTTTCGCTTTTTCGTCCCTGCTGTGCTATATTGCTACTCACCTGTTTTTTCGCATTTTCAACATTATAACACACCTATTTTACCTACATCAATTCTGCAATTCGAGTTACACCTACATAAATGTCAGAAATTGCATACCAGGTACGGTAGTCAATTACTCCGGTCACCGGCAGACCAAACACTTCCTGAAATTTCCGCACAGCCGCTTCTGTTGCCGGGCCGTAAATACCATCCGGTGTCACTCTTGGAATTGCCGGATATGCCTGCGATATTCTCGCCAACTGATTTTGCACCTGTCTGACTTTCGGGCCGGTAGCTCCAACTCCCAAATCCTCTCTTGGCCACGATGCCGGGATGCCGGATATCTGCTCCGCTGTATTAATATACATGTTATTGCCATAGTAATAACGAATAATCTCTATTGTATCATATCCCTGATCACCTAAATACTTGCTTCCCCACTGGCTTAACCAATTGCTGCAGGTTACTCTCTGTCCATCACAATACTGTGTCAAAATCGGCTGAGTAACATTTGGTCTGGACAGGAAGTTCTGGAACATTTCGTCAACCACATTTGAGATACTTTGGAAAATATTCCTACCATAAGTAAATTTCTGGTCGAAAGCTGTGGATGATGTAATAGTAAAATTGTAGCCCTTGCCACGGTACAGCGGAGCCACCTGTTTCGAGTATAGAATCATCTATATAATCTTCGAGTCTAATCTTGAATTTTATTGTAATTTCTTCCTCTTTTACGATGATTTTGTCAAGCAGCGTTGATATCAGCATCTGTTTTGTCTGCGTATCCGATTCTTTAAACAATTCTTTCCATTTTGGCATGAGTTCTACAAATTGTTTCAGTTCTTCGCTCTGTATTGCAATCTCATCCAGTTGCTTTTTCAATCTTTTTCTTGTTATTTCTATCTCATTTTTCTTTGATTCTTTATCTTTAATTATTGCAGATAATTTATCTACACTAAATGCAAATTCTCCACGAATTGCATCTGGTATCTTTTCCTCAAGCGTTGCTATATCCGATTCCAGATTCTTTATTTCTCTATCAAGCTCTTTCATTTCACGCACAATGCTTTTATTTTGCTGAGCCTGCATATCTTCAATTTCACTTGAAATATCTATCTTTTTTAGATTCTCCAAATAGCTTTCTACTGTCGCAAATACAATAGGTTCCAAATATTCCTGTGAGTAGGAACTTCTAGGCTTGCAGTTATTCGGACACCCATAACGACCTACATAGGATACTTTTTTCTCTCCTGTTTTCTTACTCGTCCAATGATTTGCATAGCCTGTGTTTTTTAATCTTTTTCCACAGTACCCACAATAAACCATTCCTGTAAGTGCTAATTTTCCACGTGTAGAAAATGGCACATTATACTGCTGCATATACAATTCATTTGTAGCTTGCCTAGATTCGTTGATACGCTTCTTTCTTGCTTCTCGTATCTCCTGTGCTCGCTCCCACATTTCTTGTGATACTATTACAATCTCTGGATTCTGCTCCCTTGCATAAGTCCAATCTTTTCGGTCAAGTCTTGTACTATTTGCGTGTCCATCTTTTCTTCTATTATACGCTACAAATCCCATGTACATAGGATTTGTAAGAATACTTCTTACTGTTCCACTTTTCCACTTCTCCAGTATTGGTGCTGGTACACCATTTTCATTTAATGTATTTGCAATCTTCTGATAGCCCATACCTTGATTTACTGCATAAGCATAAATCTGTCGTACTACATCAGCCTGCTCTGGAACTATAACTGGTTTATGTAATGCTCTGCCATGATTACTGATTTCTCCAGATAAGACTAATTTGTACCCATAAGGTGCTTTTCCACCTACAAACTTACCATCCTTTACCATTTCCATCATGGTGTCATGTACTCGCATACCTGTTTTCTTTGATTCGCCTTCGTTCTGCCAAAATCGAATATAGTTAAGAAGTTTATCTATATGTTCTTCTGTTTTTAACTGACCATCTTTTATCGTCCAAACTTCTATACCCAGACGATTCAATTCAGCTACATAGAAACTATACTCTTCCTGTCTGCCAATTCTGTCTGACATATACGCTAATAAAATGTCAAACTCTCCATTTTTCGCATCCTGCATAATCTCCTGTAGTACCTCTCTGTCCTCTACTCCATTGTGATATGCTGATACACCTTTTTCTAAGTATTCTTTGTCAAACACCCAATCTGCGTGTTTTGCTATAAACTGCTCTGCTTCTGCTCTCTGAATCGGTATGTCATCATCGTGTAGCTGTTGTCTTGATGACACACGAAGTAATGTTCGCACTCTTTTACTCATGGTTCATTCCTCCCTGTGAATTTTTTTCATCATGTGAACTGACTTCACATTGCCCCTTTGGGGTTGGGAATGATACCGCATTTAAAC
This sequence comes from Roseburia sp., assembly GCA_045531555.1. Classification (GTDB taxonomy): domain Bacteria; phylum Bacillota; class Clostridia; order Lachnospirales; family Lachnospiraceae; genus Roseburia. The sequence goes on along the minus strand of JAZSEF010000010.1, from coordinate 83,257 downwards.
TACTTTGTATAGACCCTATTTTAATTTTATTCAGATAGATTTCTTTTAGCATCTGCTCAAATCTAACTGCATCCTTTGGATCTACTGTATATGGAAATTCTAAAGTGATTTTTACTTTTTTCTTTCCAACTTCTACTTCTTCTGAATATGTTTCCATATTCTCCATGTTGTCACACTCGCAATTATTACTTTGTATAACACTATGTATTTGCTTATCTTGGTATGCTCTCATAATAAACACTTTTCCAAGCATTTATCTGAGTAGGATAATACACCGCGTGATTTAGACTCGCCACCATTGGTTACTCCTTTCTTTGATATGTTTTATAATTTTACTTACTGATTATGCAGAGAATGTGAAGAGTTTCTTCTTTTCTACTGTGTCTGCTGTGAAGCGCTGTTTCGTCTCAGCCATTTCTGTATAGAGTGCGTTAAACAACTCTTCGACCTGCTCTGCTGAATAGGTGTAGTATTTTCTATTAGAAAGTTTCTGCAACTTTTCTATTTCTGCAATCACTTTAGATGCCTGTGCTTCTGCTTTCTCTTTGAAGCGTGCTGCTTTGTCTGCCTGTGCAGGTGTGGTTGGTACTGCTGCCTGCTGTGTTGATACTGTTGCTTTTGCACCTACTGCTGGTGCAGTTATGTTTGTTACTGTTTGTTCCATTTTGTTATCCTCCTGATATTCAATTTACTTAGGAGCTCCTTGTAATTACATAGTTAATATACCACTCGAAACCCGAAATGTAAGCAAACTTGGAACATGTTTTTTTGATTTGTAACATCCTACAAAAACCGCTTATTTTAAGCAAATTTGAGGCATTTTATATGCGTTTTAAAATAGACATAAACGTGTTCAAAAATTACCCTAGGCGTTATCTTATTTTTTAACATCTAGGATTTTTCATTAAAATATGCTTCAAAGGAAACTATTGTGCAATTTGTACACTCACCTTTTGCATCCTAGATTGATATATCTACTTCGCAAAATAAAATTGCATCGGATGAAACTATCTGATGCAATTAGTTGTGGATTTTATATGTAGTTTTGGTTCGGTGTTACTATTGTTAATTTTTTTAAATTAATTGCTGGTGTTGTTTATATACTGTTTTATATAGGTATTTATGCTCAGCCGACAAACTAATAAGAATTGGCATTATCATATGATTTGTAATTTTGATGAAACTGTATCTGGTAAAACTATCCATGCTCTTTGGACTTATGGTATTATTCATAATACTGTTATCACAAAATATGATGAGTTTGATACTAAAATCTCTTATTGTATTGATAATATGGAACAAGTCGCTTGGGATGATTTACAAGGTGAAAAAGGTTATCTAAACTCAAAAGGCTTGCAGAATAAAATTGTTTTAAGGTCTTGGAATGATAATGAATCTGAGATGGCTTATGAATATCTACGCCAGATATTACAAAGTGATGATATTCCATATGCACTACAAAGTATTCTGAAAACAGAAAAACTGTCTGCATCTACTGAGACTTTTAACATAAACTATTTGATTTCACATAAGGGATTTGCTGAGTTATTTGTTCAACCAGTTGTAGCCAAAAAGAAATGAATGTATTAAATATAAATATAGTATGAATATGACCATAGTTTGTCACTTGTGAATTGATTTTCTCTGATGAATTGTGGTTATATTTTTATGCAAAAAAATAAACACCTCTCGGTGCTTCAAACTAAATTAAATCGGTTGAAGTGATACTTAGAATCATTACTGAATGTGGTTCCGTTACCATTGAATGGCTGGTTAGGTGATACTACTTGTGCTCCTGACATATCAGATACATTTAATTTAGCTCCAGTTGTTATATACTGAGTTATATAAGCACTAGCTGCTCTGCTTGCTACTGAACTTGCGAGACTTTCATGTCTAGTTTCAAGCTGACTTCTATCTGTTGGTAATGTTTTTTCACCTTCAGTGTTTTCTACATGAGTTAAGCCGTTGCCAGCTAAATATGCTTGTATAGTAACTACATTTATTTGTCTTGTGTCGTTACTATGTGCTGCTATTGAAAGTGTTGCTCCACCAGGTAATACTGATGATTTTACTCTATCTTGCTCTGCAGCTGTAAGTGTTCTACCTGAGAATGCTGCGAGGATGTTTTGTTGAGCTTTGGCGTGGGTTGACCATTGACTACTGTTGATTGCGAGTTTGGAGTCGCCACCGCTGATGCTGACTGAGGCGTAATCATAAACTGTAACTGTACGTTTTCTTTGACCTAATACATAAACTGTCTTGTCGTTCTGGGTGTTGTTATCATATCTCATCTTGATATATGGATAAAAACTTGCTGAGCCTGCTACTTGAGTGGATGGTAGTGGGGCGGATGAGGATGGTCCGATTCCGTTGGCCCAGAAGACTTTGATGTTTACTTTGATGTTATCGATGGTGTAGTCTGAGGATGTTCCATCTGCTTTTGTGAAGGTGTAGGATTTAGTGCTACCACAGGTTCCGTGGGCTCCGACTGTTGCTTTGTAGGTTGTTTGGTTATCTAGTGAACTGTTTATAAACTTTGTTCCTGTGGTTTCTGTATATTCTTCACCAGCTTTTCGTGTACCTTGTGGGGTATTGGCTGATTTGAAGTTGTAGTTGCTATCGTAGGCTATGTTGGTTAGGTAGGATTTTGTTGTTGCGTTGTTTTTCCAATCTGCTAAGGTGAGTTTGTCGTTGCCTCGGAAGAGAACTGTTACGAAGTTAAAATTGCTCTTAGATTGAGTGTCTGCACCTGAGTTTGTTCGGGTAAACTCGCCATAGTTGGTGTTGGATTGGATAATGTCTACTGTTGGTGCGTTGTAGACTGCTGTATTTTTTCTTGCTACTACTGCTTTGTTGATTGAACTACTGTCGAGTTTGATTCCTAACTTGATTGTAGCATCTGTAAATGCAAAGGAGCTACATGGGGTGTCGTAACATGAATTTACATGTGTGTGAGCTACTCCTGTTACTGGAGCTGTGTCCCAAACTACACTACAATCTTCTGGACAAGCATCTGTACATGTATGTGCTACTCCTGTTACTGGAGCTGTGTCCCAAACTGTATCACAATCTAAGTGGTGTCCGTTTCCACCATGGGATGTACAGCTTGTTGGGCTGTGAGCTGGTGAAGTCCATGAGAAGGAGTTTGTTACAAGTGCTGCTGTTAGTGTGGATTCTGTGAAGCTTACTCTCTTGGTTATCTGTGACTCTTGGAGTTCAAATTCGAACTCGGCTGGTTCTGGGAGGACGACTACTTTTTTGTATAATACATATAAGTACTTGTTTGCTCCATCAGTGGCTATTGCATCTGCCATTCTTACTACTTGAGCACTTATATCGCCCCAACCGCTACCTGTGTTATGCCAGTGTTCCTTTCTAGTGAAAGTAACGTCATCTGATGTTATGCACCACCTCTCTATCTCATATCCATTTTCATTGTCGATAGATACGTAGGCTGTTGTGTTTCGTCTTTCATAATGATAATATTCTGGGTCTGCTTCTGTGTTTACAGTGCCATCAGCGTTGAGGGTTTCTGTGTAATATAATTTTTTAATTACACATTCTCCTGCTGTACCTTTTTCTTCTTTTGGTACTTCGGTGTTACCTGGGGTGTTTGTACCATCAAAGGTGTGGATTGGTGGGAGTGAGAAGCCACTGATGTCGATTGCTGCTAAACCTATACCCTCGTTATAACCCCAGTTACTATTAGTTAGTTTCCTTAATGAACCTTGTGCTACACCAGTAAATGTTCTGCCGCCTACAGCCATTCCACCTGCATATGTTAATATGGTTGCATCTTCTTCTAAACACATTGAGAATGGGAACTGTGTATTGTAAAATTTATATGTATATTGTGTACCGCCATTTTTTAATTCATTTGACCTCATCATAAGTTCAGTTGCTGTACCTAAATATACCTCAGGTTCATATTTATCACCTTGCCATGTACCTACTGGCATTGGTGAGCCTGATGCAAAGTTGTTATGACCGCCTATTGTGTTATCTACTTGTCTATCAAAGTATTCTTCTTTATATAAGTAGTTTACTGATACTGGCTCTACGAAGACACTCCATTTTGTTTCTGGATGTGCTAATTCTCTTAGTGCTTCTTTGGCTGCTGTATTATCGTCAGGGTTTGACGTCAATACATAATATGCCCAATATGGACACTCCATTTCTACGCCATCAATCGTTAATACCGCACCTGGAACTGGTGATGTAAGGTGTGCCATGGCATCTGAACCTTTAGCTTGCCAACCACCACTGTAATAAACTGATGATATATTATCAACATATTTAATGTTACTTAAATCATTTATGTTGTTCATATCACGTCTAGGCCAGCAATCACCTTTGTAAGCAAGGGATGTGTGGTTTACATCACCAGCATAATTCCTATATAAATCTTGACCTGCTTTGTCTAGTAATACGCCATGGGCTTGAACTTGACCGTGATTGTCTACTACATAAAACATTACGCCGCAGCGGTCTCCTGATGCTGCCCAGTAGAGGTAACCTGCTTCTTGTTCTGATGATTCGTCAAATTCATTCGAACCATAAGAGCCTAAGTTTATGACGTAGCCCATTGATATATCACTATACGTAACCTCTACATCAGCTTGAACTTCTATGGGATTATAGAATGCTGTGAATATAAACAATATTGAAAATAAAATACTTAGTAGGGTGTATTTTATTCTCGAATTGTTTGCGAATGATTTTTTCATGCTTTGCCTCCTTATTTTTATGAAAATTAAAATTTTCTTTTATATTTTTGGAGGGCATAGAAAAAGGACACCTCATTGGAATTGGGTGTCCTTTAAATCTTTTATTATGGAGCATTCTTATCTTGTTTTACTACGTATTCAATAGCACTTCTTACCTGATTCTCTGTGTAACCTAAGCTTGTGCAATATCTTATAATCTCTAAATCTGTACAACCATTGTTTCCAGATTTTAACACATATTGTTTTATATGTTGACTGCACTTTAAAATACGTTTACGATTTTCAGCAGCAAAATCTTGAATAATTTGATTTGCCTTCTTATTCAGCTGTTTATCATCCAAACTTAAATCTTGTACAATATTTAAACTAAGCCCTTGCTCACTTGCTATACGTTTAATTATTTTTATGTACACAGTCCTATCCACTAAAAATTGCTTCTTCTTTGCTTCATATAACACACTATTGTTGATATGCATTGAGCATACACGATTTTTATTAATACAACAATCATGTGTCCAACAATCTCCTAATGTTGCTGTAATTGCTAATGGTGGTCTTAATGCATCTTTTATTATTTCTTTATATAGCTTTTCAGCTGTTACTGCAATTTCAATATCATTCTGTGTATATGTTCTCCCTTTATTTCGCTGTAATCTCTTTAATGTATTTTCTCTCTTTTTTCTTGCCTTATCATAATATACATCGAATAACTTATTCTGCTTTGTCATTTTTGTTATGTTTCTTAAATCTCTATACTCTTTAACTTCAAGTATCACCCTTAATACATCTGGATGTGAAAATTTTTCTATATCAGTAGCTGTTAATATGCTATGTTCACAACAAAATATCGGTATTAAATTAATTTGACCTTTGTATTTACTTCTGTTAATCTCCCTTCTTCCAGTTTTTAAGTGGTTTTGAACGTCTACATTCTCTGATACATCGTCATAAATATAATATACTGTATCCTCTGGATTTAATTGTAAATTCTTCACATTCTCTTGCAAGTTCTTTATCCCATCAAGAGTGTCTACAATTATGTTATGACCGCTCAAATAAATATCTATGGCATTTTTCATCAATACCATACCTTCATTTTTATCCTCGGTGTATATATAAATCATACCTAGCCTATTCTCCTTTACACTAATGGTTCTGGGAAAGAATACTCTAGCCTTATCTTATTATTTGATACATCTATTTCTGCTATATCTGACATATTATATATTAATTTAGGTCTCCTACCTATCACAATAAATGTATTTGTACCATAATCTGTATTAATTGCATACATCAACGTATCATCTTTCCTTTGAATATCATCCGCATGGTCTATTACAAATATTTTATGCTCACTTTGTTTTATATAATTTACCATAGCATCATAATTTGCCTTTGGTCTAATAGACTCATAATTGATACATACTATGTCATCTCTATCTTCTACCCTACGCATTTTATCATAAAAAAAGCTTTTACCAGTTGCTGTATCTCCAGTAATAACTGTTATATTACTTCTTAAATCAAGTTCTATTTCATATTCTTCTGATTTAACTAATAACTTTTTCAAAATATCACTCCCCTTGAATGTCAATTAATCTTGTTGATGCATCCAATGCATCCATGAATACTTTCCCATTTATATCAATTGGTACACCGCTAAATAAACCTAAATCACCATGTTCTATACATGCGTATACATCAACATCAGCTGCAAGTTCCTTCACTAAATATTCAACTGCATTTCCACCACAAGCAGTTATATTAAATAAATACTGATTTACTGTATTCATTTTAATTGCGTGGTTTATACATAATAATGTTTTACAGCCTTCAGACATGCAACCGATTCCTATTGGCATATCCGAAAACTTACCATGTATAGTTTCATTGTTAATAAGTGCTGTATTTTCTACACTTTCAACAATCTTTGTGTCTGTATCATCCAAATATTTCGTTACCTTCTTATTTAAAAAATATGAATCCCATGGAACTTGTATATATTCTTTATCATTTGGTATTGTGTTAATATTGAACAGTTTTAACATCACATCACCCCTAAATTCTTTTCTTTTTATTATTATAACGCGAACTACTAGAAATTACAAATTAGTGCATCTTAAAAATAAAATTTTTATCTTCCAGATAAAAGTTGAGGACACCAGCTAGATAGTGGTGTCCTCTTGTTGTGGATTTTGTAGTTTTGTGCTATAATGTTTTTACCGAAAATTGTGTCCATTAGAACTCCAGAAAGGAGGCTCTTATGGACTTAGAAACCATTATTGGATACTGTATTGAAATTGGATGCTGTATCTATGGTTTTATTGATATCCTAAGTCACTTTATGGATATTGATTAAACTACAAAATCTATTTAGAACTCACCAACTAATTCATTGTTGGTGAGTTTTAAATTTATAATGTTTATTGTGATAAAACCCATGCATTGAAGTTTGTTTCACATTTCTCAATTTATGTTTAGAATATGAATGATTAGTCTATTATGATTACGAAGGTGCCATCATCTCTTATTTCGTAATCCTCTCCTTCTTCACCGTTTTCCATTATTGTATCTTTAAGGTCTTGTGCCATCCATGCTTCGTACTCTTCCATCGTGCCTGTTAACTGGGTATTGCAAGGCAAATAGTCTCCGACCTCAAAACGTTCAAGGTAGCGTTCAGAGTTCTCGTTCATGTATATGCCGTACGTTGGCTGGTCGCCCGCACCTTTTCCGTGTTCAAAGATGATTGTCCACCCTAACATATAGTCTGCTCCTTGAGATTTTACCCAGTCTCTTAATTTCTCATCAACCGTTCCATCTCCTGGAAGTGTTTCTCCAAACGCTGCTGTCTCTGCATTTTCTCTGCGTGCTGCTTCTTGTCCTTCCAGTGCTTCTTCACTTATGTATCCATCATCATGTATTGTGTGACCTGCACCTGAGTTGCCTGTATAGTTTGTTACCATGCTTACAAACAATTCAACTGCTTCTGCTTTAGTAATACTACTATCCCAGTCTTCTAATGCTTCTTCTGGAATTAAGCCGTATTTGACTGCTGTTTCGAAGGTTTTGTACATATCTGTTGGAACGCCTTTTGAAGCATCTGATATTGCATCTGCGAAAGTGATGTTACCAGCGTCTTTTACAACTGATAAACTAACAGTTGCATCTACAAATCTATCTTCTATTCCTTGAGACTCTACTTCTTTTAAATAGTCAGCTTGAATAAGGTTTGTTATCATACAAATGTATTCACCTTTTGACATTGTTGAGTTGAAAACATTTTCGTTTAAACCTGTTTTGGTGTTAATGTATGCATAAGAATCTACCGCTGCGGCAAAATCTGTGTATTGGCTTTCGCCGACTGCTTTTGTGAAATCTTTGTTGACTTCTGGTGCACCTGATTCATTTACTGGAGTTGTGGCTCTCATTAAGAGTGCCATACTCTGTGCTCTAGAAATTGTGGAGTCGCCTTCGAACTGTCCATTTTCTTGGTCTGGAAGCAATTCGAAGTAAGCGTTAATTGTTGCGTATGCTGAATCCAAGTCATCTGCTTCTACGTCTGCGTAATGCTCTACTGCTATTGCTCCAAATGCTTCCATTGGTGCTAGGCTTATAAATGCATTTCTTGTAGATTGGTTCTTTAATGCCATGAATAATGTTACGTTTTGGTCTGCTTTTTGAGTGTCGGTGTTGTAGTATAAACTACCTTCTTTGTTACCTGTTTCGCCTGTGATGCCGAAGTATTCATCAAAAGCTTGGCGAAGTTCTGGGTGTGATTCTAAACTACCAAGTTGAAGCCATGGTAAGAGTGCTACCTCTGAGTCCTCTGTGATGCCGTAGTCGGGGACTGCGTACTCCAGCTCTATTTGGTCGGTTTGTTGCAACATATCGAATGATTCTTGTGGGGATGTTGCCGCACAGCCGAAAAGTAGGCTGCTAATGATTATCATGGTCATTGTTGGTATTAATATACGCTTAGTTTTCATGTATTTTCCATCCATGAGTGTACCTCCTGTTTTAATTATGATTACTTGAACAGATTGCGAGGGCATCGGTGTGATGCCCTCTTAACAATTCTTTCATAAAAATAAGTTTTCTTCTTTTTAATTTAATGCTTTGATTTATGACTATATTGGCATACCTGCTGCCTTTAAACCTGCTGTAACTGTTACCTCTACACAAGTCTGTAATGCTGTTGTCCCTATGCATTTAATAACAGGAACTGCTTTTTGTGCAAAATCTCTACTGACTTCTTTGAATCCTTCCATGCCTAATTTCATATTACCTTTTAAACTTATAGTTATATCCTCAAAAGTACATAAAGAAAAATCAATTGCATCTATCGTTTCTTCTTCAAAAGTTTTTGGGTCTATCTCAATTTCATATTCAATTTCTACTGTACCATTTATGTATCCTTTGTTTTTTAATGCTTCTATTGTTTTACAAACTGTTTCCGCAAATTCTACATTCGCTATATTGGCAAATACATCCTCGTTTAATACTTCCTCAAAAGTCTTGTCGTATTCTTTTGCATAGCTTAAACATTCTTTTATTATGCATAATACTAATAATTCCCGCTCTTTTTCAGTTAAGTGTGTTCCCATACCTTTTACCTGCTTTCTGTTCTACTTTGTGTAACAAAATATTCTTCCTAGTTGCATTTTAACACTTTTAGTAGTATTTGACAACCTATTGTAGTTTTTGAATGGGTACACTATGTTAAAAGATATGGAGGACTAGTTATGTTTGAAAATTTAGGAGACAAACTAAAATCTTTGCGTGTTAAAAATCAGCTGACAAGAAAACAAGTTGCTGACTTAGTTGGTGTATCTGTTAGTACCATCGGTTTATATGAAAGTGGTGAACGCCTTCCTTCCCTTCCCGTTCTTGTAAAATTAGCTACTCAATATAAAACTTCTGTAGATTATCTTCTTAATATTGATATAAACAATAAAAATACTTTATCCCTTGAAGGGTTGACTGATAAGCAAATTAAAGCATTAAAAATGACTGCTGAATGTTTTCGCAATTCTAATTGACAAGTTGTATTATTTCCAAATTCGATTTTAGAATCTTTTCTACAATGCATACTGCTCTAATTGTATGCTCATCATCCTCATTTACTGAAAGTTCGACTCTAAGAAGTTGCAATATATTAATTGCATCCTTTGTCTGCTCTTCTAATTTTTCTTTTACTTCCCAATAATTATTCATATGGTATCTCCTTTTCTAATGTTTTGGTGAATGGTAACGCTTGGGGTTGGGGAATGCAAGGCTTTTCTTTATAGAAAAATTGGTATCTTTGCACTTTAAAAATGCACAAAAATAACCAGTGCGTTCTTCTTTACGCACTGGTTATTTTGTAGAGCTTAACTCCAATGAAAAATTAATGAGACAATATATGATAATAGACATAAGTCTATTGTCACCACTATTAAATAATAATTATACCCTATATACACATATGCTATTTTATATGTATTTTCTTTTTCAGCTAGGATGCTAAATAGCCAGCAATCTAATTTTGAATACCGGCTATTTAGCTAGAAACAAGAAATTGAAAATCAACAATTTAAAAATTGTTACTTTTACTTATTACAAAGTATATAAAACGGACTTTATTCATCTATTCTACTGTTTCCACAATATATTAAACGATTAGTTTAATATTGTCTGGAAGTTAAAATCTCCATACTCTGGTAAATCGCCTTCACTATCTGTTATTTCCGCTGGTTCTAAGAAAATTACTCCATAGATGCTAATACTTTCATCTGTATTCCAGTATTTTTCGTAATAGTAACTTGGTTGGGTACAGGTGAATTTGATACCATAAACCTTGCTACTATCCGCACTATTTGGGTTACTTGATGGATGACTTTGTGTTGTACCTAAATATTGAGGTATTCTAAAATCATCTGTTACTGTTGTGAAGCTATCTATTACTTTCAAGAAGTCTGTTTCTTGATTTAGGATGTCGTACCAAGTATTGTCTGTGCCGTTGGTGTAGATGTCTAAGATTCTATCATCTGCTGCCATTCCAAATGTGATATTTGAACCACCTTTGGCACTTATTGTGTAGCTTACTGTGGCAGAGTTTACTGTGTTTATTTTTGTAAACTCGTTTTTTGTATATGCCGTAACATCATTTGGTAGTGCTGTGTTCTTAGTACCACTTGGTATTATGAAATTTCCTAGTTCGTTGATTATAGTAATTATGTTTGATGACTGTATTGGTACTGAATGTCCTTCTGATGTTGATAGGCTGGCGGTCATTTGAAGCACTGGTTCCCAGATTGCATATAATGTAGTGTCATCTTTTATATTACAGTTTTCCGTTCGATTTTCGTATGCAAAGGTGTCAAACTGCTCGTCTGGGATTGATGTACTTTGGTTTAAACTATATCCTAAAAATCTGTATGATACATCATCTACATTTTTTATACAACTAAGATTTAGTCCTTTATCATAATATCCTGTGCCTATTTGAGTTCCATAATATTGTGATATATCAAAAGTATGGTTTAATTCAGAATTATACATTGTGTATGATAATACTTTTGAAGTACCATCATTCTTATACTTACCACCGTTAAAATCTATACTGAGGGTGACTGTTTTCTTCCAGATTGCATATAAGTCAATTATTTCATTTGCTGTATCTGTTAAGTTTAATACAGTTTGTCCATCTGTATAAGTTGGTGTTGTTTGGTTTGGAGATGTTCCCCATCCTATAAACTCATATCCTTTCTCGTAGATTACTCCTCCATACTCTGCACCATCTTCTCTAGTAAATTTGTTTGCTTCTAGAGCTGTAGGTGTCTCATAGGTTATTTCCTGTATGTAAGCCCCTTGGTCTGTGTTCCAATTACCATTACCATTGAACCTTACTTTGTATTTTATCAACTCCCAATGTGCGTATAATTCTTTACTATATGCTGAAGTTGCAGGGTCAATTGTTAGTGATGTTATCTTGTTACCACCAACTGGTGCATCATACCAACCAACGAACTCATATCCGACCATGGATGGTGTATATAAGTTTGTTATTATTTTAGATTGCCACTGAGCAGTAGCTATTACTCTATCATTATGTATAGATGTGAAGTTTGGAGGCGTTAATGTAGTTGCTCCAAAGTTATAACTATCACTTCCAACTGTCCAAGTTCCTTTAGAATCAAGGTTACCCGATATAATGTTTGCTGTAATTGAATAGCTACTAGCTGTACTAGCTGTTGATGGTATATTACTGTTAAATGTAATAGTATAGCTACGACCTTTTAACGTGCTTCCATCTCTGAATGTAACATTCTGGTCATATGTACATTCTGTACTTGCAATTTGCGAACTTGGCTGATAATCAGTTAAACCTTTGTCATAGTCAATATAATATTTATTAGCTTCCCACTGTGCATAAAGTGTTTTATTATACGCTGTTGTTGCTTCTTGTATATTCACACTTTCTACTTTATTACCACCAGAAGCTGCATCATACCAACCTACAAATCTGTATCCTTGTAACGTTGGCTCTCCAAAATTATCTAATGTCTTATCAGTCCATTTTGCTGTTGCAGTTGCAGTCGCTCCGTCAGCTACCTCAAAATTCATAACACCTAGATTTACGCCTGCTTCGTATTCACCACTGTTATATGTGGCTTGTACTGACCACCTGTAAAATTCAAGATTACCAGTTATAGATGCAGGAATATTAGAAATAATGCTACTTGTATAATTTCCATTAGCATCTTTTGGCAGATTACCGTTAAAACTTAATACATAACTTCTACCTATAAACCCATTTAATGCTAGTGTCACATCTTGACTGTATGTATGTGTTGTTTTAGATGTCGTTCCACCACCATCTGTATTGCCTTTCAAATATTCCACATAGTAAGTATTTAATGTAGCATTAGCTGTTAACGTTACATTATTGCTTGGCATTTCAAATGTATAGTTCTTTACTGTTTCAGTGAACGTTCCAGTCCAGTTCTTCCATGAATGTCCAATAGATACATCAGCATTTATTGTAACTGTCTGTCCCACTCTGTATGTTCCTGCACCATATACATTATCTATGCCATCTCCAATATTTAATGCAACTGTGAACTGTTTTCTATAAATCGTTACCTGAGTTGTTTTTGTACCTGTAACAGTATAGCTCTCTATACTTGCTGCCTCATAAATGTTAGTTGCTGATGTTGACCATGATACTGTGCTTCCATATGCATATTCTGCGTTTAATACATCTGTATAACCTGTAAAGGTACCATCTGCATTCTCGTACCTTACCTGAACTATTTGTCTATAATAATTTAAAGACTGTATTCCGTTTGCAGTTAATGTCACATCACTAGATGGCATTTCAAACGTAAATTCTCTGTCAGTAGACGTTAGCGTTCCTGTCCATTTATCCCAAGTGTATGTATACTGTGCAGTATTACTAAGCAGCACTGCATTTACTGTCACGCTCTGCCCTACTCGGTATGTGCCTCCACCAGAGACAGTACTTATACCTACACCTTTGTCTAAGCTCACATTAAACTGTTTTCTATAAACTGTTACTTGTGTTGTTTTAGCTTCTGTAACTGTATAAGTTGTGATACTTGCTGCTTGGTATGTATCATCTGCTGGTCTTGACCACGATACTGTTAAATTTACTACATAATAACTATCCACTTCATTTTGATAAGATGTGAACGTTCCATCTGCGTTCTCGTACCTTACTTGAATTATTTGCCTATACATAGGAAGACTGTTAGCTTTAATAGTTACATCTTGTGTAGGCATTGTAAATGAAGTACTTATATTATTATCAGTGATATATCCGCTCCAACCATTCCATGCATAATTATTATTTAAGGTAGCTTCTATGTTGACTGTTTGTCCGTGATAATAACTTCCTGCACCTATTACACTTGCTATACCACCATCTTTTTGCAAAGTAACTGTGTACTTATCTCTAGAGTAATAAATATTTATCACATTATTATCTTCAGTTAATGTGTATGATGTATCTAAAGTACTTGGTTTATTAGGTAAATCTGTACTGCCTCCTTTACCACCAAGATAAGTGAATCCATTATAGTTCTTTTTTAAAGGAGCTATAGTGATTATATCACGAGAATTTCCAGTTTTATTTTCAGAAGTATCCAATGTATATCCACTGCCGTTAACATTCATTAAGTAATGATTTACTTTATAAGTAACAGGTGTCGACCACTGAGCATATAACGTTAAGTTTCCTGTTAGATTGTATCCAACACCAACACTATACCAATCGCCTGTACCATCTGCCTTTGAGTTCCATCCAATAAAGTTATAGTTAGTTCTCGTAAATCCGTTTTGACTTATAACTACAGTGTCACCAGATGCAAAAATTTGTGAGCTTACTGAACCACTTATTGCTCCATTTCCATCATAACTTAAAGTATAAGTTGGTACCCACTTAGCATATAAAGTACTATCATCTAAAAAATATGTACTAGTTACTATTATATTGCCATTTTCATCTATACATTTTGTACCGTTACCGTTTGTTTCGGTATAGTATCCTTTAAACCTGTAATTTGATTTAGAAGGTATTGTTATGTTGCTTATTGCTAAAGTACAACTTGAATCTGAAAAGAATCCACTATTATACTTCTGATATATAACTGAGGTACCAGCTATATTTGCTCCTTGATTATCTAAGATTATCTCGTAATTTCTTTTTTGATACACTGCATATAAATCAATTATTGTACCGTCTGTATCAGTTAAATTAAGTACTTGTTCCCCATTTAAAAAGTCCACAGTTCCAGAAGGTGTAAGACTCCAACCTATAAATTGTTCGTTTCCAGAAGGAATACTGCTTAAATTCTGAGCTACATCAAATGTAAATGTTTGATTCGACATTGAACCCACTCCGTCACCAAGATTAAATCTAATTGTATACGTTATCGGAGCCCATTTAGCATACAAATTAATTTGCGTTGAACTTGGTATATATGTGTCCCCACTATTACCTATATAGCTACTAGCTGTACATTCCTTAGTACTATACCAACCTTGGAATTTATAGCCAGACTTTGTTGGTGTAGGTAGTATAACACTTCCAATATTCCATTGAGCTTCTAAATCAACCTCATTATCTTGTATATGAGTTAGATTTTCAACACTTTGTTGGTCAGTAAATATCTTTTCGTCAGCATATACATTCTGTGCACATAATAATATTAATAAGACAGTCAATAATGCAATATTCAGATGCTTTAGCATATTATTAGTCACCTCCCTACGACTTATTTTTTAATAATTTGTAAATATTACACACTAAGTATGTATAAAGGACCCTTAATACATTTAATTAAGAGTCCTTTATACTATTTCTCTATTTTACCAACTACTTTTATGTCACAGGCTATATGCATTTTTTCGTCAGCACTTGTATTGCCTTTAGGGTCACAGAAGCAATTAATATATAGCATGTCGCCGCTCTCTACGTTAATTACCAATGTATTTGTATCCTGCTTTATATTACCTGCTGACATACCATATTCTTCCCATAAACCTACTCGCATACCATCTTTACAGTATAAACCTAATATAGATTCTGCTAATCTATCTGTACACTCAAGTCTTAATGAGTAATCAATCTGTATTTGACAAGGTTTTTCAAATGTGAATACACCATCACTATAGCTATATACATCATTATCCACTATATTCCAATCTTGAACTTTGCCGTTATCTGTAGCATAGGAGCTATATGCTACATCAATACTTGCTACTGAACTATTAGTGTACTGAGCATACAGTGTATGTACCCCAGATGTATTCACTACTGTATCAGGAGTAATCCACTGACCACTTCCATCTGCCTTAGTATTCCAACCTATGAATACTTTACCATCGCAGTATGGTACAAATGATTCTCCATATCTACTGCCAAGGCTTGTTCTCTTATAAATCTCTTTTCTTATACCTATTACGTTAGTACCAGTAAATTGAGCACTTTCTAATGCGTTTATAATAAGTGTATCACCTGGCTGAAGTATTGTACCTCCATTTAAATTTGCGCCTTTAGTGTTACGTACTACTACATTTTTCTCACTTATGTCATCGCTGTACTCTTCATTTATGGTTATGTAACCAGTATTATTAGATGATGCACTTGAAGTAACTGTTCCTGATGCCAATATAATTATCTCGTCTTTGTATCCATTATAAAATTCTTTATGGAACCCTAATGCTGTTGTATCTGTCAATAAAGAAGTTATTGTTGCACTAGCATTTTCTTGGTTTTCAATTAACAAGAACCCATTAGGAGGTATTTCTAGCACTCCAGTGTAAGTTTTAGCAGTTGTTGAGTTAGTAGCTAGCTCAGCTGCTGCATATTCTGTCTGACCTGCTAAAGATAAATCTTCTAAAGCATATAGGAAAGTTGAATATTTTTCTTTTGCTGATGATGATGCTTTTTTATTCTTTATTGAGTATGTTATAGTTACAGTTTCAGATGTATAGTTGTGGTATACATATGACTCTGACTTAGCTATAGTTAATGATGCAGGTTTCTTTACAGTATCAACCACTGTTCCATCTGTGAAAGGACGTAAAAGAATTGAATTTGTACCTCCTACAGCTAAAGAAGTTATTGTTGCTGTTGCATTTGACTTATTATCAATTAATAAATAACTTCCAGATGGTACCACTACCTCACCAACATAAGTTGTTGCACCTGACGATACAGTTGGTAATTCTGCCTCTATGTATGCTGTCTTATCTACACTTAAATCATTTAATACATAAAGGTATGTTGGTTCTGTTGGAGTTGCCTTAGCAAGTTTTATAGTATATGTTATAGTTGTAGCTGCATTCGTATCATTGTAATAAACATATGCAGTCGACTTAGCTATAGCTAACGATGTAGGTTGCACAATAGTGTTAAGTACTTCTCCTTCAACATAAGGATGTAAAATAATATTATCCGCACCACCTAAAATTGCATACTTTTCTACTTGAGCTACACATGTACTATCTAAGTCTACTTCTTTCATTATCTTAACAGTATATGTCGTTTTAGCTTGACCAGTGTATGCTACAAACCATTCTCCGTCTTTTATAGTTATTCTGTCTACTATCTGACCTTTTGGCTTAGTTGTTACAGCACCTAAAGCATTTGTAACTTTCTTCGCTTTAGTTGTATGTGTTCCCCATGTTATAGTAGGAGCTGTAGCTGTAGCTGTAGAGCTTGTATTTACCAACTCAGCCGCTGCAACAATATTAATATTCTCACCTGTTGTGTTTTGCCAATAGAATACTTCACTAGTTCCAGTTATTGTTGCCGACGCAAGTACCTCTAGTAAAGACCCTCCATTTACATCAAATTCTATTTTTGATGTACCAGGCGTAACCCATCTAGCATAGAGTGTATGTCTATTCTTCTCAGCTACTACACTACTATCTGTAACTTGTACAGAACCTGATTTACTAGTATACCAGCCACCAAATTGTTTGCCACTCTTTGTCGGTGTAGGTAATGGATTAATATACCCATAGTTGTGTCCGTATAATACTTCAATTACATTACTTCCACTAAGTGTTCCGCCATCTGTATCTAAATCTACTAGAATTGTTTCAGGCTCATTAGTTTCATATCCTACAGCATAATAAACTATATCTGTTTCCTCATATGAATTATTTGCTGCACTTATAAAATGTATATTTGCAGCACCAGGACCAGTTGATGTAATAATAAATGAATCATTATGTCTAACTACTTCAAATCCTGTTCCATCTACTTCAACCCTTATGTCCGTACAAGCCTCGTCATTTAGTATATAAATCGTTCTCTGATTTGTAACTGTACCATTTGTCTTAAAAAATCCTATATTTGAAGATAGCTCTAATTTATTAGGCTTCTTTATATCCCCCTTCCAGTTTTTGAAAGTTGCGTTCAGTACATCCATGTTTGTACTTATATTTGTAATTGTTGAAGTTCCAGAATCATTCACGTCATAATGTATTGTATACTGAATACCATACATATTTTCATTTAAGTTCGCAGGTGTATCATACTTGTGAGTGCTGTTATCCATATTACCATTGTAGTTATTACTACCAGGATGATAGCTAACTTCATAGTTAATAGCTTCCCAATAAGCATACAACACCATGTTTTCTTTTAACTGGTACCTACCTAAACTGTCAAAGTACCTTTGACCTGTTACTATATCACCAGTATTTATATCATAGACTAAATTTCCATTTGTCTTGGCATCATACCAGCCTTTAAATTTGTACCCAGGTCTAGTAGGAGTAAACTTAAACTGTAATAAACTGTCTGTTGCATTGCTATATCTGACATAAAAATTATCAGCTAGTTCAGTCTTTCCATCGTAATTGTAGTCAATTATTACACTATATCTACCCCTTTCCCAGGCAGCGTATAAAGTAGTGTCATCTGTAAATTCATCAGGTTCTACTAATATATTACCGTAGTTATCTATTACTGGGGTAGTTGTTATATTATCTCCAATATTGTATTGCTCTCTGTAATACCCTTTCAAGGTGTACTCATAAGCCATAGGCACTGTTACAGCTGAAATACTTACACCAGATAAATTCTTAAATCCCTGTCCATAGTACTCAATAATAGCACTATCATAGTTATTAATTGGACTCACACCATTTGTATCTAATGTAATAGTATATGTTTTTCTACCAGTTAGTGCTTCCCATGTAAGGTTACCAGTTAAGCCTTCAGATGTTATTAATATATTTCCATTTGCATCTATATATGGACCATCTTCAATACCTTTGCTGTAGTAACCTTCAAACTCGTAGCCATTCAAATAAGTAGGTATAGTTATTGAAGTTATAGCTGTTGTACAAGTACTATTTGCATAGAACTTATGATTTTTATCAACTGTACTGTAGTATATCTTTTCTGTTCCAGGTGTATCATTATTACCCATTGGATTAAGTGTTATTTCGAATACATCATTCTTTAAGGTACTTGATGTATACACTGGCTCAAATGAAACATTGCCCCACTCTGATAGCTTAATCTTATCTCCTTTTTTGACTGATTGCTGACTTTCTGGTCTATATTGCCAATCAGTAGGTCTCCAATGAGAAAAAGTATAATTCGTTCTAGAAGGTCCTGCAGGTACTGTGATTTCATCTGTACCTGTAATTGCAGGAGATAAAACGTCTATAGTACCTTCACTAGCTCCGAAGGTGTATTCAAAGTCTTCAGCTACTTTGCTAATGATATATTGTCTTTGCTTACCATCATTACTACGTGTTACATTACCTTCTGCATCCAGTGTTGTTTCACTCTTTCTATATGTATAATATCTCTGTATTGATGAATGGAATGTCCAATCTGCTGTAAATTCCATATATCTTTCACCAAGATAATTACCTTTTTCTTGACTGTAATAAGTACTATTTATACGAGCACAAGGAACATTTCCTGTGGTTATTTTAAAATAATAAATTCCTCTTTCGAATGTTAATGGACTCTTGGTTCTCGTCCAGAACGCATCTTGCCAAGAACCATCTATGCTAACAGCATCATTTGCTCCATAAGCATCTTGACCAGAAGAATTTAGGAAAAGTTGTTTAGCATACAAAGGACAATAGGCTAAAAGGTTTGTCCCTGCACCAGGTTCAGCTGCTACTATACTACCATTAGGTGTATTATCTATAACACCATCTCCATCCGCATCTTCAGGGTCATGCTCACCGTTCAAATTACCAGATGTTAATATCCAACCAACTGTAGAGTCCCATGAATAATTAGATGTTAATGTTGTACTTACAGTTCCGTTATACTTATAGAATGTAGCAGTGTAGTTTAAAAGGTCTACAACAGGAGCTTTTACCTGCATTGTCATACCTTCTACACCAACTTCTGTGTATAAATCTCCACTACCATATATTACATCATCATGTGCCCATCTACCAGGAGATGGATTTACCACAACTGTTGACATTATAGGTTCATATTCTCTTGAAACTACTAACGTACCTCCAGACTCGTTAGTCTTACTAAGTACGTATTGCACAGCTTCATTAGCTGTCATGTGAGATAAATCCTCAGCTTCTTTATCTCCATATAAGTATAATATTTTAAAATTCTCAGTAGATTTGAAACTTGATAGAGTAGGTTTAATAGGAGTTTTTGTAAGTATCTCACCGTAGCTTACACATTCTTCTACTAAACAGTTTGCTTCGTCGAAATTATTATTGAATAGAGAAAGTACATTTTCTTTATCACTGTATACATCACTTAAATGAGCTGTATACATTACTCTTACTGTATTTCTTTCAGTTTGAATAAATACTTCAGGAATGTCAGAGTCTTTCGTTTTTGTAGGTTTTTTCACTCCACCCTCTGAATGCCCATAGTCAGTCTGTGATAACCCCCAGTCATCATAGGAACCTGTAACTTGCAGTGTTTTTCTGTCAGGGTCATATGATGATTCTAACCCTCTTAACACTATGTTATTATTTACAAAGTTATTCATATTATCATTTATCTGTTCCTTAGCATTACTGTTGTATGCACATTTATATACCCATGATTGTACACATCTGCCAAGTTCAAGCATCTTTTCTGAACCAGGATAATCTTCACTACTGAATGCAGGTAAGTACCTCTCACTATCACGATTTCCATTCTCTAAATCTACATCTGAGGCTTTTGCAAATCCGTCTATTGTATCTACTCTTATAAACTTTGCATCAGGATATTTATCTTTGAACGCTAGCACTGTATCCGATGTCTCACCAGTATATTTAAGTAATGGTGTATCAGCTATATTCTCTAACGTTGCCTTTGATGTTCCATCTGAGTACCAATAATGTAATACGTCAAGTGACTCACTATAAGTTGTAGAGTATGAATTTGGTCTTATTGTCTGTAAAGTACTCTTGTATTCCATATCTTTATCTATGTATACATAGTTTTGACAAATCGTGTTATCATAAACTTCCATATTAGGTATTATGTTTATCCAATCTGATGATACTGCATGCTCACTTGCATTCTCACTCTCGCTATATGTATGTATCTTACCAGAAGGTGCATCTGTTGTAGCATTTGCTATCCAGTATTCTTCAGATTTATCCCAATAGCCGTAAGGTCTTACATTTAAGTCTTTATCTCCATTAAGATATGATTTAAAATGATATCCTTCCTGAGTAGTGCCAACATAATAGTTAGAAAATGAAAATTGCCACAATGTAGATACACTACCATCATCAGACTTATTAGCCGCATTTAATGCACTTTTATAAGCCTGTTTCTCAAGTGCCCCTGTTACTTCATTTTTCTTCTGTCTGATACTAATGTAATTACTATATCCCGATTGTATTACTCTTGCACCAGCTAGTGTAGGTCCTGCATTATCAGACCTAGCTACTTTTGTCACTTTCATATATCCATCAGATGTATCGCTGCTATTAACAGAGGAATCATCCCATTTTACAGTTGATTTATCATCTGCACTATTGTAATAAGGTGTAGGTGCATATATTCTAAAGCAGGTTTCACCACTATTATCTCTAAGCCAAAATGTACCAGTATTGTTGTACCACCAATAATCAGATGATATAACTAAATCATTTTTATGTATTTCATACTCACCTAAACAGTATTCTATGAAATTAACTTCTGTTCTACTAATTTCATCTGCGTCATCTTGTGGAACATCAAGTTCAAATTCAAATTCCACTTCTTCAACATTTCTATTAACTACGTCTGACTTAGTTTTTAACTCTGCTATTTCTTCATCACTTAATGAACTTAAAAACTCTCCTACAAAAGCATAATGAGTTTCTATTAAGTAGCTGTCTAGTGTAGCTTTGTCTAATTCTTTCCAGTTAATGTTTACTATATTAGGACCTAAATCATAATCTGTTTTTCCTACCCATGTTGTTTCTGTCTTAGAATAAACTGTCTGCATAATATTATTCGCAAGTTCGTCTTCGTATAAATCATAAGGTTTAACTATTCCATATCCAAAGTATTCGTCTCTATAGTTACCATCTGGATTATATGCAATCTCTTTAAGATACTCTATGTCTTTACCTGTATCAAGTATGTATGCTAACATAGCACTCATTCTTGCTGCTGCAATTGATGTACCTCCCACGCCATTGTAATTACCATATGTTGAAAAATCTACTGTGTCTCCATAATTGCTATAGGTCTCAAATTTATCTTTAGATGATACTGCTGAAACTACTATAGCCTCTTTTATATTAGATGGAACTACATCTACAGTATCTATTGATTTATTACCAGCTGACACAACCACATATATGCCCTGTTCTTCAGCCCTTTTGATAGCTTCCTCTAATAAAAAGGAATTATCAGATACCCTAGCATTTAATGAAATGTTTATAATATCTACATTTTGCTCAATTGCTAAATTAATACCTTCATATAAAGTTAATATTGTAGCGAAACCATCTTTGTTTGCAACCTTAATAGGTAGTATCTCTACATTATCAGTTGTCATAGAATCAATTATTGTAACAAGTCTTGTGCCATGACCATTATCATCTTGATATCCGTATCCCTCATTTATTAAACTAAATCCGTTTTTTACTTTACTGCTTGTACCAGTATATCCAGTGTCTAAAACCGCTACAACAACTTTATTTTTTTCAACTACTAAAGTACTTTCAACACTTTCAGTATTTTCCAATTCATGTACTTCTGTAGCCTCTACAGCTAACTCTGTACTTTCAATTGTTTCTGTAGCTGTTTCAAATATAATTTCAAAATCATAATCATATACTCCGTTCACTCTTGACATAGCTAAGTATGTGTCATTAGCTGAATTAAAAGTAAATAGATATAAGTCATCTTCTATCTGCACTTTATCTTTAGCCCATAAGTCTATATTCTCAAGCACATCATTCCATTTACTTCTTATTATGATAGCCTTAGAACTAGACGCATCATAATAATTATAATCATCTTCTGAATAATTATTTATTACGTTACTATATGCTATTCTAGTATTTTCTATAACTTTATTATTGTTCCTTACACTATTAATACCTGCCATTAATGCAATTAACAATAGTGCAACAACCACTATTATACACTGTATGCTTCTTTTCTTAATAGCTCCACTCATAATTATTCCTCACAATCTAAAGACTTATTTTTATATCAACAAATTATAATTTTATGTATATAGTGTAACTTCAACACTTCAAATCATCGCAAATACTATTACAACTAATATACTTAAATACCTTTTTGTATTTCTTTTATTTTTTCTGGTCATCATTCTTTTACCTATTCTTCATTTATGTATCCCCTTACATCGATGAGTAGTCAATACAATTAACTTTGTAACTGTTTTTTTGATACCTTTTGTCTAATGTCAAATTAAATATCATTGCTCAGTAATACAAAATCTAAATCTTCTATATACGAAAATTCGGTCTCTTTGACCTTTTAAAAATTACTAAAAAATTTTTAACCTTAGTGCTACCTTAATTTTTTCGCAAATGCAACCTGTTGAAATTCTCCTATGTAGTCCAAAATCGTTCAGAAGTATAGAAAAATTGGAATACCCTAGGTTTGAAACTTCTCATACAAACCTTTAATTTTTAGAAACTGCTGGAACACTACCCTACGTATCTGGAATGTACACTGATTTTTTTCTACTGCTATTGTGATTTGGTAGCTTTGTTTTTTCCGACATGCTATTACAACTATGAACCTATGCTTTTCAGTACTTTTAAACTACGCAGGATTCTGTAAACTGCACTTTTGATTTCTCTTGACTGGTGCTGTAGCTGCGTTTTTCTCGCCCTAATACCTCTCGTTTATAGTTATAATAAGTGTTGCGGCTGATATCCTTACACTTACTATCCGGCAGTAACTTTTTTAAATCACCAGCAATATTGTTCATAATTACTTCATCTGGATAGCCGTTTTTAATTCCGTCTTTGATTCTTTCAATTGCTATTGCTTTTTTCTTCGTTGTAAAGGTATCTCCTTTTTGAGTTCCAATCCTAATTTTCTGGTCATCAGGAAGATTTTTGTTTTCTGCTATCTTTAACTGCAATGCTTGGCTGGTACGCTTTCTGATATCCATTAATTCTTTATTGGCTTGGTCAAATGCTTCCTGCACCTGCTTTTCAGCTAACTGTATTAACGCTTCTTCTATGCCCTCTATAATTGAGTCTATAAATGTTCCTGTACGTGGAATTGCTACTTCTAACGCTTTTCTGTAATTCTCTGTGTTGATATATGGCTCATTTAAGAAAACCAAATTCACACCCTCTTTAAACAATCTTTTGTATTCCTGTGGTCCTGTTACGTTATCACGAGAAAACCTGCTGACACTATCGAATACTATTGTGTCTCCACTCTTTACTACTTTGAGCAGTTTGTCCAATTCTACACACCCACTATAATCGCCACCACTGTGTTTTTCTTCATAAATAATTGCATCCGGATAGAGTTTTAAGATATTTATTCGCTGCCTACTAATATCTTGGTGCTTTGTTGAAACTCTTATGTACCCGTAGATGATGCCTTTTCTATTCGCCACTGCTTTCACTCCCCTCCATACGCATATGCACTTTTCTCAAAATTAACCAACATTAAAAATAATAATTTTCTAATATTAACAAATAAGCTGTTTTTCTTGCTTTTTACCCCTAATTTCTATACTTTAAACAATTAGCTTAAAATTAATATTTTAGAATGGAATGTATAAACAGAAAAATACCGACTACTATGATTTGTAGTCGGTATCGTCAACTTATTCATTGTATTTCAAAATATTTAATTTATAAACATGCTTTAATAAATGCTTCTCCCAATGGTGTAATGTCTATTTTCTTCTTTTTTAAGGATATTATCCCCATTTCCTCTGGAATACCTTCTTTCAATGCTATATACAACGGATTTATTTCAAAAGCATCATACAGAGATTGTTCTGCTAACGCCGAATAATCTGGGACCTCTACAAGACCAAATCTTACTAAGTATGATATTGATTGAACCTGTAATTCGAAATCACTCTGCTTATCATTTGAAATAAATAAGTTACTAACAAGTACTTTATATCCTCTTCCGCCTTTTTGATTTAAGTGGATGTCACAAACTGGGTAGCTTTTATTATATTTAAACAATAATAAGTTCTGTGCATCCAACGGGCTCATCTGCTTTAAAATATCTGCAAACGAAGGATGAACATAATGCGAATAATCTTGATTCATTGAGCGTGATATTAGATTTGCGAATGCATTTCTTATTTCCTCTGACTCCACACAATATTTAGAATTTTCTAGTGCTGGTCCAACTGTTTGCATATTAGGTTCAATACGTTTTTCTTCAGGAATAGCCTCTATCTTTGTTTCTAATTCGTTTTTATATTTTTCTAACTCAACAGCATATTTCATTTTTCGTTTTTCTGCTAACTGAGATACTCCTCCAAATACCAGATACCACAAATCGCCTAAAGTTTGCCCTGCATTTATAGTTACTGGTCTTGTCAAATTCTCTCCTGCCTTATCAACAAAATCTGGTAATTCTACATTTACCAATGCATTTTTATTAGTAGTACTATTTTCAGGCATAAGTTCTTTATCCTCCGTCTAAAGTTTTATCAATCTAGTATTTTTCTAATTTCCTTAAGTAACTTCGTACTATCTATTTCTTTGTCTACTGGAATATCTATCTCTATTTCCTCGTCTTTTATTTTCCGCCTCACATGAATCATATGTTCATATGATTTTGTCTTTTTTATGAAGTCCACTAAAACCTTAGCTATTGTTCCCCATGCAATCAATGCTTCGGCTATATCCTTCAAATCAACGATAATCTCCATAAAATTAGGGTCAAATGCTCGTGGTAAATACTTATATGTAACACTTCCATCATAGATATTTTCTGCAAATCCTGTTCCCAACAAATCCTTTAATGCCTCTTGTGAAATATCTAAGCCAATTCTTTCTTCATCACTCCCATTTAAACTTAACAATACTTCTATTTCAACCATATTGTACCCTCCTTCTCCTTATCTTTTGTACAAAGATAATTATACACCCTCCCAGTGTTCTACACAAGTAAAATACCGACTACCATTTCTGATAGTCGGTATTGGATGAGTTATGATTGCTCGGATTCTTTATTTAGTAAGTTGATGTAATGGATGGCTTTGCATATTAGCTTCAGAAACATTGAACCTATATAAACTGCACAACTTAAGGTTATCATATTACACGCCCACACCATTTCCATTGTAAGATATACATTATCCATTTTGGCTCCTCCTTAAGAGAGGGGCATCCTTTCGGACACCCCTACTTGCTAGGCTACTTCTTCTCCATTGATTGTGATTGATGGCTCTGCCTGCACCACTTCTTTCGCTGGTTTCTCTAATGGAGCTACTACGATTTCTCCATTTTCTAACTTTGCACCAGCACTAATAATATTCATGTCTAACAACATTTTAACCTTGTCTGCTGTGAAAGAGGTTCTTTCATATCGTGATGAAATTACATCATACATTGTTTCGCCTTTAACTTTATGAGTACCAATTACAATGTAGAAGATATTTGCTACTGTTTCTGTTTCTTCCATTGGTCTTAAAATACCTGTATGTACCTTGTTCATGAGGTTCGTTGTCATGAAGTCTGAGTCAAACTCTAATTCTCTTGTTTTCTCTGAAATTCTTAAACCATATACTTCATCTGGTCCATTCATAATTAAACGTTTTAACTGAGCCGCTGTTAATTCAACTACCTCACCTTTTGGCAAGCTGTACGCTTCATAACAAATCTCTCTGTCTCCCAAACAAATACGATTAGTTACAATAAGTTTTCTTGTTTTACACATAATAATTTACCTCGTTTTCTTTCCGTGCCCTTACGCACTATCTGATTTTTCCTTAGGAGCTTTCTCTTATCTCCCCTTCACAATATCCATTTTACCGCGATGGTGGTGGGATTCAATTGACGGATGCTACGGAATAAAATGCTGTTTTTTAGGGCATCTGCTGTATTAAAATGAAAACGTTCAAATCTACTTAAAATTCTTTTATCAATTCTGACTGCTGTAAAATTATTTCTATCTCTTTCTCTGTTAAACCACCATCTGACTTTTTTAATTCCCCTGTCATCAAAGCAATATATAATGGATTTTCACTCGTCACTTTGTAGATTCTACATGGAGAATATCTATACTCTATTAACTCATCCCATGGATTCCAAGCAGCCTCAATTAACTCAAAGCCGATAATATATTCTCCACTCCAGATATATAGCATGCGTACAATATTATAATCTATGTCGTCAAATACATCTCCCTCTACCACATACCAATTTTTTCTGTACTTATTTTCATAAAATAGTTCTTCTATACATTTTGCATTTCTATTTTGGAATAACCTTAAGTCATCAACCCTATCCTCTGTGTCTATTGGATACTTATTTAATAAATAGCACTGTTTCTCTAAACCTAACCTAAGTTCTTCAACATTCCTCTTTATATCCTTTTTATTTTTTGCAAAATGTCCTGGTATAATTTCTATATTGAGTATCATATATTTATCCTCCTGCCATATAATCCATTATAACAGAGAAAATATAATCATCCTATCGGTATATACAAAATTACTGCCTATTCATATTTACCAAATATCCAATGTGTTATACCTGCCATATCAAGCATGTTACTTATGAAATCACAGATTGGTATATTCTTTAGATGTGGGTTACTCTCTATAGCAAGCCAATCCTCACATGCATCGTCTATTAAATGTGTCAGCGTTTCCATATCTTCTGTTTCTCTTACGACAATGACAAAATCTATCTGCTCGTTGAGTTCACTGTAAATGTGAATTGCTTTTACCCTCGTATCTTTATTAAACATTCCTATGTACCTCTCCTAATGCTTTCTCGGTGTTATTTCTATATAAATCGTTTCTTGTTGAATAGTAAAAAGTTTAAAAGGCAGAAGGTGTTACCCCTCTGCCCTTAATGCTAAACTATTCGATTATCTGAATTTCATTGCCATCATAAATATAGGCGTTGTCACTTAAGACTTCTTCCGGCTGTAACTGCGTTGCATTTACTTCCTGTACCATTTCATTGAATGATAATATATCTGTTTCCGGGCCACATGGAATTAATAATACTTCGTGTGTGCTTGATGGAATGATGATTAATCGCTCTGCATGGTGTTTTTCCATGTATTCCTGCAATATCTTTGATTGCAACATTGCAACTGCTCCGTTTATATTTCTATGATTTGTGATTACACTCATTTCTACTGTTGCCTGCATCTCAAATGATTCCGCAAATTCCTTTTCCATCACACGATGTACAATATCCATCATTGGTATAATTTTAAAATCTTCTGCCATGTTTTCATTGGCTAGCTTAAACATTTCTTCTACTGTAAAATTCCAGAATGTCATGTGATGGTTGTAAATTAAAATCGTAGCCAATCCTTCTGGTTTGCTTTCCACTTCTGCATAAAACACAATTGCGAAGTCTAAAAACTTTACATGTGGGACTTTCTTCAGCAATTCTTTGTTGCGTTCATAATTAATCAGCTTTGCTTTAATGATGTTTTTGACTTTTTCAGCGTCCATGAAAAATGAAATGTCAACTGATTCTTTTGGTTTGTTTTGCTCGTAAACTTCTAATATCTCTTTTACGACCACATTCAAACCACTCTGTAAGAATTTGTCATAATAGTAATTCAAATAAATGGTTGGGCTTATATTTGTATCTCCTGTTATGATTGTTAATCCATCCAGCTTCAACCCATTGTTCTTGATGATTGTTTGAAGTGCCACTCGCCCATCTACCTTGTGTTTGATTTCTCTCTCCACCATCTTTTTAAAGTAGTGATAACTATTTTCCATTGGTATCTCCTGCATCCTCCTAAAATAAATTTTATTTACTGATTTATTCAGTGGATGGGTGTTAACGCGTGGGTATGTGAAAAGCAATTAGGGGATATTTACGAAGATTTTTGCTGAAAATTAGGGAGTGTGTAGATGCTACTACAAACTCCCTAATAACTCTAAAATGCAGTTTAATTATACATAAATCGCAACAGGAATAACAATCAACGCAGGTCCAGAAATTTTTGTCACCAATTCAGGAAGATTAAACTGTTTCATGTCATCACTTTTAAATGCTGCAAAGAATTCGTCTAAAAATTCGTCTGATAACATTGATAATGTAGTCTTTCTTAATAAATCAATACTCTCTGATTCATCCTTGCGAATAGCTATTACTTTACCTAGCACCTTAAATCGTCCACCAAGAATTTCTGACATATTATCATTAGACAAATAATTCTCCTGTGCAGAAAGCACTGCTGTATTTTTATCTCCAGATAAAATAAAATCAACGGTTCCACTGCTTTTTAATTCTTCCAAAAAGTCTTTTATCTGTTTTATTGTTTGGTCTTCCTGCTTTTTTTGCACAGATGCAGCCTTCCTATTCCCTAAAGCAGGTTGTTCTGTAAAAATTTCTGCCATTCTGTATACGCTAACTACCCTATCAATATAGTCAATTAATGGATTCTTTTGTAATTCGCCTTCTAATTCTATAAAATCTCCAATTTGTATCTTGGTAATATCAGATGACTTTTGTAAAAGTTTTTCCTTTTCTAATGTCGCTCTAAATTTTGAAAGTAAAGATACATTTGTATGTATTTTTTCTTTTGTTACATTTTCAGCACCACTTGTACTACTTGCATGCTCTAAGTCGCCACTAAAATCAATTTTCAACAATTTACTCAATAATGAAGATGTTGTTCCAGAAACGCTTCCAGCCTGAGATGCTGAACTTTCTTTTTGTTCAGTTGAATTTACCTGACTAACCATTGAAAATCCATCTTCTATAATTGCTAGCATGTCTAATACAATTTTTTCATTTATATATATCGGAATCATCAATTCAGCTTGTGTCAATTTGCCCATGTTACTTTTCCTTTCTTCATGACAGTTTTTCTCAATGTACCTACATCTCATTCTACAACCTTAATATGAAATTTTCAAGCATTTTACAAGCCTACAACCTTATAGGCTTGTCCTTTCGTTCTATACTTACTTTCCCCTACCTGCACCAATAATTCCCTATACAGATACCTAAATTTACTACCGAAAACCATATTCCCCACTACCATTCCGTATACACCCTATTCAATGTAAACGACATAATCGCCAAAACATTTGCCCGAATGGTTGCTTCCGGCCAAGTTGCATATATCTCACTACTGGCAACATTCTTAATATAATCCTTATATCTCACATAATAATTCGCCGCACTCGGATCGGACGGTGGTCCATCATGTACCACTACATATTCCGGAATTACCACTCTGCTAAGTACGATTTCTCCTGACTCAGAAACCGGTTTAATCTCTGACTCCGGAATTTTCGGCGGGAAATTTCCATAAAGCGTATTTAGCGGAATAGCGATTGTATCGATGCCAGATCCAGATGCTTCTTCCCTCGTGAGCCGAACCCTCTGGAGCGAAAGCTGTTCCGGCAACACCTGGATTCCCGACACAGTGAATGGTCGATAACCTGGTGCAGACACTTGAATAGTGTACTGAGCAAACGGCTGGTTTTCGCTCGGGGACATTGAGTATTCAAGTGGAGGCGTATTAAGCGTAATTGCTTCGGACATACCACTCTCATCGGTGTTCACCTCCTCAATTTGCTGTGTTGGATCTCCGGAATAAGAAATTTGTATTCTCGCTCCCTCAATAGGGCGATTATCCGTAGTAGACACTACTTCCGTTTTTAAAGTTCCTGTATCTGCTGTATCTGTTTGCATATAACGCATTGTTTGCATGACAATACCATAATTTCGTTTTCTACTATCATATGCATATTCGCTTTCTTGGTGTCTATTATTTTTCATTGTACACTCATTATTCTACTGTTACTACTTTCGCCAGATTCCTTGGTTTATCTACATCAAATCCTTTATCTGCCGATACATAGTACGCCAAAAGTTGTAATGCTACCGATGCAGGAAATACCATAAAAACATCTTCCATATCCGGAAGCGTTACTACCTCATAGGACGGGTCTAAATCTATCGCCAGTTCCTCTTTGATAAAAAGCACAATGTCAGCACCTCTCGCCTTTGTCTCGCGGATATTAGACAATTCCTTCGACATAAGCCTCTTTTGTGTTACCGCAGCTACCACTGGTGTATCCTGTGTAATCAGTGCAATTGGTCCATGCTTTAATTCTCCCGATGCATATGCTTCCGAATGAATGTAAGACACTTCTTTTAACTTTAGGGAACCCTCCAATAAAATAGCACTATCTAATCCTCTGCCAATCATAAAAAGGTCTTTTGCTTCTAATATCTGCCGTGCGACTACATGAACCTCTCTTTTTTTTGCCAGCATCGCGCGGATAACTTCCGGTGTACGTTGCAGTTCTTCTACAAAATGAATGGTATCCACCTCGTTAAAAACCCCTCTCAAATAAGCCATTTTCGCCACCAATAAGTAAAACACTGCAAGTTGTGTTGTATAAGCCTTGGTACTTGCCACTGCGATTTCCGGTCCACCATTAGTATATAATACATAATCACTTTCTCTCTCAATGGAAGAACCCCTTACGTTAATAATGGCCATACAAGTAGAACCCTGCCTTTTTGCATACTTAAGCGCTTCTAAAGTATCAATCGTCTCTCCCGATTGGGATACTGCTATCACTAGTGTCTTCTTATCTACCACTGGGTCTGTATACATAAACTCCGATGCCATCTCCACATCTATGTGCATATGCACGATGGACTTTACCAAAGCCTGTGCCACCAATCCTGCATGCCTAGCAGTTCCACATGCCACAATACAAATTCGCTCACACATCGTAAAAATCTCATCCGGAATACCTGCATCCTCAAAATTGGGCATACCATCCCGAATATATGCTTTCAATGTATCTCCAATCGCCTCCGGTTGTTCCATAATCTCTTTTTCCATATAGAAGGGATAACCATTTTTTCCTGCACTGCTTAATTCCCAATCTACTTTTTGCAGCTCCGGTTTTACAGCATTTCCATCTAAGTCCGTTAAAACCAACTTATCCACATGTAACTCTAATACATGATATTCTGGCACAACAAAATAAGTATCCGCAAAACGACTTAATGCCGTTAAATCGGATGCCAGCATCGCACCCTTCTCACCATTCGTGGCTACAATCGGACTTACGTTACGAATCGCATATATCACCCCCGGCTTATCATCAAACATAACTACCAGCGCAAAAGTACCGTGCAATTTGTTCACTATTTTTCCCAGTGTTTCTCTCGGATTTCCCTTATAATAACGGTTGATTAATGCTGCCACTACTTCCGTATCTGTCTCAGATTTCAAACATTCTTCCAACTCATACTGCACAATCAAATCCCGATAATTTTCTACAATGCCATTGTGAACTAAAGTCACCTGCCCCTGTCTGTGCGGATGTGCATTAATATCTGTTACGCCTCCGTGGGTTGCCCATCTGGTATGACCAATCCCACACTTTGTTTGTATATTCTTATTTTGACAAAGTGCTCTTAAATCATTTACTCTGCCGGCACATTTATACACTCCGGTCTCTCCGGAAACCTCCTTTACCGCCACTCCCGCACTATCATAGCCGCGATATTCTAATAATTCTAAGGAATCCAAAAGAACTTCCAGCACATTTTCATTCCCTGTATAACCAATAATTCCACACATATATCATCCTCTTTTAACTTATCCTTTTTACTACTAGATTCTCCGCATTCAGACGTTTTTTATACTGTGTGGAATAAAAAAAGCCCAGCGATTTCGTATAAAACGAAACCACCAGACCTTTTAAACTGAATTACTATACTTCGACTGTCCAGCCAAATGTATCTTCTAATTTGCCCCACTGAATACCTGTTAATGTATCGTAAAGCTTCTGTGTTAATTCACCAATCTTGAAATCATTGATTGTTACTACATCATCACGATATCTTAATTCACCAACCGGAGAGATAACAGCTGCAGTACCGGTACCAAATACTTCTTCTAATGTACCATCATGACCTGCTTTCATAACATCATCAATCGCAAGTCTTGTCTCATTTACCTTATAGCCCCATTCTCTTAAAAGATGAATCATCGAATCTCTAG
Organism: Roseburia sp.; assembly: GCA_045531555.1. Classification (GTDB taxonomy): domain Bacteria; phylum Bacillota; class Clostridia; order Lachnospirales; family Lachnospiraceae; genus Roseburia. The sequence continues at coordinate 50,362 of JAZSEF010000010.1, read as the reverse complement.
TAACACCCGGCAATACAGTACCTTCGATTGGTGCAGTGTAGATTTCTCCATTAATTTTGAACATAATGTTCATTGTACCAACTTCTTCTACGTATTTACGATGTTCACCATCTAACCACAACACCTGTGAATATCCTAATTTTTCAGCCTTTACCTGACCTAAAATAGAACCTGCATAATTACCACCGCATTTTGTAAAACCTGTACCACCCTTTACTGCACGAACAAGTTCGTCTTCTACTAAAATCTTAACAGGGTTAATACCTTCTGCATAGTAAGCACCTACCGGACAACAGATAACCATAAACTTATACGAAGTAGCCATATGTACACCTAATGCCGCTTCTGTCGCAAACATAAATGGACGAATGTAAAGAGATGTCTCTGGTTCTGTTGGTACCCAGTCTTCTTCCACTTTTACAAGAGCTTTTACCGCTTCTACGAACATATCCACTGGAAATTCCGGCATACATAATCTCTCGTTTGATTTTATCATTCTTTTCGCATTCATTTCCGGACGGAATAACTGAATCTTACCTTCTGCTGTACGGTATGCCTTCATACCTTCAAAAGTCTCCTGTGCATAATGTAAGGTTACACAAGATGGTTCTAATACGATTGGTGCATGTGGCTCGATACGGGCATCATGCCAGCCTTCCTCTACTGTCCAATCCATAACAAACATATAGTCTGTCATATATTTTCCGAAACCAAGATTTTTCCAATCCGGTTTTTCTTTTAATACTTCTCTTTTCACAAATCTGATATCCATAATAATCGCCTTACCTTTCCTTCTTCGGTGAAGTTAGAATGTTTCTAAAACTCCTGCGTGAATATTCTCTTCACGCCCCCCGTTTTCTACCGAAAAATCAATTCTTGAAACACATTATGATACTTTCTATAGCACATGTCAAGATTATTCCGAAGGCTTATAAATACCATGATTTGGGGTTATGAAATTATCTGGAAAGCACCTCAATAATCTCTGCTATATACATGGTATGGTAATCCCCGTCCTTGTACCATTTATCTTTTATCTCTGGCATGGTAAAACTATCTTCTGTAATAGGCACTGCTGCCATCTTCTGACAAAGGAATACCAGATTCGCTTCATCCGGATATGGAATACCATGTTTTGAAGCAAGCGTAAGTCCGGATGCCTTGAATTTATCTCCTTCTCTGCCTGAATGAGCACCACAATACTTTAATGCATCACGATATTCTTCATTCAAAAATGCCACCGAAAAGAAATCACCTTTATCCATCAGTTCCTTGGTATATCTGGAATCTCGAACAAACACATATGCCACATTTTTCCCCCAGATGACACCTACTCCTCCCCATCCGATTGTCATGGTGTTGGCATTCTTTTTCGTACCGGAAGACACTAACGCCCATTCTTTTGCAAACTTTGTAAACGTATTTATTTCCAATAAATCCATTGGAAATGGCTGAAATGCATGCATAACTTTCCCTCTCTTTTTCTTACATTATATGTAACTATTCAGAGCCAATGCAATTTTCATAAAATGTAGACATTCAGCTTGCTGAATTGAATACATTTTTGAAAATTTCTTTGGCGAGAAGCCACAGCGAGGAAACACATAGTGTTTTCGAGCGTGGCTCTGAATAGTTACCATTATATTTCATTACTCCACATTTTGAATAGCTTCGTATATTTCCGCTGACAACGCCTGCATCATTTGTTTATTAACCTTACAAACCTGTCTGTCATAAGTGTAAAGTCCGTTAATTTCATCTTCAACATCACTAAGCTGTGTATATACGCAGCCACAGCCGCCTTTTGTAATACTTGGTAAAATCATACCGTGGTACATATCCACAATCATTTCTGTAAGTGCATTTTCATCCTCAGCACCACCATAACCATAAGTATTGTACTTGCTGAAATAATGTCCTTCCACAACAGAAGAATATCCGCCGCACTCCGAAACAAACATCGGCCGTTCTTTGACATCCAAATCAATTGTCTTGAAATAAATATGCTCGCTATCAAAATCATTCTTATTCTGCCAGAACCAACCTGATGTACTGTCCATTAATCTGGTATCATCTAATGATTTTGCCAAATCATAAATCGCATCACTTTCGAACTGTCCCCAGCCCTCATTAAACAACGTATATGCGATGATACATGGATGATTGTAAACATGTGCAATCGTTTCAGTCATATGTTTACGGAAAATCTCTCTGGTTCGATTCTCTTTGCCACCTGTATCTTTTCGAACTTTCATACCAAGCGTTGGCAACGCTGTATCTCGAATAAAATTATAACTTCCATTGTTCACCATATCCTGCATTACTAACATACCATGTTTGTCGCAGTAATAGTAAAAAGCCTCCGGTTCTACCTTGATATGCTTACGAAGGAAATTAAGTCCTAATTCTTTCATGCGCAGAATATCTCTCTCAAACTCTTTCGGTTCTGCCGGCAAAAAAATTCCATCCGGATAATAGCCTTGATCTAACACACCATGCATAAAAATCGGTTTACCATTTAAACAAACGCGATTCACACCATTCATATTACGAATATCAATCGTACGAAGTGCAAAATAAGATTTCACATAATCCTGTTCTGTCTGAATCTGCATATCATACAAATATGGATTCTCTACAGTCCAAAGTTTTGGCTGATACATCTTGCCATCTGAACATTCATGCTCTGTCAATTGAATTCTTCCCTTGCATCCTTCAAATTCTTTTACATAAATCTCACCATTAGAAAGTGCAACGCTTACTTCAAATCCATCGATGCTTTCTCCAATTACTTCAATATCAATACCCGTCAAATCCGGTTTGATATTTACTTTTTTGATATGTGCCGTAGATACATTTTCCATCCATACACTCTGCCAGATACCGCTGACCGGAGTATACCACATGCCGCCACGCTTCTTACACTGCTTACCATAAGGGTACTCTTTCGAAAGTGTATCTGTTACTTTTACCACAATTTTATTTTCCGCATTTCTATGTACCTGTTCGGTTATATCAAATGAAAATGGTAAATAGCCGCCTTCATGTTTGCCTACACATTTGTCATTTACAAATACTTCTGCAATCTGGTCTACTGCTCCAAAATGTAATAAAATACGTTCTCTGTCAAAATTCTCCGGTATCTTTACCTTAGTCTCGTATACGAGATGAGAACCGATTTTCCCTTCATAATCAGACAATGCAGACTGTGGTGGAAACGGCATATAAATAGGTTTGCCATTTAACGTCCAACCTTCGTTTAACACTACATATCCTTCACGTCTCATCTGAGGTCTCGGATACACATCCCATGGATTTTCTGCAGAATTTGCTGCTTTTTTTGCCTTTAGTTCTAATCCGGCTTCCGTCCACATATCATAATGTCCCAGACGAATCATGCGGAATAATGCCTGAAGCGCAATCCATAAAACACCTGCTGTTACAATCGCTGCAATCCAAATATTTTTATTTGGTAAAAAAGAATACGTCCCATCACTATTTTCAATCTGCTCTGCATTACGAAGCACGAATGCACCAATTGCAGGACCGATAATTCCCGGAATCAATACCTGACCGATAATACGTATCCCTTGGAAACGACCTGCCATGCTTTCCGGAATCAGCTCACGGATTTTCGCTCCAAATACCGCCATACCACTCAGATAACCACTCAACATAAGTATCGTTCCCAAAAATACCGGTACGGTCGTCGTTGTAAAAAGTAATACGATGTATCCTGCTACGAGCAGGCACACTACCGGAACCACACTGGTCTGAAAACCTAACTGGTCATAAAAACTACCGTAAACTGCTGTTACAATCGCTGCAATCAAAATCGCCGGTGCAAAAATAATTACATAATTCGTCATACCTAATGATTTCTCATAATAGACAATCAAGTATGGCATAAATGTCTGAATAGAAATATTAAACAATGCGTATGTAGCAATAATTACATATAATAGTTTATTGTCTTTATACGTAGATATACGGAAACTGTACCCCACACTTTCCCAATAGCCATCGCTTCCGGTACCTTCCGGTATATGCTCTTCAATTAAGAAAATACCTGCAATACCAATTATTAATACTACTGCTCCGATTACCATGAAAATTGTAGTCCAGCTATCTGCCTGCTCCAAGTCAAAGCCCATGAAACCGCCAAATACAATTAAAATGGAAATCAATGGCATCATTGCATTGATACCTTCAATTTTACCACGGTTATTCTCATCACCTTCGTCAGTCAGCCACGCATTATATGCAGCGTCATTTGCCGCCGAACCAAAAAATGTCATGACACAATCCAGCACAATCACGAGTAAAATACCAAGTGCTGCGGCTTCTACTACTCCACCACAAAGCGGTGTAAGCACATCCATTCGGACGAAACCAAATGCTAAAATGGCAACACCCCAAACTAAATAGCCACCACACATAAAGAGTTTTCTTTTTCCGATTTTATCAGATAATGCTCCGATTAATATTGTAGTTAACGTAGCAGCTACCGAACTTGCTCCTACCATTAGTGAAATATCCGTCGGCTGTGCATGAAACATCTTGTAAATAAATACATTCAAATACATATTCTCTACTACCCATGCAATCTGACCTACCAGCCCGAACAATACCATGGCCGTCCAAAATTTTCTTCCTAATTTTTTCATAAGTAACCCCTCATACTCCTAGTATTTTAAAATTAAGTTAACTTATATTGTACCACAAATTGTATAAAAATGGAATAATTATTCAAAGCTACGCTTGAAAACCCAAAATAAATTTACAAGAGCAGGTTCCAAAATCTAAAGTCGACATTATATTTCAAAGACAGCTCGAAAATCAGAGACCAATAATTCTTCAGAGACAAGCTCGAAAATCAAAGATTTTCTCGCTTTGGCTACTCGCCAAAGAAATTGGACAAAAAAGAAATGGGATACCACAAGTGGCTCCCATTCCTTTTTATCCAATTACATCGTCTCTGTAGAATTAAATGTTTTTGAATTTCTTAACTTCACCCTGAAGTTCTTCCGAAATTGATTTATTCGTATCTGATTCAGATTTAATACTTACTAATGCATCTACTAACTGAGCAGTACTCTGTGCTGCCATTGTAACACCCTGTGCACTTTCATCTACTGCAATATTAATTCCATCAATACCTTCTGTCATCTGAGCCATAGTCTCAGCAAGTTTACTTGCATTACCATAGAAGTTCTGAAGAATTTCATCCATATGGTCTGCATCATCATGGTATGAGTTAGCCATATCTACAAACTTATCATAATCTGCTAACACAGCAGAATCAATAAATTCAATCATCTTATTTGCATCAGAAGCAAGTTCTTCTACTGCGTTTGTCACAAGACCACTGATACTCTGAATATTATTTGCTGTGTTTTTAGAATTTTCTGCAAGCACACGAATTTCATCCGCAACAACTGCAAAGCCTTTTCCTGCCTCACCTGCTCTCGCTGCTTCGATAGAAGCATTCAATGCAAGTAAGTTCGTCTGGCTACTAATACTTAAAATCTCATCTGTCAATTCATTAATCTTTTCTACGCTACGACTATTTGCAATCGCAACCTCTAACATGGCACGGATTTCCTGTATCATAGCAGTTGTATTTTCTTTGCTTGTCTGTGCATCTGAACGCATTGAAACCGCTGTTCCTTTAACGCCTGCCACAAATTCTTTACCTGTTTCAGCCTCATCACTCATTTCTTTAGACGCACTTAAGATTTCCTGTGCCCCCGTTGTAATCTCATCTAATGTAGCTGCAACTTCTTCCATACTTGCTGATAACTGTTCCATTGTAGCAGAAATGCTGCTTGCATTGTCGTTAGAGTCAGCAATTTCTACTGTAATAGAATTTGCCAAATCTGTTAATTTATTAGATTCCTGACGAATCTTTAACATAATACCCTGAAGCTGCTCAATGAAATTATTTACACCTCCAACAAGCTGACCAATTTCATCCTGTGATTTTACACTGATACGCTCCGTAAGGTCACCCTGTCCATTATCAATATTCGTAATAATCTCTTTTAACTTACCACTTGCTCCCTTTGCCGGTTTTGTAATTGTTATACTAACAATCACAATCATGAGTGCTACTGCTCCTAAAAACACAAAAAACATTGTATTAGAAATACTTGCATAAGTATCAACAATACCTTGTCTCTTCGCCATCAAAGTATCACAAGCATTTTTTATCATATCCATAAATGCTGTTTCTGCTGCGTTAACTGCCTCTATATTTTTGGTAGCACCATTATTCGCATTTGCAGATGCTTCCGGGTCTCCTGCCAAATACAATTCACCAACTGTATTTGCCTGATTCTGAAGTACCGCAACTGCCTCATCATATGCAGTTAATGCTGCTTTTACATCTGCTTGTGGTATTCCTGCCAAATCAGCATCCTCTAAAGCATCTACAAGGGCATGCATCTCCGAAAAATAGCCACGCGTTTCTGCAATAATTGTAGGAATATTCTGAGACAAATTTTCCTGAACTGCAGGCATTTCATAATGAACAATCATATTCGCATAAAAATTACAATTATCTACAGCCTTCACTAATTTTGTCTCATAACGCTCAAGCTGAACCCAACTGTTATATAATCTGTTCATTCCACCTAACGCCTGTTCCTGTGCAAAACCGCTTGCCAAAGATGAACCCAAAAATATAATTGTCATTACAACCAGCATCATTACGATTCGTGTACCGATTTTTTTTCTCATTTGTGTCTCCTCCACATATACATTTTCTTCTACACTTATCCACTCGTTCTCTACTTAGGTAGAACCATTATACTCCCCATTTTTCGTAATAACAAGAAAATATGCACAAAAAATGTATTATTTTTCATATATTTATGTAAAAAGGAGCAGAAACGCCTGCTCCATTCTACTTTTTTCGATTATATTCTTTTTAAACTTGAAAATCAAATTTCTGTCCAACCATTTTCTCTTCCGGTGTCTGTACCATGTTACTTTTTTCTTCAAACATGTAATCGCTGATTTTCTTCATTAACTCTTCTACCGAAGAAGCAGAAATAACAGTAACATTATCCATCCCATCCGACTTCATTTTTTCTTCAAGTCGTTCTTTTTCTGCCTTCGCCTCAGCTTTCTTTTCTGCAGCCTTTTCTTTTGCTTTTTTCTCTGCTGCCTGCTCTGCTATACGCTCCTTTTGAGCCGCCGAAGCTTTTTTCAATACTGCAAAATAAGATGCCGTACCATTATCATCCACCTGAATACCATACCCCATCACATCTGCACCTGCGCTTTTAAAGCCTTGCTGCATCTGTGCTAATTGTGTCGTAGCATTCTTAATAATTCCTTCATACTGCTTCCGGTAATCCTCATCCGTTGCCATCTTTTCCACTTTTTCTTCACTGATTAAGACAACTGTTTTCGTAGGATTCGCAAAGCTTGCTGAATTCGCTTTTGCCTGATCAATCATGTCATCGCTTACAAGAATAAAATCCATATTAGAAAATTTCTTCTTCAATTCCTCGTAATATTTTTTACCCTCTTCGCTAAGTTCCGGTTTTCCTACTGTCTTGCCATACTCACTGCTTCTTTCTGATTTATTTACAGACTTACTATACGCAGTATAAGTTTCAAGAACACCATTCATATTTAAACTCATTTTTCGATACCTCCCTGTTCTTTTTCTGCAACTCCCTTTGCATCTTTACATAAGCTGTATCGACATATTTTTAGATTTTATTTAGTTTAAAATACTTATGAAAGATTTCTTTTTGCAGGATTATCCAATAAATTTCCATCCTTATCAAATCTTGAACCATGACACGGACAATCCCAGCTTTGTGTATCCGGATTCCAGGCCAACGCACATCCCATATGAGAACATTTCTTCTTTCCCAGCAACCCTTTTCCTAAATTACCAATACTGATACCCACATCCTTTATAAAATCTTTGCTTCCCGCACGCACCAGAAACCTTTGTGGAGTAAAAAGTGATGCATATGGATTTTCCTCTCCGCAGATCATATCACATAGTATTCTGGCTGCTACCATTGATGTACTCATTCCCCATTTCTGAAATCCCGTAGCTACATATAAATGCGGCGTTAAAACAGAATATTTCCCTATAAACGGTATCCCATCATGAGGCATACAATCCTGCGCCGACCAATGAAATACTTCTTTTGCATCTGGGAAATAAGTTCTTGCAACCTCTCTTAAATGCTCATATGCCCCTTCACACTGCCGTTTTGTCTTTCCTTTTTTTCCATAAGGATGTCCTGTCCGATGATTACTACCTCCTAACAGGAGATATTCCCCTGCCTGTCGAAAAGACAAACCATCTTCGTCAATCCCATAGTACATATTTTTTATCGACGCTGTACCTGACAACGCCAAAACATAACTTCGTTCCTGATGTTGGCGTAAGAAATAAAATCCGGGTACATTCCGTATCGGATAATGTGTTGCTACCACGATATCATCCGCAGTCAAAATCCCTTTATTTGTAATTACCCAGCAATCCTTTATTTCTGTTACTAACGTGTTCTCTAAAATATTTAATTCTCCAGTAATCCCTTTTATAAAATCTAATGGCGAAAACTGTGCCTGATTTTCAAACCTCACAGCTCCTTTTACCACAAATGGTAACTCAGTTTCCTTCACAAATTCTGCATGAATCCCTAAACGTTCTGCTGCTTTTGTTTCTTCCTCTAAAACATATTTTTGCGTTTTAGAGTATAAATAAGAATCTACCCGTTCAAACTCACAGTCTATATTTTTTTCTTTTATCAGTTTAGCATACTGACTAATTGCCTGTTCATTCGCCAATGCGTATAATTTTGCTTTTTCCTCTCCAACGTTTCTAATCAGTTCGGCATATTTTAATCCATGTTGACTTGTAATTTTTGCAGTTGTTCGTTCAGTTTGACCAGATGCAATTGTTTTCGCTTCTACAATCAGTACTCGTTTTCCTTGCTTTTGCAGATAATAAGCTGTTAAAATCCCCGCCATCCCTGCACCTACTACAATCACATCCCAATGTGATTCTCTAATACTCTCCTGCGGAAATTTTTGATTTGCTCTAATTTTTCCTGTTTTCTGTCTCCATAATGATTCCATACTAACCCCCGATACTTTTTTGTGGTAGTATGTACCATTTAAAAACTTTTTATATCATTTCTAAAAATTACTTCTCTAATAAGGCATTTACTTCTTCAATATCCGGCATTACTTTTAACGCACCTCTTCTGGTGGTTATTATGGAAGCAGCCGCATTGGCAAATCTGAGCATATCCTCTAAATCTTTTTCACACAAATTCTGCAGTCCCTTCTCTAATACAAAATGCAGACAACATCCCATAAAGGTGTCTCCTGCACCTGTTGTATCAATCGTGTTCTCTTGTAAAAAGGCTGGCACCTCTACTCTATTATTTTTATAGTAAGCACGACTTCCGTCTTTCCCTAAAGATAATAAAACTAATGGTATCTCGTATTGTCGCTGTAACATTTGAACCGCTTTATCATAATTCTCTTCGCCTGTAAACCACTGAATCTCATTATCCGAAATTTTCAAAATATCACAGTACTGCAATCCATATGACACCTGTTCCTTTGCCAAATCCAATGAACTCCATAATGACTCCCTTAGATTTGGGTCAAACGAAATAAGCATATTATTTTCCTTTGCCAGCTTAAGAGCTTTTTTCGTAGCTTCCCGTACTAAATCGTGTGTCATAGATAATGTGCCAAAGTGAAATATTTCTGCGCTATTAATAATATCTTCCTTTACTTCTTCCGGTACAAACATCATATCTGCTCCCGGATTACGATAAAATGAAAAGCTTCTGTCTCCACTCTTATCATTCGCTACAAAGGCCAGTGTTGTCCGAACATTTTCATCCAATTTTAACGCACTCGTATCAATTTTAAGTTCTTCCAAAGTATGTTTTAACAACTGCCCAAAAATATCATTTCCTACCTTCCCCATAAATGCTGTAACATGTCCCAATTTATTCAACATCGCAAGCACATTACAAGGTGCACCACCCGGATTTGCTTCAAACATTCCGTTCCCCTGACTGCTGATGCCATTTTGTGTAAAATCAATTAACAATTCTCCAAATGCTAATACATCCCACTTCTTTTCCATCATTTTTCCTCTCAACTATTCTTTTGCTGCCGGATACTCATTACACAACAAACGATATGGTGCCTCATCTTCTTCGATTTCAGGAAATCTTCCTACAGGTGGCTCAAACCGATTATCCGTATTATCATCATTACACTGACTTACTTCGCCTAATAATACTGCTCCGGTTCCTTCTTCTACCGAAAAATCATGATACAAAAACTGCTGAATATGTATACTTTCTCCAGGAGTCAACCGAATCTGTGTACCTGCCGGCACTGTATAAGTACGACCGTCTGTATGTACCGTTACTGGCGAATCATAATCAATCTTTTCATCCGGCAAAGAATTATAAACTCGAATTAATACATTGCCTCCACCTCTGTTAATAATGTCCTCCGTTTTAAACCAGTGAAAATGATTTGGTGCATACTGTCCTTCTTTTAAATACAAAAGCTTCTCTGCATATACTTTCGGATACTTCTCCTGCATCTGCCTGTTTCCATTTCGAATCGTAATCAGAGAAAAACCAAACTTATCAAAATCATTCAAACCATAATCTGTAATGTCCCATCCCAACATACAATCTCGGACTTCATCATACTCGTGCCCGATATTCAGCCACTCTTCCGGTGTAAAATGACAAAATGGCGGTAAATAACAATGATATTTTTCACACATAGTTTCCAATTCTTTTAATGCCCTATTAATTTCTGAACGTTTCATGCTCCCTCTCCTCATGCTTTACTTAATTATAATCTATTATAATTCATTGATTATCTACTGACAACTCCTCTTCCTTTACTCTTAGAAGTGCTTGTTCACTTTCTATATCTCCTGCCATAAAAAGTTCATAAAACAACTGTGATGCCTCCGCATTCTTATCGTTTCCAACTCCATTCTGCCAAATAAATTCCTTCATTTTTTGTATCTCTTCTACAGAAAAAGAAAGCCTTATTACAGAAACATTATTTCTGCTATTCTCAAATGCCTGCTCTATTACTCTGATATAATCTGGACAAGTCAACCATTCGGACTCTGCTTTCAATCCTCCATTCTCAAAATCTTCAAAATAATATTTCTCATTAATAAAACGTGTAGTTCCCTTTATTACTTCCTCTTTAGGAGACGTATCTACAATATGCACCATAATCTGCTTCTCATATATGCTCCCCACACTATCTGTTACCTGATAAGTCAGCGGAATACTATCCTCCTGCAATAATTCTGTATAATCACTTGCTTTATAATCCAATAAAATAAATGCAGTTCCTTTCTCTTCATCCACGCCAGGCAATATGACACCGCCAGCCTCTTTGTCCTCTGCTCTTGCACAATTCAGAAGCCTCTCACCGGTAATTTTTCCACGCTGCGCTTCCTCTAAGGTAAAATATAAATCCTCTGCCAAAATCCACGGAAACTCATCCCAAACAGCATACAATGTTACTGTAACACCATGTTGTAACGTCAAATCACATACACTCTGCTTGTCCACATACTCTACTCTTCCGTCCGGTGTTGTCGACCATCCTACAAAAACATGTCCTATTCTGCTATAACCATTTTCTTCCAGATTTTTTTCCTGATTATACTCCATCTCTGTGGCTGTCATCCCACCGGCAGTCGCCCCGTTTCCATCATAAACAATTTTATATGTATTAATCACCAATGGGAAATTGTACTCCGGAATATCATTCTGCACAGCAATTATTGAACTTTCGCCATTATTCCACTGTATCCCAAGCGAAGCCATTAAATCTGCATTTATCGTAAATCCATTTTCATGCAATGACGTTTCCTCTGCATACAAGTTTACATTTGAAATTGTTTTTGTCGAATATGATTTCAAATACTTTTCCAACTTTTCTTCTAAACTTAATGAGGTATCTACATCACTATAATCATAAGACTCCTTATAAACACCCTCATACCAGATTTTCTGGTCTACCATAATTAGCTTTTTAAAATTTTTTTGCTGATTAGACACGCTTTGCGGTGTTTTTGCATATTCCGTACTATTTGTAGATGCCTTGTAATAGGAAAAATCATACCTCAAAGGTTCTTTATATTGTTCATACGAGTACGCTTCATGCGTATGTGTATAATTATATGGTATTAAAATAATATCTTCCTCTCCCGTATGATACCCTTCTCTTTCATTATGGTATCCCTCTATAATAATCGACAAACCATAATTCAATGCACCTACATCTGCTTCCGCATCTATCGCATATAAATTATCCTCACATTTCTTTTCTCCTGTCACCGGATCCTCGTATTCCCACGCAAAACAATTTCCGGAGCATAGATATTTTTCAAATCCTGCTACCTGCACTTCTCCGAATTCTGTACTTTGTTTTACAGTAGTTCTCGTAACCGTCAGTTTTTCTGGTTTAAACATAGAAAACCACTTAGAATCAGGTGTAATTGTTCTATAGAAAAGGCCTCCAATCTGAAAATAATAAATATCATTTCGATTTTCAGATGATATTGCAAAATATCCATAATTACTTAATATCAGCCACTCTGCAGATATGGTCAACTCTGCTTCATGCTTTTGATATTCTTTTATCGCATTTTCTACAAAATTAATCTCATAAGCACCTTCCTCTATGTACTTATCCTCCTCTGTTTCATATATAAAATCCTGTGTCAATACCTCTGTATTCAAAATAGATGCCTTTTTCTTTAATTGCTCCAATTCCGTTCTATCTAACTTTGAAAGATACATTCCCACATAAGCCGAATGCGTTTCAATTAGAATTTCATTCAATTTTTCCTTACTTAATGCACGCCAATCTATATCCAGCAATCCATACCCCAAATCATTTGGTGTTTTTCCAAAATATATTTGTTCATCTTCTTCGGTAATCTTTTCTTCTGTTTCTAAAATGCCGTAACCATAATAAATATCTCTACCTATTTCTCCTGCATCAATAACTTTCTCTCTTAACGTCTGCAGATTTCCGCCACCACCATATTCTTTCGCTAACAGTGCAGTTACTCTGGCTGCTGCATAAGAAGTTCCCGATTCCCCCATATAATATCCATAAGCCGCAAAATCTATCGTATCTCCATAATTACTATAACTGCTAATATTACCTTGTCTATCAATTGCACTTACCACAATTGCTTCCTCAATGTTTGCGGGAAATACTGCATCCACACTTTTTCCGCTATTTCCGGCAGATACAACTACTTCTATTCCTGCACCAACAGCCTGTCTAATCATTTTGGAACATTCACTTTCCAATGTTAAACTATTTCTATTTAACGACATATGGATAATATCTGCTCCATATTCTATTGCATACTTAATTCCCCTAGACGCCGCCTCTTCTGTTGAACGTCCGCTATAATCAGCAATCTGTATCGGTAATATTTTTACATTCTCATCCGTAGCATTCAAAATCATTTCTATTATTCTGGTTCCGTGTCCATTCCCATCTATATAACTATCAGCTTTTTCTATTGTTGTAATTCCTTCTAGAACCCGATTACTATCTCCCGCATATCCGGTATCCAATACCGCAACGATTATTTCTTCCCTCTGCAAATATTTTCTTTGCTCTAATGCTCCTATATACAATCCCAAAAGAAACAACACCAGCAGCCCTACTGCCAACACCCTCTTCTTCATCCGTTTTCTCCTCGTATTCTATAGGTTCTCAAAAAGTACCGTTCTCTCACATACTGCAGTTCCTGCCTTTCCATTCAGGTACACAAAATCAGCAGTAACTCTCACTGTCATAATTCCTTTCTCCATGTCAAGCTGCAATATATCTACACCCAGACTATACTTTCCATCTATTGCTACAATAAGATGCTGCACGAAGTCTACCAGAAATTCCTTTTCATTTTCGGTCGTATACTTCTCTTTTATCATCAATTCAGCAATCTGTGCTTCCATTACAGAAGATAAATTACATTCTATCTCCATGCGATAATTCATCCGCTCATAAAGGGACATTATTATCAACAATGCCAGTACAAAAGATATACCTCCCGTAAACATTAAAACTGTATTTTTCAATCCTCTTCCTCCTGTATCATTACTCCATTCACCGGCATTCTTATCACACATTTTGTTGTCCTATTTCCATCATCTATCGCCTTTAATTCAATCGTATAGACACCCGCCCGCTCTAAAATGATTTCTGACGTATCCGAATTATAGCTCTCTATCAACTCTTCTCCATCCATACTTTTAATGCTTAATACCACAATCTTTATTTCATTTCCATCATAATCAATTGCCCTCACTACTTGCGCCATATTCACAATTCCCGTCACCTGTGCACCCGATGTATATTCTATTTTAGGTGCGCTCTTACTACTTTCCTGTTTATATATTTCTCCAAAATCCGTATAAGAATCATACTTTTTCTCTTCGATAACTAAACGATTCCCTAATATATCAAGCACTCCTCCCTGTTCAAATTTTTCACTATCACCAAACAAAAAAAGTGCCAGACAGATAACTGCTATCCCCTCCAGAATAAAGTTTCCATACATCTTCACTATTGCGTCCATAATACAACCTATCCACTTATCTTTTCTAAAAAATATATTACTAAATTATAAATGCTGCCTCCTTCCTCTATACAAGCCAGTAAAACAGCATATACACATAACACTTCTACTACTCCTAAAAGTGCCATCCCATAATGTTCCATAATATCCTGCATGTTTCTTCTACTCCTAAAAAGCGGTCGCTCCCTCTAAAGCTTTCATAAGTACACCTATCATCGCTACACCAAGCATTAGCGCAAGTAATGTCTGTCCTAACTCTTCTATAACAATTCGCATATATCTACCCTTCTCCTATCTTGCAATACCACGCGTTGTCTTCATTTCTTCAATGCCTAAAAACGGAATATAGTATTTATATGTAAGAATCACTTCCGCTGACCGCATATCCCTCTTCTCATCATAAACACATGTAGTAACCGCTAATTGATATCCGACTGCCTCAGCCTGTACAATACACCCTTCAATCACCTTAGGATTAAAATTACTATTTTCAATCTCGGCAATTACCTCTGCCTTAAATTCCTTTGCTTCCGCGACTACAATCCCGGCATTACTTAACTCTATACACGAAAAAAAATAAATCGCCAGTACCATAAGTGTCCCGAACGCGCCTATAATATTTCTCAATCTACATACCTCCAACACTTCCCAATAACTGAAATATGAATAGTATTCCAATTGTCATATCCACTAACAACTTAAAAGTTGCTGCCAAAACCGGATAAGAGAATAACATTTTCATGCTAAACGCCTCTTCTCTTACTCTTATGTCTTCTGCTATATTCTGCATCTCATGTACTCTCTGCAGCAAATTATTTACCTGCACCTTTGCATTTCCCGTTCCGGACTCTGAAATTGCATGCAGCATTTTCATACAACTTTGTATCTCCGGTACATTAAATCTTTTACAAAATTCTGTATAGGATTGCAGTTCGTTTGGTTTTACCTCCAGACGTTCTCTTAAGTTCTCCAGTTCTCTTCTCAATATCGGCGGTGCATCCTCCATAGACTTCATAAGTGAAACCTGTACATTATTATTTTGTAACAACAATGCAATCTGCATCAACCATTGCGGCAACGTATGATATAGTTCTCTATTAATATCCTTTTGGGCTAAATAACAGGGAATACTTCCAAGCATCCGCTTCCACTTATTTTCTTCCTTTTCAAAATTCATTACCAAATCATAACTTGCCAAAATATAAGACTCCTCGTATAGTTTCTCCGCTTGTAACCAATTTTTCGTGAGTGATTTTCGACTTTTTGAAAAGACATACATCATGAATAAAATAAACAAGAACGATGAGATTTGTATCACTTCTAACCGAAACAAACCAACCTTCCCACCTCCCGGCAGCAATCCTTCCATTGCATCCATTACATAAAGCGTTGTTAAACAAAGGAGCACCGCCACCACAATGGATATCATATTATCTCTGTTTTGTACTTTCTTCCCTGCCTGCAATGTATATTCTCTTCTTTTCCACAATTCAATATCATTTAATACCAGTAAAATAGACTGCTCTGCATCACCGCCTACTTCTTCACAACCAACCAGTAACCTATGTATCATTTGCAGCTTGCTGCAACTATACATCTTTTCAATTCCATCTAATGCCTCTTTTAACACACTATCTCCACTGCACGAACTTCCTGCCTCCAAATAAGCAATTGCATCTTCTAACACCCATCGCATTCTGCCATCTTCAAAAACACCCATTGTCTCTTTTAACGCAGACACTACCTTTCCATTTTTCTGGAAAGAATACAATATCTGTTCACAATAAGTTACTGCATCCGCAAATCGTTTCTGCTCATACATCCCTTTATACATATCTAAAACAAAAACTGGCAGCATGATACAAACTGTTCCAATAACACAACTCAAATAAACTGCTTTTAACTGAAAAAGTAAACCTATCATACTCATTCCGCACAATGCCATAATCAATACAAGCAAATGCGACTTCCAGGAAAAATGATATCCATATACATGAACTTCCTTTGCTAAATTCTTAGGATTCAGCAGCTTAAGTCTTCGAATAAATCTCTCCTTCCTCATTTATCTGCCTTCTTTCTTATACAATTCAAATTCATCACACTCAAACGGATTCTTTATATTCATAGATGCAAATTTCTTTCGAATAGATACAGGCAATTCCCTTGATACTACTTCTCCATTCTTCACGATCATATAAATTTTATTTTTATCATTCTCTCTACTAAAAAAACACAGTTGATCAATATAACGCCTCATACGCCCATTGTCATCTTCAACCATTCTTATAAGAATCCCCACATTTACATACTGATAAATACGATTCTCCATGCGTTCCACATCGTTTACATTATCCATCATATTCTGAATGCGATCCGGAAGCTTACGTAAATCATCCAAATGTAACGTCGTAAATCCATTCACCCCTGTACTCCACTGTTCTAAAAGAGATGTCACCTCCACTGATCGAGCCTCGGATAACACTAACCATTTGGGATTCTGCCTTAAACATGCCTTAATCGCATCCGTATAAGAAAAGCCCGGCCCAATTCTTAATTCCACTGCATCCGCCCCCGGATTAATCTCCGGATAATGAATTTCTAACGAATCCTCTATGGTAATTACCCGTTCTTCTTTTGGAATAAACTGCATAAAAAACTTAGCACATTCTGTCTTTCCGCTTCCAGGCTCACCTCCGAACACAAAATTCATCCTAGCTCGGACACAATTTAATAAAAGTTCTAATATCTCCTGCTGACAATACCTTTCTTCTAACATTGTCTCTATCGTATTTCTTATAAAACAGGGCGACTTTCTTATACAAATACTTGTCCCTGATGTAGCAGCCGAATTATGAATAATACTAATCCGCAATTCTTTTGTATCTGCCTCCAATACCTTATTTGCATTATTAAATTGCTTGTTGACACAATTAGAAATACTATGGGTAAAAGAACTTAAAAATTGCTCCGTAATCTCTTCTTTTGCCTCATAGCGCCCCCTTTCAAAATCCGTAATCCACAGACTTGTACCATTATAATCAATGTCTGTAACACTTGGTTCTGCTATATATTTTCCAAACACGCCAAAATGCTCAGTTGTTGGCTCATATGTTATAAATTCACTCATATTCTCCTCCTAAATCTCCGGCAGACTTAACTGCCGGAGTTTATCGATGCCCCAATATTTATGGGTTTGGTACTGTACCTGGCTGCAATGCACTCATGCTGGAAAAAAATGATTCTATTGCAGTTCTAAAAGCTACTGCTACATAGCCATCTGAAGTCAATGCAGTTATCAGAATCCCTCCTAATGCAAGCAATACCACCACCACAAGAATGGCATCTCCATAATGCTTTAATACTTGTTCCATAATGTTCCTCCTTAATATAAAATTTTATAAATAAAGAGTGATGCACTCCTTACTATCTTCTATTAAAATATATTTCAAAACGGAATGTCTTCGAAAAAGAACCAGATAAGATTGACGATTTACAGAAAATATTCTAAAATAGCATTAATGTATATTTTAAATGTTAATATTAAGAATATTGTTACCGAAACTTTTCTATGACAATTTTTATTATACAGAATATTTTCTATTTGTCAAGTTGTTTGTTGAACATTTTCTGTAACAGAAAGGAGTTTTATGAGCTTTTATGAACGCATTGAATCTCTACGCAAAGAAAGGGGGATTTCCCAAGGTTCCTTAGAAAAGGAACTGGGGTTTTCAAATGGCTCTGTTTCTAAATGGAGAACCAGCATGCCCACACCAGAAAGACTTCAAAAACTTGCGGAATTTTTTCATGTAAGCGTAGATTATCTAGTCACAGGTACCTCTTATACGGATGCATCTAAATATCTTTTGGATGAAGATACTGCAAAAGCAGCCCATCAAATGTACCAGAACGACAAAATTTTATTTGATGTATATTGCAGTGCCGATAAAGACCGACTTGTCGCATATGCAAAAAAGTTAAAAGAGCTGCGTGATATGGAATAGCCAAAATCCTTATATTGCATTGCATTTCCTATCAAATGCTCCTATAATGATAAAAAATAATATTACAAAGGAAGGGTTCACCTATGAATACTCTAGAACAATTAAGTAGTACTCCACTCTTTCTCATTTCTGGTCTCATTATTTTATTTGTAGTCGGAATGAGTATTTTCTTTTTAATCCGCTCTTACCGTGCCGGCATCGCAATTGGAATGGATAAAGTAAAATTAAAACGTGCTATCACATCCAGCGTTACTTTCTCTATTTTGCCAAGTGTCAGCATTTTATTAGGCGTTATCGCACTTTCCGGAACCTTAGGTATTCCATTACCATGGCTCCGCCTCTCTGTAATCGGTGCTTTGCATTATGAAACCAGTGTTGCAGATATCGCCGCAAAAAGTATTGGTCTTTCCGGCTTAAGTGCGGCTGAGATGACCACCGAAGCATTCACTACTATCGCTTTACTCATGACTATGGGTATTATCTGGGGATGTGTCTGCACCATTCTTTTCGGAAAAGCATATAACAAAAAACTTTCCAGCAACAAATCTAAAAAAGGCAGTGGCCGCAGCTTCGGTGACAGTGCAATGACCGCTATGTTTATTGGTTTAATTACCGCTTATACCGGAAGCTACATCGGCCAGCTTGTTCAGTTACAAAATGGTTCTCTTGTAGTAACCGGTCAGTACTTACAGATTGTAACCTTCATTTTTGCAGCTCTTGCAATGGCAGTCTTTACCTACTTTGCAGAGAAGAAAAAAATGGCTTGGCTCGACAACTTCTCTATCGCAGGAAGTATGTTAGTCGGTATGGCTGCTGCAGTCATCTGCGGTATGATTTTTTAAGGGAGGCTAAACAGGATTATTATGAACGAAAAAGAACGAGAACTTTATCTTGAAAAATATAACGAACGAACACACCTTTTTGGTCGCATCGGTTTGACCATCGGCGTTGCAATGCTTATTATTTCACCATTTTTAATGGGTATCTCTTTAAATGCTATGCCAAATATGCCGGCTTTCTGGAAAGGTTTCGCACAGATTGCGATAATTTACATACCAAGTTGTATTGTTGAATTTTTGATCTATACTCCGATGCTTGGTGCTGGCGGAAGCTATTTAGGCTTTATTACAGGTAACTTAATTAATATGAAAATTCCATGCGCACTCAATGCCAGAGATATTGTTGGAACAGAAGCCGGTACTCCGGAAAATGATATTGTATCCACACTTTCCATCGCAACTTCATCTTTAGTAACAACCGTTGTTATTGCACTTGGCGTTTTCATGCTGACACCGCTTCGTCCGGTTTTAGAAGCAGAAGCATTACAGCCTGCATTTAATAACGTAGTTCCAGCCCTTTTCGGTGCAATGGCATACCAGTATTTCCGCAAAGGTAAAAACTTAGTTGCTATTCCATTAATTGTAATGACCTTATTATTCATTTGCGTACCAAGCCTGATTTCAAACGTTGGTTTCCTAATGTTACTCAGTGGCGCAATTACAATCGGCCACGCATTCATTTTATTCCAAAAAGAAGGCAAAGAACTTGCCAAAGCTGCTGAAAAGGAGAATTCGTAATGGGTGCTGTTATTACAATACTATTATTGCTACTTGGTGTTTTACTTGTGTGCCTGCTCGTTGCAGTTATCCGCACCCTGACCTTACCAAAAAAGCAGACCTCCTTTTCTCTATCCGAGGATACTGCACGTATTGATGTTTATTCTGAGAAACTGTCCCGTATGGTTCAGATAGAGACTATTTCGGACCGTAATGACCCAGCAATCGAAAAGTTTCTTGTTTTTCATAAATTATTAGAAGAATTATTTCCAAAGGTTTTTGCAACTTGTGAAAAAGTAGAAATCGATGGCAATTTATTATTAAAATGGAAAGGTAAATCTTCCAATGAACCAATCATGTTAATCAGCCACATGGATGTCGTAGAAGCGACCGGTGAATGGAAATATCCTCCATTTTCCGGCAAAATCGCCGAAGGCAAAGTGTGGGGACGTGGCTCTGCTGATACCAAATGCAGTCTTATGGCATTTTTGCAGGCAGCTGAAGAAATGATTTCTGAAGGCTATGTACCAGCATGCGACATCTATATGGGCAGTAGTTGTACTGAGGAAATCGGCGGTACCGGTGCACCAAAACTTGCAAAATGGTTAAAGGATCATGGTGTACACTTATTTATGCTCTGTGATGAAGGTGGCAGCATTATTCAAGACCCTATCGGTGGTGTAAAGGGACATTTTGCCGCTGTAGGCATTTTCGAAAAAGGCTATGGAGACGTGAAATTTATCGCTAGAAGTAACGGCGGACATGCCAGTGCCCCTGGGAAAAATACACCTATCCCACGTCTTGCCAAATTTATTAGCTGCGTAGAAAAGAAAACACCTTTCCGTGTAGCATTTACACCTGCTGTTTCTGCAATGTTTACCCGCCTTGCTCCTTATGTAGGTAATTTCGGTTTACGTCTTGTTATGGCAAATCTCTGGCTGTTTGGTCCGCTCTTAAAGAAAGTAATGCCAATGATTAGTGCACAGGCCGCAGCAATGTTACAGACTACCATTGCATTTACCATGCAGTCCGGTTCTGCAGGATACAACGTACTTCCACAAGAAGCCAGTGTTTGTGCAAATATGAGATATATCCCTCATCAGGGTACCGATGAAAGTATAGAAGTAATTACTGAATTAGCAAAGAAATTTGGATTAGAAACAAAAGTGATTTACCGTGGTTATCCTTCTAAATCTTTGGATTTAAACGGAGAAGCTTTTGCTATTACACAAAAAACGATTTCTACCTGTTTCCCTGGTATCGGTATTCTTCCTTACGTCGTAACCGGCGGCACAGATGCCCGTTTTTATGATGAGGTAGCAGATAGTTGTGTCCGTTTCAGTCCTGTAAACTACGGACCAGAACAAATGTCAGGTATGCATGGTCTAAACGAGAATATCGAAGCCGGCTGCTTACCTGGAGCAGTTGACTACTATAAAGAAATTATCAAAGCACAGGCTGCACGTGCAAAATAAATATACAAAAAACGTTCGTTTGTGGACTACACAATCCACAAACGAACGTTTTTTCATCTTCCATCCCAACAATTACTACACCAATGATTATAAAAGTTTCTCCTCATTTACACTATATAGCAAATTTCCGTCTGTGTCATAAATATCCGCTTCCAGATTCTCTCTGTAACCCTCATCATCAATTGGTTTTCCCTGCTCATCCATCCTGCAATATGAAATCCACGAACGGTACACCAAGCCACCCTTCATTGTAATATCCACAAAAATTTCCTGTGTACTTCCATATGGAATCTCATAGGTCGGATTCCAATTATAAGAAAATCTGTTATGTGCCGTCATTGCATCTAAAGTAATGTCAAACCGCTCTACCTCTTTTCCATCTAAGAACCGTACTATCTCTGCTGTTTCTACTTCAAACTCTTCTCTATATTTCGCAGCAACATCTATCTCTACATCGCCACTAAATGTCCATGTAGCAACATTTTCTTTCTCTTCGGATTTGCCAAAACGATATGAACCAAGATTATACGCATATACGTATGGCAACAAATCAGCCCTAGGATTGAAAAACCAGTCCAAACTCTCCGTTCTGACAGTTCCATTTTCTTTAAACATAACCGAAGCTATCATTACATCTTCATATAAAGGCATATTCATAGTCGCCACATATTTTCCGCCCACATATTCAGTCGGAATTTCTTCATCTCCACATAAGAAAAATGCTTGTGTCTCATTTGGCTGGTATTCTTTTGGCATAACGTAAGCAATCACTTCCACCGTTCCTGCTTTCATATCTATCTCACCAAACTCAAACTCGGATTTTGAAATGATACTTGCCTGTTCGTCTAATGCCTCTTCTATGTACGAATAACTGTTATTTACATTCGTTAAAATATTAGAAAGCTGATTGCCGGTATTGGATCTCATATTCTGAAGCTGTGCTCTTAAATCTGCTATCTGCACCAGACAGGCTATCAGTAAGATGGTATTGATAACTAGCAAAATATTTTTTAGGTTCTGTTTCATCAGACTGTCCTCTCTTTATGACGTATAAAATGATTATATTCTAATATAATTTGTAACTAAATAATTACTTTAATTTTATTAAATCTATTATTTTCTGTAAATAGAAAATGACTAATCTTAAGGAAATCTTAGGATTATCCACAAAAAAACACACTATCTGCAAAAGGATAGTGTGCCACTAAAACCCCAACCATTTTCAATAGGAATCTATGTTCCAACCAATCTCAATAGGGATTTTCTAAACTTATTATAGCATTGTATAAGTTTATTTACAACTGTATCTTTGTAGAGTTTTTTATAAATAGTTGCCTTTTCATCTACCTCCAAATTAAATGTTAAATCTCTCATTATACTTTCAAACAAATACGTAAATTTATCATCTGGCAACTTCACATCTATGTATATCCCATTATCCTTTAGTTTGTAAAAACGATTCGAGCTCACTGTCCGTATTTGATCACAAACTGCATTTGTTTCTTTCTCTCTTAAATTTGAAGGTAAATCCTCTAATTTCCCTAAACTAATCTTATTTATCCCTACTCCATTGTCTTTACTTGTCAAGGGAATAGTAACAAATGTAATTTTATCATGATTCTTCTTCAATACTACTGCTAAATGCTTTTTCCCAAACTCTCCCTTCTGTATTGGTTCGTAATCTACATAATATATATGTTTTAACTTAATCTCTTGTGCCTTCATCTTTTCCTTTCTTTAAAGCTTCATAATAAGCCTTATATCTGTAGAGTGTTCTACGGCTACATTCCGAAATATCTATAATCTCAACCATAGACATACCATTCTCATAGAGCTCTACAAATCTATTATATGATTCTTGCCATTGTGCATTATTCTTTTTTCTTCCAGCCTTTTTTTGTTCTCGTAATCTTTCTATTTCTCTGTCTTTTTCAGCAATTATTCGATTTAATCGTTCTATCTCTTTTAACGCTGCTTCTAAGTTCATATCCACCTCATTAGTGTCACAAATAATCTGTCACCATATTAACATTTTTATTTCGATGTGTCAATTTATTTTTGACACTGCTTTATTCAAAAAACTCATACACTGCTATCATAGTGCATGAGTTTTTAATCTACCACATTTTAGTATTCCTTTACTTTCCTGTCTTTAAATAACTTTTATCGATAGACAAGCTAATCAACATCACTACCATCAGATATACCGTAACTATTACACATTCCAATACTATACTGCGGTAAGAATGAAGCCAAAAATATGCCAATGTCGTCACCACAAATCGAACAGGGAAATATGCTCCCAACCATGCCGAAATCTTATAAAATCTCTTCCGGAATGCTTTTATAACCTCATTTCCTCCACTGGACTTTTTCCGATAAGCATACTCAAATCCTCCAATTACCGCAACAAACGGAACAAAGCTTAGTATTCCAAAAACAGCGCTTTGAAGAATAACCGTCGACATAAACTGAATAAGTAATATCATAACTTCCAGCGTAACCATATAAATCATGATTTGACGCATTCCATCATTTTTTACTTCTTGCACTTTGGGCAAATCATTATCACTCTCATATTCATCATTGAGCAGATAGTCGGTAGTAACTCCAAAAAGCTTGCTCAGTTGGAGAATATTCGTGGCATCCGGCTGTGCCGTGCCACCTTCCCAACGTGAAATTGCCTGTCTGGAAACATTTATTCGTTCCGCTAAGTCTTCTTGTGACCATCCATTTATTTTTCTATGTTTTACTATTTTTTCTGATAATTTCATAATGAAATCCTCCCTTGCTTTGATGATTTCATTCTAGCTCAGGTTGTTTTTTGATACCACCACATCAACTTTACAATTCCGCAACAAGAGTTTACATCCAACACCTTTTATAACTCATCCAAAATTTCCTTCTTCTTCTGCTCATATTCTTCAAAGGTAATCAAAGACTGATTATACAGGCTCTGCAACTTTTTCAAACGAGCTTCCGCATCTTCTTCTGGTGTCATTTCCGTGTCATACGAATATGACTGATACGCTCTATGATCAGTTACTGTTACATCACGTCCGTCATCTTCAATTTCAATCACATGACTATCAATCGGCTTATCTGTAAACCCATTTCTATAATGCGAATATGCAATCCAGCCTGCTACTGCAGTCCAAAAAATTCCAAACGGTCCAAAAATAGGAATCACCACAAATATTCCCAGTAAACAGAAAATTATTCCCACTCCAAAAGCTATCTTCGATTGACCTTTTCCCGGTCTTACATGAACTCTTTTTGACATAACAATTCCTCCTAACTACTTCCATAATTATTTAAAAAATCCCCGGTATCATTTTTGCAATCCAGATTCCGGCAATTAATGATACTATATTAGCTAGCGCCGCATACACAACAGGGTGCTTTGCCATTTCCTTTTCACCATCTGTTCTATCAAGCAATTTAACATAAATAACCGCCTCAAGTGCAAATATCACAAACTCCATCCATACATAATGGAATACAAACGCCATCTGTCCACTGCGATAATTAATTATATTAAGCAAAACATTCAATACCACTTGTGTGCAGACGTTTGTAATAGCAATTATCTTTACATTCTTATTGCTTCTATAACCAAACATGAATGCAACAAGTACTTCAAGCACAATTGTCAAAACAACCCTCGCTGCAAGTGACACCATCTCCATAGAAAAATCGTAGGATTTCTGGGCTGTTAAAACATTTCCGCTCTCTGAAACCATTACTTTAAAATAAGAATCAAACGCATATCTTTCATATACTTCATCGGAACAGTAAAATTGCCCGTCATCTACCGTATATATAAGCACTTTAAATCTCTGAGGTGGATAATAAGTCCATTCAAATCTATCATTCTCAGAGCAATCCTGCATAAAACTCAGGAAATAGTATCCATCTTTGTAACTTTCAAACACCTCAAATACACGTTTTTCACCCATATAATCGTGGTATTCATCTCCGTGGCTCCACGGTCCCGTTGAATCTCTTTCTGACAACAACGTCATATAATATTCTTTTTCTTCAAACCCGATTGTCTCAATTACAACAGAAGGCTTCGGTCCCATATCCGCCTTTACTGTAACAGGCATAGCTAAACAGGTAACGATAACTACAAAGCAAGCTAACCATTTATGTATCTTCTTCATATGCTATTTCCCTCCAGTCTCTCCCTATAAAATACACAGCGGTTCTTCATAACAGTTCTCGTCAAAAATTTCCCGTATCGTCTTATCCAAAATAACAATATCCGCAACTTTTTCTACTAATAACTCTTTATTATCAAATTCACACAACTCTATGTTCCGCTCTCCATCATAAAACCACCATTTACTGCTATGATTTGTAATGGAACACTCTTTTCCTCTATAAACAAACTCAATCTCTCTACCGTGCATAAGAAAGTCCGCTATATCACGATACTTGTATTGTTTTGGCAATCGAACCCAAAACTCCAAATCAAAATGCGGTGTAGGAAATCCCGGCGCACCGTAAGGATATGGTTCATGACAACAACGCCCTTCACCCCAGCCAAAATCCCTCGCAGCTTCCTCGCTTTCCTTTAAGATATTTCCAGCCAGACGATAGCTAAACTGGTACAAAATCTTATGTTCCTCTGTGACCATTTGACAGACGTATGTGGCTTTTTCCGGAACAATCCGGAATCGTTCTAACACCTCAATAATAGACTCTGGTAATTCCCTCTTTTTTGCCAATGCTACAAAATGTCTGCAATCTCCGCATTCACAGCTCCACTCATCCGCTTTATCGTACCATTCCTTTGTTGCAATCTCATCAATTTCAACCTGATAACCAAATAGATTATATTCCTTCATCTCGCAAAAGTTCCTCTAACTTCTCTAAAAATGCTTCTTCGCCCCACGTATTTACCTTAAAAAACATTGCCTGACTTCCTCCTGCAGTAATTGCAGAAAGACGAATTGGATCATTTCCATTTTGAAATAATGTTACACTAAGACTCACTCTATTTCCTCCTGCATAACTATATCTTTCAAATACACGAACACTGCATCTTGCATCACCACTTCGAAAATCACTGGTGTCCTCAAGCGAAGCTGAAACACTTCCATTTACAATTCCGTTTACGATTTTATTAAGTATTGCACTAAAATCTCCATTTAAAGTACGTTCTAATTTAGCCATATCCATTCTCCTCTTTCTTTTCTTATTATTCTCTATTTTCATCTTTATCTGCTCATTTATCGTTCTATTCTCAAACAGTAAAAAGATGGTCTGCCCGGCATGTATTTATCCGGCTTATTCCAAATATCAGCATTGCTTATTTCTTTAATATCTTGGATTGTCATTTCTCTAATGGAAATCGTCCGTTTATGAATCACAGGGCTATCTTCATACTCATAATAATCCATCAACCACACATGCCAAAACTCTACCTGCTCTGCTTCTTCTAAAACAGTTCTCAGATATTTTAATATCTGTTCTGCTCGTCCGTCTGTGTAATCCCATTCCAAGTAAACGCCATACTTCTTGTCCGTATAATCCGAAAGATCATTAAACGGAAGTAGGAAATAATTGTCATCAGCTCCACCATCATATATAGTGCCATCGTCCAAATTTATTTCTAAAGGATATTCTTTTTCCGGTGCAACTTCTCTTAACGGACTATCTGATGCTATAAATGTACAAACACTCACCCTATTTCTCCTTCATGTAAATTTCTGTTCCATAATGACAACTCTGGAAATTATATTCATCTAGGAATATACTAAAAAATGGTGTCATTTTGTTATAAATTTCAATATCTGTTGGTTTTGGCATACTAAGAATCATAGTTACAAATTCTGGTGTGACTTCACCTTCAATGATTTTTCCATATCTCCAATCACTTTCTTTTACTGTACCATATTGCAATAAAAATTCAATCCAATCTATCTCCTCATTCCAACAATGGATTTCAAAACTTTTTCTAATTCATTCATTATTTACTGTATGCCTCTGTTAAAATACCTTTTACTTCTTCTAATGTATAAATTCTACCAACTTCAAACCCTAATAAATCAGGACGTGTAGGATAAGTGATAATCATGTCTTCGTTTTCACACCGTACCCACACAAAGACTGTATTCAATCTCTGTGCATAGGTTATGATATAATCTTCGTATTCAATACCATCCAGCACATTGTCTATCATTTCATAGGTCAAACCCGAAAAACCAAACGGAACAGATGCATCTGCTGGAGGATATGCGGAACCAACCCACTCTACCTTGCCATCTTCATTGACTCTATAGAAAGAATAAGCCTTGTCATTACTTGTACCGTTTTCTCCACCAGGAATAACATACATACTGTCAGTTGTGACTACCTGACTAAAATCCGCTAGTGCCCTGGCAAGAAACCAGTCGTTTGTGCGTAAAATATAAACTTTTTTCAGTTCAGTATTATTATCAAATTGTTCCAAAATAGAATTTTCTATTACCGGTGAAAAATCTTCTCGATGAGGTTCTAAAACGGTTGCATCTCCATTTCCAAATGGACCAGAATTACTTATTCCATTCGCAATTTGCTTACATCCAAGCAGTCCTACTACACAGAATAATGCTAATACTAATGCTTTCAATTTTTTCACACAACCACCCCCAATCCGCTTCTTCATGTTTCGTTCTCCTCTCCTATCGCAAAATGTCAATGGCTTTTTCATCTACGCCATATACACCTTCATATGGCAACTCTACATATACTTTTCCGTTTTCTTCATATATCATATATCTGAAATACCTGTCAACTGACTCTATTTCGACTACATAATATGGTCTTACACTCGGATAATCATTTACACTCATTATTCTGGTAGATTCCGCTGTATTTATATATATACACAGCACTTCTATCTCTGAATCATTCAGTTCTATTTCATTTTCATCATTATCATAAACATAAATGTTTTCTATTTCAGATAACTTCAACTGCTTTATTGCTCCTGCTTTCGGAAATATCCTGTCATATATCAAATACACACCTGCTACAAAGACAACAAGCACCACTATAAATATCAAAATCGCTTTTTTCTTCATCTTTATTCTCTACTTTTTCTTTACCAATATACAAACAATCAAAGCACCCAAACACGATATAAAAGGAGAAACATAATCAGCAATTAGGCTTCCCCAAAAAGTCGCATTGATCCAATGTGGAGAAGTAGAATAGAGATACGTTCCCCATGCTGCAAATATTCCTGCAATAAGAACAGGAAGTGCCTTGATAATGTTCCACTTTCCAATTCTAAACACTAATACCTGTACAGAAAATGAGGGAATAACCCGCAAGATTACAGACATTAAATCATTCCACATCACAAACGGCCAAAATAGCAATACAACCGGAATAATCGTAGCAATCACAAGCAATGCGTCAATCGTTTTTTTCATACAGCCACACTCCTATATTCATTAAATTAATACTTACCTAATCAGTTTGTAAATAGAAATGAGAATTAATAATTTAGTATCCTCTTCCGTAAATAGTCGCTTATCTTCTAATTAGATTTTATTAAATCTATTATTTTCTGTAAATAAAAAACAGCCAATCTTAAGAAAATCTTAGGATTAGCTGCCTTCCGTACTGCATCTGTGACTATTCAGTTGCTAATATTCTTTTTTATTAATGATACGTACGCAAATCTTATATGAAATGATAAGTACAATAATGGTCACTAACACAAATCCCAACACAATCTGCCATGGTTCTAAACTTGCTAAAAACACTACTATACCATTCATATCTGCTCCGGTACTGCTAAATACTTTTGCCAATACATAAAACACTCCAAATAATGCTCCCATTGACAGAATCATCGCGATTCTTCCTTTTTCCGATCCAAACTTTATCTGAATTGGTATCATAAGCGCTAAAATCAGCCAGGATACCAGTATAATTAGACACGCAACACCCACTACTTCTGTCATGTCAACCGAATTATCCATAACCATTCCCATAATGTACGCAAGCACAGATGTTCCAACTGCCGAAAATAGTGATGTTAATCCCGCAAATACATATTTTTCCTGTACATAAGTCTTTCTCTCAATCGGAAGTGTCATTAAAAATGACATACCATTATCAAATTCGTCATAACTAATGGTACTTAATGTAAAAATACTTAACAGCATTGTGATATAACTCACACCAGAAACCGGATTCCCATTAGACAACATAAAAAAGATACCCATTCCGACTACCACGACAAAAAACTTCTTCTGCCCTAACAACAATTTTATATCTTTTATCAACAAACCTTTCATCTTCACACCTCTTCTCCACGAAGCATTACAACCATTAACTCGTCAATAGAACCATTTTCCACAATTAGTTCTGGATTATTTTCCTTGTAATACATCTTCTGTGATGTCAGACAGCGATAATAAGACTGCTCTTTTTTCACCTTTAAAAGATACTGCTTATCAAGCTTCTCATACTGCTCTGGAGTCACTTTCAACACACCATATTCTGATAACAGCACATCAGTCTCCTCATGCATCACAATATGACCATCACCAATCATATATAACTCGTCACAAAGCCCTTCCAAATCCGAAGAAATATGTGAACTGATAAGAATTCCTCTTGTGCCGTCTTCTATATATTCACGAAGCATATCTAACACTTCTTCTCGTGCTACTACATCAAGACCTGCTGTTGGTTCATCCAAAATCAAAAGCTTCGCATCATGAGATAACGCAGCTAACACCTTCAATTTCGCTTTCATACCGGTAGAAAACTCTTTTATCTGCTTATTTAACGGAATCCCAAAGTGTCTGCATTTTTCTTCAAATTCTGCATTTGAAAAATCCTTATACATAGCTGCCATAATTGCTGATACATCTTTCACAGTAATATAACCGCTAAAACCGGACTCTGCCAACACCACACCAATTTTTTCTTTATCAGAAGCGGTAAGCTCTTTTATTGGTTTGCCAAACATTTCACACTTTCCTACCTCTGAATGTATCAGACCTAAAACCGATTTAAATGTCGTACTTTTTCCGGCACCATTCGCACCGATTAAGCCGATTACCTGTCCTTCCTGTACCTTTAAAGAAACATCTAATGCAAATGTTCCATATGTTTTTTGTACATGCTCTAAATTAAGTAACATCCTACATCTCCTCTAAAATAAGCGAAAACAAATCCTGCATTTCTTCTACTGTCATGCCATGACTCTTCCCTAATCGTATCGCCGTCTCTAATACTTTTTCTACTTCTTTTCTTCCCTCTTCTGCAGCAATCTGCGGATTCACACCTGCTACAAAACTTCCTTTTCCATGAACCGTAATTACAAAGCCTTCCTGCTCTAAAGCATCATACGCCTTTTTCACAGTAAGTGCACTGATACGCAAATCTTTCGATAAAGTTCGAACGGATGGTAACGCAGCGTCCTGCTTTAATGTTCCATTCATAATCTGCTCCTTCATCTGCCCTACGATTTGCTCGTAAATCGGCTGCATGGACGAATTATTAATAATAATATTCATTTGGTCAACCACTCCTTTACAATAAACAGTATATAACAGTCTTTAACTGTTGTCAACTGTTATATACTGTTTATTTATGATAAAATTTTTTGTAAAATTTTCAAAATTTAGTTGCATTCTATCCAACCTTATGGTATTATTTCTTTTGTTGAACGAAACAACATGCCGGCGTGTCGGAATGGCAGACGATGCAGACTCAAAATCTGTTGGGCTTACGCCCGTGTGGGTTCAAGTCCCACTGCCGGCATTAAATCCCTTGAGAAATCAAGGGATTTTTTATTTTCTAAGGAAAGTAGCACATCAGATTTCAATAAATCGACACATCAGATTTTTTTCTAACCTTTTTATGAAAGTGAGGACAAAATGGCTAGAAAAAAACAAATCATTAAACACATTTCAAAACCTATTTCAGAATGTTTGGAAATCTTTATCAAACATTGTCAAACCAAAAATCTCTCTAAAAGAACACTTAAAACTTATCGTGCAGAATGTAACTATTTTGTGAATTGGTATGGAGAAGAAAATGATATTGCTACCATTACCGCAGATACTGTTGAAGATTATATTTTGCATATCCAAAAGACAGGTATTTCAGAAACTTATGTTGCTACCAGAATCAGACAGTTAAGAGCCTTTTTATATTTCTGCATGGATAGAGAATACTTGTGCAAGTTCACTATTACACTTCCAAAAGCAAACGAAGTGATAAAAGAACCTTATACACAAAAGGAACTTGAAAAACTAATTCAGAAACCGAAAAGTGATAACTGGGTAGAATGGCGGAATTGGGCAATGATAAATTATTTCTTTGCAACAGGCAACAGACTTTCTACTGTTGTGAATATCAAGATTGCGGACGTGGACTTCAATACCAACATGATTCTGCTAACTGTTACCAAGAACAGAAAGCAACAGTACATACCTATGTCAAGCGGTTTAAAGGCGGTTTTAGAACTGTATTTACAGTTATGGGAGCATACAGACAAAGACTATCTTTTTCCAGAATATGAGGGCAAACAGTTTTCTATGGCGGGTGCTCAATGTGCTATCAGAAAATACAATATTGACAGGGGCGTGACAAAGACTTCTATACACCTTTTCCGCCACACCTACGCCAAGCACTACATTATTGCCGGAGGGGATGCAACCTATTTACAACGTCTATTAGGACATTCCACAATGGCAATGACAAACCACTATATAAATCTGTATTCAACAGACTTGCAAAAGAACTATGATAAGTTCAACCCATTAGATAATCTGGCGAAAGCCATGGAATAAAGGTGGAAATGTTATGGAAGAAAGATTGTATGATATTATGTCAGACCTAAACGAGATTATGAAAGATATAGATTCCATGATTACAGTATCAGAATTAGAATCTCATGGAATTGTTGAGGGTAACTATACCAACGTAGCACCTAGCCTTTTAAGTGTGCATATACGCCTTTTAAAAGGCATTCAAGCAGATACTTATAAACTATTTACTAAGATAGACGAAACAGTTTTAGACGTAAAATATGAACGCATATAAGTACAACAAAAGCGGTAAAGGTTCACATCATACCTCTACCGCTTTACTTCTTAGGAAATTCTTTTTTGATATCACTAACACCAATAATATAATTCATATCCACATCATAGAACTTTGCCAAGTCCACAATACATTCCAAAGGGATTCTAACTTTTCCATGCTCATAATCAGAATAGGTTGTCTGTGCTACATGAATAGCCTTTGCCACTACTGTCTGGTTGTAGTCATTATCTTCTCTTAATGCTTTGATACGCTCTAAATGCTTCATATACACCACCTCTATTTTATTTTACAGAAAGTGAGTTGTATTGTTGATTTTTAACGGAATATCCGTTAAAATATATTTGATACAAAAGTACTAAGGAGAAAGGTGGGTAGTAATACATGGAGTATATGGGAACAAAGCAAGCCTCTGAAAAATGGGGTTATTCGCAAGGCACTATTTCTAATTGGTGCAAAAATGGACTAATCAAGGACGTAGAACAAGACAAAAAGGGAAGTCCATGGAGAATACCTATAAATGCAGAATGTCCTAAACCAATCAAAAAATAGTATTTGAAATGAAAGGGGAAAATACACATGGGTTTTGTTGTTTTTATGCTTATATTTCTTTTAGGATTAGGTATTGCTCTTTGGGCAAATGGGAGTGCTCATATGAGTAATAATGCTGATATTGGTGGTGGACAGGTTATGGTAGGTGGAATTTTAGTGGTACTTGTCATAGTAATGGTTTTTGTACCTTTTTTATCATCGCTAAATTTATCTTATGATTCTTTGATGAGTATATTGATAATTTTACCTATTTCGGTACTTATTGTATGCGTAATCTTTTTGATTAAAGTTAGAAAAAAAGACTTTACTTCATATAAGTCACATAAGCATAGAGTTTTTTTAAATCGAAAATACGATGTACCAATCGCTGTAGATATGAGCACTTATCCAAACAGTAAAATATTGCATCTCGTTATAGATGAGACTTTAGAATACCCTTTTAAAGAGCCTTTTAATAACCTGAAAGTATTAAGTGTATATTTGGAAAATATCAGAAATCTAGAATACATACCAGAAGATAATGTTGCAATTCTTACAATTGTTGAAAAGGGGAAATTACAAAAGTATTGTATACAAATCACTGAACAGGAAACGCAAGAACATAACAAGAAGATAAGCGAATTTAAAAAATAAATACTTTATAGAAGAATACGGAGAATAATTTTTATGGAAGCATTAGGAATTGTAGTTTTAATTGTTATTATTGTAATAAATGGAATCGGTGCAAAGAAAATGCAGGACGCATGTATATTAAAAGGCTATGGTGAAGATTATCATATTTTTGCATTCTGTTTTTGGCTCGGAATTTTTGGTTACTTATATGCAATGACATTACCAGATTTAATCACACAAGGACAAAATCAGCAGATAATTAAATTATTAAATCAAGGGGAAAGTAGAAATGAAAAAGTGTCCTAACTGTAAAAAAAGTGTATCTGATTATGCTACAAACTGTCCGAATTGCGGAATGGCATTATCTGAATTTGCGGAACAAAAAAATGTTATATCTCAAGAAATTATTGTAAATAATAACAAGAAAAAAGAACTAGTAATAAATGTCGCCTTATTAGTATTTGGTGGAGTAGCGGCACTTATTTACTTATTATTTATAATACCATTATATCCATTACTTCTAATACCAGTCATTATCTATTCTGGCTATATTATTAACAAGTATCAAATGGCTGATAAAAAGACTGTCGGAATAGGAATAACCGTTGGAATAATTGTGTTAAGTATTTTTTTCTTTATTTTTTGGAGACGTGCAGGTATGCCTTCTTTTAATGTTTTTGCAGGTTGGTTAAAGACTTTAGGATTTTTTAGCTACGGCATGGAGTTGTTACGTACTGTATTACTTATTGCTTACATAACAATTTTAATAATTGAAGGACATTATCTATATAGCAACCGCAAAAAATTATTTTAGACAAAAAGCAACAGGAACAAACCCCTGTTGCTTTCTTTTTTACTTCGTTATTATCTGGTGCGTGGTGTACTGCAAAACGCTAGGCTTGTTTTTCATCCCCACATATTTTGCTACTGTACTAGCACTTCTGCCTGTCCGTCTGCCTACTTCTGCGTAGTTGTGACATTCCGCAAACAGTTCATGGAACAGGACTATTTCTTCCGGTGTAATTCTCTTTGCCATATTATCTCTTCTTTGCTAAATCTGACTTACGAATCCAAGGAGCTTCCATTGCTCTTTCAAAACATTCTCTTACATATTCTTCATATTCAATTTTTTTGTCTGTAACGCCAGCCTGTTTTAAAACATCATTCTTTTTATCAATAGCTTTGTAGAAAGTATCTGGAACAATGATTTGCTCTCTGTCAGTATCAATAATAATTCGCATTAGTCTGGTCTCCTTTTCTTTTGTATATACCTAAATTATACAAGTTGCACACAAAACAAGCAATATTCCGAGCAGATTCAACGCATTTTCGTAAAGTTTCCACAAAGGTCTTTGTAGGTTTTGACAAGTCCTAATAAATCCAATAGAAACCTAACGGAATTTACGTTATTCCATTTAAAATTCGATTGAATACAAACAAAACTCTGCGTATCTTTTTAGAATTTTCCATGCACTAGACAGGATTTCGCTACTTCTCTTTTGAGTTTCCATAGTTCAAAAAGGATAGTCCGTAAAAGTATACATTTGTGAACGAGCAAAAACGCATCCTTTTAAAGTTCATAAAAGTATCAAAAAGTTTTTACGAACGTTCGCCTAATTATGTTGACATTTACGAACGTTTTTGATATAATATAATTATCAAAAGAGAGGAGATAAACCATGATTTACGGATATCATAGAACAAGTACCACAGACCAACACTTAGACCGAGGTATTACAGAAATAGAAACGTTCTGCAAGAACAATAACTTGCAACTAGAAAAGATATATACAGACCAACAGACAGGAAAGAACTTCAACCGCCCTCGCTATCAAGTATTAAAAGAGGATATATTGAGAAGCGGAGACATTCTAATCGTTACCGAATTAGATAGATTGGGAAGAAACAAACAAGACACTTTAAAAGAATTACGATACTTCCAAGATAAAGAAGTACGTGTAATGATTTTAGAAATCCCTACTACTACTCAAGACTTATCTTCTCTTGATAACTCAATGGCAAAAATGATTATGGAAACAATCAATAATATGCTAATTGAATTATACGCCACAATGGCACAGGCAGAAATTGAGAAGAAAGAAAAAAGACAACAAGAGGGAATCGAAGCAAAGAAAGCACGTGGAGAATGGGCTGATTATGGCAGACCAAAAGCACAAAAGCCTAGTAATTGGGATGAAGTAATCGCACAATGGGAAAAAGGCGATATAAGTGCGGTAAAGGCTATGGAACTTACAGGCACAAAGAAAACAACTTTCTACAAACTATTAAAAGAATAAGACAGGGCGGATGCCCTGTCCTAAGGGGGAATTGAAGCGTGCTTCAATTCCTCTTCTTTTTGAGAAGTCAAAAAAATTTTGTTATAATATTTATATAAAATAAATTAATTTCTGCAATGTGGTTGTGTTGTGACTATATGGTTTACGCTCGTTTTTGGGATTCGATTTAGCATTTGGAGAGAGAGTAAACCACCACACCACACAATTCTGAAAATGGTATATATTTTTCCCGAAATATACGCCCCTCTTAATCAAGTTTAATTAATCTTCCTATGAAGATTTTTATATATAATAAGGTATTTAGCATAGATAGAGAGCCATTGCATTTTTACGATACTTCGCAATGGCTTTTTATTTTTGCTTAGATACATGAAAAAATCATGTGAAAGGAATTATTGAGAATGACACAACTAGAAATTATCCAGAAACTAAAAATATTAAAAATAACATGTGATATAGATAATCAATATGTAGCAGATTATTTAGGCATGAAAAATGCACGTAGTGTTGCCAACTTTCTGCACAATGATTATAAATTATCAGATGAGAAAAGGAGAAAGGCAGAAGAACTTATTTCTGATTTATGGATTGGAATGTAGGAAGAATTTACACAAAGTATTAACACGACTATTTTAAATAGTCAGATTAAAATTCTGTGTAAAACGCCCAGAACGAGAAATGCTGAATACCAAAACCTATACAAGAGACGAGTTAATAGAACTCTTTAAAACAGACCGCTTAGACAGTATCAAACGCAAACTAACAAGGCAAGGATATGTATATACTACTTGCGGACGTGGGAATACTTTTACCTTAACTATCATCCGCACACCACCACGCTTCCGCAATTTCTGTATTGAAAGATTAGGCTTTGCACCACAAACGGATTTTGTAAGATTGAAGATATTTCTATACAGATTATTCTTTGACAAAGAATTTAGAAAGCAACCCTTTTATGCTATGGTGCTATTGTTAAAAAACGAAATGGATATTACATATCAGACATTGAGCCATTGGCTAAGTATCTTAGAACAAAAAGGGATTCTCTGGAGAAGTACTGTTGATTTTAATTACTTTTCTGTTAAGCCGGAAGAATTTCCAACGCCTATTACAGAGGAACAATATCGTGACGCATGGAGAGCCTATTGGTTTAATCGTGAGGACGGATGGGAAATATCTGTATTCAGAATGAAACAGATTACAGATGGCGGTCAGCCATACAAACTAGGAAACCTTGAAGAAAATGCGTTTGAGCAAGACACAATCAATGAACTAAAACAGATATTAGAACAGGAGACAAAGACAAATGAATGATTCATATAACCAATATATCAAGCATAGACAATCCCACAATCATTCCGCTTTTGATAGATATATCCTATCTGCGGAAAGTGATATTATAGAAAACTATGCAGATTCTCATGTTAAAATGCTACATGAATTTAATACAATTAATGCTATTGAAACAGAAGTAGAAAACCATATCAGAGATATAATAACTTCCTTAAATTTATAGACGCCTGCTGCACTCCGCACTATAAATAGTGCAGACAAAAAGCAACTTCCTCTTGTCTTTTCAGTTACATTGAGGTACACTCTTAGCGTAACATCAGATTTAGTTAGACAAAAAAATTTGATTACTGATATATTGAATCTGAAAATGTAATTGATTTTTTAAGAGGATATATGGCATGGCGGGCTTAGCGGTTTGCTGAAAGCAAACTGCTTCTCAAAATCTGTTGTGGGTAACCACGTGCGGGTTCAAGTCCCGCTGCCGGCATTCATCCCTTGAGAAATCAAGGGATTTTTTATTTTCTAAAATTCCTGTTATCTCAAATTTCCCCACCTTTTCCAAAGTAAGCAGGTATAAAAAAACTGTCAACTTTTCGCCAATTGCAACCAGTCAACAGTCTCAAATTTAATATTCAATTGTCACTACTGTAATGAGCCTTTTTCTGACCTTCCCAATATTCATAAAGTATATCACTTGGCAAGTCAATATCATCCGTCCAATACACACAGGTTCTACTTTCATCTAAACTTACTGTGCTTCAATAGAAAAAAGTGCACTTTCCTCTAAAGAAATTATCTCATACCAGCCCCTTAAATTACAAACCGCGTATCGCGCAATTCCTGCGCAATACGCGGTATTTAAACTTATACTTTACCTAATTCATATTTTACTTCTTACTTCACGCACTGGCTATACTGCTGCTTTGCCTCATCCACTTTCTTGGCATCTGCAGCCGGTGTTGGGTAGTAACCCTGTGCATGCATCATTTCAAAAATATCCTGTTGAATATCATGTTCCTGATTTAAAATATGCATCAATGTCTGTCTAACATCTTCGTGAACGCATTCGTTCGCAGATGTATTCACTAATGCTGTTGTCGCTTTCTGTGCCGATAAAGCATCCCCTAAAATCTCTTTTTCTGTATAAATCCCTGGCATAGTTCTCTCCTATCTACCGGTATCCCGGCATTCAAATCCTTTTCAATTACTACTTGCTACTACGATAATTTTGAATAAAGCTCATTAAAATGACCCTGATGCTTATTGGAAATCTCTGTCATTTTTGCCTTTAATGTGGCATCCTCTGAGTGCTCCGCAAGCATTTTGAACTTTTTCACTAAAAGGTCTTCGTCTGCAAGCAAATCTTTGATTGCGGATAATTCTTTTTCTGATAACTGTGACATTGTAAATACCTCCTATTTGTTTTTCATTACCTTAGAAGTATTTACACCACAGCAAAAAAATATTCTATTCCCTCACATAACTACACATTTCCATAATCCACTAAAAAGTAAAAAACTTTTAAAATGTACTATTTTCAAGAATATCTTCGTTGAAATTACACATCCTATTAACCATAGAATGTCTTTTGCACATTCTTGCACCATAAAAGCATTATATTAGAAAGGATGATTTCATATGGAATATAACAAAAAAGAAATGCCTGCAAGAAATATCCCTGATGACTTAAAGAAGTATCAGGTACCATACAAAGAATTCCCGCCAATACATCCCCCAACTGTGGATGAAGCAACGGATGTCATTCCGGATGAAGTTCCTCGTAAAGATGGTCCTGGCGGCGACTCCGGGATGAACTAAATACTAATACGTCTTTCATAAAATCCACAATTGCATTTGATCGTTTTTTGCTAACTGAAAATGCAAAAAGTACCTGCAAGCACTTTAACTGATATTTTCAGCCTGTGCTTACAGGTACTTAATATTACATATTATTCAAATCACTATTCACTGCCATATTTACAAGTTGCCTCGTAAAGACTTTTGCGTATTACATTACTACGAATGCGATTTCAGCCGGAGCTAATGTTAATTCACCAGCTTCTACTGTTACTGGAGACATATCCGGTAATTCGTTATCAGCGCCAAGAACTAATTCTTTGCCGTTTAATTTCATAACAGTTCCACGAAGTGTGTCGCAAGAGAGTTTGTAAACTTCTGCTTCCTTTGGAAGTGTTAATGTAGTTGCATCTGTTTCAGAGTTGTTGATAACGAGGTATGCAATACCATCTTTACCATCGCGTCTTGAATGAGCAAATACGTGAGCGCCTTCACGGATTTCTTCTTTTGTATCATAAACAGTTGTACCCATGATTCTATTCCAAAGTAATACTGCGAAGTAGTTTGGTCTAGGATCAAATGTACCATGTTTCAAGAAACCATAGTCAGAAGATGCTAATGTGTTATGGAAAATTACACCATCTGTAAGAGTAGAGAATGTTCCTAACTCATTTAATGTACGGAATACATCAACGTAAGTAGAAGCCCATGTGTTTCCGCCGCCACCAGCGTCACCTGATTCAGTTACCCACATTTCACCGTTTGGACAATATTTGTCACGGTATGGGATATTAAGTTCGCAGTTCAAAGGAGCTACATTTAAATAAGCTTCTGTTAATACTTTATCAGAAGACCAATGCATAGCCGGCATAACTGCTTCTAAACGTTCAGAGATACCATTGTAATAGTGATAACTATATACATCGAGTGGTTCCTGTGCCCCTCTCATTAAATCATCACATGTAGCATTGTTTCCAGAAAGAAGTTCAACACCACCACCTGCAAATTCTTCCTGCTTTTCTGCATCACCCATAGAACCACCTGTGTTACATGGTCCTACGATGAGTGTATCCGGATAATTGTCACGTACCCATCTGTGGAAAATATCTTCGTCTCTTACATAATTTTCTGCAGTATATCCTGGTGGGAAACCTGTGATATCAAGCATGTTTGGTTCATTTGTAAACTCAACAGCATCGATAGTTGCACCATATTCTTTGGTAAGAGCAAAAATCTTTTCAGCCTGCGATGGATTCCAAGGTTCATCTGCTTTATGAAGACCTTCACAGTTCGCAACAGAGATTAATAATTTTGCTCCGATTGCTTTTACGAAATCAAGAACACCAATCCACTGTTCTTTTGTAAGTCTGTTCTGGTAACCTTCTGGTGTCACACCTGTTCCTTCGAAATCATAGTATGTCTTTGTAGCCCATGTTCCGGATACACGTACCCAAACAGGTCCAAACTCTTTTGCTA
The DNA here is from genome assembly GCA_045531555.1 of Roseburia sp. Lineage (GTDB taxonomy): Bacteria > Bacillota > Clostridia > Lachnospirales > Lachnospiraceae > Roseburia. The sequence goes on along the minus strand of JAZSEF010000010.1, from coordinate 9,583 downwards.
ATTTGCGAAGTTTTTCATTGTAAAGGTCGATTGGTGGATATACCTGCATCAAAGAAGCCATTGCTGATGTGATATCGCTTGCTCCGCCTACAGAGAATTTCTCTGTACCTGCAATCTGTTCCGGTGTATAAGCTTTCCAGAATGTTCCACCTGTTACCTCTGTAAACTCTACGTTGTAAGACATTAATTTGTCATTTACAGTACGGATTACAGATAATTCAGGTAATAATTTAACTGTCTGTCCCATTGGTAAAATACCTCCCATATATTTTATTTTATGTTCAGAGCGGAACAATACGCCCGCTCTAAAAAAACACTATAATACAATAAATGCACAATTTGTTGCCGGAACTTCTAATGTACCGGTAGCTTTCACTGGTTCTAATGCTGGAAGTTCATCATTCTCACCAAGTGCTAATACTTTTCCATTTAATGTCATATTACGTGCACGAAGTTTTCCATCTTCGCCTGCAAGCATATATACATCTGCTTCTTTTGGAAGCTCTACTGTTGTGGTCTCGTTTGAATTATTTACGATAAGGTATGCCATACCTTCTTTTCCGTCTTTACGAGAATGTGCATATACATGAGCACCTTCTTCTACTGCGCCACAATCATATACAGTTGAACCCATAATACGATTCCAAAGTAATGCAGCAAAATAACTTGGTCTTGGAACAAATGTACCATGTTTCAAGTAACCATAATCAGAAGAAGCCAATGTGTTATGGAAAATAATACCATCTGTAACTGTTGGGAACTCACCGAACTCATTCAATGTACGTGGTACATCTGCATAAGTAGAAGCCCATGTGTTACCGCCACATCCTGCATCACCGGATTCTGTTACCCACATCTGTCCGCCCGGAACATATTTGTCACGTTTTGGAACATACTGTCTCGCACAGTGAGCTGCAATTCCTAAATACTGCTCTGTGAGAATTGATTCATATGGCCAATGACCACCCATAGCTGCTCCACGTTCAGATACGCCGTTGTAATAGTGATAGCTGAATACATCCATTTTAGATTTGTATTCGCCTAATAAATCTTCTGTAGTTACGATTTCGTAACCTGCTGCCATACCACCGCCGGCACCATCCATACCTGTACCAAACATGTTGATATCGCCTACAGTACATGGTCCTACGAATAAGCAGTCCGGATAGTTCTCTTTCAACCATGCACCGAATGCATCATGGTCACGTGCATGATCTGCTGCTGTATAACCTACCGGCAAACCGGAAAGTGCGATTAAGTTTGGCTCGTTTGTAAATTCAACTGCTGAAACAGGAACGCCATGCTCGATACTATAGTCCATAAGCATTTTTGCCTGTGTTGGATCCCATGGCTCATCCTTGCTGTGGTTACCTGGGCAGTTTGCGAAAGAAACAAGTAACTTACCATCGATTGCTCTTACAAAATCAAGTAAGTTTGTCCACTGTTCTTTGGTAAGAAGGTTCTGATAACCTTCCGGAACCTGTCCGTTTGTATGTCCGTCAAAATCATAATATGTCTTATTCGCCCATGTACCGGATACACGTACCCATGCTTTTCCAAGATCTTTTGCAAGCTTGATAAGTCTAGGATTGGTAGTATCAATCGGATCATACCACTGCTGTAAATTCCCCATATTTGACCAGTCTTTGATTACCGGAAATTCTTCTGTACCGTCTACCTGTGCTTCTGTATAAGCTTTCCAGAAAGTACCGCCTGTTACTTCTGTCATCTCCACATTGTATGAAATCATACGCTCATCAATCTGACGAAGTGCTTTTAACTCATCTGGATTGAGTTTTACTAATTTCCCCATTGGTTTGTCCTCCTCAAAATGAATATATTATAAGCGAAATCTCAAAGTATTCCACTATATTTCTACAAGATATATTATACCAAAAAATCCACTCCCGCGGGAGTGGACAAATAGGTAACAAGTGTAACCTTTTCATGAAATTATTTATCGTTTTTTTTGTTCAATATGCCCACTTGCATTGAACATAGACAGAATAAGTTCTCTCATCTCTTCCGGTTCCTGCTGCATACCACCATGATGCCACAATACCAACACCGTAATAATTGCCGATATCCATCCTGCATTTTTCATATTCGAAATAGTATAGCGTTCCTCATCTCTCATATTAGAATTATAATAAGCCCTGTCTACTAAAACCTGACTTAACGCATTATCCTGCAAAATGTCTAAAAGCCATTTCTTCTCCTTCCAAAACAAGAAAAACGCCTCCACATCAGGTCGGATTTCCAAATACAAAAAACCTTTTTGAAGTTCTCTGTCTACGATAGAATAAAGTACATCTTCTACCGTATCAAAATACTGATAAAATGTCTTTCTGGATATATTCATTTCTTCACACAAAGAAACAATCGTTATCTCTTTTAACCTTTTCTTTTCCAGCATCGCTAATAATGTATTTTGGAATGCGACCTGACGTTCTTCTGATCTTGCCGTCTTGCAAACTTTATACATAAACTTTTTCTATCCTTTACCACCATTCACTGCGTTTTTAAAATCACTCCCCAATGAATAAACATCAGGAAGATTTAGTCATGTCTTTCCTCGGCACAGTCATAAGTCTCACAGAAACGCGCTGCAAAAGAAGGTTCTTCTCCTGCTGCATACAAATGAGACGTATCTCCAAAACAACTCACGCGGAAAGATGCAATTCCTTCCCTGCGTTCCTCTGTATATACCGATGTAAAAGATGATGGTGCCGCACACATCCCCTGCCAGAGAACCATCGGCGAAACATTCATCAATCGGCTCAACAATACACATTCCAATCCAAAATGACATACCAATACCAACGTATCCCTGTTTGGACGTTCTACCCGATAATTCTCTCCATCACGTACATAGCCATGCTCTGCTAAAAGTGTATCAAAGTTCTCTATTACCCAATCGTACTCTTTTTTCACATCTGCTTCTACAAAAACCGGATTCGTATGCCACAAATTACGGTCAAAGAAATTCACATCCTTCGTCCAGTCCTGTGGCAGCCAGTCCCAGCTTAGTTTCTTTACGCCCTGCACATCCGGTCGGTTAATCCTCGGGTTAAATTCTCTTAGCCACTCTAAAGTCGTCGCTGTTCTGCCCGTTTTTTCTAACGTCGGTTTTAACGTATCCTGCGCTCTGCCAAGTGGAGACACATAAATCTCCGTCATGTCTGTTTTTGCCAGCCGTTCCGCTAAAAGTTTTGCTTCCTTCCAACCGGTTTTTGTCAACGAATCAATCGAATAATCCGGATCACCATGGCGTATAATGATAATTCGCATATTATCAAAATCCTGCCTTTCCTGTCTCTAATATTTTCTATAATCTATACTTCCTTTGCCACTGCTGCGATGACTAACCTCTTTACTTCACAGCCTCGATATTTTCCATAAACTGCTTTTTCACCATACGCATAGACAAATTTGCTGCATAATACGTCATAAACGCCATATTATACACATTATTGTACTGCACATAATGCCATTTTAATTTATCTTTCCAGTTTTCAAACGTAATCGTCTTATCCTCGTCCAAATGATAATCATACAAATGATTACGAAGTTCATACGCAGTAGCATAGGCTAAAATCTTCTCCATTCTGCGACCTGCCACATCAAGTGTCGGCAAATCTTTACAACCTATTGCTCCGAACTGATATAATCCTGCAAACTGGGAAGACGGATGTTTTAAATGAATCAGCACTTCCATCGCAAAACTCTCTAAATCGGTACGGAATGACTGCAGCGTAGCCAGAACTAATGTATGATTCAGTTCCTCAAATTCTTTACAATGCAACACATCTTTTCGCTCAAAATATTCACTCAGGAAATCATATAATAACATATCTCCACAGGTAAATTGCAGCCCTTTCCAGTAAATTCGGGCAAACTCCGGTAAAATGTACTCCAGAGAAGCCTCATACCCTGTCAGACAAATGTATAACGCTGCCCAGTAGAGCAATTCATTCTCATACGCAAAATCAAGTGAAAAAGAAGCCTCGTCATAGCTTACTCTTAAAGCATCGGCTGCATACAGGGACAATAACTTATCCAGATACATCGCTGCCACGCCATCTTTTTCTTTTGTTACCTGCAATGCATAATAGAAAGTCAGCGCATCATAAGAATTCTCTGTAAATACCGGTGTAAAATACAAATCTTCCATCAAAAATGCTTCAATTTCTTCATAACCTTCTGCAGTCAATTCACAACCAAGGTGTTCTTCCAATGCCTTTATTAACACCGGCTCTTCTTTTATCAGTGCCGAAAGAAAGCGGTATGCCACATATGTCTGCACGCGTTTCTCTCTGCCTGCCCCTCCCTTACTATATTCTAAAATAAATTCTGATGAAAAATATGGTGTATCAAACTGATTCATAATTACCCTCTCCTAATCTTATTATCTATGCCAAACTTCATTTCACGAGTACATACACTCCTCTTGCTATCTTAACATTCCATGCTTTTCTTGACAAGTTTGTTTCGCCATCCGCCTTATTTTTTTGTCCGCTTTATCAATAAGTTCATTCTTGACTTGTGTTATCATATATGATAACATCATGTTTATGAGGTGGCAAAAATGGACGAAGTAAAAAGCACACCGGCGCCAACGCCGCGCCGCATCATTAAAAAGAATACGGAACTGGCTCCTCGTCATGAACTGGTTGAACAATTAAAAGCTGCAAGAAAGGCTCAGGATATGACTCAGGCAGATTTAGCTGCCATGGTCGGCACGAAGAAGTCCAATATCTCCCGCTTTGAAAGCGGTCGCTATAATCCAAGTCTGGACTTTGTTATCAAAATCGCCGGAAGCCTCGGCAAGCAGATTCAGATTAATTTGCAGGAAACCAATCGTACATAACACTTCCTGGTTGGAGTACACAGTTTTTATCATATAGATGTAAGGAGTTTTTTCGAAATGAATAGAGTTTTAACTCTTGGCAATGCCAAAGAGATTAATAAAGATATAGAATTATGTTATACCGTTAATGAACGTATCAGTAACTATACCGTTCGCATTCTAATTGAGAACCGCATTCCTTTCACCAAGAACCTGATTAACATTCCCTTCTTTTTCAGGGAAAAGTTCCATGGTGCCAAACAGATTTATGTAATCTCAACGAATCCAAGCTATTATGGGCAGGCACGTCGCACTATCGACCAGCTTGACCCAGCTTACAAACGCAGATTACGCTTAAGTAACTATTAAATTGCAATTTCCGTTCTTCTCTTTCCTATAGAAAAAAATGGTTCACATGTCGTAAAAACATGTGAACCATTTTTATTCATTTACTTCATAAACATAACTTTTACCACTTTTTCCCACACGGTCTACCAGTTTTAAATCATAAAAAATCAAAAGTATCGTTCCCGCTAACCGTACCGGAATCTTGGCACATTTTGCAAACTCTTTTACCGTAAACTGCTCCGGCAATTCATACGGAATCAATTGCATATAATCTCTGACGCAGTCGATACACACTTCCTCCACAAATGCAGTCGGAATACGATCATACCGCTCACTCCCCTTTTTCTTGTCACGGCTCCAGCCATTTAAAAGTCGATATTCTTCCATATCAATTAAGTCCAGTCTTAACCTTAGATTAGGATGTGATAAAAACGGACGGATTTTATATAATTCAATAAACGCCTGATAAGGATTCCCTTTTTTCGGAGATTTTCGTTTCGGAGATACTTCTCCTGTCTCTTCGTCAATCCAATAGAGCCATTTTTCACGTGGCATCGGATAAACAATTGTCACCGGATACAATGGCAAAAATGCTTCCAGTTTTTTACGCATGCGATCCATCGCACGGGTCTGAATCTCAATAATCTCCGTCCCCGTATAAATATCGGCCACATAATTCTCAATCGGAATCTCGTGCATTTCCTCATCCGGTGCATAGTAATGTTTCAACACAGCATGCATTGTTTTTTCAGAGAGCGTACCGATACCGATACGCTCCCTGTTTTTGCCTATTATTTTTTCTTTTGCTGCGTCAAAACGCCTCTGGTCAATACACATGCCTATACGCCTTCCGGATATACCATATCATCTAAAATATCCAGACAATCAAATGTTGCAAAATAATCCTTTGCTGTCTCTGCACGACGAATCATCTGTGTACTTCCGTCTTCTTTTAATAAGAGTTCTGCCGAACGAAGACGTCCATTGTAGTTATAGCCCATAGAAAATCCATGCGCACCTGTATCATGAATCACCAGTAAGTCCCCTTTTTCAATCTCTGGTAACATACGGTCAATCGCAAATTTATCACAGTTTTCACAAAGAGAACCAACAACGTCATATTTGTGGTCACATGGTGCATCTTCCTTGCCCATAACAGTAATATGATGATAAGAACCATACACAGCCGGACGCATCAGATTTGCTGCACAGGCATCTACACCAATGTACTCTTTATAAGTATGTTTTTCGTGGATGGCAGTGGTTACAAGACAACCATATGGTGCTAACATAAAACGTCCCATTTCTGAAAAAATAGACACATCGCCCATACCTGCAGGTACTAACACTTCATCATATGCTTTACGAACACCTTCACCGATTGCATAAATGTCATTTGGCTCCTGATCCGGTGTATAAGGCACACCTACGCCACCTGACAAATTTACGAACGAAATATGGCAGCCTGTCTTATCTCTTAAATCCACAGCAAGTTCAAATAACTGTTTTGCGAGAATCGGATAGTAATCATTCGTTACCGTGTTACTTGCTAAGAAAGAATGAATCCCAAAATGTTTCGCACCTTTTTCTTTTAAAATCTTAAAACCTTCTACCATCTGGTCATAAGTAAAACCATACTTCGAATCGCCCGGATTATCCATGATACCATTACTCATCTTAAAAATTCCACCCGGATTGTAACGGCAGCTAATCGTTTCGGGAATATAACCAATCGTTTTCTCCAAAAAGTCAATATGTGTAAAATCATCTAAGTTAATAATCGCACCTAACTTTTCTGCATAAGCAAACTCTTCTGCCGGCACATCATTTGCAGAAAACATAATATGCTCCCCATTAAAATGCTGGGACTGTGCCAACATAAGCTCTGTCATGGAAGAACAGTCACATCCGCAGTCATAGTCTTTTAAAATCTTTAAAATATATGGGTTTGGCGTCGCTTTTACTGCAAAGTACTCACGAAAACCCGGATTCCATGCAAATGCTTCTTTTACTGCCTGCGCATTCTTACGAATTCCTGCTTCATCATATAAATGAAATGGTGTCGGATAAGTTTTAATAATCTCCTCCAACTGTGCTTTAGTTACAAATGTCTCTTTCTTCATACCTTAAGTATCCCCTCTGTCTTTATCTTTTACTATCTTCTTATTATCAGCTTTCGCATTTTTCATCTCCTGCATATCTGCGGGATAGTATTATTCACTGGTATATTCTTCAATCTTCTCTTCCAGATAAATGTTAAACTCTCGCATAAACTTCGTGATTGTCTCAATCTCATCCGGTGAGTATCGCTCTAAAAACTTACTGTCTCGCTGCTCCCAAAGCTTATGGCGCTTCTCATGCTCCCTGTAAAGTTCCATACCGCTTTCCGTCAGACGAAAATATACTTCTTTTTTATTACTCTCTAAAGTATATTTGTCTATCAGCCCTTTGGCAAGTAATTTCTTCGTCATTTTACTGATTGCACCGCGTGTCATCTGCATCGTCTCTGCAATCTTCGTCACATTTGGTAACTCCGTCTTACCGATATAGTCGATACAATGCGTCTCCGAATAACTGTACTCCTCTAAGCAGACGTTCTCTGTCAACTTCGTCAAAAGCTCCTGACGCTGTAACATAGCAGCAATCTCTTGTAATAAAATCTGATGTTGTCCCATTTTGTTTCCCCGTAAACATTTTACTATCAACAACTATATAATAAGATTGTTTCCTTGTCAACTATATTTAACTACTCATTATCATAAATCCGTCGTTCTAAAGCGATAATCAAAACGGGCACTAATATAAGCTGCACAATAATTCCCGGTACTGCAGTTGTAATTGCCCCAGAAACAAATGCTGTCAATCCAAACTTAGCAGTATCAAATCCCATACAGCTAAACATTGCCATACCCCACACAAGGCGTCCCATTATCATAGCAATTATCAGTGACACATACACATATATTTTTTTCTTTGGCAACTTACTATGTAATATTCCTGCAAGAAAACCATACGTCGCTAATTCAAACGCCATACATACAGCTCCCGGAAACAGCAATGGCATCCCCACTACAAATGACCGGAAAAGCGGTGCAATAAATCCTACTGCAAGCCCCCATGGTGCTCCACATAAAAATCCGCATAAAAGTACCGGAATATGCATCGGAGAAAGCATAGCTCCGATTTGCTGAATCTGTCCTGTCACAAATGGCATTACAAATGCCAATGCTAAAAACATGGCGGATAAGGTAAGTTTTTTAATATTATTTCTCTTTTTCATTTTGGTTCTTCTCCTTTGCTTTTGCGCACGCATCCTTCCGGAGTATTTCTAAATCATAGAACTTCTCCGTATAATAAAAAAAGATGCACTTTCTCCCATTCCTGGAAAAGTAACACCTTCTTAGCATTGTTCGCAATATTTTATTATTAAATACTATAAAATTATTCAAGGACTTCTGTCCGTTCACCGTTCTTCTGAACGACTCTATTATTTTAACATTCCTATTCTAAAATAGCAAGTATTTTTCACCATCATTCCTTAACCAGTTCTCTCACCTTAGCAATCGCATCATCAATAATTGTTGTCATGCTCAAATTCGATACACCCGCTACAAGATTATCACATTTATTCAAAGGTAATAATATCCTTGTCGCTTCAGCCTGCCCCACAGCAACTGCCATTTTCGGCGTAATCTCTCCAAACAATGCATCTGCTATTACAATCCCGATTGGTCCGATAATAATATCTGCTTTTCTACATCCTACTATAACTGGATTCTCTCCTGACGCTGCCTGCGTGGCACCTGCTTTTAACATAGCTGACGCTGCCATTGCATTTGTACCTACTGCTGTAATATTAGCTTCCTTAAAATTTACTCGTAATGACTTAATCAACTGTGCACCAAGCTGTCCACCCTGTCCATCTATCACCAATATGTTCATATCTGTTCCCCTTTAACCAAGTATTTCATGTCATTATATCATTATTTGCTGGATTCGTTCTTTTGTCATGTCATTTTTTATTTCCTGTCCTTTATACACTATTTCTAATAATTTGAGAAATTTCCTATAAAGAAAGTAAAAAGACCTGTAAATCTTGATTTCTCAAAATTTACAGGTTTTACTTGAGCAGGGGATGAGAGAATCGAACTCCCACCAAAGGTTTTGGAGACCCCTATCATACCATTTGACCAATCCCCTACATATATAAAATGATGCAGTAACTGCATCTTTTATAATCTCTTTTTCTCTTTTTCTTTTGTACCTTCAAAACTTCATACAGATTATACTACAAACCTTTTTCTTGGTCAAGCCTTCGACCTATTAGTAACAGTCAGCTCCGTACATTACTGCACTTCCACCTCTGCCCTATCTACCTTGTAGTCT
>JAZSEF010000019.1:0-6581 GCA_045531555.1 Roseburia sp. | reverse complement strand
TGATATGTTCTGCAAGAAGAGTAACACAGCTAAGCAGTATGTTCAGAAGTGGATGCCGATTGTTGCCGCTTCACAGTCAGTAAAGGGCAATGAGAAAGAAAGAGAATTCCTTCTTTCATGGGTTGATGTTGTAGATTACGAATAAGGAGATTTTAATATGAAAGTTTCAGTATGTATCGGTAGTTCATGTCATATCAAAGGTTCTCGTCAGGTAGTAGAGAAGTTACAGGAATTGCTTGCTACAAATGATTTGGGAGATAAAGTAGAACTCGGAGGAACCTTTTGTATGGGTCAATGTCAGAAAGGTGTCTGCGTGACTGTGAATGAAGAATTCCATTCAGTAACTCCTGACACAGTTGAAGAGTTTTTTGAGAAATATGTTAAAGCACAGGTGTAAGTAATGATGACGATAAAGGTTTGTATTGGAAGTTCTTGTCATTTAAAGGGTTCTTATGAAATCGTAGAACTTCTGCAAAAAGCAGTAGAGGAATATCATTTGGAAGAACAGGTAACACTTGCAGGTAGTTTTTGTCTTGGCAAGTGCAGCCGTGTCGGTGTAACAGTACAGGTAGATGATGAGATTCATGTAGGTGTCACCAAAGAAGATTTCAAAGAATTCTTGCGGGAAAATATATTAAAAAAGTTGAAAGTTGAGGCGTTTTAAAAGTGGGAAATGATGATAAAAAACAAATGATAAAATTTGATACCAAAGTCCAGTATTTGAAATATAAAGTGTTGCGTGAAGTAGCACGTCATGCATGGAATGATACACTTCTTCAGAACCTTGTAGATATTCCAAAAGATATTGTGCCGGGAAAAGTGGCAACTATGCGTTGTTGTGTATACAAAGAACGAGCTATTTTAGGGGAATATGTTAAGATAGCAATCGGTGGTGATAAACATAATCCAAACGTAATTGAGGTAATAGATATTGCATGTGATGAATGTCCTGCTGCCGGTTATGAAGTAACTTCTTCCTGCCGTGGCTGTCTGGCTCACCGCTGTGAAGATGTATGTAAGCGTGGAGCTATTTCCTATGACCATAATCATGTAGCACACATCGATAAAACAAAGTGTGTAGAATGCGGTCAGTGTGCAAAAGTATGTCCATACTCTGCAATCGTAAACCGTAAGCGTCCTTGTCAGAATGCCTGCAAGGTAAAAGCGATTACAATTAGCGATGATAATGTAGCAGCAATCGATAATGAAAAATGTATCCAGTGTGGTGCCTGCGTGTACCAGTGCCCATTTGGTGCAGTAATGGATAAATCATACATATTGAATGTTATCGACCTTATTAAGAGAAGTCAGAATAATACAAAATACAAAGTATATGCAGTTGTGGCACCGGCTATTTCCAGCCAGTTTAACTATGCAAAATTAGGTCAGGTTATTACCGGATTAAAGGAACTTGGTTTCCATACAGTAGTAGAAGCTGCTCTTGGTGCTGATATAGTAGCATTAGAAGAGTCTAAAGAATTGGCAGAAAAAGGTTTCTTAACAAGCTCCTGCTGTCCTGCATTTGTAAGATATATCAAGTCTGCATTCCCGGAATTAGAGCCGTTTATTTCTCATAACGATTCTCCGATGGTAGCACTTGCGAAATATATCAAAGAAACGGATGAGAAAGCAAAAGTAGTATTTATTGGACCATGTACTTCTAAGAAAGGTGAAGCACAGTTAGAGCATGCAAAACCATATGTAGATGCAGTTATGACCTTTGAAGAATTACAGGCATTAATTGATAGTAAGGATATTGAACTCGCAACATTAGAAGAAAATGTATTAGATAATGCATCTTACTTTGGTAGAATTTTTGCTCGTTCCGGTGGTCTTTCTGATGCAGTTGCACAGGCAATCAAAGAGCAGAACCTCGAGTTCGAGTTGAATGGAACAGTCTGCGATGGTATTGAAGAATGCCGTATGGCACTTCTTAAGAAGAGCAAGAACGTGCTGAATGCAAACTTCATCGAAGGTATGGCATGCGTAGGCGGCTGTATCGGAGGTGCAGGTTGCCTGACACATGGTGAGAAGAATAAAGCTGAAGTTGATAAATACGGCAAAGAAGCATACGAAAAGACTATTATGGATGCAGTTTCTATTTTAAAATAGTATAATTAATGAAATGAGTGAACCGTCACCTGTTTTGGGTGGCGGTTTTTCCATGCAGATGCACACACCAAAGCAGATGTATAATGTCGCAAATACGACGCTTCGGCGGCGCAAGAGTGTGTAAAACACATTCTTTATTCTAACTTGTTTACAAGGCTGTAAAATGATAAAATAAAGGGAAAAGGATAGAATCGGGGAGTAAAATGAGACAGTATATTAATAATAATTGGATATTTACGGAAGAATTTACAGAAGAACTGATTCAGGATGTAGGAGAGGCTTCACAGATGCAGGAGGTGCGCCTGCCGCATACTTGTAAAGAGACTCCATTTCATTATTTTGATGAGCAGATATATCAGATGGTTTCGGGCTATCAGAGGATACTTTTTGCCGGAGAAGAGTGGCAGGGAAAGACCGTGCTGCTTACGTTTGATGCAATAGGTCATGATAGTACAGTATATCTGAATGGAGAGGAAATAGGCAGTCATCATTGTGGATATACTGCTTTTACGATAGATATTTCAGAAAAATTGCGTTACGGAGAAAAGAATCTGCTGACTGTCCGGGTGGATAGTAGGGAGAATTTGAATGTGCCGCCGTTTGGTTTTGTAATCGATTATATGACGTATGGTGGCATTTATCGAGATGTTTATCTGGATATTAAGGAGCCAATCTATTTGGCTGATTTGTTTTTAAAGAGCAATATTCTATCTTTTAAGGAGCATACTGCAGAACTGATTACTGAGGTCAGTGTGAACAGGGAAGAATTGGGCTTGTTTGTAAAGCAGAGTATTAAGAACAAAAAAAGTGGTGAGTGGGAAGTGCTTGGTGAATGCGGTATTGGCAATGGAACGCTCACGTTATGTTATACAGTTTCGGATGTGGACTTCTGGGATACAGAACATCCGGTTTTATATGAGATTAAGACGGAGCTGATAAGCGGCGGTAATGTATTGGATACGAGTTTTAACCGGTTGGGTTTTCGTAAGGCAGAGTTTAAAGAAGATGGTTTTTATCTGAATGAGAAGAAATTAAAACTTCGTGGTTTAAATCGCCATCAGAGTTATCCTTATGTGGGATATGCAATGCCGGAATCTATGCAGAAACTCGATGCAGATATTTTGAAAAAGGAACTGGGATTAAACGCTGTTAGAACATCACATTATCCGCAGTCACATTACTTTTTGGATCGTTGTGATGAACTTGGTTTGCTGGTATTTACAGAGATACCGGGATGGCAACATATCGGTGATGCCGAGTGGAAGAATCAGGCAGTAGAGAATGTACGAGATATGGTATTGCAGTATCGTAATCATACTTCCATTATTTTATGGGGTGTTCGTATCAATGAGTCTGTGGATGATGATGAGTTTTATCTTAGAACGAATGAAATGGCACATAAACTGGATGATTCCAGACAGACGGGCGGCGTTCGTTGTATCAAAAAGAGTCATCTGTTAGAAGACGTGTATACATATAATGACTTTTTGCATGATGGAAAAACACATGGCTGTGATAAAAAGGTAGCGGTGACTTCAGATAAGAAGAAACCATATCTGATTAGTGAATACAATGGACACATGTACCCGACCAAGGCTTTTGATTGTGAGGAACATCGCGTAGAACATGCACTTCGTCATGTACGTGTATTGGATGCGGTAGCAGGTGAGGATGATATCGCGGGAAGTTTTGGCTGGTGTATGTTTGATTATAATACACATAAGGATTTCGGTAGTGGTGACCGCATCTGTTATCATGGTGTAATGGATATGTTCCGTAATGCAAAACTCGCAGCAGCAGCGTATGCCTGCCAGCAGGAGAATATTCCTGTATTAGAGTTAAGTTCTTCTATGGACATTGGCGAACATCCGGGATGTAATCGTGGTGAGACTTATATTTTTACAAATGCACCGAAGGTTCGTATGTATAAAAATGATCGTTTTATCAAGGAATATAGCAGAGAAGAATCACCATATAAGAATCTTGCTCATGGACCATTGCTGATTGACGATTATCTGGGGGATGTGTTAAAACAGGAAGGTTTTCCACCACAGCAGGAAGCCTATCTAAAACAGTTGTTTAATGACTACGCACGATATGGCATGGCAGGTTTACCGAAGAAAACATTATTAAAAGCGGCGTGGCTGATTTTACGATACCGTATGAGTTTTGCATCGGTAATGCCTTTGTATACAAAGTATGTAGGTGATTGGGGCGGCAGTGCTACCACGTATCGTTTTGAAGCAGTTGATACAAATGGTTCTACCATTCATAAAACGATTTGGAAAAAGCCAATGACAGAAGTTATACTTACGGCAGAGGCAGACCATACAACGCTCGTAGAGAAGAATAGCTATGATGTGGCATTAATTCGTATTCAGGCGACGGATGAATGTGGTAATGTACTTTCGGTATATAACGATCCGGTTTCGTTTGAAGTGAAGGGCGAGATTGGACTAATCGGACCATCGGTAGTTTCGCTGCAAGGCGGAATGGGCGGTACTTATGTAAAAACGATTGGTAAGAGCGGAGAAGGTACATTAATCATTCATTATGGTGCAGGTAAGGAAGTTACCATTGAATTTGGGATAGAAGCGAAGTGATAAGTTTAAGTGAGCTTAGTAGAAAATGAGAGGGAATTTCAGTCATAAAACCGCTGTGTGCCTTTTGGGACATACAGCGGTTTTATCTATTTCCAGTATTTTGCAATGGCATCATTTGCCTGCTTGTCAGTTAAAGAAAACTCTAATTTCAGGCGTTCCAAGGTAATATCTTTTGTAGCTTTTAGTGCCATACAAGTATGAATCAAAGCAATGATACCTTGACAGATGCCTTGACTAATGCCTTCACTAATTCCTTCGGCTCTAGCCTCTCTTAATTTATCCGATGGTAATGGTAAAACCTTTCCACCCATAACATCACCCATCCTTTCTTGTAAAACAGAGTAATTATTCAGTAACTAATTGCTCAGTTCTCTCAGCATCAGAAGTAATTTTTGAAAGTTCCTTCTCATAATTAATAATATAATATGGTAACAAAATAGGTAAGTTTTTTCAAATAATTTGTTGAAGGAATAGCTTTTTTGTTTTAAACATAAAGTAAAAAAGATAAAGGAAATTGGGAGCATAAATGTTGTTACAATTTTTTTGCTTTATTACATTCTTTTTCTAAGGCAGGAAAATTAAGACAAATATTCTTTTTGTTGAAAGGTTCATTAGAAATATATATTCTGTATAATTCGTTTGCAAGTCGCTCAATTTCGGCTTGATTTGATTGACACCAAGTAAGTTCTTTGATGCATAGTCTTTTCCAATGGCGAAGTTCTGGTGTATCAGTAGGATGAATTTTAAGGTCAATTTCGGAAATGTATTCGTCGCGAACCGGAATCATATTATTAAGATTAAGAGCTGCCAGTATCGCACCATCTTTGTCACGGATTTTACGAAAAGTAATGTTCTCACGCATGGATTCAAAATTTTTATTTTTCTTACTGGAATTAGAAGTAAATGGAATACAGAATTTGGAGCCATTTATTAAAATGATAATACCTAAAAATGGGCGATTCTGCTTTCCGATTTGAGGAGATACAGAAGGGATATTGTTATCTATATTATGTAGATTTCGGATATATTTTTTATTAACAGTGTATAATTTGAAGCGTTTGTTCATTATTCCTCCATAACACAAGAGGCTATGCAGATGCATAGCCTCTTGGTAGTATCCGTCGCAACGGAAAACTCTCATATAGATTCCACTTAATGGTAGGACTCACCAAATGATTATTTGTCATCATAATCATTATACATAGAAGCCAGTTTGTATGCAATAAATTTTTTGTTAATTTTTTGTATTTGCATTAATAGAGTATTGGAATAAAAGCAGGATTTTCAGTTACGAATGTAACATTCACATGTGAAATAGTACTGTGCCAGCAGGCACGGAAATGTACGATAGAGAAGGGATATCTGGAATAATATCCTCCGTGTGATATATAGCAAAGCAGGAAGCTTTGGGCTATATGAATGAAAATTTGCTTTGAGAATAGTGTAACATAGGTTGCGAGGATGTGCAATTAGAAAAGTGTGAGTGTTATCAAAAAAGCCATATCATCAAAAAATGACGATATGGCAATACACGTTGTTAATAGTTATCATTTGAATAGTTGAGCTTGAATTTGCTTAACAAATGCAATATCACATTCAGTAATTGCACAGATATCCTCAATTGGGATGCAGCGTTTAAGCATATTGACTATAACGGTGCTTTTTCCTTCACTAATTCCTTCGGCTCTAGCCTCTCTTAATTTATCCGATGGTAATGGTAAAACCTTTCCACCCATAATATCACCCATCCTTTCTTGTAAAACAGGTTCTTTTTCTAATAAATAATTCATAACACGTCGCATCATTTGCAGGATATCGTGAAATACGCCTGTGTTATCATCATGTGTTACTTCACTCAGTTTGTGA
>JAZSEF010000070.1:0-20138 GCA_045531555.1 Roseburia sp. | reverse complement strand
TTTACAATCTCTGCCATCGTATCCCACTTTGTTTCCATATCAGAAACTAATTTAAACTGGGTACGGCAACGATCAAGATTCTGATGTTCTCTATGAATCTTAAAATAGGTATCTCCCTGTAAATAATCTGTCAGGAAACGCATACCACACTCGAATGTCATGGTTTTTGCTCCCATTGGAAGCAGTTCGATTTCTTTTTGGGTAAGTTTACCGCCACAACCTTCGATAAAGCCCTTGGTATAGAGTTCAAACAACTCCATGTCACACCATATCTTATCTAAATCCGGTTCATCTTCTGCACCTGTACTCGCACCAAAACGAATCGAATCACCAAAATCATTCATAGCAAGTCCTGGCATTACGGTATCTAAGTCGATAACACAGATACCCTTTCTAGTGGCATTGTCCATCATGATATTATTTAACTTCGTATCATTGTGTGTTACACGAAGCGGAAGCTCATTTGCCTCTAACAAATCCGTAAAATAATTTGCAATTTCTTCACGTTCTAATACAAACTGGATTTCTTTCGAAACCGAAGCTGCTCTTCCCATAATATCCTCTTCTACTGCTTTCTTAAAGGTTGCAAAACGAACCTTTGTATTATGGAAATTCGGTATAGTTTCGTGAAGTGTATCTGCCGGATAACCTGCTAGCAGTCTCTGGAAATTACCAAATGATACTGCACTTTCATAGAAGTCTTCCGGTTTCTCTACCTGATCAAAACTAGTCGAATCCTCTACGTAATTATAAGCTCTCCAATACTCACCCGTAGAATCCACATAATATGTTTTTCCGTCTTTTGCCGGAATTACATTTAATGTCTCCCTATCCGGATCTCCGCCATTTTCAATAATGATTTTGCGAAGATAAGAAGTTACTCCAACAATATTCTCCATTAATTTTACAGGCTCTGTAAAAATATTTTTATTCATGCGCTGTAAAATATATCGTATCGTTTTCTTATCTTCTCCTTCAAATATAAGCAAAAAGGTATCGTTGATATGTCCATTCCCCCAAGGCATATCTTCTACATAAGTGCCACAAAAACAAAGATTGTCAATTGCTTCTCTTATCTGTTCTGCTAATACTCTGCTCATTAGTTTTCTCCCCATAAATGTTTTGGATATAAACCTGTCTCTTTGAAGTTTTTGATTGCATTCACTACAACCGGTTTGTCTTCTTTGTAGGTTACACCATACCATTTATCCTCTGAAGTAAGTACTGCAACCGTTGCTTTATCTGCTGCTAACAGATTACTTACAACTGTTGGTAAGAAGTACTCACACTTCAATGGATTTTTCTTTAACCCTTCTTCTAAAAATGCTTCAAATCCGTTCTCAATTTCTTTTAAGAAACTTGCTGTAAAGCCCCACATATTCATAGATACGATAGCGTCTGTCGGAAGTGTAGTCCATGTAGCACCATCATCTTCTGTAAATGCTGCGCCGCCATCTTTCTTCTCAATACGTGTTCTTTCTGTTACACTGACAAGCTCTCCTGCTTCATTCATTGCACAAACCCCACGTGCAACATGACCATTTTCTGTCAATGTATTTTCTAACTGATAACCTACCATCGTATAACGATATTTATCGTCATCTTCATGCGTTGATAAATAATCATAAATCTTCTGGAACGCATCTCTGCCATAATAGTCATCTGCATTGATTACTGCAAATGGTCCGTCAATGATATCCTTACAGCTTAATACTGCATGAGCCGTACCCCAAGGCTTCACGCGTTCTGCAGGCACTTCGTAACCTTCCGGAATATTCTGCAAATTCTGGAATGCATATGCTACATCCATAACCTTTTCAATACGATTGCCAATTGCTTCTTTAAAATCAGCTTCATTTTCTTTTTTGATAATGAAAACTACTTTTTCAAAACCGGCTCTTTTCGCATCGTAAATCGAAAAGTCCATAATGATATGTCCCTGTTCATCTACCGGGTCAATCTGCTTTAATCCACCGTAACGGCTTCCCATACCAGCCGCCATAATCACTAATACTGGTTTTTTCATACTATATACCTAACCTTTCCTAGCCTTTAATACCACCGGTTACACCACCGATAATCTTTTCAGATAAGAAAACATACAAGATAAATGTTGGTAAGAATACGATTACTACTGCTGCAAACATACCAGACCAGTCACCTGTATACTTCATAGAGTTAATCATACCATAAAGACCTACCGCTACCGGTTTTGTTTCGTTTCGACTGGCAATAATCAAAGAAATAAAGTACTCATTCCAAATATTAATAAAGTTAAAAATTGTAACTGTTACCAATCCTGACTGTGCCATCGGGAACATAATCTGCCAGAACGTCTTGGTTGGAGGACATCCATCAATCGCAGCCGCTTCTTCATAAGTTCTAGAAATATTCGCAAAGAATGTCGTCAGGAAAATCGTTGTATATGGTACATTGATACCTATGTACAGAAAAATCAATACAATTTTATTAGAAGTAACATTCTGTAATAAATCCATCTGCGAAATAATACCAAACAATGGTAAAATAATCATAATTACAGGAATACCCATTGCACTTGCAAATCCAGTCTGAATCAGCTTGTTACCCACAAATGTATATCTTGCAAGTACATAAGCTGCAGGTGCACAGATTACAATCAAAAGTACACAGGAAATAATTGAATATACCAATGAATTCATAAAAAACTCTGATACATTCGAATTCGTCCATGCTTTTACATAGTTTTCAAAATGAAGTCCTGTTGGAAATTTGGTTGCCTGACCAGCAAAAATCTCCTGTGTCGTAGAAAAACTTGCACACAAAACCCATCCTAATAATACAAACGTAAACAATACCCACAAGGATACAATGATATATCCAGGAAGGAGTTTTGCTTCTTTTTTCCAGTTAACTGCTTTTAATTCGCTTTTAATTCTATTCATCACACACTCCTCCTTTTCCTAGAATTCTAAATCATCATCTTTTATTAATTTGTTACATAATGTGAATATTATAACTACACACAAACTTAATACCACACCAACTGATGCTGCAAGACCTGCATTACGCTCTGTCATTGTATTACCAGCACCAAACATCTGCATATACATATAAACCATCGGTGTAATCGTCGAAGTCTCTGCTGTTACAGTCGAGAACAACTGTGACCATACAAAGAAACCTACACAGCTTACACTCCACATGGTAATATTCGTCTTAAACACGCCCTTCAACAATGGAAGAGTAATATAACGGAACTGATGAATCTTATTTGCTCCATCAATCAATGCTGCTTCATAATAGTCCGGACTAATACGTTCAATACCACTTGTCCAGATTAACATATGATAACCTACCATACCAAAACAGTATGCAATTAATAATGCCGTAAATTTATGGTCACCATCTGTCCACGCAATAGATGCCAGCGAATCTAAATGCAATGCAGTAAATAAATTCTTAAATAAACCATAACGCGGATTATAAACATACTGTAACCACATAGTTGCCAATGCTACTGCACTTACGATATTTGGCAAATAGATAACTGCTCTGAAAAACTTTTTAAAGCGGATGCCACTAGTGATAATTACACCAAACAACAACGATAAACTTAAAACAATTAAACCACCAAATAACCAGATTTTTCCTAAATTCCCCATAGCTGTTCGAAACAGCGACGTAGATAAAAGAGTTACATAATTTTCAATACCTGTAAAAGTCCATAAACTCATGGCATCTGTAACACCTTCAATTTTGAAAAATGTCATGAGCACAGTTCTGAAAATCGGATATACAAAAATAACCAGAAAGAAAAATACTGCCGGTGCTAAAAATAACACGATCATTCCCTTATTCTTCTTCATTTGCTTCTCCTCTCTGAATATTGTTCACTCCATGTGGAGCGTTCCTTAATTCCAATAAATTGTATGAACTAAGTAAAATATGGTGGCAGCCATAAGAGGTGCCACCATATCAATCATTACTTACTTATTTATTATTTGCTTGCTTCAAGCATTGCCTGTACAAAGCCTTCTGCATCAAGTGTTCCTGCCATCAATTTGATGATGTTCTCTTTGATAACTGGAGTCATATCAGCGTTTGTTTCTACACCAACTGCCCATGTGAAACGAGATGTAGAACCATCCATAACTGGTTTAGCACAGCTTACTAATGCTGGCCATTCTGTGTTTGTTGAATCTGCTGGAATACCGATAGACATTTCAGCTAATTTAGCATCGTATTCGCCCTTTGTAATCTTTGTGATTAATGCGAATGCTTCTTCTGCCATCTGTGAATCTTTGTTAATAGCAAATACCTGTGCACCGAAGTTGTTGCTTTCTGTGCCTGTAGCAACTGCGCCTTCGATATTTGTAGCACATGCATCTAATGCTGGGTATGCGAAACATCCCCATCTGAAGTTTTCGCCTGCGATAGCTTTAACTTCGTTTGGTAACCAAGAACCATTTAAGTACATAGCAGCCTGTCCGCCTGCAAGTTCAACGTTCTGTCCGTTTGGCCATACGTTAGATCCTACGAATTCTGAGTAGTATCCGTTAGAAGCTAATGTTTCGATATCCTGTGCCATCTTAAGAACTGCTGGGTCATCCCATAAGCCTTCTGTAACGATCTTTCTAACGCCTTCTTCACCAACAAGTCTTCCTAAGTGGTAACCGATAACACATGTTGCATAAGCATCATCCATTGTCATTGGTGTGATACCAGCTGCTTTTAATTTAGCGCAGCAGTCAAGGAGTTCTGCCCATGTTGTAGGAGCTGCTGTAATACCAGCCTGTTCGAATAAATCTACATTGTAGAAGAAACCGAATACGTTTGGCTGATAAGGGATAGATTTTAATGTACCGCCTGCTGCTTCTCTACAAGCTGCCATAAGGCCAGCGTTAGCTGTTTCTTCATAGTTGCCTGCTGCTGCAAGTGCTTCTAAATCCATTAAGTATTTGCCCCATGCGCTGTTTACACGGTCGATATCTTCGTCGAACATATCAATCTTTGTGCCTGCATCAAGTGCTGGCTGAAGACCTTCACGGATACCTGTACGACCTTTGAACTGTAAGTCAACTTTTACACCTGTCTCTGCTGTGTAAGCATCAACTGCTGCCTGGATAGCCTGTCCCTGTGGTTCTGTAGCTTCCCACATTGACCAGTATACGAGTGTATCAGAAGATTCTGCACCACCTGCTGTTTCTGTGCCTGCATTGTTACCAGCGTTGCTTCCTGCATCGCTTCCGCCGCCACAACCTGCTAACAAAGTAGCAACCATAGCAACGCTCATTAATAAGCTTAAGATTCTCTTTTTCATGATTTGCCTCCCATTCATGATTTTTTTGATACTTCTATGTTATTACGTTTTTGCACAAATGTATTTGTCATATATTTCCCATAATTTGCACTATCTACTCTTTTCTCTTACTTTCTTACTGAAAACGTTTTCAGTAATTGTTAATTTTGCACAAATTTGTTATTATGTTTTTAGATATTAATTTAAGGAGATATTATATGGGATATGTAGGCGTCTATCTGGATCATCTTTTTTATATTAGAAAATTATATACGATTCATTATTTTGAATATATGAAAGACTTTCATTTCACAGGTGAATCTCACAACTTTTGGGAATTCATATACGTAGACAAAGGCACTGTGAATATCTCTATGGACAATACTACCCACACTTTAAATAAAGGAGATATTGCTTTCCACCAGCCGAATGAATTCCACACCGTGCAAGCAACCGGCGAGAATGCTCCAAATTTAATTGTAATATCTTTCGAATGCAACAGCCCTGCCATGCACTTTTTCAAGCGACAGATTCTACGTCTGGACGAGCATGACAGGAGCATTCTGGCAGATATTCTGATAGAGGCACGAAAAGTGTTTGCCTGTCCACTTAATGACCCTCACACCCAGTATATGCCTAAAAAATCACCTACTCCGGCGGGTTCTGAACATTTGATACAGCTTTATCTGGAACTTTTCTTAATCCGTTTATACCGCAGATATACCAGCACTACTCCAAGTTCTGCTATTTCAGCCATAAAGGATAGTGCCAATGTATTTAACCACATTGTGGCTTACATGGATGCGAATATCGCCTCCCATTTGACACTAGACCAGATATGCAAGGACAATATGATTAGCCGTTCCCAATTGCAAAAAGTATTCCAAAAAGAATCCGGTCAGGGTGTAATCGAATATTTTACAGAGAAAAAAATTCAAGCTGCCAAACAACTGATTCGAAATGGAAAACTCAATTTCAGTCAGATTGCTGAGCAGCTTGGATATAGTTCTATTCATTATTTTTCGCGGCAGTTCAAAAAAATTACCGATATGTCACCTTCCGAATACGCTTCTTCTGTAAAGGCGATTACGGATAGAGAATAAATTAAATTTCATACCAGAGAATTTCATTTGCCTCTAAGTGAAGTTCAAAACTGCTTCCATCACCACGATAAACTACCGTATCCTGTGGTTCGTATGTATTGTTCACAACGCAGTATTTGCCATTCTTTACATATGCATGAACTTCTACATTGAAGTTTGTAGAGAACCAGCGCATCAGTTCCTCTTCGCCATGTGCACTCCATAAAATACTTCTGTACAGAGTTCTGCTGTTTTCAAAGCTGTATGGCAGACCACTGATGTATACGCATCGTCCCTGACCAAAATCATTTACTGCCATCTGAACTTCTTTGTCTTTCTGTACTAAAATCTCTGTGCCTTCATATGCATAAATATTTTTCTTACCTTCGCCAAAATCAACAGGTTTTGTAGTATCTGCAAGAATGAAATGCTCCGGATGCTCTTCCCAGTTATATTTATCGTAGTTCAATGTAAATCCGGTTTCTTTTTCTACACCAAGCATACCTGCTAACTGGAAATAACGTCCCTGATGCTGATGACCGGATGGTTCACCAATACCGATGAAACCGCCGCCATTATATACAAACTGACGAATTGCTGCTGTAATCGCAGGATTCTCCCAAATCTCACCGCCTGTATGTGCTGTATCACCATCACCTACGTTAATGATAACGTCTACATCTTTCAATACATCTGCATCTGCTAAAATATCATCAAAGGAAATAAATCTTACATCAAATGGCGCACCGCTTAATGCTTCGATAACACCTGCATAGCTGTAGTTCTGTTTCTGATACAATGCATGATGTACCATATGACAGCCCCAGCTGCGGATTTTACCCCAGCTATTTAACACTGCTACTGTTTTCACACAATGAGCTGTAGTTCCTTTTGCATTTTCATATAATTCGCGAAATTCGTTACATACGCTTTCTACATAATCGATAAATTCTGGGAAATCCAAAGCGAGTTTTAAGTATCCGCCATAACCGATACGGTCAATTGGACTTCTTAAAATCGCACGTCTTGCTGTTACCCAGTTTTCTTTTGCTTCTTTTACAGGATCTCCGCCTTCGTAGAAGGTATCCGGGAAGAAATATGGTAAAAATCTTCCTTCGGTATATTTTACGCCCGGAATATCAGAAATCAAACGTAAAGTACTTCCATTACCAACACTTCCTACCACTGCATCTAAACCAATCGTTGCAAATTCCGGCATGAATGGCTCTGTTCCAATCCAATGGTCTCCTAAGAACATCATGGCTTCTTTGCCGCACTCATGTGTGATGTCTACCATCTCTTTTGCAAGTTTTGCTACTTCTCTTCTCTGGAATGCCTGGAAATCTTTAAATTCCTTGCTTGGCACACGATACTGGTTATTATAGTATCCCTGGTCAATGATATATTCCGGTCTGAATTTGTATCCCACTTCTTTTTCAAACTGTTCTAAAATATATGGGCTTACAGAGGCTGAATATCCGTACCAATCCACATATCTTTCACGTTTTAATTCGTCAAACATCAGCGTGAACTGATGGAAGAATGTCGTATAACGAATTACATTTACATATGGATGTTCCTCGCAGAATTTGCGAAGTCTTTCCATAGAGTATTTGTGTGTCTTTGGCTGTCTGACATCAAATGTAATCTGGTGTTCAAAATCTTTCCAGTCATTTGTAACTGCATTGTACATATGTACCGGATCCCAGATTAAATATGCCAAAAAACTTACCGTATATTCATGGAACAACTCAGCATCTTTAATTACAACACAGCCTGTCTCTTCATTGTATTCCCACTGCTCTATCGGCACTACTTTATCTGCTGAACGGTCGATAACCTCCCACCAGCGTCTGATGTCATCTCTGGTATTTACCTGCATCAATTCATCAGAGATGCCCTTCATCAAAGGAATTGCAAGTTCCTTTTCTTTTGCTGTATAAAACCCTGTCATAATGTAACACTGCTGCACTTCATCCGGGTTCGCTTTTGCCCACTCGTTGTCTTTACGTGTCGTATAATAGGTAGAATAAATTTTTGCTCCCACCTTTGTCAATTCTTCCGGAAACTCTGTGCCATCGCAGTCGCGGATTGCATCCGCACCCCAACGTTTTAATACCTCGATAGTTTCCGGTACGATGTCTAGGTTAGTTGGAATCGTTACTCTGCCTGTTGATTTCATCTGCTCACTCATATGTGCCTCCTATAGTTTTATATTTATCTTCTATACTGTACTGAAACATTGAACCTTTTCTAAAAATTCCTCTATACTCTCTACTTTCGCTGCAATCTTATGCCAAGCCTTTAATTTACTAATATCTTTTTCTGCTATTACAACAGCTTTTATTTCCTCTGTTATTTCTCCTAACTCTTCTAGCAACGAGAATATATTTTCACACATACGTTCTTCTTCCATTACTTTTTCAATTATCTGCTCATTTACATTTGCCACAATTTCCCATAGGGAATCTGCATAATTTTTATCATCTAATTGTTCTAATTCCTGTGTTACATATATCAGTTTAACTGCCTGCTTCATATTTATTTTCGTTGATAGCGAATTCAACAAAACATGATTCTCAAAGCTAAGTTCCTTTGACACAATTATTTGTATTCGAATCATACCTTCTTTACTTATATAATATATTCCCTTCCATTTTTCTTCAACAACAAATTTCTCCACTTTTAATTTTTTTAATAATTTTACAGGTTTTCGTTGGCGTATAAAGGAAAGTGTTACATCTTCTATTATTATTTTACTTGGGAATTTGGGCCGAGCGTCTGAATTGTCCAAGCAGATACCATATAATTGGTAATTGACTGTCCTTAGATTACAGCCGCATTCAAAAAGCAGGCACTTACTGAATACTTTCAGTATAGCACCTGCTTTTCATTTTTGCAATCATTCAATTTAAAAACTCGATTCCAACACTGCCCAGCCATTTCCCAGACAGTTTCCTTCCAAGAGATATTTCTTTGCATTTCGCTGAAGCCCCGTTGTTTCCGGATAATCTATTACATTTTTGAGCACTTTTCCAAAAATCCGCCACTCTGCTTCTCTCTCATTAAAATCTGTACGAAGTACTTTAAAATGTCTTGCAAATTCTCTGATATTAGAATGTTCGGAAAGAACATCTGACAAATCCGGATATAATAGCCATGAGTGGCACACATATCGCTTTTCTATTCCCCACCGTTCTCTCGCCATGCTTATTGATTTCTCGCATTCGTCCCAAATCAACGGTTCTCCCTGCGGTATATGAATATTGATAACAGGTGTTCCCTTTTCTATCCTGTCCTCTCCATCCCCTACTGTGTATTCCATCTCCATTTCTTCGAATTGCAATCTTCCCAGTCGCAGCAATGTCATATCAAGATGCCGTGTAAACCAGCCATACTCTCCTAATCCAAAGCTTCCATATTCCCTTTGGTAATTATCGCACCAATAAGAAATATCATTAAATGTTGCCTGGAAAATTTCATCTGAAATTCCACATTCCTGATACTGAAAATATACTTCGCACGCCATCCTGCTATAAAGATACAAAAACCACATCGGACTATTTTCTTTTTTTAAGACCTCATCAAAAAATTCCTGATGTTTTTGTTTGTATACAAGACGCAGCCTCTGATATTCCGGCTCTGCTATGTTTAACTGCAATGCCTTTTCTATAACCTCAGAAGATAAATCAATTTTTTTCCAGAATTCACGTATATCCATAGCATCTCATTTCACTGCTTATTTTAATAATAATTTCAGCACAGTATCTTTTGCATTCGGTAATTTATAAGTAAAAACAGGATTTTCTCCAAAGGATACAAATGCCACATCTGTGTAGAGTACAGTATTCCACGCTTCACCTCTGCCCAGTTCTGTTCCATTTGACAAATAATATGCCCCCAATAATTTATCAGGTGCAACACCGGTTAATGGCAATGCACCTAGTGGAGTCTCGAATACATGTGCGTAAATCACATCGCCCTTCTGGGTATAGCGTCCCCATTCCGGTTTTGCAAGTTCACATGGACCACACCCATAAATACTTTCCCCATTTTTATCCATCCACTGACCGATTTCTTCTAAAATATCCAAACTTTCCTGTGGCATATTACCTTTTGCATCAGGCCCTACATTCAAGATGAAGTTACCGCCTTTGCTTACACATTCTACCAACTTTCGAATCAGCATCGTAGAAGATTTATACTCATGGTCGAAATTACAATAGCACCAATGATTATTCATGGTTGCACATAATTCCCATGGAACCGGGTCGCCATTTACATCACGTACACCTTCTGTTGGAATAATCTGTTCCGGACTTACAAAATCACCACTATATATAGTTGGGTTTCCACTTACTAAACTTCCATGATTATCGCCTGCACCTTCCAAACGATTATCAATGATAACATCTGGCTGATATTCTCTTACCATCGTAATGAGTTCTGTAGCTTTCCACTTCTCACCACACATATCGTCATAAGAAAAATCAAACCATAATAAATCCAGTTTACCATAACCTGTAACTATTTCTTTTACCTGATTATGCATGAATTCCAAATAACGGTCAAAATCAATCTTCTCATCTTTGTACGCTTCGTTGTTACGCATTGGATGCTGCTTATCTTTGTATTTTGGGAAATCCGGATGCGACCAGTCAATAATTGAGAAGTACAAACCTACCCTCATATCCTCTTCACGACAAGCATCCACGAATTCTCTAACCAAATCTTTTCCTGCTTTTGTATTTGTTGCTTTATACTCTGTATAAGCAGAGTCAAATAAACAAAATCCATCATGATGTTTTGCAGTTAGTACAATGTACTTCATTCCTGCTCGTTTTGCAGCACGTACCCATTTTTTCGGATCATAATCTACTGGATCAAATAAATCAAAATACTTTCTATAGTCTTCTAAGGTCATCTCCTTTTCAGACATCACCCATTCTCCACAGGCAGGAATGGAATAAATTCCCCAATGTAAGAACATTCCAAATCGTGCATCCTGCCACCATTTTGTTCTATTTCTGATTTCATCCATTCTTGACATAACTAAACTCCTTCACTTACAATTCTATCACTTTTCCATTTTCAAGCCGGCTTTCTTCCGCCGCAAAAGCGATCAAGTGACTATCAATTGCCTGAGTTGCATTGCTGACATTTTCTTTCTGACGTCCACTTGCAATCAGTGTTACAAGTTCCTGCATCATAGAACTATCACTGCCGCTATGACCTACCTTTGGCGTATTTAACTTATACTCTGTCTTATTACCTGTCACAAAATCTGTTACCACAATCTTGTCTTCTTCCATCCATCCCTGAATCTCACCAAGACTTCCATGTAATGTAATCGTTCTCTCGCAAACATTGGTAAATGCGCTCATAGTAAAGCTGATGGTAAGACCACCTTCCATTTCCATATTTACAATCTGATGATCTGCAACGTCATTATCGCAAGCATAAACACATCTGCCATAAGGACCGGTCTTTAACGCTTCTATTAAACCTTCTGTAGTCTCATCAATTGTAACAACTTTGCGAAAACCATCTACAATTGCCTTCGGATGCTCTAAATAGAACTTTGGTGCGTAGAATGGACAAGTGCTTCGGTGTGGGCAGCCATCTGTACAACGCTTCGGTGCACCTTCCGGTGCCATTTCCTCACGGAATAATTTTCTACCACCGAAACTTGACACTCTTAAACATTTCTTACCTGTAAGCCATAATAAAATATCAAAATCATGACAGGTCTTTGCTAAAATAATCGGAGAACTTTCTTTGGTATTTCTCCAGTTACCTCTTACAAAGCTGTGCGCCATATGCCAGAAACCAATGCTTTCCATATGCTGAATGTTCATCAGTTCTCCAATGGTTCCTGCATCCAAAATCTCTTTGATTTTTCTGAAGAATGGAGAATAACGAAGTACATGACATACACTAATCATCCCATCGTAGTTCTCTGTTTTTTCTTTTAAATTCAATAATTCTTCTTTTACCGGGCTGATAGGTTTTTCTACTAAAATATCATAGCCTAGCTCCATAGCCCTTTCCATTGGCTCCATATGCATATGATCCTGTGTACAAATCATTACAAGGTCAGCCAGTCTCGGAAAACTAAGTAATTCTTCCCAACTGCTTACCGCATATTTTTCTTCTATATTGTGAGCTTTACGAAACTCCTCTCTTCTTTCCGCTCTTGGTTCCGCTACACCCACAATGGTCAATTCCTCTGGATACTGCAAAGCATAGGATGCATAGGAGTCTGCACCTCTATGCCCTGCTCCCAGTAAAATCGCTGTCACTTTTCTCTGCTTTCCATCCATAACTAATCCCTATTCCTCTCTTTAGCCTTTTACAGCACCGCCAGATAATGCTTCGATGAAGAACTTGCTGGCGAATGTAAACAGTAATACCGGTGGAATAATGGTAACAACCACCGCTGATAATAAACCATTATAATCCGTACCAAAACTCGTAGTGAACTGAGACAGAATAGCCGGTACCGTCATCTTACTTCTATCAATAATCAGTAAGGATGCCCAGTAGAATTCATTCCAAAGATTTAACCATGCCAACACTGCTGCTGTAAAGATACCCGGTCTTGCAATTGGAAGCATAATCTTTGTAAACACCTGCAGATAAGTACACCCATCAATAATGGCTGCCTCTTCCAATTCAGCCGGGATTGTTGCAAAGTAATTTCTGATTACCATGAAACTTACTGCAATACCGCTACAAGCATATACGAAAACCAAACCTGCTCTTGTATCAAACATCCCCATGTTTTTTACTAAATTATAAACCGGGAAAGTCAATGCAGAAGCCGGAACGAACATCGTTGCCATAAAACAAGCTGTAATGAGACCTTTTCCTGGGAATTTATATCTAGCAATTACATATCCTGACATGGATAACATACCAATACTTAAAACTGTACCTGCTGTCGCACAAATAGCACTATTTAAGAAATATTTTCCAATTCCTAACTTTGTAAATACATAAATATATCCATCAAAGCAAAGTTTATCTGGCAAAGAAAAACCGGGATTTACTAATAAATCCTCTTTGAAAGAAGAAATTACAACCCATACAATTGGGAATAATGCGATTACACAAATAAGCGCCATAATGATATAAGCAAATACCGCCTCGCCTTTTTGTACGCTCATTGGATTCGATTCTTTAATCCGTTGTTTTTTCATTATGCATTTCCTCCCTTCTTTTCTTTTTTCTTAAACGCATCTGTTCCATCAAAAACCAGATTAATAATACCTACGAGAATCAAACCAATCACAATCTGAACTGCACCGATTGTGTTCGCTCTCGCATACTGTGTTCTGGTACTTGTAATCGCTAACTCACGAATAATATAACTGATAGACTTCGTTCCTGCTGCACCATTTGTCAGGAAAAATACTTCGTTATAAAGTAAGAAACCAGAGGTTGCTGCCAATGTTGTTACTGTCTTAATAGTTGGTTTCACCAAAGGTATTGTTACATAAAATTCTCTCTTTAAACCTGTAGCACCGTCAATTTTGGCCGCTTCGTATAATTCCGGTGCAATACCATGAATCTGACCTAACAACATGATAGCTGTAGTACCACAGAAAAATACATACGCAAATACGATTGCCCAGAAGTTCGCGCCTTCAACCAGAAGAATACTATCCGTAAAGTCCGGATTAAAAATCTGAATAATCTGCTGAATTGGACCATATCTTGCATTATATAACTGTAAGAATACCAAACCCATTGCTGCACTTGAAATTACACTTGGTACAATATATACATTTCTCGCAAATTTAGAGAATTTAAGTCCTTTTGATAATACAATCGCTACTACCAATGTTAATGGTACCTGAATTGCCACACCTACTAATGCCCAGCCGAAAGAATTGCGCAACGCTTCCCAGAAGTATGGATACTTCGTAAAGATATATTCATAGTTCGTAAAAAGCTCTCCTTTTGGGAAAAACTCCGGATTCGCAAGATTGGTATAATCCCATTTACAGAACGATGTCAAAATAATCTGTACGATAGGATAAGCATAAAAAATCAGGAAACATAAACAAGATGGTAATAAAAATAATGTTATAAAAATAGATTTGCTACTTTTTTTCCCCATAATTTTATCCCTTTCTTTCAACCACAGGAATTTTCTGTGATTGAAAAAAGGGGCTGTCATAAAACAAACCCCTTTCCAAGTAATTAGTCAATTAATAATTAGCCAATTAATGCAATTAATTCTGCCTGTAATTCTGCTAATTTAGCATCAACATCTGTACCTGCTACAGCAGACTCGATTAATTTGTTAATGATTGCAGTCTGTACATCTGCACCCCAAAGACTATCTGTTAAATTTGTGATGTTTGCTGCACCATTTGCTGCTGCACAAGCATCTGCTAATAATTTAACTGTTGCGCTGTCAGAACTTGCTGCAAGTGCAACTAAATCAATATCCTGGTTACATGGATTAGCGTTTACTTCTAAGAAGATTCTTGTCTGTACTTCATCGCTTGTCATGTATTTTAAGAATTCTAATGCTAATGCTTCCTGAGCTTCTGATAAACCGCTAGCAATTGTTAAACCACCGCCTGTTGCAGCGATAGCACCGCTACCCGGATAGATACCTGGCTGGATGTTGTACTCTACTTCTGAGAAGCTGCCTGCTGCCCATACACCGTTCATCCATGTTGCACATTTACCGCTGTTGAAGTCACCACCGAAATCGCCTGCATTGTTTGTTGTATGTGCAGAACCATTTGCCTGATCCATTGTAGCAATTGTCTTAAATGCTGTTGCAAAAGCTTCAGAATTGATGATTTCTTCTGTTAACGGGCCACTTGTGGATGGATCTAAAATCTGTACAAGTGAGTTGAACAAACGCATAGAACCCTGTCCACCATTGTAACCGTAGATACCATCTGCTGCACCATATGTTCTGATAGCTTCCATAGCTGCTGCCATATCTTCGTAGCTTGTCCACTGATCTGGCGTAGCCGCACCGGCTGCTGCATAGATATCTGCATTGTACCATAAACCTAATGTAGTAAGCTGATCATGAACGGTATAAACTTTACCATCAACATCATTCATTGTATAGTTAATACCAACCTTACTCTGAATACCTTCTGCATCGATGTATGGTTTTAAGTCAATTACAAGATTCTGTGCAATTGCTGCCATAGGAACTGCTGTACCTGCAAAGTCAACCATATCCGGGAATGAGCCGCCTGCGATTTCATTTGTAGCTACGCCTAAAACATCTTCTACTACTACTGGTACGAATTTAACAGGACCATCTGCATGTGCATCTGCGAACTCCTGATAAATATCTCTCATAACTGCTGCTACTGGCCATGCATCTGGTTCATGGAAATATGCATGATAAAACTCTAATACTTCCTGTTCTCCGCCTGTTGCAGCGTTGTCACCTGCCGGTGCGTTGCTTTCTGTTGAAACGTCAGCGTTGTTGTTGCTTTTTCCCTGTTCGCTGCCACCACATCCTGCTAACAAACCTGCTGCAAGACATAATGTCAACAACAAAGAAACTACTTTCTTTTTCATCTAAAAACCTCCTAAAATTATTTGAAACATTTATATTTCTATTAAATTTTCTCATGAAAAAAGTAATCTTTGAATGGACTCTATTTTTAGAAAGCTGTCATTTTTTTACTGTTTATCGGACTTTTTTTACCATAGTAGATATTTTACATTTTAGACATTTTTTTCCTTAATTCTTCCTTCGTAATATTGCCTTTCAGATATAGAATTATGTTCCGCTCATATTCCTCTTTACTATACAGTTTCCATAGATTCTCCGGCGTTTCTACTATCATACCTGCACATTCCACACAGGTCACTGCCTGCTTCATTCTAGGGCTGCTATTTGTATCTGTAAGCTCAATATTTGGATTTGAAGGAACCTGTCCCGTGAATTTTAAAATTCTCTCCGCTACCGAATCGCTTAACATATATTTTAAGAATTCCACACTGGCAGCAATCCGTTTTTCATCCCCGGTATTACCCAGAATATATCCTACGCAGGCAGACCTTGTAGCAACTCCTTTCCCATCCTCTGATGGAAATGCTGCATAAGCTACAGGCAAATCTTTGTCAATCATTACATTTGCCCATACACCATTGATATAAACTACAGTTTCCCCTTTATTAAAGCAGGACAACGTGTCCAGATAGTTATAATCTGCTTCTAATCTGACGTACTCTGATATTTTTTCCAAATTCCCTAATGCGTTTTCAAATGCTAACGTATCCGGATTAATTTTTTCAGCATTCATACTTCCAATTTCTCCGGCACCGCCATTTGATAAAAGTGCAGTTATAAGATATGCCACATGATTTGTATCCAACACCATGGTTTTAACCGGCGTACATCTCTGTTCATTCAACTTTTCTACTTTTTCACACATTTCAAACCACTGTTCCCAAGTAGACGGCACCTGTTCTACGCCTGCCTCTTTCAGAAGCTCCTGATTATACCAATAGCCGCCCATTAATAGTACATCAGAAACCGTATACAAATTTTTATTTTCTGTCATCCATGTTTCAAGGATAAATGGAGAGACATTATCTGTAAATTCCGAATCTTCCAATATGTATGGCATGATATCTACTGCATACCCCTTTTCCACCATAAAACTATATATAGATTCTCTTCCCTCGCCGCCGGTGAAAATGATATCCGGAAGTTCTCCTACCGTCAACAAATCTCCCACTTTATCCACTACATCCGCAGATGACGGCATCGATATCAGATTCACATGAATCCATGGATGTTCTTTTTCAAAATCTTCATAAATCTGCCGCATGGCAATGTGATCTGACCTTATACTTCCCCATCCATGAATCATAGTAATTTCTACAATCTCTTCCTGTTTCTTGCTGCATCCGCATAAAGCGCATCCTATTCCCATAACTACCAGCATGAGGCAAATGATTCTTTTGCATTTTTTCATTTTACTTCCGTTTCTCTTCCTGTAATTTTTTCTCATATTCTCTAGGCGAGCAGCCCTCATATTTTCTGAAAACTCTGGAAAAATAGGATACATCATCAAATCCTACCTTTTGAGCGATTTCATATATCTTATTTCCCTGACTCATATATTCCTTCGCCTTTTCAAGCTTCATTGTATTAATCATATCAAACAGATTCTGCCCTGTTTTCATTTTATACAACCTGCTCAAATAGCTTCCGTTTGCATGAATATCCTGAGCTATCTGCCGCAAAGTCAACTTGTCAGTGTAATGTTCTTCCACATACTTTTGCAGCCTTCCGAAAATATCATCCTGATAAAATTCTCCGCCTTCTTTTTCCCCTTCTGTAGGAATGGATAACTTTCTTATGGCTTTTTTTATCATTTCCGGAAGCATCTCTATCACCGAAGTTTTTATAATATATCCACATACATCATACTGGATAGCCTCCTGAGCATATTCAAAATCTGCATAGGCAGTAAGAATAATTACCTTTGTCGGAATCATATGCTCATAAATATATTGTGCAACCTGTATTCCTGACAGCAACGGCATTTTTATATCAGTAATCACAATATCCGGTGTTTCTCTTTTTATCTGCTCCAGAAGTTCCTGTCCGTTTTTTGCTTTATATACTAACTGGCAGTCCAGTCGCTTCCAGTCTATTAACTTTTCCATCGCCTCTAACATGTAGGTTTCATCATCAGCGACCATTACCTTCCACATACACTTCTCCATTTCTGACTGGCAAAAGAACCAACACCTCTGTTCCTTCGCCTACTCTGCTTTTTATCTCTAACCCATACTTTTCTCCGCATAAGTTGTGTATCATTTTATTTGTATTCCACAGTCCTACATTGCTATGGTTTTTATCATCCTTTTTCTCTGTAAGTTTTTCCGGTTCAAACCCCACACCATTATCCTTGATAAGAACTTCCAGATTATTTTCCTTTTGGGATATGCTTATAGAAATATGCCCCTTTTCTCCTTTCGGCTCTAAACCATGGCATACAGCATTCTCCACAAGAGGTTCTATGCTTAAACGTGGAACCATCATTTTCTCATAGATACCTTCGCCGCCATCGTAATAAATAGAATACGTAATTTTTTCCCCGAAACGATAATTCTGAATACTTAAATAAAAATCCACGATTTCCATTTCTTCTTTTAGAAAAATAAAATGTTCATTCTTCCTGAAAATCTTCCCCTGATATAACCGGGATAATTTATACAACATATCCTGCACTTCTTTATCCTGATTTAATGCTGCCCTCATCTCAATCATGGATAATACATTAAATAAAAAATGCGGATTCATTTGAGACTGCAGATATTGAATCTGTGATTGTTGTGCTATTAATTGTGTCTCATATACTTCTTTTACCAAACGTTCAATATAGTCCGTCATCTCATTAAACGTATTGCTGATATTCTGCAGTTCTTCAATTGGATATTCATCCAGTTTCGTATCAAAATTCCCTTTTCCTACCAGTTTTATCTTCTCCGCCACAATTTCTAATGGTTCTACATAATATCTTGCCATCATACGCCCCAGAAAAGCCAGTACCACCGAAAGTACCACAGCAATTATTAAAATTATCACCACCGTCATCTCAAGAGACTGATAAATTACCCACTCCGATACAGCCGCATAAACATTCAAATCAAATCCAATCTGAATGTTATGTTCCAATACCCGGAAATTCTGCTGCACGGAAATAGTTTCCTTTCCTAAAAGTACTTCTTCTCCCTGCCTAATGCTCCAATTGTAATACTCTGTTTTTTCCAAATTTGCAAAACTGGCTTCTAAACTATTCCTGTTTAACGCAAATATGCATACTCCCAGAGTTTCCATTTCTGAATCATATAATTTCATACACAAATTCAGACACTCTTCATCTATCTGAAAATAAAAATCTTTTCCACTCTCTTTGTAAACATGATACAAAGCACCATAGTCCATTTTCGATTTATTAATTTCAGAAATAGTCATCGGATAATACAGATTATAAATGGATTTATCCTCACTGTTAAACAGGTAAATTTTCTCAACAAAGGGTTCAAACGACTCTACCCGATTCCTTTCTGAAAAAAGATTTGCCACACTCTTTAACTCTTCTGCTACAATTTCTTCCTGATAAGAAGCATCCCTGAAAAATCC
Organism: Roseburia sp.; assembly: GCA_045531555.1. Classification (GTDB taxonomy): domain Bacteria; phylum Bacillota; class Clostridia; order Lachnospirales; family Lachnospiraceae; genus Roseburia. Next base: position 619 of record JAZSEF010000070.1, on the reverse strand, counting down.
CCGCAGCCCCACACTATGTTGAATGGATAATGCCATCTCTCCCAAATTCTGAAACATGGAATCTATTTTTGTATTACAGCTTTCTAAAATAAATTCTGTATTCTCCCGTTCTTGGCGCACATACTGGCTGCTTAACATAATTACCATGACTATTGTCTGTATACACACTGTAACCACACAACAAAATGTAATCACACGTGACAATTGTTTTCGCATGGATAATGGTTTTTTAGAAGGTCCTCTCAAATATTTTTCAAACATCTTTTTTAATTTTTTCCTCATACTATTTCCTCATTTTTAAATTATAGTATAAAAATTTCTTCTTCTAAAGGATTTTATTGAGGGTAACTTGGACAATCTTTACCTTTTTGACCTTTAAAACCACTTTGTTGAAAATTTACACAAAAAACTTTTCCAGAAGAAAACAGCTTTCTCCCAGAAAAGTTTTTATGTATTATCTTTTTATAAATTATATTTTTTTACAATCTCTGCCATCGTATCCCACTTTGTTTCCATATCAGAAACTAATTTAAACTGGGTACGGCAACGATCAAGATTCTGATGTTCTCTATGAATCTTAAAATAGGTATCTCCCTGTAAATAATCTGTCAGGAAACGC
>JAZSEF010000007.1:0-5344 GCA_045531555.1 Roseburia sp. | reverse complement strand
TATGGAGTAGATTTTCTTGAACCTCTAAATCCAAGACCACCAGCACTTGCCCATGATAAAGCATTACCTTCAGCATCTGTAATTGTTACGATTGTGTTGTTGAAAGATGCCTGAATGTGTGCCTGTCCGCGTTCAACGTTTTTCTTTACACGCTTCTTTGTCACTTTCTTTGTAACTTTAGCCATATCTAAACTAACCTACTTTCTCTAAAAATCAAATATTATTCTTCTACTTAATACCGTACTATTTATTATTTCTTCTTATTAGCAACAGTACGCTTTGGACCCTTACGTGTTCTAGCGTTTGTTTTTGTCTTCTGACCACGTACTGGAAGTCCTTTTCTATGACGGATTCCGCGATAGCATCCGATTTCCTGAAGTCTCTTGATGTTCATGGCGATTTCTCTTCTTAAATCACCTTCTACAGTCTGAGTTTCATCGATAACTTCGCTGATTCTCTTAACTTCGTCGTCTGTTAAATCTCTACAACGAGTATTTGGGTCTACTTTTGCCTCAGCAAGGATACGGTTAGAGCTTGTTCTACCAATTCCGTAGATATAAGTTAAACCGATCTCAACACGTTTTTCTCTTGGTAAATCTACACCTGCGATACGAGCCATGTGTCTGTTAACCTCCATTAATTTCATTCGATGCATTAATCTTTTGCATCTGCCATTTTTCTGAATCAATATGCCCCTGGGGCCTTTGCAAGCCGTTTTGCATAGAACGACTTTATCAAGGAAAAAATAAGTAAAACAGCTCCGGTGCCCCGGCCTGAAATGTGTGTTTTCCGCATTTTTCCGATTTTGGATTTTTCGCCTGGTGCTCTCGGTATGTAAACACCACGCCCAGCTATCCCTTGCTGTTTATTATGATAACAGTATGAACAAAACCAACGTAGTTGGCATGAAATGTCCTACTGCAGCCGCACATAATCATTTAACAGCCAAGGCTGTCTTCAATTCATAACAATAGAGTCTGCTCTATTGTACTTGCTACAGGCCATAAATCCCCTATAGCTTCTTACAAACGAGTGGTTCTAATTAACCCTGTCTCTGTTTGTGCTTAGGATTTTCACAGATAATTCTGATGCTTCCTTTTCTTTTAATGACTTTGCATTTTTCGCAAATAGGTTTAACTGATGATCTTACCTTCACAGCAAATCCTCCTTTCCTATCAAGGCCTCTTTTTGTATTTATTTCTCTACACACAAAAAGGGACTATCCAAAAGTGTCCGAATAGCATTTTAGCATAGAAATACAAAAAAAGTCAATATATTTTTTAATATTTTTTTAACTTTTTTCTTATTTATCTCTCCAGATAATTCTACCCTTTGTTAAATCGTATGGCGACATTTCGATTGTAACTTTATCACCAGGTAAGATACGAATGAAGTTCATACGTAACTTTCCACTGATTGTTGCTAAAATCTGGTGTCCGTTTTCTAACTCTACTTTAAAGAACGCGTTTGGTAACTTTTCTACTACTACGCCTTCAACTTCGATAACATCTGCTTTTGACATCTAGTTCTCCTCCTGTTTCTGATTTACTAACTTTTCATATTCTTTGATTGCTTTTTTTATTGTAAGATTACTCTGTCCCGCTGCAAGAATCTGTTCGATTTCTGCCGGAAGTTTTTTAATAATCTGTATGTGCTTTTCGTTCTTTTTCTTTGGCTTCTCTAAAGGACGGTTCGTTCCATTTACTAACAGTAAGAACTCTCCTTCTTTATGAAGTACAACGTAATACTGGTTTTTGTCATGTCCCGACAAAGATTTTGCAAATTCCATATTACACTCCTATTTCCAAATACCGGCCTCAATCTCAGCATCGGTCAGTGTAAGAATTTCCGGTTTTCCTTCTGTAATGACAATCGTATTCTCATAGTGTGCGGAAAGACTCATATCTGCTGCAACTACTGTCCAATCATCATCCAACCAAAGAACATCAGCTGTTCCCATGTTAATCATTGGTTCAATTGCTAATGTCATACCCGGACGAAGTTTAATTCCTCTACGAAACTGTCTGAAGTTTGGAATCTCCGGATCTTCATGTAACTGAGTTCCAATTCCGTGACCACATAAATCTTCCACAACTCCGTATCCAAAGCTTTCTGCATAATCACCAATTGCATTTGAAATCTCATGAAGATGATGTCCTGCGACTGCATATTTCATACCTTCAAAAAAGCTCTGGCGTGTTCTCTCTATTAACAGTTTTACAACTTCAGGAACCTCACCTACTGCATGAGTTCTCGCCGCATCAGAATGATATCCTTTATGAATCACTCCGATATCTAAACTTACCACATCACCCTCTTGAATGATACGCTTTTTAGAAGGAATTCCATGAACAACTTCTTCATTAATTGATACGCATACGGAAGCCGGATAACCATGATAATTCTTAAAGGATGGGATGCATCCGAAACTTCGAATCATCTCTTCACCAATTCTGTCAACTTCATAAGTTGTCATTCCCGGGCGAAGTTCCTTTTCTAAACCTGCATGTACTTTTGCTAAAATCTTTCCTGCTTCACGCATCAGTTCCAATTCCCTTGCGGATTTGATTGTTACTGCCATGTCTTATTTCTCCAAAATAGCGATGATATCAGCAAATACTTTTTCCATTGGCTGTGTACCATCTACACTCTGCAAAATACCCTGTTCTTTGTAATAATCAATGAGTGGCTGTGTCTGTTCATGATATACGTTAAGTCTCTTCTGAACTGTTTCCGGCTTATCGTCATCTCTTAATACCACTTCATTGCCACATCTGTCACAAATTCCTTCTACTTTAGTAGGAATAGAAACAATGTGGTATGTAGCGCCGCAATTTAAGCAGGCACGTCTGCCGCCCATACGGTTTACAATATTTTCATCCGGAACATCTACATCAATTGCAAAGTCCATTTTCTGATTTATTTTATCAAGTGCTGCTGTAAGAGCTTCTGCCTGTGGAATTGTTCTTGGGAAACCATCCAATACAAAGCCGTTTACACAGTCATCCTGTTGTATTCTATCCATAACTAAATCACAGGTTAATTCGTCTGGAACTAATAACCCCTGATCCATATACTGTTTTGCTTTATTTCCTAATTCTGTTCCGTTTTTAATATTTGCACGGAAAATATCTCCTGTTGAGATATGTGGGATGCTATATTTGTCTGCAATCTGTTTTGCCTGTGTTCCTTTACCAGCTCCAGGAGCTCCTAACATAATAATCTTCATAATCTTTTTCTCCTTTTGACTAACAATATCGATGATTTGAAAAAAGCGCCAAGCAAACACTTGGCGCTATTGGTTTTAGTCATTTAAAAATCCTTTATAGTAACGAACTAACATCTGTGACTCAATCTGTTTTAATGTTTCAATGATTACACCAACAACGATGATAATAGATGTTCCTGCAAAAGAAACATTTGCATTGAATACACCATTAAAGAAAATTGGAGCAACAGCAATAATCATTAATCCGATAGCACCTATAAAGACAATATAGTTCAATATCTTGTTCAGATATTCACTAGTTGGCTTACCTGGTCTGATACCTGAAATAAATCCGCCTGCTTTTTTCATATTATTTGCAATCTCATTTGGATTAAATGTGATTGAAGTATAGAAGTAAGCAAATGCAACGAGAAGTACGATATAAACAATCAAACCAATGCTATAAATCGGCTGATCCGGATCACACCAATACTGCTGATTCATTCCTTTTAAAATCTGGCTTCCAATACCTGTACCATTTCCTTTTCCAAGAAGACCTGCAATAATAACCGGTGTCTGTAATAAAGACTGTGCGAAGATTACAGGAATAACGCCCGCTGTATTTACCTTTAAAGGAATATGTGTGGACTGTCCACCAACCTGTTTTCTTCCCTGGATTTTCTTTGAATACTGAACTGGAATCTTTCTAACACCACCCTGAAGTAATACTACAAAGAATACCATTCCAACAATAATTGCAATAATAATTACTGCAGCAAGAATACCAACCTGAATTGATTTTCCTGCGATAAACTGATCATATAATGTAGCAATATCACTTGGCATACGGGAAATAATGTTTACTGCAAGGATAATAGAAATACCATTGCCAACACCATTTTCTGTAATACGCTCGCCAATCCACATCATTGCAGTAGAACCTGCAGTTAAAGCGATTACGATCGTGATATAAGTAAGAACCTGATTAAATCCTTCTGCTACTACTAAGTATCCACCTCTGCTGAATCCGATTGTCATTGCAGTAGATTCAACTAAAGCTAATACTACCGTTACATATCTGGTAATATTATTAATTTTCTTACGACCATCTTCTCCATCTTTCTGCATCTCTTCCAACGCCGGAATAGCAATTGTAAGAAGCTGCATAATAATTGATGAAGTAATATATGGTGAAACATTCAATGCAAAGATTGACATATTGTAGAATGAACCACCTGTAATTGCATCAAAGAATCCCATTCCATTTGCTGTCTGTGCAGCAAACCATGCAGAGAACACCTCTGTATTAACACCAGGAATAGGAAGCATGCTTCCTATTCTGATGATAATTAACATAACAAATGTATAAGCAATGCGACTACGAATATCTTTGATCTTAAACGCATTACGAAGTGTCTGTAACATTAGATCACCTCTGCTTTTCCACCAAGAGCTTCAATTTTTTCTTTAGCGCTTGCGCTGAATGCATCAACCTGAACTGTGAGCTTCTTAGTAAGTTCTCCATTTCCAAGAATCTTAACGCCGTCTCTTGGGTTTTTAACGATACCAGCTTCAATTAATGTTTCAACTGTAACAACAGCATCGTTTTCAAACTGCTCTAATGCAGAAAGATTGATTCCGATGATTGTCTTAGAGTTTCTACATTTGAAACCTCTCTTTGGTAAACGTCTATATAATGGCATCTGTCCACCTTCGAAACCTGGTCTTGGTGCTCCTGAACGAGCTTTCTGACCTTTATGTCCCTTACCAGCGGTTTTACCATTTCCTGAACCGTGTCCACGTCCTCTTCTGAAATTATCACTATGAGTTGAGCCAGCAGCTGCATGTAAGTTAGATAAATCCATCATGGCACCTCCTATCTTCAATTATTAGATTTCTTCTACTTTAACGTATGGTGCTACTTTACGACATGCGCCCAATGTAGCTTCATTGTTTGGTAATTCAACAGATTTACCAACTTTTGTTAAGCCGAGAGCTTCAACTGTCTTTTTGTTCTTTGGAACTGCACCGATTGTTGATTTAATTAATGTTACTTTTACTCTATCTGCCATCTTAAATTCCTCCTTAACCTAAGATCTCTTCAACGGATTTACCGCGGAGCTTAGCTACTTCTTC
>JAZSEF010000012.1:0-39013 GCA_045531555.1 Roseburia sp. | reverse complement strand
AGTTCTAAAAAATGACTATGAGTTTCAAAGATTTTTGCTTCGAGGGAAAACCAAAGTAAAACTGGAGATTCTTTTGCTGTGTTTTGGATACAACATCAACAAACTGCACACAAAGATTCAAAACGCAAGGACTGGAAGCCAGTTGTTTCCACTAAAAACAGCTTAGAAATAAGGTGAAAAATAAGACCTTTATTAAAGTATGCAAAAAATCAGGGATGAACTTCGAAAAATGAAGTTTTCCCTGATTTTTCATTGCTACAAAAGAAGGTGCATCGCTCCATAACTAAAATTTAGTTATTTTGCGACACTCCCTTTCCAAAATTTCATTATTCCAGATAGTTCAATACTTCTAGTGGTGTTTCTGCCTGCAAAAAATTTACCAAACGCTTCGACGGCTGTGTACTTCCTTCCTGCAAATACCACACCGCTTGTACGGCTTTCATACCAAGTGCTGCGGCCGTTTCCAGTTCCCTACTTCCACCATCACCGATATACAGACACTCTTCCGGCTTCACACCCAGTTCCTTCATACAACGTTCAAAAATTTCTACATCCGGTTTTGCAATTCCCAGTTCGCAAGAAAGATACGCTCCATCAAAAAATGGGAATAATTCACTTTCTCTGATTACTTTTGCTTCTTCGCTGTAACAGTTGCTGATAAGTCCCACCAGCAAACCACTCTCTTTCAGCTGCAAAAGCATCGGTATAATCTCGGTATGTAAATGTCTAAAACATTCTTCCTTTGTAGCAACACGTTTTGTTACAAGCTCATTCAATAACGCTTCCGAATAGCAATCATTTTCCCTAAGAATACGTTCCAGTAATTCTTCCAACGTCAGTTTCCCTATTGTGCGGTCATAGTCCAATCCACGCCAGAGCTGAAAGAATTTCTCTTCCGGAATTTCAGCATCTTTCGCCATATGTGCTCCGAAATACAGTGGCGATTTGTAATGTGTAATTAACGTTTCGTACATGTCAAAAATAACTGCTTTTATCATTATCGTCTAATCAAAATCCCTTTCATAAACTCCGTCTCATTATGCGTTCTATACACAATATCTTTTTCTTCCTCTGTGCATCCAATCAAAATTTTTATCTCGGAGTCTCTCTTCATCAAATCCACAATGCACACAATCGCATCTATTTTCTTCTCACCGGTTCCAACCCATACGTCAATTCCATCCCCGTCCATAGAAGAAGTATTTTTCAAATAACCATAATCCACTTCGTAGATAAAATCCGGATACTTTGGATGTGCAGTCCCCTTTGGTCTGTCGATTATAATTTCAGATTGATCCACAAGCTTATCAAGGGCATTCCAAAATTCATCATTTACCACGGTATTCATGTCTTTCATCTCCTTTTGTATCTATTCCTTTATCATCGCATATATTTGTAATACTGCTTTTTGTGCACTCTCTATTTTTTCTAAAGAAATTTTTTCTTCTTCCAACTGCTTGTCTATAAAGCAAACCATTCTTCCTGACAAATTATCCAAAAATCTTTTACAAACCAGCCCGGATGCACCTGCAAGAGCATATAACAAAGTAGTATTGTTCAGTTTTCTCAAAACCAACTGTATCACCTTGTCATCTACATCAGCTAATTCATCTAGCAACTTCACTTTTCCTACCCTGTTCTCATATTTTGGAACCACGTTTTTTCGCAATTCTAAATCATACTGTTTCATAGCGTTTTCACTATACTTCTCTTCTTCTGGAAGCAGACAATGTGTTCTACCCAAAAGTTCGTCTACACTTATTTCAAAACAATCTGCCAGTTTACAAACCATACTTAATTCCGGAGTACTTATTCCTCTTTCCCACTTAGAAACCGCAGCAGAACTCACCTCCAGTTTTTCTGCAAGTTCTTCCTGCGTTAAACCTCTCTTTTTTCTCTGTGCAATGATACTTTTGCTCATGAATTCCAACATATGCACCTCCATGTTAATCTACAAATTTATTATGGTGCATAGCAAGTTTCTTTTCCATGTCCTCGCGTATGAGTTTTCTCAACGACTAGTTTCTTTCTTATACTCATTATCACTATGCCTGCAAAAATTAACTGTGTAATACTTCTTTCCGCATATAATACATATACAACCCAATGCACATCATCATTGCCAAAATCCACGCCGCCGGTGACGACACGCAGATAATAAAGAAGCTATTAAAATACACCGCCAGGATGCCGGCACCGCTTCTGCCGATGATTTCCATTACAGATGCAGCAAGTGCACTGGCACTATAGCCCATTCCCTGCACCGTATTTCGGAATACCATAAGACTTCCATGGAATACCAAAAGTGTAGTAATAACTGTTAAATATTCGATAGCCTTTACTGCTTCAAGAGAAACTACTTCTCCAAGCAGCAAGAAAACCAATGGTTTCTTTAAGACAAAAAGTACTGCCCATGCCGCCGCACAATATACCACATTTATAATCATACCTGCTTTTACGCCTTCTCTGATACGATCAAGGCGTTTGGCACCATAGTTTTGTCCTGTATAAGTCGCAATCGCCATTCCCACGTTTTCCATAGGCATAGTGGCAATCGCACGAATACGCTCTCCACAAATCTGTGCCGCAGCAACCACAGCACCCATACTATTAATAGAACTTTGCAAAATTACATTTCCAATAGAAGTCACTGAATATTCTAACCCTAACGGAACACCAATAACGCAGGATACTTTCATATGTTTCAGAGATATACTCGCCCAGGATTCTCCCTTTTCATCGACCTTATGTATCACATTCATTTTTCTGAATAGCCACCATACGCAAAGTATAACGCTTACTCCCTGGCTTATCACCGTGGCAAGTGCCGCTCCCGCAACACCCAACGGAATAACCAGAATAAACACTAAGTCTAATATAATATTTAAAGCACTAGATATCAGCAAAAAGTAAAATGGTCTCTGCGAATCTCCAAAAGCGCGGAGAACAGCCGCAAAATAATTGTACAAAACAGTTGTTATCTGCCCCAAGAAAATAATTTGCAAATAGTCCACAGCCATCTCCAAAAGCTCTGATGGTGTCTTCATTAAACCTAAAAGCGGTTCTACAAAAATACTAACACCTATGCTGATTACAAGTCCGATTCCCAGACACAGATACAATCCGTTCCAAAAAAATCGACTAATATCTTCTCTATTATCAGCACCTACACTTTGAGAAATCGGTATACCAAATCCCATCGCGCATCCCATAGTAAGTCCTAGCACCAGAAAATTTAAGGCTCCTGTAACACCAACCGCGGAAAGTGCCTGCACACTAATACAACGACCTACAATCGCAGTATCCACAAAGCTGTACAATTGCTGAAAAATAGATCCCAGTACCAACGGAATCGAAAACTTAATTAAAAGCGGTAATGGATTACCGACTGTCATATCAAGCGTGTTTGTTTTTGCTATCATATTTCTCCTCATCAAATATTTTTCATAATCCAATCTTTTAGAATACCGCAACATTCTCTTAGCGCATTATTTGGAAGATACAATACACTAGAATCCGCCGCTATACCGCAAACGCCTTTTAATTCCTGCGTCTTTGCTATTCTAACTGCTCTAAACATATGAAAATTATTTGTCACAATCCCCACACTGCTATATGACACTTCCATAAGCTCCTTGCTATACTGAATATTTTCCACCGTATTTGTCGACTTGTCCTCTAAAAGAATTCGATTTTTCTCTATCCCATTTTCCACAAGATATTCTGCCATACCTTCCGCCTCTGAAAATGGTTCATTCGCCCCCTGTCCTCCTGAAACAATACACATCGTATCTGGATTCTTATTCAGATAATCTACCGCTGCATCCAAACGATATCGTAAAGCAACACTTGGTCCATCTTTTCGAATCTGTGCTCCAAGCACAATAATATAATCCAGATTTTGATTGCCCCCGGCTGTAAATTCCGTTGCAATCATTCCGCACAACGTTACTAACGCTATCACACCGACTATTACGAGTCCATGAAAAACCATTTTTATTTTGGGATAAGTAACAAAAAATCCCGTATGTAAAAGCACTGCCCATCCAAAGAAACATAATCCTATCGCTTCCCAGATTAACCAGAAAGATGTTCCAGACCCCACCTGAAGAATCAACATACCATATAAAACAGACAGTACACCTAAAATAATTAAAACATATATTATCATATTTTTATTCCCAACCATTATCATATGCCCTATACTCTGTACCGGATACTTCACGGTAAAATGCTGCTGTAGCAGCCTGCCTATAAGGAGTCAACCATAAGTTACCGATTCCCAGCGTAAACGCACACAAAATGCTCCATCCAATAAAGCTAAACTCTAAACAGAATAAACGAAAGCGGTTTCCTTCCATCATTTCTTTTGACCTGCTAATGGCTTCACTGGCTGACATTTCCGGGTTCTCTGCCAAAATATAATCTGTCATTGCATAACTAAATGACGCAATAATTCCCGGAATGACAAATAGTAAAGACCATAACAAAACATAAATAGTTCGAAGAAATTTTGCTCCCGCAGTTGTTTTCCAATAAGAAAAATACGCAAACAAATCCTCAAAAGAACCTTCTAAATGATCTACCAGCTTCAGATTGAAACAGGCATATCCAACAGAAATAATACTCCCCAAAATGAAATATGCTGCTGCCAAAATCACTGCTGCCGCCATTACATATATAAAACTGCCAACAAGAAATGCCTGCACCTCCGAATTAATCCCTTTGCTGGTCGAAAAAATTGTCTGCCCCGCATATTCAAAACTCGCACTGACATTCCCCGCATCAATATTTACTCTCACTTCCGGTCCCATACCTTCTACCGCACCTAAGAGTGTCGCTACCAAGCCGACCAATACAGCAATCTTCCATTTGCCACTTAATGCAACTCTCGCAATACTTCTAAAATCTTCTGCCACTTTCATTTTTATACCTCTTTCATAAAACAACCTATTTTATCGTATAAAATTCGTGCGCCGCGGAGTTTCTCTTTCCGGCAAACCAAACTGCGCTTTTCCAATCTCAATACTCTTCATTAGGAAAGCCATATTTATTGCAAGTGTACGCATGGTCTGTAAACCTTCCGCGTCGCTTTCTGCTTCTCCCGGTGCTGCGCCGTGCACACTGTTCCAATACTGGCTGGATGCCACAGGCATACCGCTAATTGTAAAATATTTATTGAGCTGGTCAAAGGTTGCCGAACAGCCGCCACGTCTTGCTACTGCCACACTCGCACCAACCTTCATACGTTTGTCGCAATGTGAACTATAGAATAAACGGTCTAAAAATGAAATCAATGTTCCATTTGCCGAAGCATAGTAAACTGGGCTCGCAACCACCATGCCGTCGCACTCCGCAAACTTCGGTGCACATTCATTTACAATATCATCGATTACACATTTGCCATCTTTATAGCAGGCAGTACACGCCAAGCAACCGCGAACGTCTTTATTTCCCACATGAACGATTTCTGTTTCGATGCCTTCTTCTCTAAAAACTCTTACCATTTCCTCCAAAGAACGAGCCGTATTGCCGTTTGCTTTTGGACTTCCGTTAATTAATAATACCTTCATAATTCCCTCCTCGACTCTTCTCTATAATTTTATTCCTCGTCAGGCTGCTGCCCGTCATGCGCCAACCACTTACACTCTGTAAGTTCCATGTTTGTAAAAGTTGCTTTAAATGATGAATCTTCCGGGCTGCATGCATACACCCCAAACTGAATTTTTCCACCGCCATTCCACATATGACAAACGCGCATCTGTTTGAATGTAACTCCATCTTCAGAACACTCAATACAGTAGTCGTCTTCTCTGCGGCTAAATCTGTACCACATAGATTTTATGCCTGCATCGATTTCCGTAGTCGCCCAATCCGAATATCCGTTATTGGTTACGACGCTTCCAAGATGCTGGAATCTTTCATTCTCATACTCAATAGAACCCTTCAGCCAGTTTTCGCTGTCGAGATACATTACGATTCCGCACTGGTCAAAACGATGTTTACTTTCAAACTCCGTCTTTACTGTAAAAGAGAAAAATTTCTCCTCTGTCTCCATCTGCAAGACAGGAGCATTATCATTTCTAAAATGATAATAGGTTCTCTGCCACAAATCTGTGTGTGGTTTTGTAACTATTTCAATTTTGTCTGCAGTTATAAAATAATCTGCAGGTTCTCTCGTCCATTTTAAATTTTTTTCATTAAAGTTCATGTCTATACCTCCTAAAGTTTTGAACATTTAAAATAATTCATCCAACAAAAGATAGAACTTTATCTTCTCCCAATCCGGCTTGATTCCCAATTTTTCAAACAACATCTCCGACTCAAAATCTTCATACACTTTCCCACCATATACACCCGCAAAATTGTGCTTCAAGCTTCTATAGCAAAGTGCAATATCATTCCATTTGTCACCCACTCCGGTTTTTCCCAAATCAATAAAACCTGCAATCTGCTCATCCTTCAAAAACACATTTGGAAGGCAAAAATCTCCATGCGATAACACTGGTTCAAAAGAAGGTCGATGGCTCTCTAACCACTCCAGTAATTGTTCCGGAGTATCAAAACCACCTTCGCCAAAGGTTTCCGGTTCTACATTATCCAAATCTACCAAATGATTTTCTACCCGCGCACGCGCCTCTCGCAGCACCGCATCTGCATCGCGGACACGCGGACATTCTCTGACATCCACATCCCACAACATTTTCAAACCATTTGCCAACGCTTCTAAAAGTACCTCCGGGTGCTCCATATAATAAGTGTCACAAGACATTGCACCTCTCATTTTAGACATAAGCAGATAACTTTTTTCATTTTCCACTTCATAAGCAAGCACCTTTGGAACAGAGACTTTTCCTTCTAACCACTGCATCACCTCTATCTGCTTTCGCACAGATAAAGAGTCGTCTTCAATTTTCAAAACCATATCTTCAAAAATCAAAACCTGATTACCAGACATTCCGACATCGTCTATGGCAAACGGTTTGTCCGCGATAAATGATTTGATTTTTAATGGCACATGTAGTTGGTTCATAATACTTACCTGTCTCTTTCTTCTATCACATGTCTACTCCAAACTCTTTTTTTATTAAATCAAAGCGTATCTGCTCCTGTTGTTTTACATCAAACAATGGATTGTATAAAACATGTTGCATCACATCTGCATCTTTTAAAATCTCATCCAGCCAACTATGTATGATTCCTTTATCGCTATGATTATAGATTGCTGTACAAATCAAATCTATTTCATCTTCTGCATAAAACTCTAACGAGTCCAGAATTTCTCTCGCCATTTCTGCACCTTTATGTGCATGGTTCCGCGAATCCATCTTTGCATAAGAATATATATCATGCAACATGCCCGCACTAATCGCCAGTTCCACATCTTTTTTACGCTTTAACGCCAACAGTGCACATGCCTGCGCAACGCCGTACAAATGCAAATAAGCACATCTGCGTTCTTCCTGGTCTAACATATTTAATAAGATTTCATCTACTACTTCTCTTACTTTTTCTATTCTATTCATAATGGTTTTTCTCCATTTTTAATTATAAGAATTGAGCGATAAAACGCGTGAATATTTACTTGTCGTCCAATTAGTACCTACAAATATCTCTGATAAAGCTCTTATGTAAACTTACATTTGGATGTATATAATAACATTCTTCTATTTACTATCCAAAAAGGTTACCATTCTCTTGAGTTTTGGATGTATACGAACTTTTTCATGCTATTTTACCCACGCTTTCCCTAAATCCATGGGGAAAAACAATGTCATTTTTTCATATACATCCAAACTTAAAAACATTTTGAAACTCCCTGGACATATACAGAAAAATTGCTTATTAATACCCATTTAGTCCATTTTGGCAACATCTTTAAACTTAAATCGGGATAATATATCGCAAAAAATGTCTATATACCCTGATAAGTAAATTTTCTAGTATCTCACCAGACATCTGCCGGCACAAAATAAAAAACTAACAAATCCCAACTTATCCATCTCATTCCACTATACCACACTCAAACCGTCAAATCTATCAACAATTCTCCTCGTTTTTGTCTAAAGAGCTCGCCCTTTTCCTGACGAATATATATTTAAAACGCAGAAAGCCCCGCGCCACCCGGCACGGGACTTTCTATCACATTCTTTATTTCTGGTTCGCCGGTTCCACACTCACCGCACGTCCTTTAATCTTCGCGTTTTTCATCGCTTCAAGTACAGTTCTTCCATATTCACGCGGCACTTCCACGAAAGTATATTTATCATACATGTCGATGGCGCCAACCACCTTGCCCGGAATCTTGGATTCTCCTGCAATCATACCTAAAATATTGCTTGGTTTTAAGCGGTCTTTCTTGCCCACGTTCACAAACAGACGCACCATACCTTCTTCCGCTCCAGTCGAATCCCAGTCGATACTACCATCACCGTCATCTTCCTCGTTAGTCAGGTTCACCTGTCCAAGTGCCTGTTTTAAAAATGCTGCTGCAATATCCATCGCAGTATAGTCTGCCTCATTAACCTGACGTTCAATGATATCAATCATATCACGCAAATTTTCATTCTCGATAATTGCTGCGATATCTTCCATGACCTTCTCAGCTTTAATCTGTGCCACATCATCTGAAGACGGAATCGGCATTGCAAGAATTTTTGTCTTGCAATAACGCATGATATCTTTTAACTTATAAACTTCTTTTCCTTTTACGAAAGTAAATGCTCGTCCGGTTCTGCCAGCACGTCCGGTACGCCCGATACGATGAACGTAATACTCGTCATCCTGCGGAATGTCGTAGTTGAAAACCGCTTCCACATCATCTACATCGATACCGCGGGCCGCCACATCTGTCGCAATCAAAATCTCCACTCGTCCGGTACGGAATCCCTTCATAACACGGTCACGCTGTGCCTGTTTCATATCACCATGTAAACCTTCTGCCAGATAGCCTCTGCCCTTTAGCGCATCGGTCAGCTCGTCTACCATTTTCTTGGTATTACAAAATACAAGCGAAAGCTTCGGATTGTAGTAATCTAACAAACGGGTCAACACTTCGGTCTTGTCCTTGCGTTTTACATCGTAATAATACTGCTCAATGCTTGGAACAGTTAATTCCTTTTTCACCACCTTGATTGTAATGGCATCATGCTGATATTTTTTCGTAATATCTAAAATCGGCTTCGGCATGGTCGCTGAGAACAATACTGTCTGGCGGCCTTCCTGCGGAATGTATTCCAAAATCGTCTCGATATCTTCACGAAAGCCCATGTTTAACATCTCATCTGCTTCGTCCAAAATCACAGTATTTACCGCATCGCAGCGAATCGTTCTTCTGCGAAGATGATCCATAACACGTCCCGGTGTACCGATAATAATCTGTGCACCGCCTTTTAACGCTTTAATCTGGCGGGTGATATCCTGCCCTCCATATACCGGGAGCACTTTGATGCCGTGCATATATTTTGCCAGCTTGCGGATTTCGTCTGCTACCTGAATCGCCAGTTCACGTGTTGGTGATAAAATAATAATCTGCGTCTTTTTACTGTTCACATCCACTTTATGAAGTGCGGGAATACCGAAAGATGCTGTCTTTCCAGTTCCTGTCTGAGCCTGTCCAATCACATCTGCACCAGACATAACGGCCGGAATTGCGCGACTCTGTATAGGTGTCGCTTCCTCAAAGCCCATCTCTTTGATGGCACGAAGCACCTGTGGATATAAATCTAATTCATCAAATCTAACTGTTTCCATTAATTTATACTTATTCCTCTCATTATGTACGCCGCCTTCTTCACGAAAAGAAGGGGCAGAATTATTATAGAAAGCAACCGCTAAAAGTATTTTTACTAGGGGATTTGCAAGATTTACTTCATATCATTCGTAAAAATGTGAAGCACCGGTTGCGAATTATACCCTATTATATTCGGTTGTTTTCATTTTGTTCCTGTTTTTGGGCAACGCCGTCTGTAATTATATCTTAGACTGTCCCTACTTTCAAGAAATTTTATCTTTTATTCGAAATATACAATCGGGTCAATTGGCTCTCCATCTTTTTGTAATTCAAAATAAAGATTACTCCCCTCTACCGAATAATATTTAGTCGGCTCACTCACATAACCGATTACATGTCCGGACTCCAAGTAGTCTCCTACATCAAAATTGAGTTCTTTTAACTGACCGTAAATCGCCTGATAACCATCTCCCAAATCTACCGTCACCGTCGTACCGGTTACTTCATTCTGAGAAATATCTACAATTTTCCCCTTTGCTACAGAATAAACCTTGTTGTTCACATCACCTGCGATGATAATTGCCGGATTATATTTATACTGGTCTAACGTGGCATAATAAATTGTCGCATCCATACTGTAATTCATAATGACATTCCCGTCCATCGGCCACATCAATCCTTCTTCTACCGGAAAATGCAGGCTCGGTACACTTGCTGCTACATTTTTCGTCGTCTCTTTCGGTATCTCTTTTTCCGCAGAACCATCTACCAGCACTTTCACATCTTCTGGGAGCATAGACTCATCCACAAACTCTTCTGCGATTATCCCACCTTCCACTGAGGCACCATCTTCTTTCGGCAAAATATCTTCCACTGCTTTATTAATCACCTTTTCTTTTGGTGGAACGACAGAAGATACGTCCTGCATCTGTGTTTCTTCCACTACGTACTGTTCATTTTCCACCAGTTCCTGCTCTAATCTTGCCCGTTCCTGTTCCTGATTATAGTTATATAACGCTGTCATTCCCACACCCGCACAAAGAACAAGACATCCTGCGATTACATACTGTTTTCTGAACCAAAAATCAAATACCTTATTTCTTCTCATAACCTTCACCTTCCATAGTTTTTTACAACTATAGTGTTTCCGGTTTTTATACATTTATTCGATAATTGATACCTCTTTGTAAAAATATTGCAAAATCTCCCGGTAATTTTTGCCTTCTTTCGCCAAGACACCTGCCATATGCTGGCTCAAACCAAAACCATGTCCCTGTCCCATTGTTACAATCCTCACACCCTCATCTATTACCGTAATTTCAAAACATGCCGATGGCAAATTTAGCTTTTTACGAAACTGCTCTCCCTCATAAATAGTTTGTCCGACCTGTATTTCCAAAACATATCCTGAAGAATCTCTTTTTATTACTTTAAAATCTTCGCCACTACTCACTTCGTCCGTAAAAACCTGCTTACAAAGCGAGAGAAATTCCTCTTTTGTCCAGAAAAAAACGTTTAAGTACTCCGGTGCAGTTGTATCCTCGTGACAAACCGCACTGCTTAAATATGGCATCATACTTTTCTCATAATACTCACTCATCGTCCTTGTTTCACCCGCGCTTGCCTGATGATATGCAGCATAAATATATGCTCCGTTATACCTAAGAACTTCTCCTGCCGTTTCCTCAATGAGACGATTTAATTTTTCATAATACTCATCAAACTGCTCTCCCCATAATATTTGTAAATCACTTATAGAAAATCCAATTGGCTCATCTTCTCCTTTTTCTACCGCCGCAAAAAACTGTGTTCGTGCTATAACACTTTGCGCTTTTATTGCTTCCGGCGGCATATGAATACTAATTTGCTTTGCTACAATTAACGGCAACTTCCTCTCCACTTCCGAAATTTCTTTCTGAGGCTGACTAAATAACAAGTCTTCTATCTCTAATCTTCCCAGAAATGTGCTGATAAACACCGGTATTACCAATAATATAAGTATCATTCCAAGAAAAAAGTTCATTTTTTGCTCTATATTTCTTTTTCTTCTATACATAAAAAATCCTCCCCGTCTACACATTATATGTGACAGGAAGGATTTCATTCGATTTGTTCTTTTAATTAGTACATCGTCCGCATAACCATTTCCATGGATGCCGAAAGCAATACATAATATTGTGTAAAGGAAACCATATAAACGATTACCGCATAAATTATCGGAACAACCTTTTTCTCTCTCAAAAGATATGCTCTCCATATAAAGTAAGCCGGACGCAGAAAAATCGCAAATGCTATTGCTCCGCCGATTTTCTTTCCTACTTTATTTAACTGCATAATATCAATTACCAAACATGCTACTGTCATCCAAAAAATTAAATCACTAATACTTGTCAAAACCATTACCATTGGTTCTTGTGAAAGTGCAATCGTTGCATCAACTACTTCTTCCAGTGTATTGCCCATGCTGTATGCCTTAGATAAAAACACATTAACTGCAAAAGAAAGTATTGTCGCAAGTACAACCAATACCATAAGCACATGTGTCGGCCATTTTTTTATCGCCGGATTTACTTCCTGATACGCAGTATACTGCTGGTTCGCATTTGACTGATACGGATTCTGTAATCCTTCCCAAGGTTGCTCCTTGTTCTGCTGCATTTCGGCTTGTGCAGCCTGTTCTTCCTGTAGCTGCTGCTGATAAGCAGTCCTGCCATACTTTGTACTTGGACGTTGTTCTACTACATTTTCGTTCTTTAATTCTTCCATATTACTACCTCATTCCTGCTATATCTATCGTAAACTTCATTGTACATAACAGTCGCTTGTCTATATAAATACTACTTTTTTAATTTCGCTGTCACGATATTACTCAATGCAGCAAACTGTTCTAATGTTAAGGCTTCTCCACGAATCGTAACCGGTACTCCTAACTCTATGATGCTTTCCTGAATCTGCTCTTTTGAAAGCGGAATATCCGGTGCATTGCCCAAACCATTCGCCAATGTTTTTCTACGCTGATTAAATGATGCACGAATCAAACGAAACATCATTTTTTCATCATCTACCTGAACCGGAGGCTCTGTGTGCCTGGTTAAACGAATAACTGCACTGCCTACATTTGGTCTTGGCATAAAACAGTTTGGCGGCACGTTTGCTACGATTTCCGGCTTTGCATAATACTGCACTGCCAGAGAAAGTGCACCATAATCCTTCGTGCCAGGTCCCACCTGCATACGATCTGCCACTTCCTTCTGTACCATAATTGTAATACTGTCAATCGGCACATGACTTTCAAACAAGCCCATAATAATCGGTGTCGTAATATAATATGGCAAATTTGCTACTACCTTAATTGGTTTTCCACCATTTTTCTCTTGTGCAAGACGGTTAATATCTACTTTCAAAATATCATCATTGATAACTTCCACGTTATCGTACGCACTTAATGTATCCGCAAGAATCGGTATCAGATTTTTATCAATCTCCACCGCTGCTACTTCCCTCGCATTTTCGCAAAGATACTGTGTCATCGTTCCGATACCCGGACCGATTTCCAATACAAAATCATCTTTTGTAATACGGGACTCCTCTATGATTTTGTCCAATACATGCGTATCAATCAAAAAGTTCTGCCCAAATTTCTTCTGAAAATTAAAATTATACTTTTGCAATACCGCAATGGTATTTGCCGGAATTCCTAATGTCGCCATATTCTCTCCACTTACTTCGCAATCTTTTCATCAAAAAGTCTGTCCAAAAATTCATGGTACAACTGTTGGAAAGTCTCACCGTAAATACGTGAAATATCCGCTCCCTTGCCACCATTCATCTGCGCTTCTTCAAAAATCGCAAATGCTGTTTCATAAAGCTCCGGATTCTTATCATAAAACACTTCTGTCAGACCATCCTGAAATGTAAACTGTGCTTCCTGTGACAAATTCTCTTTAAAATCTGCTTTAGAAATACAGCCGCCCTCCTCGTAATCCGACAGAAAAATATGTCCGTCGGCAGAAGTCAAAAACTCCTCATAGATTGCCTTCACGTCTTCATACGTAACCGGAACATAATTCTCATTCCAATATGCATCAAATGCTTCCCTGTCCGGGAACAGTTCAAAAATCTCGCTTTCCATATCTCTTTTCCTTATCTTATTTACTCATTATCATGTAACTATGCAGTACCTTTATAATTACATTATTGTAGTCGTTCTACTCTTATATCTACAGTTTACCACTTTCCTGTAAAAGTGTATATAAAGTCGGTGTCACATGGAATTCTTTCATGACAGCCTCCACTTCACTCAGATATTTTTTCTTCACTGCTGCCGGCACCACCGGTTTTCGGATTGCGCGAATCAAAATATTCTTCGGCGTATGGGCAAAGTCCACAAACTCCAGAAGTTGCGTTCTATAACCGCAAACTTCTAATAAATTTGCTCTCACTGCATCAGTGGTCAGTGCTGCAAAGCGTTCTTTTACAATACCATATCTTGTCAAAAGCGACAAGTCATCTGTCTCCATTTGCTTATTTAACTCATGCTGACAACATGGCACCGAAAAAATCATTTTTGCATTCCAGCAAATTGCATTATATAAAGCAAAATCTGTTGCCGTATCACAAGCATGAAGTGTCACAACCATATCCACATCAAACGGTGTCTTGAAACCATTAATGTCCCCCATTTCAAAGCGAAGGTTGTCATAACCGTACTTCTGCGCGGTCTCGTTGCATTTTTTAATAACGTCTTCTTTCAAATCCAATCCCAACATCCGTACTTTCATATGACGTACTTCCGTAAAATAGTAATACATAATAAACGTTAAGTAAGATTTTCCGCAGCCAAAATCGATAATATGAATCTCTTCTTTATTATAATCACGGACCCCATCATCAATCATTTCAATAAAACGATTAATCTGACGGAACTTGTCATACATGGATTTTACAACCTTACCTTCTTTTGTAAAAACACCCATGTCTACTAATGGTGGGATTACCTGACCTTCTTCTAAGATGTAGTTTTTCTTGCGATTGTGAGATGTATAAGTCAATTCCGCACTTTGTCCTTCCGGCACTTGTTCATCCGTTTGCCCATTTTTTACTTTCGGATTTGTGCTCTGTGCATTTGGCAATTTCTTCGTCTTATAAGTTGCCTTACCCTTCTTAGAAATCAACAAAATATGCTCTTTCTCTACATCCCATGCATTCACCTGTAAATAAACATCCGCAATCGTTTCCTGCAAATATTTTTCCAAATCTTCGGGTATTATATTGTCGTGGAAAACCTGCTTTTCCGTATACTTCGCAGCCTGATAATACTCTTTCTTGCGTTCAATTACGATTTTTTTATATGGAGCACTCTTAGCAACCGGCTTACTGATAATCATTTTCGTAATAGACGCCGCAACAATCTGACTGATTATTTTTTTCAATTCTTCCATGTGTCTCCTGTCAAGCCCGCACATACTGACTTTGTGCCATTTCCCGAGCTTTTCACAAAAATTTTTCTATGATATTTATAGCATAAATCTCCCGCGGTGTCATCCTTTTTTGTCATAGTTCCGCTTCCGGCAGTAATTTCACAAACATATGCTATGCCTTAATTTTCGAACAAATATTCGAATTGCTATTGTAATTTTTCCTTTGTTATGCTATATTTATATCGAACACCCGTTCTTGCGTATATTTCAGTATAATAGCAGACTCTTTGCTTCTTACGAAGCATACTTATAGCACATTCCAATACTCAAATCAGGAGGACTACACTATGTTGACCTATGGAATAGATTTTGATGATGTATTAGCACCTTTTGTCCCAGTAGCCTGTGAACTGGCTAACGAAGAACACCCCGGGCTTGATGCAAAACCTTCGGATATCCGTAACTGGGGATATTCGGGCAATGATACAATCGAGATTGTAAGTAAATACTACGGAGACGAGAGAGTCCTTTTACGCCAACAGGTTTCCGAAGAAGCCAAGGCTTTTATCCGCCGCCTTTCCAAAAAAGGTGACGTCTACATTATTACCGCTGTTGCTCCAAAGTTTATGGGTATCCGAGCAGCTCAGATTAAAGAAGCTTTTCCTGATTTTCCGGAAAGCAATATTATTATGGGTTCCAACAAGTCATTAGTGCAATTCGACATTACACTTGATGATGGACCAAATAATATTTTAAAATCCGTTGCCCGTTTTCCGGTACTGTTTAGGCAACCATGGAATCAGGCTCTTTCCGGTATGCTGTCCGTGAATAATTTTGAAGAATTTTTCCAACTTGTAGAACAGATTAAATCCTCTTTGGTTGAAGATAAAAAGATTCCTACGACGCCATCAATTATCGCTCTTGTTGGCCCTTCCGGTTCCAACAAAGGAGAACTCGCTGCCGTCTTAGAAGAGAGTCGATTTGCCAAGCGTATCTACTCTTACACTACCAATATCACCTCCGGCCACCGTTATATTTCCGAAGATGACTTTGACAATGCAGGTTTTATTGCCAAAACAGTCTATGCCGGTGTGAAATATGGAATGGACAAATCAGATATTGAAAAACATATTTCGTCCCATGAAAACGTAAGCATACTGACCGATATCTGTGGAGCGGTAGCCTTAAAACGACTTTACCCGACTCTGATTATCTTCTGCAGAAGAAGCCGCGAGAATATGATTGAATCCATCCTTGAAAAAGAAAAAACGAATACAGAAAAAAAATGGCGGCTTCTATCAATGGAAAATGAATTAAAAAATGAATCTCTTTGCGACTACGTCGTTCGTACAGATGACGTGAACGCCGCTGCGCAAGAAATTATGCTGTTATTTGAGCACAATTCATAAGCTGATAGACCTCGGCACCATACCTCCGCTATCATCAAATGCATTATGCACTGACAGATTACAGAAAAGGAGGAGTTTTTCTTGAAAATTCAACAGAATATATCTCTTATGGAAAAACTAGCCATTCTTTCGGATGCCGCCAAATATGATGTTAGCTGCACGTCATCAGGAATAGACCGTAAAGGAAACAGCAAAGGAATGGGGAATTCATTAGCTGCCGGTATCTGTCATTCCTTTTCGGCAGACGGACGTTGTATTTCCCTTCTTAAAATACTATTTACAAACGAATGTATTTTTAACTGCACTTACTGTCAGAACAACTGTAATTCTGATGTGCCACGGGCTTCTTTTACACCGGATGAAGTATGTGAATTGACTATGGAATTTTACCGTAGGAATTATATCGAAGGACTTTTTCTTAGTTCCGGTATTATGGTTAGCCCAAACTATACCATGGAGCTTATTTATCAGACGTTGTACAAGCTTCGCGTAATACATCATTTTAACGGGTATATTCATGTAAAGTCGATTCCCGGTGCCGACCCTATTTTAGTAGAAAAGACCGGTTTCCTTGCAGATAGAATGAGTATTAATTTGGAATTGCCTACAGCAGACAGTTTAAAAAAGCTTGCCCCTTATAAATCCAGACATACCATTTTAAAGCCGATGCGGCAGATTCAAAATGGTATTACCGAGAATAAAAACGAACTGATGCTATATCATAAAGCACCCAAGTTTGTTCCTGCTGGACAAAGTACACAGATGATTATTGGTGCTACACCAGAAAATGACTATCAGATTATCAGCGTCGCCGAAAGTCTCTATGATAAATTTGAATTAAAACGTGTTTTTTACTCTGCATTCGTGAATGTAACACAAGATGCGAATCTTCCTGCCACCATTGGTGGTCCGCCGCTCTTACGAGAGCACCGCCTTTATCAGGCAGACTGGCTGCTACGTTTTTACGATTTTAAAGCCAACGAACTGCTATCCGAAGAACGCCCGGATTTTAATATCTTTTTAGATCCGAAATGCGATTGGGCCATCCGGCACTTAGAATTCTTTCCGGTAGAAGTTCACACCGCGGACTACCACACTTTGCTCCGAGTGCCGGGGATCGGAGTGAAATCCGCTCAACGTATTGTAAAAGCCCGCCGTAATGGCCACTTAGATTTTCATGATTTGAAAAAGATTGGCGTTGTCTTAAAACGCGCCCTTTACTTTATAACCTGTTCCGGCAAAATGATGTACCCTACTAAATTAGAGGAAAATTATATTTGCCAGAATCTGATTGCTGACAAAACACAAATACCTCGCGAAATTCGTGAAAGCGGTTATCAGCAAATTAGTTTATTTGATACCGGATTGGAGGAGAATTTATGTATATCTTCATCTGCGAAGACAGCCTTGATGGGATTTTGACCGGCATCTACGATGCCTGGGCATTTAAAATACAACACAGAGATTTGTCCCATGATGATATCCGCCTCGCTTCCCGCGAGCCGGATAACTTTGAACTTTTCAGCGAATATATCCACGTGGATACCTCATTGGAGAAAGCACAGAAAGTAAGTCGCACTATTTGGAATAAACTGGGCGGTGAATTCTATGAAGCTATTATAAAAGCAGCATTATCCCGCGAACCATCCGGTAAGAAAGATTTAGACAAGGCAGATGCCATTTATAAAACGGTTGTCCTTGCCCTACGTTCACCGGAAGCTGAAAAAGTTCTGCTTTACCTCGGAGTGCCATGTGTATATCGTGTATTCACATTATCCCGTGCCACCAATATGGAAGCTCATCACCTAATGGGGTTTCTCCGTTTTTCTGAATTAAAAAACGGAGTATTATTCTCTACAATACATCCTAAAAATCATGCCCTGCCAATCTTAGCAGAGCACTTTACCGACCGTTTTCCACAGGAAAACTTTATAATATTCGACGAGACACGTAATCTTGCAGCAGTACATCGTGCAGGTAAAAATTATATGCTAGTGGATGCTTCTGACTTGAATCAGGACATCATTCACAACTACTCCGAAAAGGAGCAGCAATTCCGTGATTTGTGGCTGACATTCTTTGATAGTATTGCTATCGCAGCTCGTGTCAATCCGAAGTTGCAGGCACAGAACATTCCAAAGCGTTACTGGTCGGATACGCTCGAATTCGCACGCCAGTCATGACAATATTTAGAAGAGCAACTCGATTTCACTTCGCTTCATCTTGCTGTGTCTAAACGCCGAATAAAAAGAAGAATATTAACGTCCTACAAGCAAGCTTGTATCCGTCAATATTCTTCTTTTTTACTCTTCTAAATCGTTATGCAATTTCTGCACCGCTTGGCATCTTCTTTTCTGGTACCATAAGTGCTAATTCACCATTTTCATCCTCAGCACAAAGTAACATACCTTCTGAAAGTACGCCTGCTAATTTTGCTGGTGCTAAGTTGACTAATACCATTACTTTCTTACCAACCATCTCTTCCGGCGAGTAATCTTTACGGATGCCAGAAACAATCTGTTTTACCTGACTTCCTACTTTTACCTGTGAGCAAAGAAGTTTCTTTGACTTTGGAACCGCTTCACAAGCAATGATCTCACCCACCTGGAACTGCATCTTCATGAAATCATCATAAGTAATTTCTGCTTTTGGCTCGATGTCAATTACCACTTCCTCTGCAACTTCACTCTCTGCCACATCGCCACCAAGACCAAGTCTCTTCTGCTCTGCTTCGAATTCTGCTTTCTGTGCAGCCTGAATAGCTTCTACTTTTGGCATAATTTCTTTCACATCCAAACGAGCAAATAAGATTTCCGGTGTCTCGGTAACTTTTGTACCACTTTCGTATAAACCGAATTTTTCTAAGTCGTCAAATTCTCGTAAGTTTGTATTAAGCTGTGCCACAATACGCTCTGCTGTCTCTGGCAAGAAACTATGAAGTAAACTTGCACCGATTGTGATAGACTCTGTTAAGTTATACAATACTTCTGCGAGACGGTCATGGCTTGCTTCATCTTTTGCAAGTACCCATGGTGTTGTCTCGTCAATGTATTTGTTACAACGTCTGAACAAATCGAATACTGCAGAAATAGCATCTGCTACGCGAAGTTTTGCCATCTTCTCTTCTACTTTTGCTCTTGTACCAGTCACAACAGCCTTTAAATCTGCATCAAACCCATCTGTTACACCTGTACTCTTAACCACACCATCAAAATACTTGTTGCTCATTGAAATAGTACGGTTTACGAGGTTTCCAAGAATGTTAGCAAGATCTGAGTTGAAACGCTCTACTACTAATTCCCATGTGATGATACCATCATTTTCAAATGGCATCTCATGAAGTACGAAGTAACGTGTCGCATCAACACCGAATAAATCAGCCATATCGTCTGCGTAAATTACGTTACCTTTTGACTTACTCATCTTATCGCCACCCTGTAATAACCAAGGATGTCCAAATACCTGCTTCGGTAATGGAAGGTCTAATGCCATCAAGAAAATTGGCCAGTAAATTGTATGGAAACGAACGATGTCTTTTCCGATTAAGTGTAAATCTGCAGGCCAGTTCTTCTGGAATAATTCGTTAGAACCATCCGGATCATAACCAATTTTTGTGATGTAGTTGGTAAGGGCATCAAGCCATACATATACTACATGTTTTGGATCGAAGTCTACCGGAACGCCCCATGTAAAGGATGTTCTGGATACACAAAGATCTTGTAAGCCCGGTAATAAGAAGTTGTTCATCATCTCATTTTTACGTGAAACAGGCTGGATGAAATCAGGATGTGTGTTAATATGCTCGATTAAACGGTCTGCATATTTGCTCATCTTGAAGAAGTACGCTTCTTCTTTTGCCGGTTTTACATCACGCCCACAGTCCGGACATTTGCCGTCTACTAACTGTGACTCTGTCCAGAAGGATTCACATGGTGTACAGTAAAGTCCTTCGTATGAGCTCTTGTAAATATCACCTTTATCGTATAATTTTCTAAAAATCTTCTTTACACATTTTTCGTGGTCCTCGTCAGTGGTACGAACGAAGCTATCGTAATCTGTGTTCATTAAATCCCAGATTCTCTTTACTTCGCCAGCCACTTCATCAACAAATGCCTTCGGTGTAATGCCTGCTGCCTCTGCTTTTTCCTGAATTTTCTGACCATGCTCGTCTGTTCCGGTCTGGAAATATACGTCATAGCCTTCTGCTTTTTTGTATCTTGCGATTGCATCTGCAAGTACGATTTCGTAAGTGTTACCAATGTGCGGTTTGCCGGATGTATAGGCAATCGCGGTGGTCATATAATACTTTCCTTTATTGCTCATAATAATCTCCTCCTCTTTATAAATGAATTTTTGTGGGCTTGATACAGCAGATCACAGAATTGCAAGCAATTCCGTGATTCGCGTTGCTCGTCAAATGCAGATACGCAAGTGATTGTAAGCAAGCTTCCATCTCTTGTGTATCTGCATTTTCCTCTGCTGTATCGCGCAAAAAAATCTCGTCTTCTTATAAAGAAGACGAGATAATAATTATCACGTGTTACCACTTCCATTCACGCAAGCCTCACGACCTGCGCCTCACTAAGTATCACCATTCGCCAGCCTGCCTATACACCATCAGCCACTTAGCTCCTTTCAATACTCTCCGCTATAACAGGCGGTCCCGTCAGAACTTATCCTCATCGGTTCAGTCCTGCCACTCCAAAGCCATCTTCCATCTGCCTTTCCCCGTTTCCTCGCAGCAAGTTCCTTTCTTATCGCTATCTTGTAAACCAATTACCCTATAGCTCATATTCCCAAAAGAAACTGAAAACCTCTCTGTAAAGTTCCAACAAATGTACTCTCTTTTTCCACGTGTTTATTCTTTTTACGCTTTTTTAAGATTAGCACGGAAATTTTTAAAAGTCAAGCCTACATCACAAATAGGACATTTCTATATACTTACTTTTCCTTATCCTTCTGTTGCTTCCCCAGCAACTGCTTCCTCCTCAGCCAAAGCTTCTTCTGGCATTACTGCCTCGACTGCCAAAACTTCCTCCATTCTTGGAATATCAACCGTAACTTTCATAATCATCTTATACGCAAAAAGTACTCCTACAATACTTACCACACAAAGAAGCAAAATAACTGCTCCTGCCTCCTCCGGAATCAGTGATAACGCCATACCTGAAAGATTATATGCCATATGAAGAAGAATACAAGCTGTCAATGACTGGAACTTTTCAAATACCCAAATCAACATCATACTAAAAATAAATGTATAAATTGCCCAAATCACTGTTCCATGTGCAATACCAAATGCTAATGATGTTAAAATTGCTGCTACTATCACCGGAAGCCCTTTTTTCAATCTGGTATACACTAACCCACGGAATACAATTTCTTCCAAAACCGGTGCCATAAGTACTGCTGTAAGCCATGCCATCAAAGAACCGTCAATTGCAGAAGAATTCTGAATATAAGAATCCATCCATTCCTGTGGCCAAGGTACAAAAGATATAATTACCGTCGTAATTACGTTAAAAGCTGCTGCCATGATCGCTATCGGAAGAATACCATTCACTGGAATTTTACGAATCCCTACTTCTCTCGTAAATTTCTTCTTACGAATCAAGAATACAATCCAGTAAATATGTAAGGTCACAAGTCCTGCTACAAAAGTCATTTCCATCGCTTTTGCCATAACCTCTGCCATCAACGCCTCTGTCATCGCCATAACATCTAATTCTTCTCCGGATGCCATCATTTCCATTGTCATTTTTGCAGAAATAGCTGCACTGAATACCGCAGACACCAGTACTTGCACCAAAAGATACACCGAAAAATATGCAACTGCTTTTCCTACTGCTTTAAAACCTTTCTTCATAAATTTAATCTCCTCTATCATAATATATTTTTAAATAGCTTCTTACCATCTTATTCCTGAATTTTAGATGTGTGCTTAGAAAGCTTTAACGTCTCGATACTATAACTGAAATACGAAGTCAGCCATATTGCACCTACCATAAATACCGGCACATTATCCCATCCCCAAATAGTCATGCCATACATACAAAGCAGCCATAAAATCATACATGCAATATTTACTGCTTTATACGCTGCATAAGAAGCTTTGTAATGCACCAATTTTTCAGCCTCGTCACTGCTAGCCAACCATTTTTTGTCAAAATTAATGTCGTACGCACTTCCTTTTTTCTCTGGATTCATTTCTTTTTCAAAATTAACAATCTTCACGCTGGCAACCATTGCCACAATCATGGAAAAAGCTAATCCTCCGAAGAAATAAATAAACTTCTGCACCGTCGTTGCACGATCATCAAAGAAATTCGGAATCTGTGCCAGCGCCACTACCGAGAAAATGTATGTAACAATCAGATTACCATTCGTAACGATTAATGCTAATGATAAATTCGAATCTATCTTATCCATCGTTTCTTCATCTTCTTCATCCCACGCGGCATATTCTTTACGGCTCTTATGGTAAAGTATCCATGCCCAGATTGCTACAACTGCGCTTGTAATGCATCCTATATATACAGATGCCTGATTCACCATATCCATCCCTGTGTTAATCCAATTATTAATCATATCGGAGTCTTCCACAAACGATGCAAAAAAGCCACTCATCATTCCCACAATTACACTTCCAAGTAATATCAAATAAAATATCTTTTTTGATTTCTTATCTTCCTTTTTAATTTCCGCTGCTATTTCATTCTTACTCATCGTTTTCATCCTCCTCGTAATCAAAAATATCTTCCACCTTCGCATTAAATACCTTCGCAATCTTAATGGCTAACGTTACCGATGGCGAATAATCCCCTCGCTCAATCTGGCTGATTGTCTGCCTCGATACACCAACCAGTCTACCCATTTCCTGCTGATTGACGTCAATCCTGGCTCGGAACTCTTTTAAACGATTATATAATGGCATCTTTTAATTCCTCCTAATCCAAATTCTTTATTATTCCAAGTCTGACAATTTCTCTTTGCTTTTTGACAAGTTTCTTTGTCATCTGTTAATTGAATTATAACCATGACAAGTTTCCTTGTCAATACCTTTTGACAAGGAAACTTGTCATTTTTGCTATGAATCCAAAAAAGAGCCCTACGCCATGGCTCAACACCACATCCGTAAGGCTCCTCATTTCCATAACTATAAAACTATTCTTCTACAATTACTTCTTCTGCTTCTACAACTTCCGGTTCTTCCACAGTTTCTTCCGAAACTACAGTCGCATCCACGATAATCTCATCTAACTTTGCACCGCAGTCACTACAAAATGCATTACCGGCTGGCACTTTCTTACCACAGTTTGGACACTGTGCCACACCCTGAATATCAAGTACCTGCTGATTCATACGCTTGATTTCTTCAATCGCCTCAGTAATCACTCTAAACTGCTCTGCGTCTTTTTCGCTTGCATTCGCTTTATTTGCTTCATAATACGCACGTCCAAGATTTGCATACTGTTTTTCTACAAAATCTTCTTTTGAATGTATATCCATCTTCAACTTGGCAATCTCAGATACTTCCTTTGCCTTCTGGCTCACATCACGTCCAGCCGCAAACAAACTTCCCTTTAAATCATCCCATGCTGACATATTATTATCCTCCATTTTCATTTCTTAATCCCTATTATATACCATATACCTTCATTACAAAAGTACTTTTTCAATAGAAATTTTGTTACCGTACACACAGTACTTAGCATTCCTGCTAAGTACGTGCGAAAACATATATCTTGCAAGTCAAAATCCCATTGCAAAGCAATTTTTAATGGATTTTGACACGTTACTGAGAACGTAGTGAACAGTAACGAAATTTTGTATTGCAGACCAAATGCAGATGTGGGATAATCTTAATATCTATATAGTAATTTGTGAAGGTATAAAAAATGAGTAATAGTTTTAATCACTCAAATCTTGGCGACCAATTCAAAAAAGCAGTCTCAGAAGGTCTTGCCACTGGCGACTTTAGAGAACTGAATATCTTAGTAAACGATACGGTAACAGAAGCCATTTCTGAAGCAGGCAGACAAGTAAAAAATGTCAGCAACACCAACTATCGCAGCACTACTAAGATTTACGAAAATGCCCGCCAATATGAGAAGCAACAACAAAAACGTAACGAACAATACAAAAAAATGTACCAGTCTTCCGGTCAGTTGAAGAATGGTTCACCTACAAAAAGTAAGAATACCCTTCCTGCCACTAAAACCAAAAGTGTCGGGCAAGTTTCCAGTATTTTATACATGGTATTTGGCGGTATCGGAACAGGAATTTCCACAGCTCTGCTTCTAGCCTCTACTATTATTGGCTTAGTCAGCGGAAGCTGGTCTATTTCTCTTTTAGGATTCCTTGGAGCACTTTTAGGCGGTTCCATCTTTATGGTTCGCAAAGGAATCAACGAAAAGAACCGTTTGGAACGCATGAAACGCTACCTTTCTCTTTTTGCCGGAAAAATGTACGTGAATATTGCAGATTTGGCTGACAGCCTCGGTAAAAGCACCAAATACATCTTAAAAGATGTGAAAAAAATGATGAAACTAGGCTTTTTCCCAGAAGGACACTTAGACAAAAAAGAAACCTGCCTCATGTTGGATGATGCCACCTATCGCGAATATCTGCGATTAGAAAAAGAACGTAAAACATATGAACTAGAACACGGCAGTACTCCAACCAATACTTCAAATACGTCCAATTCCGGCAATAGCGCAGATTCGCCAAGCCGCAAACAAGAACCAACCGCGTCTGTTAATACCACACACGTCAACCCGGAGCTTAACGCTATGATTCAGGAAGGGCAGGCATACATCCGCAAGCTTCATGAACTTAACGATATCATTCCGGAAGAAGTGATTTCAGAAAAAATGGATCGCATGGAAGGACTTTTAAAAGAAATCTTCAAACGCTTAGAAGAAGACCCAACCCAAATGTCGCAGATGCACAAGCTAATGAACTACTATCTGCCTACTACAATCAAACTTTTACAATCCTATTCGGAATTTGACGACATCAGTGCTCCCGGCACTGACATTATCAAAGCCAAAGCAGAGATTGAAAAGACTGTAGATATTATCAACGAAGCTTTTACAGAGCTTTTAAATAAACTTTTCCAAGCAACTGTATTTGATGTCACCACCGATGCACAGGTACTTCAAACCATGTTAGCGAAAGAAGGCTTAACTAAAAATGATTTTTCGGAGGATAAAAAATGAGCAAAGATTTAGATGAAATGTTAAAGGAATCTCCAACCCTTACGTTTGAACCATTCCCGGAAGAAAAAAAAGAGGAAATCGTAGAAGTTGTAGAAGCAGCCCCAATTGTAGAGGAAGAACAGTATGAAGTCATTCTCTCACCAGAAGAACAGAAAATGGTGGATGATTTTGCTGCACAGATTGATTTAACCAATACACAGTTGGTAATGCAGTACGGTGCAGGCAGTCAGAAAAAAATCGCAGATTTTTCAGAGACAGCATTAAACAGTGTCCGCACCAAAGATATGGGCGAAATCGGTGATTTATTAACCAACGTTGTAGCAGAACTTAAAAACTTTGATGAGGAAGAAGAACGAGGCTTTTTAGGACTTTTCAAAAAAAGCAGTAATTCCCTCGCTAACATGAAAGCAAAATATGATAAAGCAGAAGCCAACATTAACAAAATTTGTACAGCTATGGAACAGCACCAGATTACTTTATTAAAAGATGTTGCTATGCTTGATAAAATGTATGAATTGAATCTGAACTACTTCAAGGAACTTTCCATGTATATCCTTGCAGGTAAACAGAAGTTAGAGCAGGCAAAAAATGTAGAATTACCGGCTTTACTCGCCAAAGCTGAAAAAAGTGGTCTTCCAGAGGATACCCAGAAAGCGAAAGATTTTTCTGAAATGTGCAATCGTTTCGAAAAGAAAATTTATGATTTAGAGCTTTCCCGTACTGTATCTTTACAGATGGCTCCGCAGATTCGTTTAATTCAGAACAACGATACTGTAATGTCTGATAAGATTCAGTCCACCTTAGTGAACACCATTCCTTTATGGAAGAGCCAGATGGTTATCGCAATCGGCGTAAATCACGCTACAGAGGCTGCTGCTGCACAGCGCGAAGTAAGTGACATGACCAATTCTTTACTTAAGAAAAATGCAGAACAGCTTAAGATGGCAACCATCGAAACTGCAAAAGAATCCGAACGCGGTATCGTAGACATTGAAACACTTCAGGCTACCAACCAGACCCTTATCTCTACTTTAGATGAAGTTATGAAAATTCAGGAAGAAGGCCGCCAGAAACGTGCCGTTGCAGAAGCTGAATTGCAGAAGATTGAAGCAGAGATGCGTACAAAGTTACTTGAAATGAGCAAATAATTTTCTTTAATCAAAGAGGTTGTCCTTCAAGTCAGACATGACTTGAGAGACAACCTCTCTTTTTTATTTCATATATCTTCATAATAAAAAGAATTCGCTTGCAAACTCCCGCGCCGCCGAAGTGTCGCATTGGCGACATAATACTTCTGCTTCGGCGTGTGCAATCCTTGCGGAGCATTTTTATCTCAAAAACACACTCTCTTATCTCATACAAATATACACTAAGTATACTGCATAAATCGCAACCATAATAATACCTTCTTTGCGGTCAATTTTCTGCTTTGTCCATCCAAGGAACCAAACAAATCCACTCATCAACGTAAGAATTACGATATCAATTACGTTTTCCATGATGAAAGCAATCGGGCTGATAGAACCTGCGATACCAAGTACGAACAACACGTTAAATACGTTCGAACCGATTACATTTCCTAACGCCATATCCACTTCATTTTTCTTAGCTGCCACAACAGAAGTTACTAACTCTGGCAGGCTTGTTCCACAAGCTACAATTGTAAGACCTATTAAATTCTCGCTCAAACCAAAACCTGTTGCAATAACAACTGCACCATCTACTACAAAATCACCGCCAAATTTAATGGCAATCATACCGCCAACGATGAATAAAATACTTTTCCAAACTGGAAGAATCTCGTATTCTTCTTCCTCAACCTGCTGTCCTGCTGCTCTCGCCTTCAATGCTGAACGAACCATAGAGCCAATATAAAGTGCAAAAAGTACTAATAAAATCACACCATCTATACGACCAACTGTCATTCCGATGTAGCCTAATACTAAAAGCAGAACACCACATCCAATAGAGAACGGAAATTCTTTTCTTAAAGTATCTTTCTCAATTGGAAGCGAACAGAATACTGCACAAAAACCAGAAACAACCATTAAGTTAAAAATATTTGAACCAATTACATTACTAACTGCCAACGCGTTCTGACCACTTAACGATGCAGTTACACTAACCGCACATTCTGGAAGAGAAGTTCCCATCGCTACAATTGTAAGACCGATAATGATTGAAGGTACACGAAGTCTTTTTGCCACAGAAGAAGAACCTTCTACGAAAAAGTCTGCACCTTTAATCAAAAGCACAAATCCTGCCACCAGCACCACTGCTGCCCATAACATTTCCATCATAATTTTCACCATTTTCCTTTCAAAAAAACTTTTCTTTTGTTTGGTTTCATGAAAAAACGTGACGATTTATTCTGCCACAAAAAATGAGACCCAATGCATACAAAACAATTACTTCCGATGGAAGAAACCACTTTGTATACATGAGTCTCATTCTTTAAGATTTGCCAGGATGCCCTTCTCAATTGGACAGCCGAGGTTGTTGACAAATCACGTTTACACGCGAACTACTCCCTCATGGAGTCTACATTTTCTTTTTCATTGGTATCTCAATAATACCCTTAAGTACTATATAGTACACAAGATATTTTGTCAAGAGCTTCTAAAAATTCTATTTTCCCATTTTCTCAAAAATGTCTAAAACTAATTGCCTCCAAGTAATTCCAGAATCTCTTCTTTTGTAAAGTTGATGGTATCCATACCTTCTCCTTCAAGTACCTGCTCTGCTAACTTACGCTTTTTCTCCTGAATATCTATAATTTTCTCTTCAATAGTACCCTGTGTCACCAACTTGTACACAGTTACTACATTTGTCTGACCGATACGATGTGCACGGTCTGTTGCCTGATTCTGCACAGCAACATTCCACCATGGGTCATAATGAATAACAATATCTGCTGCCGTCAAATTCAGTCCTGTTCCACCCGCTTTCAGAGAAATACAGAATACCGGCACTTCATCATTCTGGAAACTTTCTACCATCTCGATACGTTTCTCCTTGCTTACGGAACCGGTCAGCATGTAATAGTTAATGCCGGCTTTCTGCAAACGTACCGCCAAGCGATCTAACATGGTCGTAAACTGCGAGAATAAAAGCACCTTATGTCCTCCCTCAATAGCATTCACTATCATGTCCATACACATCTCTGTCTTAGCAGATTCACTCTTATAATTATCATAAAGAAGTCCAGGATCACAGCAAATCTGACGCAATTTCATCAATTCTGCCAAGAACTGCATCTTTTGAGAATTAAATTCTTTTTCTGTCGTCTGATTTAGTGCTTCTCTAAGCTGATTTACCTGCGCTTCGTAAAGTGCCAACTGCTCTCCTTCTAATCTTGCAAAAAGATTCTCTTCCAATTTCTCCGGCAAATCTTTTAATACATCTGCCTTCAAACGTCTTAGAATAAACGGACGAATCATTTTTTTGAGGCGTTCCATTTTCTCTTCCTCACGATTCACCATAATCGGCACTTCAATTTCTTCACGGAATTTCTTATAGGAATACAAAAATCCCGGCATTAGGTAATCAAAAATACTCCACAATTCACTCAAACGATTTTCAATCGGAGTTCCGGTAAGTGCCAGCTTAAATGCTGCACTAATCTGTTTTACGCCTTTTGCTGCCTGTGTCCCTGCATTCTTTATATACTGTGCCTCATCAATCGCCTGTATCGAGAACACAATGTCCTTGTACAAGTCCACATCTCTCTTTAATAAATCATAGGAAGTAACTAATATCTGTCCCGGTCTGGTTGAACGGATAATTGCTTCACGCTCCGGAATATTCCCCGTAACAATGACTGCATCCAATTCTGGGGCAAAACGTTCGATTTCTTTTTTCCAGTTATATACCAGTGATGCCGGGCATACAATCAATGAACGGCGGCATTCCTTTAATCCGCATTTCCACTCATGCTGTTCCATCAAAAGCAAACTGATAACCTGTAACGTTTTACCAAGCCCCATGTCATCTGCAAGAATTCCACCAAAACCATTCTCACGCAATGTTTTAAGCCATAAGAAACCATTTTTTTGGTATCCACGCATAATCGGTTTTAATGACAACGGAGCCTCATAATCACTATCCTCAATCGTCTTCATATTTCGGACAATACTTTTAAAGCTCTTATCCTTCTCTACCGTAAGCTGACCGCCATTTTTAAGAAACGCATCCAAATACATCGCACGATATTTTGGTACTGTAACCCTTCCCTTCTTCAGATTACTCTCCGTCAACTGCAAATCCTGCGTCAACTCAGCCAGTTCCTGAATACCTTCGTTATTTAAAGTTAAGAAATCTCCATTTTTCAACCGGATATACTTCTTTTTCCTATCATAATTAGCAAGAATATGTGCCAATTCCTCGGAAGAAAACTCTTCTGTCTGTAAACGAAGTTCTAACAAATCACTCTTTAATGTCACACCTACCGTCACACTAGGTGCCGAAACCACCTTTAATTTGCGGAAATTCTCAGAAGTATATATCGCCATATGCTCACTTAACCGCTGAAGACCTCCTGCAATTAACTGATACAGCTTATCCTCATCTTTTGACAACACAAAAATCGTATTGCGCACATCATTGCCATTAAAATATGGTTCTACAAGACTTTTTATCTTCCCCTCTTCGGATACATCCCTTACCTCGCCCGGTTTAATTTTCATCAAAACATTATATTTTTCACTACCATAAACTGCTACCAGTTTTGCACCTACTGTTGCAAAATCAGGCTTATCCAAATACAACGCAAACTCCGGCTTCGGAGGCACATGTTCTGACTCATCAAAATCTTCTGCTATAATAGTGAAGCATTCTCTTAACATAGGGAGGGCATCTCTACAAAACGAAGCAAGTTCTGTACTCGCAATGTAACACTCGCTGCCTTTCTGTCTATGCATAAAATCAAAGAAATCTGCTCCCCGATCCTTTAAAGCCGGAACCAGACGAATAATCTGACCTTCCTCATAAGTGTAATAATACTGTTTTCCGTTAATAACCGGGAAATGTTCCATACGAACAAATGCGCCGGAACTACCTCCCCTTATATATAATTTCGGGCAGCGTATCTCCTCAGACACCCGGTAAGACTCTTGCGGTTCATATCCTGTCACCAAATCAAATGGCTCATTTCCCACTGCCTCAAAAAAGCGATCCAATCCGGTAGCATCCAAATCCATGGTACGTTCATATCCTGCCGTATAAGCATAATAAGCATGATACTGACTCTGACGCTTTTTATCCTCATTCATCTCTTTCATAAACGCAATCCAGCGCTTTGCCGACTCATCAAAAGCATCCATATGATGATAAAATTCTAATTTTTTCCCATAATGTACCCGTTCACACTTATGAATCGCCTCTAAAAAATCAGAGATATTCTTTAAGACATACATCGTCTCCGTACCAATCTTAAACTCAACCCTGGCATAACCATACTCCATCTGTACAAAAGGCTCTAAACGTACCTTCCCATAAATCGACTCCGGTAACATATAGCGGGATGTTGATTGCATTGAATATTGATTTAAAAGCGTTTTCAAAGCCTGCGTTGTCTGATATTGATTCTGTCCGTCCATGTAATTCTCCTTTGCAACAAAGCAATAAAAAGCACACCAAAAAAGGAATTTTTGGTATCATTTTATTATACCACAATCCACTCTTTTTGTGTGCTTTTTTTACGTATCATTCTTAAAAAACCACTCGTATTTCTGTTCCCTGTCCTTCTTCACTTGTCAAAAAAATCTGAGCATCGTGCTGGGCTACAATATGCTTTACAATAGCAAGTCCCAGACCCGTACCGCCGGTAGACTTCGAACGGCTTTTATCAACACGATAAAAACGTTCAAACACACGCTCCTGAGCTTCCTTTGGAATACCAATCCCCGTATCCTTCACCGTCAAAACGGCTCGTTCGTTTTCCATGCCGGTGATAATCGTCACACTTCCACCTCTTTTATTATAGCGAACTGCATTACTGCAAAGGTTATAGAGTAGTTCTTCTATGAGTACTCTATTTCCCTGTAACTTTGCAGAACCACCTTTCACCGTTATCGTCACATCACTTTTTTCGGCATACATCTGCATATTTGTCGCACAGGCTTTTGCTTCCTTTTGCAAATCCACTTCTTCTAATTCCAAATGCGTGTCTATGTCATCCAGCTCAGACAATTTAATAATATCATTTATCAAATGTTGCAACCGCTCCGAACTGCGATATATCTCACTGGCAAAATGTACCGTATCTTCTCCGCTCGTCATGCCATTTGCTATCAACTCTGCATAACCCGAAATAGCCGTCAATGGTGTTTTTAATTCGTGTGACACATTTGCAGTAAATTCTTGTCTCATTTTAGCATGCTGTAAAATGTCTACATGCTGTGCTTTGATAGTTGCCACAAAGGGACGCATTTCTTCATATACTCCCTCTTCTTCCATTAGCACAATATTGTCCGCCATTTTTTCAATTGGTGCCATCAGATTCTTGGTTAGCCTCCTTGCTAAAACGACACATACAATCAAGACACCAATACCAATCAGCACTATCATCCCTGCCATCTGTGCAATCAATGTAAAAATACTGCTACTATCTTTTGCAATTCGCAGAATCAGACCACGTTCTGTCCGCATTGCATAATAAAAGGTATGCTCATTAGACGTAATTGATGTTCGCATTGCCCGTCCCGTTCCGATGGATTTTGCTTCTAGAATTTCTTCACGATTTCCGTGATTTTCCATGACATCTTCTCCACCGAGAGAATCATAGACAACAGTTCCGTCTTCTTTGATAAGCGTAATTCGAAGTCCATCCCTATCCATATCAACAGGCAGTTTTTCTGTTAATAGTTCTGGGTTCATCATAGATATTACACTGGCATTAGCTGCTAAATCATCAAATATCTGCTCCCTTAAAATATCGTAAAAAATAAACATGGCACAGATACCGGTTACAACCACCGCCACCGTGGATATCAGCATAAACTTTGCATTAATCTTTTTTTTCATTTATTCCACCATATAACCTACATTTCGCACGGTCTTAATACAACTTCCCGCCTCTCCCAACTTCTGGCGTAAAGTCTTTACATGTGCATCCACAGTGCGGGTCTCGCCTTCATATTCAAAGCCCCAGACTTTACTCAATAATTTATCTCTGGAAACTACGATGCCCTTGTTCTTAATCAGGTACTTCAATAATTCATATTCTTTATAGGTCAACTCACACGGATTTCCACTTACGGTAAGAGCATGCTTATCATCATCTATAAGAATTTCTCCGTATTTTATCAGCGTCTCTACTTCTACATCCCGCGTTCTACGCAATAATGCTTTTACACGGGAAATCAATTCCATAACACCGAAAGGTTTTGTTATATAGTCATCAGCTCCGCTATCTAGCCCTTTTACCTTATCCATTTCCGTAGTTTTTG
This sequence comes from Roseburia sp., assembly GCA_045531555.1. Lineage (GTDB taxonomy): Bacteria > Bacillota > Clostridia > Lachnospirales > Lachnospiraceae > Roseburia. The sequence goes on along the minus strand of JAZSEF010000012.1, from coordinate 5,782 downwards.
CCGTCACCATGATAACAGGAATTTTAGCAGTTTTTTTATCCGCACGTATTTTTCCTAAAATACTCATACCATCTTCATCCGGGAGCATGATATCTAATATAACCAGCCCTGGTGTATGTTGCTCCAACCGTTTAAAGAATTCCGCTCCATTTTCAAATTCCTCAACTGTGTATCCACTGTTTTTTAACGCATAGCGTTCGATTTCTCTAATATTAATGTCATCTTCTACGATGTAAATTGTTTCCATAACATCCCTCCTTGCCAAATATTTAGAATAAGGAATGTGCTTTGCACATTCTCGCACCGCAAAAGCGCCGCATCTAAACAAATGGGGTCGTCTCTCGACGGCCCCATCTCTCCGCCATTATTATGGCGATTAAATTTGATATTTTAACTTGAATGTCGTTGCCAGCTTCTCAAACTGCGCAGCTTCTGCTGCATCCATCTGCTCTGTGAAGCTATGCTCCTCAAGGTCTGTATTCTGTAACTGCATTGTGTAAACTGCGATATTAGAACAATGGTCAGCCACACGTTCATAATTCATTGTTAAGTCGGAAAGGATAAGTCCTAATTCGATAGTACATTTTCCTTTATTCATACGTTTCATATGGTTCTTCTTGATTGTCTTGGTCAATTCGTCAATAACTGACTCTAACGGCTCTACTGTTTTAGCTAATGCAATATCACCATTGACAAATGCTGTAATCGTGCGGTCTAAGATATCTGATACAGCGGCTGTATAAACCTGCATTTCCTCTGTGGCTTTCTTAGAGAACTCAGCTTCCATCTGCTGCATCTGCTGTACACATTCTACAACATTAGCTGCATGGTCAGAAATACGCTCTAAATCTGTCAGACAATGCATCAAAGAAGTAGTTCTTAAGCTGTCTGCATAAGATAAATCTTCACCATTTACTTTTGTAAGGTAAGCAGCCAGTTTATCATCATAAACGTCCACACGGTTTTCTTTTTTAATAACTTCCGCAATGCCTTCTTCCGTCGGTTCCTGTACCATTAACATCGCCTGTAAGAAACTGTCCTTTGTCATCTCAGCCATCTGGTCTGCTAATGATTTACACTGCTCAATTGCAAATGCCGGGCTACTGATAAAACGTGGATCTAAAATAGCAAATACATCTTCCTGCATTTCTTTTTCTTCTGCAGTAATTGGAATGATTAAATATGCAATCTTTTCCAATGCTTTTACAAATGGGAACAATGTCACTGTTGCAAATACATTAAAAATGGTGTGAATCAACGCAATATTTGCTCCATCTACCGCCTCATTCATAAATGGGAATTTGAAAATCGCATTACCCAGATAGAATACCAGCATAAATAATGCCGAACCTAAAATATTAAATGATAAATGTACACATGCTGTTCTCTTACCATCTTTATTCGCACCAAGAGAAGAAATAATCGCTGTAATACATGTACCAATGTTCTGACCTAAAATAATTGGCACAACAGATCCATAAGTAAATGCACCTGTCACTGATAACGCCTGTAAAATACCTACCGACGCAGACGAGCTCTGAATAATCGCCGTCAAAACTGCACCTGCCAAAATACCCATAAACGGGTTGTCAAACATGGTAAGAATACTTGTGAACTCCGGAACATCCTTTAATGGTTTTACCGCATCACTCATTGTCTCCATACCAGACATTAAAATGGCAAATCCAAGTAAAATTTCACCAACGACTCTCTTCTTATCTGTCTTAGCAGACATATAAAGAAGAATACCGATTAACGCAAGAATCGGTGCAAAAGAAGATGGCTTCATCATCTTAAGCAAAAAGCTTCCACCTGCATCTAATGTCGTTAAACTAAGCATCCAGGATGTAATCGTAGTACCGATATTAGCACCCATAATAATACCAATTGCTTGTGAAAACTTCATAATACCTGAGTTTACAAAACCTACTACCATTACGGTTGTAGCAGATGATGACTGAATCACAGCCGTAACACCTGCACCTAACAATACTGCTTTCAATGGGCTGGATGTAAGGCTCTCTAAAATTCGTTCTAATTTACCGCCAGACATTTTCTCAAGACCGTTGCCCATAACGCTCATACCATATAAGAACAGGGCAAGTCCGCCTACCATAGAAAGTAATCCAAATATGTCCATTTTTTCCTCCTAAATTTCAAAACATATGATTTTACAAATTTTCTGCAATTTTCAACAACATTTTACAAAAATTGCATATACAATTCATTTATACCCTATTTTTCAAAATTTTGCAATCGTACAAAACGTTTCAAAATGAAACCAACGTATTTTTTTTGTAAAATCTATGTAAAATCATCTTAATTTAGGTGAAACATCTCCCTATTATGTAAACTTAAGCTTCTTCATGCTCTCCCGTGATGGAATAAATAACCCACTCAGCAATATTCGTAGCATGGTCACCAATACGCTCAAAATATTTCGATACTAAAAGCATATCCGTGGCATGTTCCCCATTCTTAACATTCTCATTGATTTTTAAAATAAGCTGATGTTTAAACTGTTTAAACAACTCGTCAACCTTGTCATCCTGTTTTAGTACGCTGCGCGCCATATCCAAATCTTTGCTTACAAAAGCGTCAACGCTCTTTATTACCATATCAGTGGTCTCTTTTGCCATTTCATTCACGATTTCTATATCAATATGACTCTTTTCGTAAGTAGAATCCGCCATTAAAATAGTCATTTCTGAAATATCCGATGCATGGTCGCCGATTCTCTCCATATCTGTAATCATTTTTAATGCCGCAGAAATTAAACGCAAGTCCTTTGCTACCGGCTGTTGCTGCAACAGCAATTTCATACAAAGTGCTTCGATCGCTTTTTCCTGATTATCAATTTCTTCGTCAAATTTTATCGCTTCTTTTGCCCTATCTACATCCTGCTTTACAAGTGCCGCTATTGCCAGTTCAATTGCCTTTTCTATCAGGCTTCCCATCTGTATTAACTCATTATTCAGCTCTAAGAGCTGACGGTCAAATCTATTTCGCATTTTTATTCTCCTTTTTCTTCATTTCAACACTTACCGACATTCATCGTACCGGCAAAATGCCGATATCAGCCAAATCGACCTGTAATATAATCTTCGGTACGCTTATCCTGTGGTACAGAGAATAATTTTTCCGTCTCGCCGCTTTCAATTACCTCACCCAATAAAAAGAATACGGTTTTATCCGACACACGAACCGCCTGCTGCATGTTGTGTGTGACCATGACGATTGTGTATTGCTTTTTCAACTCAATTGCCAAATCCTCAATTTTTGATGTGGAAATCGGGTCTAATGCAGAGGTAGGTTCATCCATTAAAATTACTTCCGGTTCCACTGCAAGCGCTCTTGCAATGCAAAGACGCTGCTGCTGACCTCCTGAAAGACCCAAAGCACTCTTTTTTAATCGATCTTTAACCTCATCCCAAATAGCTGCATCACGAAGAGATTTTTCTACAATTTCATCTAATTTTGCTTTCGAATGGATTCCATGAGTCCTTGGACCATAAGCAACATTATCGTAAATACTCATTGGGAATGGGTTTGGCTTCTGGAACACCATTCCTACCCTTTTTCTAAGAAGGTTCACATCCATCCCACTATAGATATCTTCACCATCTAACAAAACCTGACCTGTTATTTTACAACCTTCCACCAAATCATTCATACGGTTTAAACTCTTTAAAAAAGTGGATTTTCCACAGCCGGAAGGTCCAATAAAGGCTGTGATTTCATTTTTATTAATATCCATGTTTACATTTTTCAATGCATGGAAGTCTCCATAATATAAATCCAGATTACTAATCTCAAACTTCTTTTCCATAATTCCTCACATTCTGCCAGACACTTGTACTTTGCTGACACTCTTTGTTACGCTTCCGGTGCTTTAACTTTTTTTGCAAGCTTTCCGGATACTGCATTAATACCTAATACGATTAATAACAAAATAACGGCTGTTGCGTTTGCTTCATTTTTATGTAAACCTTCATTTGAAAGTACATACATATGAATTGCAAGAGTACGACCCGAATCCATCGCGCCCGCCAGGCCCGCAACCGTTCCCGCTGTATAAATCAATGCCGCAGTCTCACCTACAATACGTCCAACCGCCAAAATGACACCGGATAAAATACCTGGGGTTGCAGCCGGAAGTACAATCTGAAATACCGTTCGAAGCTTTCCTGCCCCCAAACCAAAGCTTCCTTCTCTATAAGAATCCGGCACACTAAGCAAAGCTTCCTCTGTTGTACGCATAACGGTTGGCAATACCATGATTGCTAACGTCATTGCACCTGCCAGCATGGAGTTGCGCCAATTCAATGCCGTTACAAAAAACAACATACCAAACAAACCATAGATAATAGATGGAATACCTGTCAGTGTCTCCGCCGTCAATCGCACAAGACCTACAATCTTATTCCCTTTTTTTGCATATTCCACGAGGTAAATTGCTGCGCCCACACCAAATGGCACCGCTGCCAATAGTGCCATGATTACCATTTCAATGGTATTAATGATTGCAGGCATCATGGATACATTTTCCGAATTGTATTCCCATGCAAAAAGGCTTGGTTTCAAGTGCGGTACACCTGTTACAAGCACGTAGCCCACTAAAAATAATAATGTTGCTATGGTTAAAAATGCTGCAACAAAGACCAATAGTAACAATACGAAGGAAACCGGATGTCTACGATAAGATTTTAATTTGTCACACCAGGTCTGCCTGTTGATGGCTTTGATTTCATTTTTAACATTTGTTTTTTTCATCTCGCCACCTCCTATGATTTCTTGTGTTTCAACGCAGAAAAGCTTAAATTAATAATTAAAATAAATACAAATAATACAACTCCGGTCGCAATTAATGCCCCACGATGCAAATCTGTTGCGTAACCCATTTCCATAACAATGTTGGTTGTTAAAGTACGCACTCCTTCGAAAATGCTATCCGGTACACGTGGCTGATTACCAACAATCATCATAACTGCCATTGTTTCTCCTAATGCTCTGCCCACGCCTAAAATAACTGCTGCCAACACACCTGAACTTGCTGCCGGTACAACTACCGAAAAAACACTTCTTTCATGTGTCGCCCCCAGTGCTAATGCACCTTCATAATAACTCTGCTCTACTGCACGGATTGCCGGTTCTGCCGCACCGATGATAGTAGGAAGAATCATAATGCCTAACAGGATAGCCGCGCATAGAATACTCTGTCCCCTAAATCCTTTTACATCAACTACTTCACGCAAAAACGGTACCAATACTACCAATCCGAAAAATCCATATACAATAGAAGGAATACCTGCCAATAAATCGACAATTGGTTTTAAGATTTTATATAATTTCGAAGGACAAAACCGCGCCATAAATATTGCCATTAAAATTCCAACCGGCACGCCGATAACCAGTGCCCCTCCGGTCACATAAAGACTACCAAGAATCATCGGGTAAATTCCAAAGATATTATTTCCCGGTCTCCATTCCTTTCCCAGCAAAAAGTCTGCAAATCCAATTTCCTGCATCGCTGGTATACCATTTGCAAACAAGAATATGCATATTAGTGCTACCGCAAGAATGGAAACAACTGCTGTCAGCATGAATACATATTCCATTATCTTTTCTTTTGCTTTCATCGTTTCTCGTATAATCCAATTATCAAATATAAGATGATTGGATTATACATTTCCTTTCCTTTTATTTTTGATATCTTAATGGAACTCATTTGTTCCTGTATAATACTTAAAGCACTGTGGATTTGTTCCTATCTTTTTACAGC
>JAZSEF010000017.1:0-16093 GCA_045531555.1 Roseburia sp. | reverse complement strand
AGCAGAGCAGCTGATTACAAATCAGCGTTTAGAAAATATATGCCGATGTGGCTCAATTGGCAGAGCAGCTGATTTGTAATCAGCAGGTTATCGGTTCGAGTCCGATCATCGGCTTTTGCATATAAAATGCAAAATTTTAATATATGGGCAGATTCCCGAGTGGCCAAAGGGGACAGACTGTAAATCTGCTGCAAATTGCTTCGGTGGTTCGAATCCACCTCTGCCCATTCTTTCAAATAAAATATTGAAAGTAATTGAATATCGCGGGATGGAGCAGTCTGGAAGCTCGTCGGGCTCATAACCCGAAGGTCATAGGTTCAAATCCTATTCCCGCAACTCAATGCGAAAGCATTATGCCCAGTTAGCTCAGTTGGTAGAGCAAGGGACTGAAAATCCCTGTGTCTCTGGTTCGATTCCGGAACTGGGCATTTCTATGGGAAACCGTAGAAATTGCTCATATAAGAGTATGGGATATTAGCTCAGTCGGTAGAGCACTTGACTTTTAATCAAGTTGTCCGGGGTTCGAATCCCCGATGTCTCATTAGACTTAAAGGTCGGAAGTACTGAAAAATCAGTACTTCCGCTTTTTTTCGTTTTACGAAGATGATTACATATGATTACACTTATCGTAAAGGGACAATTGATAATACAGATATACATAAAATTTTAAATATCAAAGAGAGGAAGGGGCATTATATCAAAGGAAGAAGATATTAGAATACATGGAATCGGAAAATGGGTTTCAAATTAGGGACTGTGAAAAAATATTAAATCTAAAAAATAAATTTATAAAGATACATATATAAATAGAAGTGTGGAGAATACCACGCTTCTTTTTTTCTGCGTTTGGCTATTACAAGGAATGTTTACATAGCTACATTTATTCTGGTAGTTCTCTATTGAGAGCCTGAGCATATGTCATAAGGAGTTTTTGATCACTTAGCTTTAAAGCCTGGTAGAGGGATATGAGTTTTCGTTCATCAGCAGAATATTCTATAGCTGATGGGATACATTCATCCCTGAAGAAATCAGATAGAGAGATACCAAGCCCTTCACAAATTTTCCGAAGTGTTGGCAGAGTCGGTTCAGTATTTCTCTGGAATAGATTGCTGAGACTACTGTATGGAATATCTGCTTCTTTTGCAAGTCTGTAGACTGTCCATTCTTTTTGCTCCATATAAGATTCGATTTTCATTAGGGTAACATTTTTTACCATCTGCTATACCTCATTTAAGTTATATATGAATATTGTAATGATAAGTGTGGAGTGCGGAAAGTTTGGATATGGGTGCAAAATATTATTGAAAAAGCATACCCAAATGAGTTACAATGTAAACAAAAAAGTATAACCAATGAGGAGAATAATGTTATGAAGAGAAAAGACATTATAAAAGTATTGTGTTGCATTAGTAACGAGGTGGTAGATAATCTGCCAAAGATGCTTGAACCGCTTGCGCCATACGGTAAATCAATCGGTATTTTGGTGCAGTCACTTCGTAATGGTATGCAGAAGATTGACAAGGATAGACAGGACGAGTTGAAAGAAGAACTCAGAAATATGGTAAGTCAGACAAAGATACCAAAGTATATGAGTTGTGTTATGTTTACAAGTCCGAGGGGGTATGTTATGTCAGAAGAGCAACAGGAGAATCTGAATGCCATTCTGATGCAGGAATTTGTTTCTTTAGAAGAAGGACACCTTGCCCTTATAGCAGAATTTATTCGTCAATACATGGGTGGCAATATTGAGCCGGAGTGTGAGGATGAATATAGTATAGGGAAAGACTATTTGTGCCTTAATTTTGTCTACGGTATGGGTGATGATGACCATTTACCATATGATGAACAGGATATGAAATTAGTTATGGAATCGTTGAATGTTCTGCTGGGTGAGGAGGTGTTCAATAGTTTCATTATTGATGGCTACGATTGGGAGTAATGAGATGAACATTGTAGTTGGAAGATGCTGAATAGTTATATTTCGAGATTATAAAAGGAGGAGAAAATTACAAATGAAAAAACGAATTGTATGTTTGTTAATGGCGATTACGATGATGTTTTCATCCGTGGAGTCAGCGGTATTTGCCGAAGAAGCGAATGAAAATACAGCAGGAGAGCAGATTGTCGTTGACACAGAGGAAGTTGTTGAGATTGAAACGAAGGAAGTTACAGAAGAACTGGATGTTTTAGAAACAGAGGTAGAAGTAGCAACTGAAGAGCAGAGCGAAGTAGAGTCGGAAGTAGACGAAACACAGGAAACAGAAGTTGTTTTGGGTACAGAAGAAATAAATGGAACAGAAGTTACGGAAAGTATAGATGTTGATGAAACGACGGAAATACCGGAAGAGACAGAGATAAAAACAGACAATGTCTATAATTTAAGAACATTATTTCCTGATGATGCACTTCGCTTTGAGGTACTTCAGAAGATAGGCGATTCATCTTTGAATGATGATAGTGATGTTACTGCAACTCAGTTAGAGAAAGTTACATACTTGTTTGGAGTTGGAAGTACTAGAGTGACTGATTTGACAGGAATTGAGAAATTAACAAAACTTGAGCAAATAAATTTAGTAAATCATGAGATAGAGTCAATTGATTCAATTAAGTGGTCCGAATTACATGAATTAAGAGATTTAAATTTGAATGGTAATAATATTAAAAAGATGCCGGATTTGACACAAAACCTCAAATTAGAAAGCATAGGTTTGGAAGGTAATATGCTGTCTGAGGAAGAGTTCAAAACGATATATGATAAATTACCATCAGGAGCCGGATTCTATGGAACATTTGCAAGCCAAAGAACTAAAATGGTCGAATTAGAAATTGAAGATAATTATTATGTGAATCATTCTGGTATTTCAGTTTTTTGGACAATGAAAGGCAAGAAGGATTATAAGCCGAAATTTTATATTGATGATGTAGAATATGCGGCCGAATGGAGTGGGGGCTACAAGATAAAAAATGATGAACTAAGCTATGGGTCGCATAAGATAAGAGTGGAATTATATAATGGAAAAATAAAAGTAGCAGAATCAGAGGATTATACCTTTAATATTGTTGACGGAGAAAGTTCATTTGTAGAGCGAACTTATTATACACAAGGTGATGATAGATACTATGAAATGATGCGTGTGTATTTTGATACAAGGAAAGATATCGATAGAATAAATTTAGTTAATTCGTCAGGAAAAATATATGCAACTGTATCATCTGAAGTATCTATGTGGGAAACGGAAGATCCACGATATAAAAAATTTGATAGTAAATACAAGGTGTTTTGTGCGGAAGTAAGTTTTGACAACGTTTATAATAAGCTTCCAGTTGGTTTATATAATTTTGAAATTCTTTATGCAGATGGAACCAAGGATATTGCAAAAAATGCATTAAAAGTTATAGAAAATCAAGAAGCTGCTTTAAATGAGATTCGAGAAAATGCAAATGATATGCTCGATGGAGATAAGTATTATGATATTGTTTTAAGTGGTTATAATTTAAATCCGCAGAACTTTGAATATACAATAAAGTGGAATGGACTTGAGTTTCCTCTCTGTTATGTTGATAGTCATATAAGTTATGATGGTTATTGGGTAAGACTAAAAAAAGATGATTGGATAAATTTACATACGAATGGTTATGTGACTTTGATAGTAACGGCAAAAGAAGGTTATACAGTACAGGGGGACTGGGAGCCACTGGATCTCTGGCCGTATTCGGATTCAACATTAGTTTATTTAGAATACAATAATGTGGTAGAAAAGCTGGAAGTATGTGTTAATAAGCAGTATTTGAATCAAGAGATGAAAGTTGAAATAAGAGATAATGATTCGGATACATATTCAGTACTTGCAACTGCAAGTGGAGTAGTGACAGAAGAAGAGTTTTTTTTAGACTTGTGGAAAGATGATGGTACTAAATTCACACCAAAGGGTTACAATGAATATTACTGTAATTTTACGATAGGCGAAGAAAGTGAGTTATATTTTATATATACGAATGTAGATACAGAAGCAGTTAGAACAAATTATTGGAGTGGTGCATCGTCAGTATTAAGTGGTACGACATCAATAGAGCTAGGATTTTATTCGGATATATCATATAATACTGTTAGTTCACAGGCTAAAAATTATTCTGCCCAGATAACAGGGGAGGGTATTAATACTCCGATTAAGGCAAAGAGAATCTGGACCGGAGAAACTAATGGAAATACAAGGATTAATATGGAATTTAATCCATCTGCGTTAAAAGCAGGAAGCTATACAATTACGCTTTATAATGGAGAAACGATATTAGCAACAAGGTCTATACGCATATTTTCGAAAGATGTGTTTACATTAAATTCGGTTTCTGCTTATTGGACATATTCAGAATTTCGGGTTAGTATTGGTACGCCTAATGTTAGAGAAACAGATGAGTTCGAAGTAATAGTAACAGAAGCAGATGGGACGGTGGTAGAAGGAATTACGGTAGAAAAGACTACTAGATATACGAGTGGAACAGTATACTTAGTATTAAAAGGCTTAGAGTATAATGATGCTTTTAGAAGTTACTATATCAAAGTACTGCATAAAACATTAGGAGAACCATACAGACAGAATGGTACACTATATTATAGTGATGAAAAAGGAAGTTTTATAGAAGTTTATGGTTCTACAGGCATATCTTTGCTTAGGAATAAAGGAAGATATGTAGGGGTTTCTGTAGCGGATTGTGATATTGAATTCCCAGCAAGCATTAAAATATATAAACCATATGATATGGAATTAATAAACGAGATTATTATTAAGGATGCTTCGGAATTAACAACAAATGGATATTATTATTTTACTCAAAGTAACATTGAGAGTCTTCCAAATTCAGATAGAGCGTATTGTGTAACTTGGAGCGATCCTAAACATGGGGATCAAGAGCTATGTTCAGGAGAGGTACTAGGCTATTATGTGGATACTACACCAAAGACCTGGAGCTATACAGTTGATAAAACAACCTTAAACATCGACAGCGAAGCAGAAAAGACAGGAACCATCCTTGTAAAAAATTACAAAGCAGCACCGACTTTTAAATCTTCCAATGCAGCAGTTGTAAAAGTAGCAGTTTCACCTGAGAATAAGGGACTGGCCGCGATTACCGCAGTTAGTGAAGGCACAGCGGAGATTATAATTACAGCAGATGGCACTGAAAAGAAATTTACAGTAACAGTTGTTTCTACAGTTCCAAAGGTAACTGCTCAGAATAAAGTTGTGATCAATACTTTCTTCGGTAGTGAAGCAGCAACTGCATTAGAGATTACCAATAGTTTTGGAACAAAGATTACTAATGTAACAGTAGCAGAGACGGATAAAGGTTTATCAGCAAAAGAAATCGACGGTAAATGGTATCTTTGCTGGGATGGATCTACTTCAATCGCAAAAGATACAAAAGTTACATTGACTTATGAGGTAGAAGGTTTTACAGCATCGGATGGTTTGGTAATTGCACCACAGACTATTACAGTTAATGGTACAAGCACACAGCCGACAGCGAAATTATCAGCAACCACTTTGAACTTTACATTATACCCATTCGCAGCACAGTCGGTATATGTATCAGTAGATAATAATGATTATAGAAATTTGATTTCATTAACAGCAAATGATATTGAATTGACAACTGCTCCAAGTGGCGTAGATAAAGAAAAAGCAAACATTACTATGACATATGATGCGACAAATTGTAAATTAATAGTTGATGTTGGTAATGAAGCAAAGGATGGTACTTATAAGTATACAATTACACCGGGTGTCGGTACAGATGGAGCAAAGGATGCAAAAGCAATCGTCCTTACGGTAACTGTAAAAGCTACAAAACCGGCATTTAAGTTTAATGCATCAAATGTAACATTAGATGCAGCATATCCTGGCGATTCAGAAGGAAGCATTAAGTTATTGATGGATGCAGGATTTTCATTGGAAGACATTACAGTAACAACACCAAATAGCAGTGTAAGTGATTTTATTAGTGTAGAGAAAACAGAGGATGGAACAGTTACATTTAAAGTAATAAAAGCAGGACTCTCTACGGCAGGTGTATACAAAATTACTCCGAAGGTAAAAGCTCCACAGGGAGAAATTGTTGAACTTGCAGAACAGAAGATAACAGTAAAAGTAACAAATTCATCTACTACAACATTAAGCAGTAAAAGTAAGTCTGTAACGCTTAATCCATACGTAGGCGAAGCCAGTGTGAATGCACAGCTTACCGTAAAAGGTTTAGCACAACAAGATGGTGTATTATATACATCTTCTTATGAATTTGTCCCTACAAATGAAATAGCAAAAGCATCAAATATTAATTTTAGCGTTGCTTCAGATGGTGCGATTAGAGTTTCAAATTGTGAAGAAAAAGCAGATGGAAAGTATACGTATAATTTAATCGGTACGATTACAGGAACAGATGGAACAGTTATGTATACGAAACCAATGGCGTTTACAGTACAGTTGAAAACAAAAGCATTGACAATTGTTCCAGAGAAGAAATCTGTGACGATCTATGAAGATTACTGTACAACAGTAACAAAAGGCGAAAAGACTTATTATCAGGTAGCCATTCCGGTTAGTGTAAAAGAGTCGGTTAAGTTAATACCATATACAGAGCTTAACAATTCCATGACAGAAAAAGGTGTTCTTACCAGAGTTGATTATGTCAATGAAGGTGCGAAACTTGTAGTAGAATTCCCAACAGAATTATCTGGTGTGAAAAACTTAAAAATTACTCCGGAAGAGAGTAAATATGCGGCGTTTAGTATAAGTATTAATGTAAATAAGAAAAATGCGCCTAAAGCAGCATTCGCATCAAAGACAGTAACTCTGAATCGGTATACGGATGTTTGTGTAAAGAATATGGTTGTTGATACAGAAGGATATACCATTAGCAGTATCAAAGACATGGTAATTAAAAAGGGCAAGACAGTAATCGAAGCGGGATGTTTTGATGTTAGTATCATTGGCGAAAATTCATTGTCGATTGGTATTACTCCAGAGTACGATGCAGATATTACAAATGGAACATATACGGTTTCTGTGACGCCTGCAATTATGATTAATGGTATCGAGAAAGAATTGACACCATGTACTTTTACATTAAAGGTAACGCAGCCAACGATTAAGCTTGGTGTAGGAGGAATGAAAACGACTTCTCAAAAAGTAAATCTTTATCCTTCCATTGATGAAACCTATTCATGGATGGCATATTCAATATTGGCATATTCAGAGGGGAAAGATGTTGAAGTAGCAGAAGTTTCTATTGAAACGAAAGATAAAAAGGTATATGCAGAAGCGTTGCTTGATGAAGAGAACTATATCACTTTTAAAGCACAGAAAAATGAAGAGAATGAATATGTAAATGGCAAGAATACTTATGCAGTAACAGTAAAAGTTAAAAAGGCTAACGGAGTACTTGATACAAAAGAGTTTAAGTTAAGTAAAGCATTTGTTGTAAATGTATGTGATTTGCCAAAGACAATCAAGTTAGAAAAAACAAAGTTGACATTTAATCCATATCTTGAAGATGTAGCAATAACGAACATCAAGAGTGCAGAACTGGATGAGTTGCTTGGAATCGGCAATTACCGATATGATATTTCTATTGAAGAAACAGATAGCAAGTACAGAGTACTTAAAGAGGAACAGAAGAATAATGTTTTAAGTGTAACAGGAACGGAATGGGGAACGATTATTGTTGATAGTGGTGAAACTCTTCCAACAAAAAATCAGACGTATTACTATTTAGTAACTGCTAGTCTTAAGGAATATGACAAAGAGGAACCATTAAAAACGTACACATTAAAATTGAGTGTTCCGGTAAAGAATACCTTGCCAAAGGTAAAATTGCAAATGAATAGCATTACTTTAGATAATGCATTTGTTAATCAGAAAGTATCAAATAGCGTAATTCTTACAACAGGAACAGGGCTCTGGTCATTGAAAGAATTATCATCTGAAAATATTGTGATAAAGAGTGGTAAGAACGATATTACAGATAAAGGATATTTCGAAGTAGCATATGACGGAAATAAAATAAATGTTTCCTTGAACAATGAGAAGGATGGAACACTTATCACTGTTCCAAAGGGGACATATAAGATTATTATTACACCAGAGATTACAGAAAAGGGTGGAAGTAAAGAATTACAAATTGCTCCAGTAACTATGACTGTAAAAGTAAATTCTAGCAGACCAACGATAAAGATGGTTACAAAGGCAACTGTTAAGGCAGGTGATAATGTAGTTGTTATTAGCCCTGTATTAAAAAATAATGGCAAGTTGACAAATCTAACAGCAGTATGCTCAAAACGCCCAACGAAAGCAACTGATGATGATGTAGAGGGTATTATTGTAGAATTGTCAGAAGATGGTACAATAAGTGTTAAAGTGGAATCAGGTGTAACAGCAGGTAGTTATACATTTACATTAGCTCCTGTAACTCGGATTGATGAAGCAAACATTCTGCTTGATACTATCAAGCTTACCGTAAATGTAAAAAAATGATATTTAAGTTATATTGAGAGAGCAGCTCTGCAGAAATTTGCAGAGCTGTTTTTGTTGGATTAAAATATTAAAGACTGAAAATATAAATATAATTAGAAATATTTCAGAAAATATATTGACAAAACAATAAAAGTGAGATGTTATAATATCAACAAAAGAAATGAAGAGACAACTTCTAAAAACAGGAGGTTAGTCCAATGAGATAACAAATTTTAATTGGACAAGTTAATAGAAAGAGAGGTTATATAGTGAAGCTTCAGGAAATTCATTAAGAGCGCTATTTGATTTGTAAAGAAAAATCAGATAGCGCTAATTTTTTTGAAGTAAAATAATTGTTTGGTAAGTGAAGGAATTGCAAATGCGAAAAAACTGCTATATGATAGATTAAAAAGCGTAAGAGATGGAAAAAGCAATGGAAGATGTACAATATAAAGTTAAGGTGGAGCGCTTCAATCGCTTACAGACATTTTTGCTAATTTGTGGAGTAATGTGGTTAGCGTATGGGATTAGTTATGGAATCGAGAGCGCATTCGGAATTGTAGTGCGGGGAGAAATGGTTTTATTGGTATTGTTGGTATTATTGTGCGTTCTTATGACGAAATGGGAGCAATATTTTCCTACAACGATAGAACTGGAAGTGGAATTTAAAAAAGATGCGGTTTTATTTCAAAAAGGTAGAAAAGAAAGAAAAATTACATATGCGGACATTCGGGAAGTTGAAAAAATGATGATTATTAACCGTTATCATTCAGAAAAAGGTTATTATCGGGTAAAGGTTAAAACAAGGGGAAGATCCTACGCCATGTACTCTGGAGAGGAAAGTTCGAAGGAGCTTGATTTTGATGAAACGGATGTGAGTAGGATTTATTATGAATTTAAAAGACGCGGTATAAAATGCTGCTAGCGATAAAGAAAATATTAAGAAAAAATTTCCGGGAGTTTAAAGAATTTAGAAGTATTGAATGCTATAATAAGTGAAATGAAAACTGTCGGGAGGGTATCATGAGAAAAGTTAAGAAAAAGACGATAGTAGTAGTTGGCTTAATAATAGGATTTGTCATTTTGGTAAGATGGTATTGCAATCCGGAGCGCAAAATTTTTGCTATGGTAGAACGCAATCTTCCTAAATATCAGGCGGTGGTAGAGCAGCTGTGGAACGGTGAGATATCTGCTGATGAAGTAGATTTGCTGGGGGTACGAAATGTGCGGGTGAGAGCCGGAGAGCACAAGAAGGTGGACTTTTTTGTTACTGGTTTTGGTTTAGCTCCATCATCTACGTATTATGGTTTTTATTATTCGCCAGAGGACTTAGCGTTGCCGTATCTGGAGGAAACCGCCAAGATTTCAGAGGTAGAAGAGGGCATCTGGAATTGGAAAGGAAATGGCGATAATAAGGGTGTTACAAAGAAAATAGCAGATTGCTGGTATTATTATGAGGCATCATTTTAGGAGGCACACATGTATAAATATATTTTATTTGACCTTGATGGAACATTAACAGATCCGGGGTTAGGCATTACTAATGCGGTAATGTATGCATTAAAAAAATTTAATATTGAGTTACCGGACCGGTCAGAACTCTATAAATTCATTGGACCGCCATTACTGGATTCGTTTGAAAAGTATTATGATATGTCAAAAGAGGAAAGTCAGTTAGCATTGCAGTATTACAGAGAGTATTTTAAACCATATGGTTTGTATGAAAATACGGTTTATGACGGAATAGAGGAGCTTTTGTCGGAATTAAAAGAACGAGGCAAGAGTCTTATTTTAGCAACTTCGAAGCCGGAGCCTTTTGCAGTGGAGATATTGAGACACTTTGGATTGGACAAGTATTTTGACTTTATTGCCGGCGCGACGATGGATGAAAAGCGTGTAAAAAAAGCAGAGGTAATTCAGTATGCTTTAGAAAGCTGTGGGATGACAGAGTTATCTAGAGCTATCATGATTGGCGATAGGGAGCATGATGTCCTGGGAGCAAAAGAGGTTGGCTTGCAGTCAATCGGCGTGCTGTATGGATATGGAGACTATGAGGAACTGCAGGCGGCAGGTGCGACATATATTGTAGAAAACACGAAAGATATTCTAAAAACAATTTTGGAGAATGAATAATAAGGGTGGCAATATGGAATATTCAGCAATTCGGCACGAGGCGGACAAGCGTTATTGTTTTGCATTAGAAAAAGGAAAATTTTTGATTCGTATTCAGACGAAAAAAGACGATATGGCAAAAGTCATATTACATACAAGGGATAAGTATATCCCGTTAGAATTTGTGGACACCAGAAGTTCCTATATCATGGAAAAAGTAGCAAGTGACCGATTTTTTGATTATTATGAAGCAGAAATAGAGATAGATGTTGTTTGCCTGCGTTATTATTTTGAACTTACAGATTGCGAAGGAAGTACAACTTATTTAGGAAATTGTGAGTTTTATGATGAGGAAATCGACAGTATCCATTTTATGTTTGACTGCCCACAGAATTTGAGGGAAGAAGAAATGTTTACTGTTCCGGAATGGGCGCGTAATAAGATTGTTTATCAGATTTTTCCGTCCCGTTATGCCAGCAGTAAAAATGTGTCAAAGGATTTGTGGTATAAAGCTCCGATTGGTGCTAGAGACGATTTACAGGGTGATTTGCGGGGGATTATTGAGCATTTTGACCATCTGGTAGAGCTGGGCGTGGATATTGTCTATTTGACACCAATTTTTAAATCGGAGTCTTCTCATAAATATGACACCATTGATTATTATCAGATTGATCCGTCTTTTGGAACAGAGGAAGATTTAAAAGAGTTGGTGGAGCTCGCACACTGTCATGGAATGCGTGTTATTTTAGATGCGGTATTTAATCATACCGGGCTTAAGTTTTTTGCGTTTGCAGATGTGGCAGAAAAGGGAAGAGAGTCAAAATATTGGGATTGGTACTATATTCAGGATTATCCGTTAAAGGCAGAGCGTTTTACAAAGCCTAATTATAAGACATTTTCTTATTTTGGAGGTATGCCAAAGCTGAATCTGCAGAATCCGGAAGTAGAAGAATATGTGATAAATGTGGCGAAATACTGGATAGAGAAATGTGATATTGACGGTTGGCGTTTGGATGTGGCTGACGAAATGTATCATGGTTTTTGGAAAAAGTTCCGCAGGGAAATTCGCAAGGTGAATCCGGAAGCACTTTTGATAGGGGAGGTTTGGCATTTTGCAGGAGACTTCTTAGAAGGTGATGAGTGGGATACGGTCATGAACTATGATTTCTATTTTGGCGTACAAAAGCTTTTGGGTCAGGAAAGTATCACGGTTTCCAGATTTATGGAGCGCTTGGGACGCTTGAGAGGAAGTTTACATAATAAAATATACCCTGTGTTGTGGAATTTGATTGACAGTCATGATACAGCCAGATTTTTGCACGTTTGTGACGGACAAAAAGAGAAACTTAAGATGGCAGTAGCGTTACAACTTTTACTACCGGGTATGCCGTTTATTTACTATGGCGATGAGTATGGAATGACTGGTGGAGACGATCCGGATTGCAGACGAGGCATGTTGTGGGATGAGAGTCGGCAGGATGCGGATATGTTTGAATGGTATCGCAAGTTGATACAGATTCGAAAAGAATATCCGGTCATTACGGAAGGAAAAGTGATGGAATGTAAGTGTGATGACGAGCGAGGGATTATTGTGCTGAAACGTGCACTGTTAGATGAGGAAACTGAGATAGTTTTCTATGTAAAGGCTGGAAAAGTAGAGTTGAGTGTACAGACGGATGGAGGGATTCTGTACAATGGAATGATATAGTTAGAAAATGAACTTGACGGAAGTCTGAAATCGGACTACAATATATGGTTGTAGGTCTGATTTCGGACTTTTTTGTTTGTGAGAGATGAGGAGATGAGAATGTTATTTGAAGAAAATTTAAAAAAGTATAATCAGGCATTTCTTAGAATGGATGAGTTTTATCACGAGTATGCTGTAAAAAATGGTTTGTCAGATTGCGCTTTTTGGATTTTATACATAATCTGTGAGGATGGTGAGGGCTGTTCACAAAAAGAACTTTGTGGGAAATTGTCAGTTAGTAAACAAACCATACATTCGGCAATTCATAAGTTGGAGCGAGATGAAATTTTATTTCTGAAAGCGGGTACTGGCCGTGATAAAAATATTTATCTTACTGAGAGAGGTAAGAGATTTGTAGAAGAAAAAATTGTAAAGATGATTAGGATAGAAAATAGAGCTTTTGACGATATGGGGGAAGAGGATGCCAAGGAATTGCAACGATTAACGTGGTGTTATGCAAATCTACTTCAAAAAATTTATGAAGCCGTGGAACAGGAGGACAATAAGAGTGAACATTCAGATATCAGAACATTTTAGTTACAGTAAATTAATTCGTTTTACGATACCGACGATTGCCATGATGATTTTTACTTCCATCTATGGTGTAGTAGATGGTATCTTTGTATCGAATTTTGTAGGCAGTGATGCGTTTGCGGCGGTAAACCTGATAATGCCGGCATTGATGATTATGGGTTCTATCGGTTTTATGATTGGTACGGGCGGTAGTGCACTGGTGTCAAAGACTTTAGGCGAGGGTAAAAAGGAAAAAGCGAAAGAAATTTTCTCCATGCTGATTATGGTGGTTGTAGTGGTAGGTGCGGCACTGTCTTTGCTTGGTATTGTGGCAATCCGGGGGATTGCACAGATGCTTGGAGCAGATGAAAGTATGATGGAATATTGTGTGGTGTATGGCAGAATTCTTTTGTTGGGAAATGTGCCATTTATGCTGCAAAATACATTCCAGAGTTTTCTTGTTGTGGCAGAACGTCCGCAGATGGGACTTAAGATTTCGATTGCGGCTGGTGTGACCAATATGGTGCTGGACTTTTTATTTGTGTATTTATTCCAGTGGGGAGTTGTGGGAGCAGGGCTTGCAACAGTGATTAGTCAGTTAGTGGGAAGTGTGATTCCACTAGTATTCTTTTTTAAGAAGAATGCGAGTCCGTTGCAGTTAGTGAAGTTTGAATTCGATAAAAACGCGCTGATAAAGAGTTGCACAAACGGTTCTTCGGAAATGCTTACGAACTTATCTATGTCGTTAGTAAATATGCTTTACAATTTTCAGTTAATGAAGTTTGCAGGAGCAGATGGGGTAGCGGCATACGGCATTATTATGTATGTTTCCTTTATTTTTGTAGGATGCTATTTGGGATATTCGATTGGGATGGCACCGGTTGTCAGCTTTCATTACGGTGCAGGCAATCATGATGAGTTAAAGAGTCTTTTTAAGAAAAGTCTGGTAATTGTGGGCGTGGCGTCACTTGTGTTGACGGGTGCAGCAGAATTATCAGCGGGGATTTTGGCTGGAATATTTGTGTCGTATGACGCAGGACTTTTGGAAATGACGACTCTGGCGATTCAATTATATTCTATTTCCTATCTGGTAAATGGAATTAATATTTTTGCGTCGGCATTTTTTACAGCACTGAATGATGGATTGGTCTCTGCGTTAATTTCCTTTTTGCGGACATTGGTATTTCAGGTAGTGATGATTTTACTGCTGCCGGTGCTGCTTGGATTACAGGGCATATGGCTGGCGATTGTGGCAGCAGAGGTATTGGCATTATGGGTGTCTGTTTTCTGTTTTGTAAAATTCAGAAAGAAATATCATTATGCGTAAAAATATACGTATAGCAATGAGCGGAGTATAATAGAGAAGAGGAGTAAAGGATGAAAAATAAAAAAGAACAATATAAATTAATGAATGCACAATTACAAGCATTAATTGAAGATGTACCACACCGCATCGCGAATATGGCGAATGCATCTGCGTTGCTTTATGACACATTAGAAGATATTAATTGGGCGGGTTTTTATCTGATGGAGAATGGAATTCTGGTATTAGGACCATTTCAGGGAAAAACAGCATGTATTGAAATTAAGGTAGGAAGGGGTGTATGTGGTACGGCAGTAGCGCAGGACGCAATTCAGTTGGTGGAGGATGTGCATCAGTTTTCGGGACATATCGCCTGTGATTCTGCTTCTAATTCGGAGATTGTTTTACCGATTCATACAAATGGTGAAATCATCGGTGTGTTGGATATTGACAGTCCGAGTCTTGCACGTTTTGATGAGGAGGATAGGGAAGGGTTGGCAGAATTTGTCCGTATCTTTGAACTTAATTGGTAATATAATTGAAAAATGAATAATTTTGCGCTTTAAAGCGAAAAAGTATTGACGCGGGAACGTGGAATGATTATTATATAAAAATATAAGTAACTGAATAGTTACAAATATAATGGTATCTGAGATAGAAAAAGATACAGGAATGAGAGGATAGCATAATGGAAATGAATATGGAATTTATTAGAAAGCTTCCTACTCCGAAAGAACTCAAAGAAGAATTCCCGGTTAGTAAGAAGATTGCAGACATCAAAGAGGCTCGTGACAAAGAGATACGGGACATTTTTGAAGGTAGAGAAGACAAACTGATATTGGTTATCGGACCTTGCTCTGCTGATAATGAGGATGCAGTTATTGATTATATTTCGCGTTTGCGTAAAGTACAGGAAAAAGTTGAGGATAAGATTTTTATTATTCCACGTATCTATACGAACAAGCCAAGAACGACAGGTGTGGGGTATAAAGGCTTGCTGCATCAACCGGACCCTGAGAAAAAAGAGGATATGTTAAAGGGTATTATTGCGATTCGCGAGCTTCATACCAGAGCGGTGGAAGAAACGGAATTTACCTGTGCAGATGAAATGCTTTATCCGGAAAATCACAGATATTTATCAGATTTATTATCTTATGTAGCGGTAGGTGCACGTTCGGTAGAAGATCAGCTTCACCGTCTGACAGCCAGCGGTATTGGGATTCCGGTAGGTATGAAAAATCCGACCGGAGGTGATATTTCCGTTATGATGAATTCTATTACTGCGGCACAGAGCAGTCATATGTTTTTATACCGTGGATGGGAAGTAAAAACACCGGGCAATCCTTACGCACATGCAATTTTGCGTGGCTATGTAGACAAATTCGGACGCAATATGCCGAATTACCACTATGAGGATCTGCAGCATTTGATGGAGGCATATGCTGAAAAAGATTATGCCAATCCGGCAGTAATTGTAGACACGAATCATTCAAATTCCGGTAAGAAATTCGAGGAGCAGATTCGAATCAGTAAGGATATTATGCATAGCTGTAAGGTGTCTAAGGATATTCATAAGCTGGTAAAAGGTCTGATGATCGAAAGTTATATTGAAGATGGTACACAAAAGATTGGTGAGCATATCTATGGCAAGTCGATTACTGATCCTTGTCTTGGTTGGGAAAAAACAGAAAAATTGATATATGATCTTGCAGAAGAATGGTAAGAGTAAAAGAGAGTGTCGCAAAATAACTAAATTTTAGTTATGGAGCGATACTCCTTCTTTTGTAGCAATGAAAAATCAGGGAAAACTTCATTTTTCGAAGTTCATCCCTGATTTTTTGCATACTTTAATAAAGGTCTTATTTTTCACCTTATTTCTAAGCTGTTTTTAGTGGAAACAAGTGGCTTCCAGTC
>JAZSEF010000015.1:0-9949 GCA_045531555.1 Roseburia sp. | reverse complement strand
TGACAACAAAAAAGACTGCTACCGCAAGGATAACAATCTTTTTGTAAGCCGGATTGCAACCATCTGGCATATATATTTTATTACTAATAATTTATACTAATTTGAAATCGAGAGGGTTGCATTTCGATTAACAATTAAGGGGTTTAAGAGTCCCCAAATCACAAAAAACGACCTCATGCAGAGAATTTTTCCTCTACACAAGGTCATCTTGTTTTTCTCTATATTCTTTTTGCTAGGCTGTCCCTCTTTGCCTTTTGGGGATAAAGGGGTGTGCCTTGAAATAATACTCTGCTTAATCGCGGAAGTATGCGACACCTGATTCAAATAATTTCAAATCCTGTTCGCCATAAATATTGATTGCTACGCTTCTGCCACGACGCTCTGAGTGAGCCATCTTACCGAGCACACGTCCATCCGGACTTGTGATACCTTCGATAGCAGCGTAAGAACCATTGATGTTCCATTCTTCATCCATAGTCGGGTTGCCGTCTAAGTCAACGTACTGGGTTGCAACCTGTCCGTTTGCAAATAATTTATCTACCCATTCCTGTGGAGCTACGAAACGTCCTTCACCGTGGGAAGCCGGGTTGCAGTATACTTTTCCAAGTTCTGCCTGTGCTAACCATGGAGATTTGTTGGTAACTACTTTTGTATAAACCATCTTACTCTGGTGACGGCCGATGGTGTTGTATGTCAATGTAGGTGAATCTACTGTCTGTGGTCTAATTTCGCCATATGGTACCAAGCCTAATTTGATTAATGCCTGGAAACCGTTACAGATACCAAGTGCAAGACCATCTCTCTCGTTCAAAAGCTTGTTAATCGCTTCTGTCATCTTTGCATTTCTGAATGCAGTTGCAAAGAACTTAGCAGAACCTTCTGGTTCGTCACCGGCTGAGAAACCACCCGGGAACATGATAATCTGTGCCTGCTCGATTGCTTTTACAAACTCATCAACAGATTCACGGATGTCGTTCGCATTCATGTTCTTGAATACTTTAACGATAGTATCTGCCCCTGCACGTTCAAATGCTTTTGCACTGTCGTATTCACAGTTAGTACCTGGGAATACCGGAATGAATACGGTTGGTTTGGCTACTTTATTCTTGCACACATAGATACTGTCTGCTTTGTAAAGTCCTGTATCAACTGTTGAAACATCGTCATGTGAGCGGGTTGGGAATACTTTTTCCAATGTGCCTGTCCATGCTGCTAATGCTTCATCCATTGTAATTCTCATGTCGCCGTAAACAAATGCTTTTTCACCATTTACGCGACCAACCATCTTATCTACACCTCTAAGGCCTGCTTCGATTAATACTTCTTTTACTTCATCAAGCTTACCGGCCGGAATTTCAGCAACGATATTACCAAAGCCCGGTGCGAATAATTCTGCTGTTGTCACATCGGAAAATACTGTAACACCCTTCTTATTACCAAAGCCCATCTTAGAAATTGCTGCTGCAAGACCTTTTGCATCAAGCGCATATGCTGAAAGGATGAGACCTTTACCGATTAAGGTATGGATGGTGTCGTATAACTTCATTACCTGTTCGTAAACCGGTAAATCGTATTCGTTCTTCTCAATGCTGAATAAAAGAAGTTTGTTATCTTTCTCTTTTAATTCAGGTGTAATGATGTCTTTTTCTTTTGCTACATCTACTGCAAAAGATACTAATGTTGGTGGTACATCGATCTCATTGAATGTACCTGACATAGAGTCCTTACCACCAATAGATGGAATACCAAAACCAATCTGTGCATCATATGCACCAAGTAATGCTGCAAATGGCTGGCTCCAACGTTTCGGATCTTCGCTCATTCTGCGGAAGTATTCCTGGAATGTGAAACGAACCTTGCTGTAATCGCCACCTGCTGCTACGATTCTTGATAAGGATTCTACTACTGCGTAGATTGCACCGTGGTATGGGCTCCAGCTTGATAAATATGGATCAAAACCATATGACATCATAGTTACGGTATCTGATGTTCCCTTCATAACCGGTAATTTTGCTACCATAGACTGTGTCTCTGTGAGCTGATATTTACCACCGTATGGCATATATACACTGTTCACACCGATAGAACCGTCAAACATTTCAACGAGACCTTTCTGCGAACATACATTAAGGTCTGCTAATTCTGCTAACCATGCAGCTTTCATATCGCCTGCTTCTACTGCTTCTTTTACTTTTGCAGTAGGAATCTCTTTGAAGTAATTCTCTTCTGGATTTGGCATATCCACTGCTACATCTGTCTCCTGATGCGCACCATTGGTATCTAAGAATGCACGGGAAAGATTAACGATTTCTTTGCCTCTCCACTCTAATACGAGTCTTGGCTCTTCTGTTACTGTAGCCACTTCAATTGCTTCTAAGTTTTCTTCTTTTGCATAGCCTAAGAACTTCTCAACATCTTCCGGAGCTACTACAACTGCCATACGTTCCTGTGATTCAGAAATAGCAAGCTCTGTTCCGTCAAGACCTGCATATTTTTTCGGTACTTTATCTAACTGTACGCGAAGACCGGCTGCTAATTCGCCGATTGCTACAGATACACCGCCTGCACCAAAGTCATTACATTTTTTGATGATGTAAGCAACTTCTTCACGACGGAAAAGTCTCTGGATTTTACGTTCTGTAGGTGGGTTACCTTTCTGTACTTCTGCACCACAAACAGCAGTAGATTCTGTGTTGTGAGCCTTAGAAGAACCTGTCGCACCACCGATACCGTCACGACCTGTACGGCCACCGAGTAAGATAATGATGTCACCCGGATCAGAATTAGGTCTCTGTACAGCACGTCTTGGAGCAGCACCCATAACAGCACCGATTTCCATACGTTTTGCAACATAGTCCGGATGATAAATTTCTTTTACATAACCTGTTGCAAGACCAATCTGGTTACCATATGAGCTGTAGCCATGAGCTGCTTCACGAACTAATTTCTTCTGTGGAAGCTTGCCTGGGATAGTATCTTTTACTGACACTGTTGGATCAGCAGCACCTGTTACACGCATCGCCTGATATACATAAGTACGTCCTGACAATGGATCACGGATTGCACCACCAAGACAGGTAGCAGCACCACCGAATGGTTCGATTTCTGTCGGATGGTTATGTGTTTCATTTTTAAAGTTTACAAGCCACTCTTCGATTTCCCCGTCTACTTCAACCGGTACTACGATAGAGCATGCATTGATTTCATCTGATTCTTCCTGATCGTCTAATTTGCCCTGTTTTTTCAACTGTTTCATTGCGGAAAGTGCAATATCCATTAAGCAGACAAATTTATCAGAACGACCTTCATATAAGTTCTTAAAACCATCTAAGTAATTATTGTATGTAGCTTCGATTGGAGCTTTGTAATATCCTTCGTCAAAGGAAACATTCTTTAATTCTGTAGAGAATGTTGTATGACGACAGTGGTCAGACCAGTATGTATCTAACACACGTATCTCTGTCATGGACGGATTACGTTTTTCCTCATTTGCAAAGTAATTCTGGATATGTAAGAAATCCTTAAATGTCATTGCGAGGTTAAGTGAGCTGTAAAGTTCCTTTAACTTGGCTTCTGCCATACCAATGAAACCGTCAAAAATCATAACATCTTCCGGGTCATCAAATGACTGTACCAATGTAGCAGGTTTCTCTGCGTCTGCTTCACGTGAATCTACCGGATTAATACAATGCTTTTTAATTGCTGCAAGCTGCTCTTCTGATACTTCACCTTCGATTACGTAGGTAGTTGCTGAACGGATAATTGGTTCTTCTTCTTCATTTAACAACTTCATACACTGTTCTGCAGAGTCTGCTCTCTGATCGAACTGTCCCGGAAGGTATTCTACTGAAAAACTTGCTGCGCCAAAACTTTCGAAATTCTCTTCATAAATATCATCAACTGGTGGTTCAGAAAATACAGTTACCAATGCTTTCTTATAGGTGTCTTCTGAGATATTCTCAATATCATAGCGAATTAATACACGCACACCTGTTACAGTTTTAATACCAAGGTAACCTTTGATTTCTGCCTGCAATTCTTTTGCTTTTACTGCAAATGCCGGCTTCTTTTCCACGTATACACGTCTTACATTACTCATAATGCCCGTTTCCTTTCCCAACAAAATTATCTGTTTGTAACATTATCTATTATTATAATACAAAATTCCTTTTAGCAGTATAACATAGTGTGTAAAATTAGCAAAATTAATAAATTTAATTTTTGTTATAAGGTATATTAATAGTGTTTTGTAACTAGAAAAAAGAACGGGAACACACGCTCCTGTTGTGTCCCCGCTAAAATCCTTTTATTCGTTAATCTGGAATCTCGCTGTAATATCACGCAAGTTTTCTGCTAACTGCTTACAATTCATACTTCTGTCAAAGGTCTCTGCAGTAAGAGATACTACATCCGTTGTCTTACCTGCAATATCAGATACACCGATTGCAGCCTCATTCACGTTGTTACTAATACCTTCAATCGCATCTGTAATATGAGCAATACCTTCTTCTAATTCACGAACTTCTGCATTCGCTAAGTTCATAAACTCTTCAATGGATTTTGCCGCCATACTGTATTCATCACTGGATTTCATGAAATCAGCATAATCACTCATAACCTTATTCTCAAGGAACTCTAATGCACCAACAAGACACTTAGTCAATGTATCTACCGACTGATTTACCTGACCTACGATGGTAACAATACCGGCACTGGTATTTGTAGACTGAGACGCCAGCTTACCAATTTCACTGGCAACAACTGCAAAACCTCTTCCCGCTTCTCCAGCTCTTGCCGCTTCAATAGAAGCATTCAAAGAAAGTAAATTGGTCTGTTCTGCAATATCCTGAATAATAGTAGCAAGCTCGTTAATCTTTTCCACTTCCTTTGCCTGCTCAATAGCTTCATTGGAGGTTTCACGAATGGTTCCATATACGCGAAGCGTTTCATCACTTGCATCTTTTGTATGCTTATAGATTTCGTTGGTTTTCCCCATCAGGTCTGTAGTCAGATCATTGCCTTCATTAATCTTCTCAGCAACATTTACAACGTTACCATTCATACCCTTAATACTGTCATTTACTACTTCAGTTGAAGTAGAAGTCTCTTCCATACTTGCCGCCAACTCTTCGTTCGTTGCTGAGTTATCGGTAGAAGCTGCATTTACTTTCTCTGAAATAGTATAAAGCATATTCGCATCTCCGACTAAACGCTCTGCAATCTGGTTCAACTCTGTAACAATCTTTACAAGCTGTTCTCTCATTCCCATTACAGCATGTCCCATTATACCGATTTCGTCATGCGTAACCGGAATTGTCTGGTCACTATTTAATTTCAATTCAGAAATATCATTAATTACTGTTGTAAGAGAAGTAATTGGTTTTGTAATCATGGAAGTAACAATCGAACCTGCCAATAATACTATCACCAATAATACTGCGCCAACGATAATACTGTAACGAGTGATTGTATTAATTGGTGCTAATACATCCGCTTCATCCGCCTGCACAAAGATAACCCAGTCATTAACGGTACACATGAATGCTACATATACCCGTTCTCCATCCACTACGCACTTCTGTACATCAGCAGTTGTAATGTAGCCCTGCTGCAATCTGGATAAAACATTTTCTACAACTTCATTGCCCTGCAATTGTGTTCCAATCATATCCTTATCTTCATGATAAAGGTACACACCATTGGTATCTACCAGATACCCGCGGCTGGAATCCATCGTATCGATACCAACGTTATTCAGTATGTATTGCAAACGAACGCTCATATCATTACGCTCACTGTCACCATAAAAACTTTCATACAAAGTATCTGATGCAGAAATACAAGTATCGTACAAATAACTTTCACACAAATTTGAAATATTCTTTGTATTCACCTGGTAAGACACTCCCAAAAGCGCTACAATCAACAACACCGAGGAAGTTATCATCAAAATACTGATTTTTGCACGAATTGATTTTAATTTCATCTCTCTTCCTCCTATTTCGCCTTTTCTGCTGCCCAGTCTGCTTTTGTAGCACTAATAACAGCTTCCCAATCCATTTCTCCCTTGCAATACGCCAACAAATTAGAGCCAAAACGATCCTTAAACTGCTGACTTGGGAAAGCCGTGAAGTTCCAGCTTACAGATACTTTATTCGAATCTGCCATATATGCAAGTACTTCCTTTGCCAATGGATCACTCGGACTTTCTGCCTCTGAAAATGTATTAAATGGGGAAATAAAACCTAATTTATTTGTAACATAATCTTTTCCAATATCAGAACTATATACCCACTCGATAAAATCGATAGATGCCTGTTTATCCGCTTCAGATGCCATAGTATTTACACAGATAAAATTCTCTGTACCTGTACAAAGCCCCTGATTTTCTTCGCCTGCAACCCCGGTATAGATTGGAAGGAATTTCACATCCTCTTCTTTCACTACATTGCCTGCAACAGAAGAAATCTGTCCCCATGCCCAGTTACCATTCTGTACCATTGCAACCTTTCCAAGCGCAAACTCTTCCATAGAGTCATTTACTGTTTTAGTGGCTAAACCGGTTCTTGGTGTGCATGAATTGCTGATATACAAATCAAAAATATTTCTGAAATTTTCTGAGTAAGAAAAAGCCAATGTCGCACTGTCCGAGATTCCCTTTTCTTCAAATTCATAATATACCGGCAAATTTGCAAGATGCGTCTGCCATCTCCAGTCCTCGCCTGCACCAAAAGATGTCGATGCAAATACGCCCTCAATACCCAATAAGCTCTTCTGGGCTGTCATATCTTCTACAACTGCCTTTAATTTTTCAAAATTATCCACCTCATCCATGCTGTTATATGGCACCGCCTTGGTCGGCAATGCAAAATACTTCTGCATGATAGCATCGTTATAAATAATACCGTAACCTTCTACTACATACGGTATACCATATACACCATTCTCATCGGATACAGCAAGACTCTTATCCATTAACCATGAATAAAGCTGTGTATCACTCAAATCTTCGCAGAAATTCTTCCACGTAGCATAACCAATCGGTCCATTAATCTGGAACAAGGTAGGTGCCTCACGTTTTGCAATCTCTGCTTTTAAAGTCTGTTCATAATTACCGCTGGCTGCCGTTAATATTTTCACTTCTACGCCAGTCTCAGCCGTGTAAGCCTCTGCAATTTCCTCCCAGACATCTGCTGCCTCTGGTTTAAAATTCAGATAATAAACGCTAGCTGTCTCTTCCTTTTCGCCACAACCACTCAACAACGAAATTGCCGCCAGCATAGCCAAAAACAATCGAAAATGTTTCATTTTCAATTCCTCCTTCGCACTTTTATCCAGTCTATTATGTCAATGGTACTATAATTGTATATTTTTTACAAGTGCTACCCTTTATTCTGAACATTTTTTGTAAATTTCGCTGTATTTCTATTTCATTTTTTTGCACTTTTTGCTAATTGACAATCTTATTTTAGGATTTGACACTTTTATAAGCATGTCTTATAATTATTCTATCAATTACTTACATTTAAAAATAAATTCCCAAGAGAAAGGCTCCTATCATGGATATTAATTACGAATTGTATAAAGTATTTTACTATGTTGCTACGTCATTAAGCTTTTCCGATGCCAGCAAACAGTTATTTATTTCACAGTCTGCCGTGAGCCAGTCAATAAAAACCTTAGAGAAAAAGTTAGAACAGCCACTTTTTATTCGCAGTACCAAAAAAGTACAGCTTACACCGGCAGGAAAACTTTTATTAAAACACATTGAACCTGCCATGAATTTAATTCAGCGCGGTGAAAATCAATTATTAGAAACAGGCACCTTAGGTCTCGGTCAGTTACATATCGCATCCAGCGATACCCTTTGCCGCTACTTTTTGGTACCTTACCTGAAAAAATTCCATGAGTTATTCCCAAATGTGCCAATAAAAGTATCAAATTCCACTTCTTTAGGATGTGTAGAATTATTAGAACAAGGAAAAGTAGATTTAATCATTACGAATTTTCCAAACTCACAGCTAAATCAGGCATACATACAGAAAACCGTATGTAATTTTAACGATGTATTTATTGCTAACCGCAACCATTTTGATTTGGAAGATAAAGAACTTGCTTTTGAAGATTTAGGTCAGTATCCACTAATGTTATTAGAACGCCGCAGTACTACCAGCGAGTTTTTACACAATCTGTTTTTACAGCATCAATTAGAGCTGATTCCTGAAATCGAATTAAGCAGTAACGATTTATTAATCGACCTGGCACGAATTGGCCTTGGTATTGCCTTCGTCCCGGACTTCTGTATTGAAAAAGATTCTAAAGATTTATTCGTTGTAAAAACCAAAGAAACTATTCCACCGCGCCAGATTGTCGCAGCAATTAATCCTTCCTTACCGATAGCACAATCGACGGAAGAATTTTTGAAACTGTTTCCGAACTTATAAAGACTAACCTTCTTGTAAATTATTTCTATTTTTCAGAAATTCCTCATGTAAATTTAAAAACATGTCAGTGGTCACTTATGTACCTCTGACATGTTTTTATTCCCTAATTCTGCATTTTCTTTTCTACTACCTTTACTTTCTCCAATGGAATTCCTAAAAAATCTGCAATTTCTTCTGCTGTACGATTATTTTTCAAACTCCCAAGAATAAGTTCTTCTTTTCCTATTTCTTTTCCTATTTCCGTTCCCTTTTCTAACGCTTCGTCAAGATCTTCTTTCATCAATTCTCTTAATGATTCAAACATATCCTCACTCTCCCCTCTGCTTATATGAAACGCATTCTTATTCTCTTCTACTGCAACTCTTAATACTGAATCTGCATACAGTTTTTCATCATTCTGTGTTAATTTTTCTGTTTGCAAAACAATTCTTTCTGCATCACTTCGTTCCAAATTCCTGCTTAATAATGTCAGCCACTTCTGATTTTCTACTGACAACTTTCCAGATACAATTACCTGTATCGGAAAACATCCATCTTTCGCTACATAATAGATGCCCTTATACTTTTCGTAAACTTCATAATCATTTTTCACAAACCATTTTAATAACTCACGTGGTTTTCCTTCACGCACTAACGTGATTGTAATATCCTCTAAGTCAATATCACCCACATGTACTTCACTTGCCTTATACATACAGGCGTACCCGATTACTTTTACATAAGTATCCAGATTCAACTCATCCTGCGGTGACTTATATTCCATAATATTATGTCCGCGAAAAATCTTACCAATCTCATTCTTAATCTCAACGTCTCTGGACTTCTTAATCACTAATAAATCCATCTGAATTGGCTTACTATTTAGATTATACTCATTCGTATAATCCAAGTCTGCTTTGTTCTCAATTAATTCCAGTCTCACCGCCGCACAAAAAGCCGGATGCCACTGCGTTCTTGTCTCTTTTGTCATTCTGCCTCTCTTTCCTCCTAAAAAGCAGAATATTCCTCACAAAAAACGCACCTCTATATCTTAATTATAAAGAATAATCTGCTATTTACAATATAAAATTTTGTTTTTGAAATAAATGGATGTTACCGTTTTCAGTAACAAATGGAAAACAACATTCGCATATAGCGAATTAGGATACCGCCTTAAAAGCGGTTTGAAATGCCCACCCAAAACTTCCAATGAACATTTTGATAAAAAAGAAAAATAATTATTACACCTTATCGATGTAATAACCATTTTATAGAAATATTTAAAAATTTCAAGTATAACTTTGCGCCGACCGGAGTGGAACGGAGAACTCGAACCTTCGAGTCCAGGATTGGACTCGAATAAAACAAAAAGACATCCATTCGGATGTCCTTTTTGTTTTACCTGAGAGCGCGAGACGGGACTCGAACCCGCGGCCCCGACCTTGGCAAGGTCGTGCTCCACCAACTGAGCCACTCGCGCATTTCTTTCATTATACTCTTAAACACTTTCTTTAAGAGAGAGCGCG
>JAZSEF010000021.1:0-15933 GCA_045531555.1 Roseburia sp. | reverse complement strand
CTACAGTGTTCATTACACTCTCTGCATAACTTACAGTATTGTGCTGATTTATGGGTACAGTCCTTGCCACAGATGTTCTTTCTCCTGCAATTCATTCTGTTTTTACATGCATTGAAAGGATATCCGGGATAACCAGTTGCCACTTCAGAAGAATACTTTTTAATTTCTCTTGAAATGGTGGTTGGATTTTTATCCAGTTCTTTTGCAATAGACTTTAAGGATTTACTTTCTTTCAAATCCTTTTGAAGGGTAAGGCGTTCTTCATAAGTAAAAAATTTTGACATGATGTCCTCCTTATCCGTCGCCAACAGCAATAGGATAAGCAAAAGAACTTAATGTGACAACAAAAAAGACTGCTACCGCAAGGATAACAATCTTTTTGTAAGCCGGATTGCAACCATCTGGCATATATATTTTATTACTAATAATTTATACTAATTTGAAATCGAGAGGGTTGCATTTCGATTAACAATTAAGGCTTCTCCAGTAGAAGGCTTCAATTCCCCGTACTACCATACCGTTTCACACTTACTCTCCAAAATCCATATGCTAACAAATAAATCACAATTCCAACCAACGGTGCCATATACATATAGACTTCCGGATACAATGCCATATCCTCTTTTCTCAATAAATACTGAGCTGGGAAATAATTCACAAATGCAAAGGGCACTACATAAATCATTACAATCTGTATCACCTTACTATATATGCTGATTGGATAACCTGCGAATTTACGCATATTCCAGTAAAAAATCTCCCTGATACTGTTTGTTTCTACAAAATAGAAACTTAACGCGGAAAAAAAGATAAAAATGCCACCCTGTATCAACACTCCTCCAATAATCGCACTTACATAATAGATAATCGTAACCGCATTCCATTCAATTCCTACTCTGCCTGCTGATATCACAAACAAAAGTATTCCAAGTGTCCCATGTCCGGCCGTAGCAAGTACATCGGCGTTATTTAGTATCAACTGAAACAACAATCCTCTTGGTCGAATCATCAAGCGGTCAAATCTTCCCTCTCTTATCATACTGGAAAAATCCCGCAAATCCGCAAATAATGCAACCACAATCGCATAGGTCAAAAACAAAATACTAAATAAAAACAACATTTCATCAATGTTCCAACCATTTATTTTATCAAACTTAAGTAATGCCAGATAAATCACAATAATATTCGCAGACTCCCGAACAAACACTGCAAGTGTTGCTACTAAAGCATCCACGCGATACTGCAAGCGTCCGCGAATACTCATCTTTAAAGACTGTAAGGCAATTCTCATTTCACCCATATGTAATCCTCCTTATTTTACGAAGTAAAATCAAACTCTGCTTGCAGAGTTTATCCTCTTGACGCAGAGTGGATTTATCCTCCCTGTACCACCAGTTTTTTTGTTCCTCTGTTCCAAAAAAACTGTGCTATCATCCACAATACAACAATCCACAAAATCTGAACTGTCATTTTCTCTAAAAGTACTTTTCCTTGCACTTCGCCCAGGTAAATCTGAACCGGTGTAAAATAAATAGACTCAAATGGCGTAAAAGAAATCATTTTCCGTAGTCCCTCAGGCATAAACCATAACGGCAGCAAAGTTCCTGCCAAAATCTTCACAATTACATTCTTAATTGTCATGATGCCCCATACACTAAATAACCAGAAACTCCATGTCTGAACAATAAAACTTATCAGCCATAATATTAGATACCCCATTGCCACACTCATAAGCATCATTAAAAAATGAAATAAACTTGCCGGTGGACAAATTTCTGTAAATAGCAATGTCAATAATAGTGCAGGCAGAAACTGAAAAACCATTTTAAAAACTCCCTCACCTACATTTTCCGCAAGTAAACGCAACATAAAATTTACAGGTTTTAGAAACTCAGTTGCAATCCTTCCACTTTTAATCTTATCCTGTAGAAACATTTCATGAAATTCAAATGCTCCTGATAATCCCAATGAAAACACAAAGTTGGTTGCTACCATGGTAAAGGTAATCCCATCCACCTCCGAAGCATCACCATATAATGCCTTATAGATACAAAGATATACTACAATTGTTATAAAAGTGTTCGCAATGCCCATAAAAAATTCCAGTCGGTATGCCATCTTATTCTGAAATTTTTTCAAAGCAAATTCTACATATGTCCTCATACAACCTTCGCTCCCTTTTCTTTATCCAGTAAAATTCTACCTTCGTAAATATCACGGATAATCCCATCAATTTCCGGCTCACAGATAGAAATATCTCTGATTTGATGGTTTGCAAATAATTGTTCCATCATCTCATTCATCGGTATCTTATTCACATCAAAAACCCGCGTTTCTTTTGTACCGTCTTCTAATAAAAGTTCTATCGTTCTCGTATGAGCATACACAGCCTTGATATCCTCTACCTTACCATCATAGACCTTCTTTCCCTCATCAATAATAATCAGCCGTTCACACACTTTTTCAATATCCTGCATATCGTGCGTTGTAAAGATAATCGTCGTTTCTTCCGTCCGATTCATATATTTAATAAATTCTCTGATTTTCTCTTTTGCTACAACATCCAGACCAATCGTAGGCTCATCAAAGAAAACAATTTCTGGTGAGTGTAGTAAAGCTGCTACTATATCTCCCCTCATCTTCTCTCCTAACGAGAGCTGCCTTACCGGCTGATGTAAAAATCTTTCCATGTCCAATAATTTTACAAATTTTTCGAGATTTTCTTCATATTTATCCTGTGGAATTTTATATATATACTTCATAAGTTCGAAGCTTTCTATTAACGGAAGATCCCAGTGAAGCTGGCTTTTCTGTCCAAATACAACACCTATGTTCTTCACATACTGCTTTCGCTGTTTGTATGGAACAAAGCCGCCAACTTTTATCTGTCCTTCATCAGGATATAAAATTCCGGATAGCATTTTTATCGTAGTGGATTTTCCGGCTCCATTCGGACCAATAAATCCTACGATTTCTCCTTTTTTAATTGTAAAACTGATATCGTCCACCGCTTTTTTTATTTCATATTTTCTATGAAACAGACTTTGCATCGTATTTACGAACCCTTTTTCTCTTTTTGCAATCTTATAATATTTACGTACTCCCTGTACCGCTATCATAGTTTCCATTTACTCAGCCCTTTCATATATCTTTTTAATCGTACCTTCTAAATCCGGTTCAAACATATGCACGTTCAAAACCTTAGCTTGTTCTAACACATGTGCTAAAATGGATGCCGAATCGATTTTTTGTTTGTCATATTCAATATCAAGTTTGGTATTATCAATCTTAATTCTCTCTAATGGTAAATCTTCAAAATCGGGGCAAGTTCCATTTTCTACTACAATCTCCATCCGGTATAACGGTGAAAATTCCTGCAACAGCCGTTCTACAGTTCCATCAAAAAGAATGCTTCCTTTATCTATGAGCAATATTCTGTCACATAATCGCTCTACCTCCACCAAATTGTGACTGGTATATATTATTGTCATGGTTTTGGTATCCTTTAATTTACAAAGATATTCCTCGATTTTATATTTCATAGAAACATCCAAACCAATTAATGCTTCATCCAGCATTAGAATGCGAGGATTTCCAAGTAATGCATAAACCAGTTCACACCGCATACGTTCCCCTAGTGATAAACTCTTTGGCAGCGCATTTAAGAAAGACTGTATTTCAAATATTTTATCCAGCTCCATAAGTCTCTTTTTTACCTCTTCTTCTGAAAAACCATACATCCTGCCACAGTGCGAAAAAGAATCCTTTATTCGTATGTCCTCCCATAACTGACTGTTTACTCCCGAGACATAGGAAACCCTTTTTAAACATTCTTTCTCCTCCAAAAGCGTTTCTGTACCATTTATTCGAAGGAAACCTCTATCCGGTTTTAACACCCCCGCCATCACATTTAATAACGTGGTCTTTCCGGCACCGTTTAACCCGATTAAACCAACCGTCTCCCCGAGAGCAATATGAAAAGATATGTCATTTAAAATTCTTTTCCCTTGCAAACTTTTTATAATATCTTTTAAAACAATCACTCACTTCACCCTATTCCTCTCTATTACAAAAAATAAATCATTTGCACGTAGTACTTTTTATACTATAGGAATTCCTATAACATAAAAAATCCCACACGACAATACATGTGGGATAAACAGCAAGTCTGCCGGGACAAACAACATTTATCCCAACAAAATGCTTACTATAAACATATTCTTTTTTTCATAAATATCTATCATTCCATTATATTTTTCTACGATACTTCGCACCTGCTTTGTTCCAAAACCATGCCCTGGCTCTGCTTTGGTAGATATAAGCTGTGCATTCGTTTCAAGTACTGAATGAGCAATACTATTTTTAACCGTTATCACATCAAACCCTTTCTGTGATACGATTTGAATCTCGACCATTTTCTCTTCTGAACCCAGAGCACCTTCAATTGCATTATCCAAAAGATTATTTAACAATGCAGAAAAATCCACGCTATCCATATAAGAAAACGCAAGATTCTCTATTTCCGCTTTGATTTCACATCCATGTTCCTTTGCTTTTGACAGTTTATTATTGAGAATATAATTCAAAAGAGAATTTCCTACATTCACATAGGTATACATTTTATTTAACTTATTTAAAATCTCACCTGCATATTCTTTTGCTTCTTCAGACTTCCCCTCCTCTAAATAACCTAAAATAACCATCGTATGATTTTTCATATCATGCTTTAGGATACGAATCTGAGCCTGTACCTTTTGCACTTCTTTCGCCATTTCCTTTTGTCTTTCATACTCATAGAGCATCTCATTTATCTGCTTTTCCATGTCAAGATTTTGTGCAATATATTTTGTCAACATGAGATCCTGCTCTTCATATTTTTTCTTTAACCCAAGATAGTTCCCATGTTCTTTTCTATATAAACAATAAAGTATAATGGCAAAACCAGCTAATATTCCTATT
This sequence comes from Roseburia sp., assembly GCA_045531555.1. Taxonomy (GTDB): domain Bacteria; phylum Bacillota; class Clostridia; order Lachnospirales; family Lachnospiraceae; genus Roseburia. The sequence continues at coordinate 10,974 of JAZSEF010000021.1, read as the reverse complement.
AAACTCTTCATAGCTCCTCTTTTCTAGTCGGACAATTTTCAATCTGTTTCGTAACCATCTCAGTTGCAGTACAAAAATTCATTCAAAATTGCTTTACTAACTTCTCATATGTTCTAAAATACCTCTACGAACATCCTTTTCATAACTTCTGCCAACGGGTATGGTCTTTCGTATATCGCTTTGTGCCAAAACAATCTCGGTACCTTTTAACTCCTCCATATACTCTACATTGAAAAGATAACCTTTGTGACATCTGATAAAACCCTTTTCTAACAATGTTTTTTCCATCATCGCCATCGTTTCCCGTATTTTTATCACATGATCTTTGGTCGTAATATTTAAGTAATTGCCCTCTGATTCTATATAGAGAATATCTTTTATCAAAATCCGTATCAGTTCCCGACCTTTATTTACCACAATATCACTTTGAAGCTTACTAAGTTCTTTTTTTATACGCATCATTAACTCCGGTAATTCTTTCTCAAAATGTGTTTTTCTAAGAAAGCCAAATGGTCTGTATGCAAAGGTCTGGTACACCAACGCCTCCTGACTGGTCACAAATACCAGTATTGTATTCGGACATTTCTCATTTAAATATGCCGCAATATCCATTCCACTAAAATACGGCATATCAATATCTAAAAAAATCACATCCACTGCCTTCTTCTGTAAAAAATCCATCAGTCTTCTAGAATCTGATGTACAAAAGAACTCTACATTTATTTCCTGTTCCAAAAACGCCGTTTCTGTTTTCGTATAAATATCTTTTAAAATTTGTTCTTCGTCGTCGCATATTACTATTTGATATAATTTTTTCATACTCAATTCCTATGATTTCAAAAAGTCGCCACTACCAAGGTAACGACGACTTTCTTAACTAAATATTTTACATTCTATCCGGTGCTGAGAATCCAAGTACATCAATACATGTTTCTAATACACTCTTTGTCAAACCAAGTAAACGGATATAAGACTTCTGTGTGGCCTCATTCTCTTCTGCCATAATCTTGGTACCATGGTAGAAGCTGTTAAATGCATTCGCCAAGTCATAAATATACGCACAAATCTTATGTGGTGCTGTCTCTTCAAATGCATTTTCCATCATCGCATTAAACTTAGCAAGCTCCATCATTAAATCTTTTTCGCTCTTAGAATGAGCTGCTTCAATAAGAGCACCTGTCTCATCCTTACCAAGTCCATGATATTTGTTTAAAATAGACTTAATACGAACGATGGTATATAAAATGTATGGACCAGTGTTCCCTTCGAAAGAAGTGAAACGGTCAATATCAAAAATATAATCTTTGCTTGCCTGGTTTGAAAGGTCACCGTACTTAATCGCTGCTAATGCTACCACTTTTGAAGTAGCTTTTGCTTCTTCTTCGGAAATATCCAGATTCTCTTTTGTCTTCTGATTTTCGACAATCTTTTTTAACATCTCCTCATTGATTTCATCAACGAGGTACTCTAAACGCATAACACCGCCATCACGTGTCTTAAATGGCTTGCCATCTTTTCCGTTCATTGTACCGAAACCAATGTGTTTTAATGTCATCTCATCTTTTACCATTCCAGTCTTTCTTGCACAACGGAATACTTGAATGAAATGAAGTTCCTGTCGCTTATCGGTTAAGTAAATCATGCCATCCGGATTATAATCTTCTACACGCCACACGATTGTCGCAAGGTCTGTGGTACTGTAAAGAGATGCACCATCTGATTTTAAAATGATACACGGAGGAATCTCTTTTGCATCAGTCTCTTCTTTTACATCTACTACTAATGCGCCTTCGCTTTCATATGCGAAACCACCGTCTTTCATCATCTGAACCATATCCGGGATGTATGGCTGCGCATCTTTTTCACCCTTCCATAATTCGAAAGAAACGTTTAAGTTCTCATAATTCTTCTTCAAATCGCTTACCGATACATTTAAAATGTGATCGAGTAACGCACGATAACCTCTTCTGCCCTGCTGTAACTCATTGGTAGCCTGTAAAGCAGCCTCTTTGTATGCTTCATCTTCTTTAGACTTGCCACTGGCTGTTGGGTAGATTTCTTCTAATTCAGCAATGGTAAATGGTGCTTCCGCAGGATATTCTCCTTCATAAGCTTCATCAAAATATACTAATTCCGGTTTTCTAAGTTTTAATTCTGTGATGATTAAGCCCATCTGTAAGCCCCAGTCACCAAGATGTACGTCACCAATCATGTTGTGACCCATAAATTTACCGATACGTTTGATACTTTCACCAATAATTGCAGAACGTAAATGTCCTACATGAAGCGGTTTTGCAACGTTTGGTCCGCCGTAGTCTACAATGATAGTCTTTGGATTTTCAGCTTTATCGCAGCCGAAACGACCTTCATCTTTGCACATATTTTCAACGTACTCTGCTAAGTATGCTTCGTCAATTTTCAAATTCAAAAAGCCCGGTTTTACGGATTCTGCCATAGAAAACATTGGATTTGTAACCAATTTTGCCACTACATCATCTGCAATCATAAATGGTGCTTTCTTGTATTCTTTGGATGCTGCCATCGCTCCGTTACACTGATATTCACAAAGATCCGGTCTATTTGATAAAGTAACTTTTGCATATTTTGCATCATAACCGCATTCCACGAATGCTTTTGTCACCTCATCTGTTATCACGCTTAAGAATTTCTTCATATCATTTTCCTCAACTTCTATATTTTCCTAAATAACCGTATTTCACAGTAACATTTGTTCCAAAAAATGTCAAATACTAGTTGTATTTTCTTTATTTTGGACGTTTTACAAACGCCACAACCGCTGTCTTAACAGACACCGGACACAATTTCATCAGTCTAAATGACAAGCCCGGTATAATTTCTGCCTTGCCACGCATAAAATGTCTGTATGCATAAGCAGCTACCTTTTTCGCTGACATAGCACCTTTTGGTGTCTTACTGTCTGCACGTTTAAAAAATCCCGTATCAGTAGTCCCCGGACAAAGCGCACATACTGATACACCATATTGCTTCGCTTCAAACCGCACCGCTTTCGTATAACTTAACAAAAAACTCTTACTGGCATAATAGGAAGCAGTATATGGTCCCGGCTGATATGCACCGGTAGAACATACATTTAAAATACTACCAGACTTCCGCTTATACATATCCCTTAAAAATAACTTCGTCAGGACTACAGGTGTCATCATATTTAACACCATAAGTGCTTCATCCTTTTTAAGTGGAATCTGCTCCGTAGCACCGATAGTTCCAATACCTGCATTATTCACAAGCACGTCTATCTCATGACCATCTGCTTTTACTGCTTCGTAAAGCTTCTCTGCCATGCCCTGCTTAGCTAAATCAAACATATACGTACTTACCGATACAGAATACTGCTTTTCAAGCATCTTCTTTGCCTTTTGCAACCGTTCTTCATTAGAAGCTGCCAGAATGATTCCATAACCATCTGCAGCAAATTGTTTTGCCAACTCCAAACCAATACCGCTGCTTCCTCCGGTAACCAGAACCCATCTTCTATTATTATTACTTTTCATCTCTCTTACATTCCGCCATAAAAGCTTCAATCTCATCAGCATCTCTCATAATGCTAGCCGATAACACTTCACAGCCATCTTCTGTAATTAATAAGTCATCCTCAATTCGAATACCGATTTCCCACTCATCAATATACAATCCCGGCTCATCTGTGATAACAGCACCCGGACGTAACTTATCATTAGAAGAAACCGTTACATCGTGCACATCAATACCCAAATGATGTGCTACACCATGCATATAATATTTACCAATTTCAGATTCTTCTTTGATTAATCCAAGTTCGATACAGCCTTCTGCTAATACTTTTTTACAAATATCATTTAATTCCAGCAAAGTCACACCCGGTTTCGCAGCTTCTACCACTGCACGGTTTGCCTTTAATACAATATCGTAAACCTGACGCTGTCTCTCACTGTATTTTCCGTTAATCGGATAGGTTCTGGTAATATCTGAGCAGTATCCTTCCCACTTCGTTCCTAAATCTAAGAGAATCAAATCACCATCTTTACAGGTATCACGGTTTGTCTCATAATGAAGCATCGTTCCATTCATACCACTTCCCGCAATCGTTGCAAAAGAAGGTCTCTCTCCGCCGAGATAATGTACAATATATTCAAAATCAGCCTGTGCCTGATACTCTTTCTGTCCCGGTTTTAAATTCTTAAGTACATTTTTCAAACCTTCGTCAGTCACACGTACCGCCTCTCTGATAAGTGCTACTTCTTCTGCATCTTTTTGCATACGCATCTCTGCTACGATTGGATGCAAATCCTTAATGGTCACACCGAGATACTTCTTCGCATATTCCTCTGCTTTTATCACATTATAATCAGGCATGTCTTCCATCTGGTATCTAAAGCAATCAAAATACAATGCTTCTACATCCCCTCTTCTCATAATGCGGTTCATGTCTGCCTCAAATCCATCAATGTAGCGAACAGTTTCAATACCTGTAACTTCTTTTGCTTCATCCATGCTTACTTTTTTGCCCGTCCAGCGTACTACAGTAGGGTCTGCCTCTTCGATATAAAGTGTTGTCTTCGGCTCTTTTGCTGCCTTATCCATTACCAAAATCATACGATCTCTACGCAAACCGGTCAGATAGAAAAAGTTCCTATTTGCCTCAAATGGAGCATACTCATCATTACTCACATGTGTCTCTATACCGGAAAAAAGAACTAACACAGAACCTTTTTCCATTTTTTCCAATACCTGCTGTCTTCTTACTTCGTAATTCATAATTAACCTCGTTCTGCCACATCTTTGGCATATTCTTTATAATCTTCTTCCTTTATTGACTGTTCTTTTAACATTTGCTGTTCCTGTTCTCTCCGTCTTACATCATCACGCACCAGACGATAGACGGCTGCTGCTATCGGTACACCAATTAACATACCAGAAATACCCATAAGTGCACCACCAATCGTTACCGCGGCAAGCACCCAGATTGCAGGAAGTCCTAAAGAACCGCCTACTACCTTTGGATAAATCAGATTACCTTCTAACTGCTGCAATACTAAAAGGAACACAATAAACAGTAGCGCTTTAAATGGTGAAACAGTCAGAATCATTACAAAACCAACCACACCACCGATATAAGCTCCCGCTACAGGAATCAATGCCGTAAATCCAATCAACGCACCAATCATACCCGCATAAGGGAACTGGAATACTAACATACCAAGAGCACAAAGCACGCCTAATATAATCGCTTCCGTAAACTGTCCTACAATATATTTATGAAAACTGTCATTAACTACACCTGCTATATAGTACACTTTTCTCGCCTGCTTCTTTGGCATATAATTTTTCATCAATAGTTTACACTGCCCGATTAAACTTTCCTTACCCAGCAGGAAATAAATAGCAAAAATAAATGCCAGTACACCGGTCACCACATTAGACACCACTGTCGACACGGCTGAAACCACTGCGCCTACCGTACTTCCTAAACCGCTTGAAACCATCTTCACAGCTTCATTTATCATAGATTTCCAATCAATCCCCTGAAGCTGTGCATACAAATCTTCCGGTGCCAACTGAATGAATAACTCACTACTCAGTAATGCCTCCATTGCCGGTGGAATATCCGAAATCAGTAACTGAATACACGATGTTAATTCTGGAACGACCAACCCTATAATCAAAGCAATAATCAATATAAAACTAAAAATTGCCAACAGCATACACACCGGAACCTTAATTTTCTGCAAAATTTTATTCTGTGTTTTGGCAAAAAAACGTTTCTCATAAAATACCATCAGGATGTTAATAATATATGCCACCACAAAACCTACTAAAATCGGCGTCGCGGCACTAAATACAAGCTTCGCCCCTGCCATCAGCGGTTCCCAATAATGAATCCCCAGAAACAATAAAAATACCGTCACTCCTATTTTCAAACAGCCTTTCCACTCTACCTGCATATAAACCTCATTGTCCTCCTAGTAATTCTTAAATATCACATTCCGATATGGCAGTAACGCATTTAAAAGAATACCGCCTAAAACATAACAGGAAATCACTTCTCCAATTCCCACTGTCAACATGAAAAAAGGAATCGTTCCCTCCGCTCCGTACACATACGCTAACACATATGGCACAATCACAGTATTTGCTACCACCGGCGGCAACGGCACAAGCCATTTATATCTGCGCAATAAATAGCTGCCAACCGCACCTATCAACGTTGCAAGACTGCCAAATACTACATCCATCGGCAGACATCCAGTCAATAAATTACTCAATAAACATCCGATTGCAAGTCCCGGTATCGCTGCCGGAGTAAAAAAAGGTAAAATCGTAAGTGCCTCTGAAATACGCACCTGAATCGCACCGGATGCCAAATGAAATGCACTGACAAAATAAGTCAGTACAACATAGATGGCCGCAATTAATGCGGCCTGTGCTACAAATAATACTTTCTTGTTTCTCATTTTTAATTACGTCTCCTTAGTTTTTATTAAAGTGAGGATGGTTTCGAACTCACTATATTTATTTAATTCGTGTTTCTTGAATTAATAATCCCTTGAATGGCGGCATTCTTCTCATTCAAAATCATAGCCACCTGATCCTGCGTCACATTATCTACTTTCCCTTGTCCATAAGTACCTGAATAAGAGCCTGTCGTCGCATTATAAGTCTTGTCCGTATAATCGAACTGCTCTGTATTATAAATCTTATCCTTATTATGAGCTCTATCCATCTCACGAACCAAATCGTTCAATTCAGCCTCAATGTACGCCTGATCAATCTCTGCCTGCTTCTTAGCCTGATCTTCAGCAGCCTCTTTTTCTAAGCGATTAATAATTCCATGTGCTTCCTTCATTTTCGCTTCTTCTTCTAATCGTTTCTGTTCTGCCGGATCAAAATAATTCACATTCCAATATTTTATAACACTGCTTTTAATGCTCTCTCTTTTATTCTTTTCAGCAATTAAATCTCTTCCGAAGGTAACCATATTTTGTACCTCGCCTTTCCCCGATAATAATAACCCAATACAAAAATATCTACTCTAAATGATACCATTATCTGCTCAGAAAAAAAAGTGATTTTTTATAAATAAATACAAAAGTATAAAATTCCTCAAAGTTGCAAAAACTCCCTCTATATACAAAAACAGTTTAACTACACAGGAGGGCACCATGGGCGCATATAAAGTAGACATCTGCGGGGTCAATACCTCAAAACTCCCTATACTAAAGGAAGCCGAAAAAGAAGAACTTTTCCAGCGAATTAAAGCCGGGGACAAGGATGCACGCGAAACCTACATCCAAGGTAACTTAAGATTAGTCCTCTCCGTCATACGCCGTTTTTCCGGAAATGGCGAAAATGCTGATGACCTGTTCCAAATTGGTTGTATCGGTCTCATCAAATCCATTGATAATTTCGATCCGACTATGGGTGTAAAATTCTCAACCTACGCTGTTCCAATGATTATCGGAGAAATCCGTCGTTACCTAAGAGACAATAACAGTATCCGTGTCAGCCGCTCTCTGCGTGATACTGCATATAAAGCAATTCACGCAAAAGAAGTTCTTTCTAAAAACAACTTTAAAGAACCTACCCTTGATGAAATCGCCGCAGAAGCCGGTATTCCTGCTGAAGACATCCTCTACGCTCTAGATGCTATCCAATGTCCAGTCAGTCTCTATGACCCGGTCTACACCGACGGTGGCGATACCCTCTACGTCATGGACCAGATTAGTGACAAAAAAAACAAAGAAGAAAACTGGATTGAAGACCTTGCTATCGAAAGTGCTATGAAAAAACTCTCTGAACGTGAACACTACATTATTAACCTGCGTTTTTTTGAAGGAAAAACCCAAATGGAAGTGGCAGATGAAATCCACATTTCACAGGCTCAGGTTTCCCGTTTAGAAAAAAGTGCATTAAAAAACATGCGTGCCTATTTATCTTAGGCACGCGTGCTTTTACAGTCATTTTATACGTATAAATCCATGTCCAGGTTGACCACAAACCGGACAAATAAACTCATAAGGTACTGCATCACCTTCATACACATAACCACAAACTCCGCACTGAAACAGTGCAACAACCGCAGTCCTTGCATCTGTTTGCGCATCAGAACTACCGTCAGAAAATTCACTGTCCATCAGAGTCACGATTGCTTCATCCAGTTCTCCTTTTTCCCCCAGTTCCTTCAAAATCCCTATCGCCTTTTTATGCGACATACCTGCTTTATAAGGTCTATCTTCCGTTAGTGCCTGATAGATATCCACACAAGCTAATATACGAGCTTCCTCACTCATTTCCGATGCTTCTAGACCAAATGGATATCCTTTTCCATTCAGTTTCTCATGATGATAAGATGCCCAATCTCTCACTTCTTCAAAACCATCTATTTTTGACAACAACCGATAGGTCTCATAAGCATGACTTTGAATATGTTTATATTCTTGTTCATCTAAGCGCCCTGGTTTTTCTAACACTTCAATATCTACCAAAAGCTTTCCGATATCATGCAAAGCTCCTGCCAAATACATTTTTTCGATATGCTCTGTTTTATATCCCAGACACTCTGCCAAATGTTTGGCCTTCTCTGCAACACCGATGGAATGAACCTTTGTAAATGGTGATTTGTAGTCAATAATGCGGGCAAATAATTCTGCCAGACCATAAGTTGCCTCCATCGTAATCGGCGCATATTCAAGTGCAAGATGTTCGATATTACAATCAGCTAAAGTATGCAATGCCTCATCTGATACAACTGCAAGCAAGGTCTCTGCTGCCTCCTTTGAGAAATTGTAATCCGTTTCATCCATGATATAATCATGAATACGCTCTAGTGAATCCTCATCCGCTCTTCCTAAGGCAAACTGCAAATCTACTTCATCTGCAATATGAACAAACTGTGCACCGAGTGGCACTTGTGCCACTCCTTTTCCAAATGGACCTCTGCCATCCGCACGTTCATGATGATATAGCACAAAACTTCTTAACTGCACTTCCTTCTTTAAAATCAGTTTTAAATTATTTTCACCGGCAATACAGTGTTTTCGTCCGTCTGCACCATAACGTAATTGTCCATGTTCATAATCCTGCTTATATTCATTTAATGCATTATCATGAAACAGAGCTGCAACTGCCAAATCGGCTATTTCTTCCTCTGACATACCCGCCTTACGTCCCATCTGGATACAGAGCCACGCTACACGCTTCGCATGATAATCAGTTACTCCTAATACTTCTTTTTCTACACAATCTAATGCTTCCGATAATACAGAAAGCACCTGGTTTCCACATATATTCATCGTATACTTCTACTACATTTCCTTATCTAGTTACTATGTACTTATTAAAATGCACCTCAAGCACTATCTTTCCCATTTGTCGCTTAATGCATTAATCTGATCTGCGAACTTCGCCAAATCTTTATTCGCCATGCCTTCACACTTACGAATAACGGTAAGTAATCTCTCACCTGCGGCAAGAAGTCTTGCAAATACAGTATTCTTAACTTTCGTCGCTTTTTTCTCAACTAGTGCACGACTGCCAACCATAACACGCTCGCCGGTCAATAAATCAAAACCATCTCCGCTATATGGTGCATATGCATCGAAATCCAGCCCCTTCAGATGATTTGCAAAACTTTCTGCAACTGCATCATCACCATGCACTACAAATACTTTTTTCGGTTTCTCTGTAAAATGATTAATCCACTCTGTCAGCTTGTTTTTATCCGCATGACCACTTAAACCACGAAGATTCAAAATCGTTGCACGAACTTCTACTTCTTCACCAAACAATTTTACTTCTCTTGCACCATTTAAAAGGCTGTGTCCTAAAGTGCCCGGCACCTGAAAACCTACAAATAAAATTGTAGAATCTTTTCGCCACAGGTTATGTTTCAAATGATGACGGATACGACCCGCTTCACACATACCCGACGCAGAAATAATAACCTTTGGATTCTCATTAAAATTAATTGCCTTAGACTCATCACTCGTAATAGACATACGAAGTCCCGGAAAGGCAATCGGGTTAATCCCCTGATGTACCAGTGTCATCGCTTCTTCATCGAAACAATCTTCTACGTTTTTATTAAAGATAGAAGTCGCCTCCACTGCTAACGGACTATCGATATATACTTCAAACTTCGGAAATTCTGGGAGCAGATTTTCTGTCTTAATTCTACGCAGGAAATATAACATCTCCTGTGTACGTCCAACGGAGAATGCCGGAATTACTACATTACCGCCACGAATAAAAGTATCCCTCAGTACAGGTACGAGTTCCATTGCATAATCCGGTGGTGTATCATGTACTTTTTCACCATAGGTCGATTCCATAACTACATAATCTGCATCTTCAATAAATTCCGGATTTTTAATCAATGGTTTATTACCATGTCCAAGGTCCCCGGAAAATACAACCTTCACCTCTTTGTCATCTTCTGTAATCCAAAGCTCTATACTAGAAGACCCCAGCAAATGTCCTGCATCTACAAAGCGTACCTTAAGTCCTTCACATACCTGGATGATATGATGATAATCACATGGTACAAAATGAGACAGTACACCCATTGCATCATTCATGTCATAGAGTGGCACAACTTCCGGTTTACCGGAACGTCTCGCTTTTCGATTCTTCCACTCCGCTTCAAACATCTGAATGTGAGCACTATCTTTGAGCATAATGTTACATAACTGCGTAGTCGCGGTTGTAGCAAAAATCTGTCCTCGGAACCCATGATTATATAAAAGTGGCAACAAACCGGAATGGTCGATATGCGCATGTGTTACAAACACATAATCAATCGCAGCCGCATTTACCGGTATCTCCTGATTCACATACAAATCCGGTCCCTGCTCCATACCACAATCTACCAAGAAATTCTTGTCTCCAAACGAAACAAAATGACAACTACCTGTTACCTCGTGCGCTGCACCCAAAAATTCTAATAGCATAGGTACC
>JAZSEF010000004.1:0-52983 GCA_045531555.1 Roseburia sp. | reverse complement strand
CTGTGACAACTGTGAAGAACCAAAGAATTCTTTAACAGCTGCAGTTACAGGTTTGATATTGATAAGACTCTGAGGAGAAATTCCTTCTAAGTCCTGTGTTGTCATTCTTTCACGAACAACTCTTTCTAATCTAGAAAGACCGATACGATACTGGTTCTGTAATAATTCACCAACCGCACGGATACGTCTGTTTCCTAAATGGTCGATATCGTCATCATGTCCGATACCCCATTCAAGATGCATATTATAGTTGATAGATGCGAAGATATCTTCTTTTGTAATATGCTTAGGAATCAAGTCAGCAATTTCACGTTTGATTGCTTCCATACGGTCTTCTAATGTTTCGTTTTCTTCCATAATCTGTGCAAGCACTGGATAGAAAACAAGTTCATTTACGCCAAGAGCTTTTGGATCTTCGATTTCTGGGATCCAAGCCTGTAAATCAACCATCATTGAAGAAAGCACCTTCACGTTACGGCTTTCTGTCTGGATCCACACGAATGGAACTGCAGCATTCTGAATTTCGTCTGCTAATTCACGATTAACAGTAGTTCCAGCCTCTGCAATTACTTCACCAGTGGATGGATCAAGAACATCTTCTGCAAGAACATGTCCGTTGATACGGTTTCTTAATGCTAATTTTTTATTAAATTTGTAACGACCTACTTTTGCAAGATCATATCTTCTAGCATCAAAGAACATCGCTGTAATAAGGCTTTCTGCACTTTCTACGGAAAGTGGTTCACCTGGACGAATCTTTTTGTAGAGCTCCAATAAACCAGCTTCAAAGCTACCCTGTGGTTCTTTTTCAGAAATAGAAGGATCTTTTGCAAAAGAAGCTAAAATCTTTGGTCCTTCACCAAACAAATCAAGAATCTGCTGGTTTGTTCCTACACCTAAAGCACGAACCAATACAGTGATAGGTACTTTACGAGTTCTATCTACTCTTACGCTGAATACGTCGTTAGAATCTGTTTCATATTCTAACCATGCTCCACGGTTTGGAATAACTGTACTTGAGTACAATGTTTTACCAATTTTATCGTGGTTAATATCATAATAGATACCTGGTGAACGAACTAACTGGCTAACGATAACTCGTTCTGCACCGTTAATTACGAATGTTCCTGTTTCAGTCATAAGTGGCAAATCACCCATGAAAATCTCATGTTCATTAAATTCGCCGGTCTCTTTGTTATGAAGTCTCACCTTCACCTTTAAAGGAGCTGCATAAGTAGCATCTCTTTCTTTACACTCTGGAATTGTGTACTTTACGTCGTCTTCGCACAAAGTAAAATCAACGAATTCCAAGCTAAGATGTCCGCTGTAGTCAGCGATTGGTGAGATGTCTGCAAATGCTTCTTTTAAACCTTCGTCTAAAAACCACTGATAGGAGTCCTTCTGAACCTCAATCAGGTTTGGCATCTGAAGAACCTCTTTTTGTCTTGAGTAACTCATACGCATGCCTTTTCCAGCTTTCACTGGACGTATTCTGTTTTTCTCCATTGACGTTTCACCTCTCGTTTTATTTATATTTTTATAACAGTTCAGAGCTGACTTCCCAAAACAACCGAAAGGCAGTTCTGAACTGTTATTTTATTATTACTGTTCACTTCGTGATCAGTAACAATTGATTTCTGCATAAGAACTCGCTTCGCGAAGCAGAAATCAACACCTGAATCACTTTCTTACGCACCCAGACAGCAAGTGTCTGGCTGCTGTGCAAACAGTTGCATTTTACCTATATCGTGTTGGGAAATATTTCCGCAACGCTACATGTTGTGGAAACACTAAATTTAGCAAAAACCCTGTAGTTTCAAGGCTTCCAAGGGGTATGACCCCATACTAAAGTCTAGTGTACCATAATAATGCAATATGTAGAATAACACAAGCATCAAGGGATTGCAAGGGGAAATTTAAAAAAATTCATAAAAAGAAAAAGAGACCAGAAAATCCGGTCTCTTGTAAGATATTCGCTATAAGTCAGACTATTTAATAGTAACTGTTGCGCCTGCTTCTTCAAGCTGTTTTTTAATAGCTTCTGCTTCTGCTTTGCTAACGCCTTCTTTAAGGATCTTTGGAGCAGCTGTAACCATATCTTTAGCTTCTTTTAAGCCAAGACCTGTAAGTTCACGAACTGCTTTGATTACTGGTACACCAGAACCAGCTGTTAATTCTACGTCAAATTCTGTTTTTTCTTCAGCTGCTTCTGCAGGACCTGCTGCTGCAACTACAACGCCAGCTGCTGCTGATACGCCAAATTCTTCTTCACAAGCTTTTACTAAATCATTTAATTCTAATACGCTTAATTCTTTGATAGCTTCAATAAATTCTGCTGTTGTTAATTTTGCCATTTTAATATCCTCCATTAAAATTTCACTATAATTTGATTATAATATTATCATTATTTGTAAACACGCTTCGCGCGTTCCTTTGTGATGCTCAACAAATCTTCTTGTAAGCACTCACTTTTGCTACTTGCGAAAATTATTCTGCTACTGCTTCGCCATCTTTCTCTGCAATCTGTTTAATAACACGAGCAAAGTTTGTGATAGGTGACTGCATGCTGCCAAATAATCTTCCAAGAAGTACGTCTCTTGATGGGATTTCAGCGATAGCTTTCATGCCGTTCTCATCATAGAATGTTCCTTCAACTACACCAGCTTTGATTTCAAGCTTTGGTGCTTTCTTTGCAAATTCAGCTAATACTCTTGCAGGTGCTGTTGCATCTGTGTCATGCATAGCGAATGCGTTTGGTCCTTCAAGGGAATCTGATAAACTTTCGAATGCTGTACCAGCGATAGCACGTTTTACTAATGTATTCTTATATACTTTATAAGTAACACCAGCTTCTCTTAATGCTTTACGAAGCTCTGTATCCTGTGCAACTGTAAGTCCACGGTAGTCTACAACTACTAAAGACTGTGCATCTTTGATGTTTTCAGCGATTTCCTGAACGATTGGCTGTTTAAGTTCTACTTTTGCCACGAATATTTACCTCCTTTTATTTTTTGTGGGTCAATGACCCTTTTGCATAAAAGACTTTTGAGGTTATAAAAACCTCTCTATCCACAGACAGAGAGGTTGAAATTCATCTTTCAATGATTATAATCTCCTCGGTAGGTGATTACTCTTTATGCCTTGCGGCACCTACTGTCTTCGGCAATATGCTTATGCATTATAGCATTATATATTGGGCTTGTCAACTAAAACTTCCCAACAATCTTAAAATTATTAGCCTGTAATTTTGTTTACGTTTAATTTAACGCCAGGTCCCATTGTAGATGCAAGAACTGCACTCTTAATGTACTGACCTTTTAAGCTTGCTGGTTTTGCTTTATTGATAGCTCCCATAATGGTCTGGAAGTTGTCGCTTAACTGTTCTTCTGTGAAAGAAGCTTTTCCAACTGGCACGTGGATAATGTTTGTTTTGTCCAATCTATATTCAATCTTACCAGCTTTGATGTCGTTAACAGCTTTTGTTACGTCCATAGTAACTGTACCAGCTTTTGGGTTTGGCATTAAGCCCTTTGGTCCAAGTACACGACCTAAACGACCAACAACACCCATCATGTCAGGTGTAGCAACAACAACGTCGAAATCAAACCATCCTTCGTTCTGGATCTTTGGAATTAATTCCTCGCCACCAACGAAATCGGCGCCTGCTGCCTGTGCTTCATCTAACTTTGTACCTTTAGCGAATACTAAAACTTTTACAGTTTTACCTGTACCGTGTGGTAATACTACCGCACCACGGATCTGCTGTTCTGCATGACGACCATCACAACCTGTTCTAACGTGAAGTTCGATTGTTTCATCAAATTTTGCTGTAGCGTTTTTCTTAACTAAATCGATAGCTTCTGCAACGTCGTACTGAGCTAACTTATCGTAAGATTTTACAGCGTCCTGATATTTCTTTCCTCTTTTCATTTTAAAAAACCTCCTGGTGGTATTATCGGGAGAGGTCCCTCCCACATAATGGTTAACTTGTTTCTAAATTAATTAATGTAATAAAAGTGTCTCGGATTATTCGCCGATTGTAACACCCATAGACTTAGCTGTACCTTCGATCATGCTCATAGCTGCTTCTAAAGATGCTGCGTTTAAGTCTTTCATCTTTAACTCTGAGATTTCCTGTAATTTAGCCTTTGGAAGAACCGCAACTTTCTGTTTGTTTGGTTTACCAGAACCAGACTTGATACCACATGCTTTTTTGATTAATACTGGAGCTGGTGGTGTCTTTGTGATGAAGCTGAAGCTTCTGTCTGCGTATACTGTGATTACTACAGGGATGATTGTATCTCCCATTTCAGCTGTTCTAGCGTTGAACTGTTTTGTAAATTCAACAATGTTTACACCATGCTGACCAAGAGCTGGACCAACTGGTGGAGCTGGTGTAGCCTTGCCGGCAGGAATCTGTAATTTGATATAGCCTGTTACTTTCTTTGCCATTGGATGTTGCCTCCTTAATTTGTCTTCTTAACATCTGCGAAACTTATTTCTACCGGTGTTTCGCGACCAAATAATTCTACGTTGATTGTTACAATCTGTTTACTGAGGTTCATAGAACGGATAACACCTACGGTATCCTTCCATACGCCGCCTGTTACAGTAACCATATCGCCTTCTTCGAAGTCTACTTCAACGTCTACTGTTGTCTTGATTCCTAATGGTTTCATTTCCATCTCGGTAAGTGGTACCGGCTTGCTTCCCGGACCAACGAATCCGGTGACACCACGAGTATTTCTGACAACATACCATGTGTCGTCATTCATAACCATATGGATAAGAACATATCCAGGGAACATTTTCTTGGATACTGTCTTATTGGCGCCATTTTTCATCTCAACAACGTCCTGCATTGGAACTCTGACCTCTAAGATCTGATCTTCCAAATGTCTGTTTTCAATTGTCTTGTCAATGTTCGCTTTTACCTTATTCTCATAACCTGAGTAGGTATGAACTACATACCAGTGTGCCTCTGCCATAAGTCACTTTGCCTCCATTAAAAACTTAAACCTACAAGGAAATCTACGCCAAACTGAATCACATAATCCATAAGCGCAATTATAAGACCTAATACTACTGATGTAGCAATAACTGCTACAGTCTGTCTTGCAAGCGATTGTTTATTAGGCCAAATAATTTTTTTGAATTCAGCCTTGAGGCCAGCAAACCAGCTCTTTTTCGGAGCTTTTTCTAACTTTTCGGTTTCGCCCATTTCAATACTCCTTCGCTCTTTGACTATTTTGTTTCCTTATGCATTGTGTGAGTTCTACAGAATCTACAATATTTCTTAGTTTCCATTCTGTCTGGATGAGCTTTTTTGTCTTTTGTCGTATTGTAGTTACGATTCTTGCACTCTGTACATGCCAGTGTTATCTTTGTGCGCACAACTTCCACCTCCATATTAATTTCTTTGTGTTTTTTCTTTATGCCCAAGGCTTTTGCGACATACCTAAAAAAAGGCATAAAAAAAAGACCTACTTCCATCGCTAGTCTAATATAGCACAATCATTATTATGCGTCAACTAATTTTTTCAAATTATTCGCAAAAAATTTTATAACACAATATCTTGTGTCTGGCAAGCTTTTTCATCTAAAACCGCCTAAACTAGTGACAAACTCTTGCATCTGTGCTAGTATATAAGTAACTAAATGGATTTTTATGTCCCCACATCTGGAGGCGTTTTCCCCAGATATGTATCATGGAAGAAAGGAGGGGACGCACATGGCAATGATTGACAGCGTATACCAGTATTATCTGAGCACTTATCGCAATTCTACCGTATCACGTTACGATACCCATAAGAAAAGTCAGTTACGTGATATTTATAACCGTATTGTTAAAATTAATAAAGAATCTCCTCTTTATAAGATTAAAGATGTCGGGGATGTTGCTAAATATGCAATTGATATTAAAGAAAATACGAAATCCCTTCAAAATGTCATCGCATCTTTAGATGGCGGCATCGAGGGCGTTTTTGCAAAACATATTGCCCAGTCTTCCGATGAAGATGTCGTTACTGCAGAGTATATTGGTAATGATGACTCCGATGCTTCGAATGCGAAAGGTTTTGATATACAGGTACAGCAATTAGCCAGTAATCAGGTGAATCAGGGTAATTTTCTTAATCCTGAGACATTAGATGTAGAGCCTGGTTCTTATAGTTTTGACCTGAATACCAATACACGTTCCTATGAATTCCAGTATACGGTCAACGATAAGGATACGAATCTTTCTGTTTTACGAAAGCTCTCCAAATTGGTGAATTCCGCAGGAATTGGCTTATCCTCTACCGTAGAGAAAAATGAAGAGGGATTGGTTTCTTTACGCATTGCCTCTAAACAGACCGGTATTGCAGAGAACGAAGATTATCTGTTCCAGATCCTTCCTTCGACCGGTGCACCATCTACCAGAGCTATGCATATAATTGGTATTGATAAGATTGAGACTGCAGCGAAAAGTTCTTCTTTCTTATTAAATGGTATTACACATTCCTCTTATTCGAATACATTTACAGTGGATAATCATTTCGATATTACATTAAAAGGCACTCATTCTGGAGATGATTTTGCCAAAATTAATTTTAAAGCTAACACAGATGCTATTGCTGATAATGTTCAGCGTTTGGTTACTGCGTATAATGGCATTATCGATCTGGCTCACGCCCATACCGAATCCCGTAATTCCAACAAGCTGATTCGTGATATGAGCAGTGTAGTACGTAATTATCATAATGAATTAGAAGCTATTGGTATTAATATAGAAGATAACGCTACGCTTACGATAGACCGCAACCTTCTGTCAGATGCCATTACAGCACCGGATGCCGAGCAGACATTCTCCATCTTGAATAATTTCAAAGATGATTTGAACGAGCGAAGCACCATGGCTTTTATCGACCCGATGAACTATGTAAATAAACTGGTTGTTGCATACAAGAACCCAGGTCATAATTTTGCGACACCGTATATCACTTCCATTTATTCAGGAATGATGTTAGACCAGTATTGTTAGTGCAATATCAAAAGCCCTGTGAAAAAGTAATTTTTTCTGCTAAGTACGCAGTAAAAATTACTTTTTCACAGGGCTTTTTCGACAGCTTTTAACCCTCTTCTTTCTATTTCATAACTATATCTGGTCTTTATGCCCCTGTCTCTTCGATTATCCGAAGCATTTCTCTGATACGGTGCACGTAGGTATGATGTTCCTTTACTTTCCGATACCCATTGTCTGCAATTCGTTTTCTTTCTTCCTCATGTGCTAAATAGTATGCTACTTTTTCTCGCATGTCTTCCACTCCATCGAAGCAGACTAAATCTTCTCCTTCCGTAAAATAATATGGTATCTCCGCCTGATAGTTGGTCAAAAGAAAGCCTCCCGAACCGAGTACATCCCACACACGCAGCGGGATACCACTTTTAATGTTCGGAATCGTAATGTTCAGATTGATTTTAGATTCACGGAATACTTTTGGCATCTCACTCCAATAATCCACTGACCCCATATAACGCACCCGTACCAAATCACTGACATCACTATTACTATATACATTTACTGAAAAATATTTTGACAATTCTATCAATGCTCTTCTGCGCTGCACTTCTGCAATTTTAAATCCCAACACGGTCGTTTGAAATATCAATCCCAAATCCGAAAAAGACTCCTCCGATGATTTTTCCAGTTTAAAATACTGCTGTAACTGTTCTAAAATACTCGTTGTCAACATCGGTTCGATAATATTGGCTCCACTGATATTAAGCTGCGCTTCCATTACCGCATCAAAATATCCCTGCAAATACTCCGGAAGTTTGTGTTTTAATTTATCGTAAGAATTCCTCTCATAAAGACTTCCTACAAACGCAACATCACCTGCATATACACGCTTATCCATACCTGCCGCAGCTATTCTTCCATCTATCACTGCATCCATACGCTTAGCATCTACTGCCAACGGCAAATACCAGATGTGTTTCACTCCCATTGCCTTAAATTCCAGATAATTTGTCTTATCAAACGTAAAAATATAATTACAATCATGAAAAACAGACTGGTGATACATACTAATCAGCGGATTATCGCAAGTCCAGCTCACATATTTTATCCCTAATTCCTGACAAATATTAGAAATCAACGCAAAATAATTCACGGTAAACACCATATCATAATGTACTTGATGCAACCGGTCTCTTAATATCACCTCAAACTCCGGGTCTATATCATAATTCCCCAGTTTCTGTTCAATATTATCCACCGTATGCCCCAATAATTTAAACGTTTCCTCGATATCCCAGTAATTGTACGCTTTCCAGCGGTACATTAATATATGCATATTTCTTCTCCTACATTACAATCTCGCATTAACAGCTCAAAATCGATACCTCCATGACCAATTTCAATTTATAAAATTCTCTATCAATCAAAGAAGCATTCCACAATATATTCCGCTCTGTTTTTCCACATATGATACTGTTTTGCAAATTCATATCCACAATCTGCAATCTCTTGTGCACGCTGCATGTGGCCAAACAAGTCACAGACTCTCTCCGGAAGTGTCAAAATATCCTCTCTCCGGAACATCACCAACTCTTTTCCATCCGTACATTCCCGCCGCAGATAGGTCGAATCATCTGTCACTACCACAGAGCCTGCCAGCATTCCGTTAAAAATACGGTCATGCGCCCCTGACTTAAACCACGTCATTGTATTCAGCACAACCTTTGCATCATTCATCAACGGCAAAATTTGTGGTGCCAGCACCTTTCCTCCATATTTCAAATGTGGATTACTACTCCACTCGCACAAATCCCATCCCACGCCATATGCCGTAACTTCTATTCCATTTTCCACAAGACTCCGTACTGCCTGTTCTCGAAAAAAAGACGTAGCATAAGAATCTAAAAAACGCATGTGCGTAATCAAATGTCGTATCTGTCCTTCCTCTAACTCCTGTCCGTACTTCACATTCGCATGCACATACTCCTCAATTGCACACTCTGTCGTCTTATCTGGATGTACCACCAATTCCTGCAACACTTCCCGCATCATATCAGCAGTATCCAAACCATACATTTCTCCCAAATCCGGTATCATTTTACCAACTGTATAAATCGGCAACGCTCCTGCATATAGCACATCTATTTTTCGGTCTTTCAAAGACTTATGCTTTCTCCCCAACTCTATCCCTGCATGCGGAAGAAAGTCCGTTTGACGAATATTCTTGTAAAATCTGCGAATATACTTCACATGGTTTCGGTCCGTGCAAAGTACAATTGCCGTCTTCGGTGCCTCTTTCATAGGTTTTTCAAAATGAAACGGATGATCCATTAAAATATTTATATATGGAACACCAAAACGCTCCCATACATTTACACCATCCACTTCCAAGTTGTATCCCATGTTATTAAATGTCACAACGACAGCATTACCACGTTTTTCTTCCAGCATGTCTAAAAGACAGGTCTTGCTCTTTGGTATATCTGCCGCATTATATACAAAGAGTTCATATCCCCAGCTTGCAAACGCCTCTCCCAACTGGTCACTAAACAAATCTAACGTATCATAGATTCCTTTAAATAAAATAATTGTCTGTTTTGTCTTCATTTCTTCATTATATAAAAAGCTGTTATCAAAGTCCATCCTTTGATAACAGCCATTTTACTCTTCCTATTTTTTATTATCCATAAACTGTGGATCAATGTAATTAATTTTCTTCATATTTTGATAATACTGATTTACAGCCTGCTGACTAGCCCGCACATCACGCGCCTGTTTATGCACCTTTGTAAACTTCTGTGTCATCAATTCTTTATTTCTGGCTTCCTGAACCTGAATCTCGTTACTCTTCTCTGTCACAGTTGTAATCAATGCCTGCATCTCTTTAATTTCGTTTTTATAGAGTTCACGATTATTATTCACTTGCTCTTTCACGCGTTCAAATAACTTATCAAATCCCTGATCCAACAAATCGAGATGCTCAATATATCTGGCCTTTTCTTCTACAATTTTATCAAAATCATCCGGATCAAGACTCGGATCCTCTAAATCTATTTTCTGTCTCTCGTCCGCATCAATGATGCAATCAAGAACCTCTATCTTTTTCTTCAGACTCTGAATCATAATCATTAAATAATTCTCTGGCATACGCTATCCTATCCTTAGTCTAACAAATTGTTCAGAACTTCTAATCCGTCAATACCGATCGCTTCTTCATTTTCTTTCTGTATCTGCAAATATACTTCTTTACGATAAATAGGTACTTCTTTCGGTGCCTGAATACCAATTTTAATCTGGTCACCACGAATTTCCAAAACAGTAATCTCGATATTGTTATTTACAACAAGGGATTCGCCCTTTTTTCTGGTTAATGCCAACATACCTATTCACCTGCCTTTTCTTTTCGCTCTTTGAGCAGGTCATAGATCATATATTTTACCGGCAAATCATCTTCCACAATAATCTGTGCACCTTTGTTCGTTTCTGAGTTAATAATAATCGGTGCTTTCAAATTAATAGACATTTTTTCAAGCTCTCTTGGAACTGTAACTGTCGATAACACAAAAACATTACTTTCTGTCAATTCACCTAATGGTTTTAAAATTTCATCATTAATAGCAGGGTCGTAATCCTTTTTGATAATAGTCGGATCCATTACAGGGAATGCTGTTGTCGGCTCATCCATAGATTGAAGCCATTTAATTTTACCGCCATTCTTCTTCTCTGCATCAAAAATCAATGCAAAATGCTGTAACTCCGGGAATCCAATCATTCCATTTTCCAAAGTGATTATTTTCTCATCCGGAATATCAATTACCCCAAATAATCTTGTTTCTGCCCGCATAGTTTTTCCTCCTGGTTTTCCGGTCGCCTCCGACGATCCTTTTTGTATTATAAATGCATATTCAGTTTTGGTTCTGAATAATTATATATAATTCAATAATGTATTCTGATTAACCTTACCTGCTGCCTGTAAGCATCCCTGGTATGCAGTATATGCAGAAGTATATTCAATAATAATATCAGAAAGCTCTCTGTCTTCATTTGATGATTTCAATTCCGAAATCGTCAACTGCTGATTTGACATACGATTTTCTGTCAATGCAAGCTGATCACCCTTACTACCTACTGTTGTAAGTGCCAAATTAACATTCGACAAATACGAATCGAAATTACCAATATAAGTATTATACAATCTCTTCAAATTATCATCTGCATAATCTGCTTCTTTTTGTGCTGCATCTTTCCACTTTTGAAGTTTTGCCTGATCCTCTTCGCTGGCATATTCTTCCAGACCCATCATCTTGCTAATACGATCAACCTTATCATGGGCATCCATTGCATACTTCACAGCATCAATCATCTCGTCTACATCACGTCCTGCATCCTCGTTAAATACATCCGCTGCATTCGTATTAATAGTAAGTGTCTGATTCTGAGCAACGATATAATTAATGTCCTGTGTCAATTCGTTCCCCTCGTCATCGAACTTCTTATATTCAATCGGAGTTTCGTGCTGAGGAGATGTATCTGTACAGTTAAAGTAATACTCCGGACGAAGTTCTCCTTTCGTAAAACCGGTCTTACTATAAGATACAGATAACGAATAATCCTTTGATTCAAGTGTTGTTGTTACATCTGTACCCAAAAGCATTTCACCGGTCTCTGCAATCACAACAATCTCATTATCTGCAACTCCTGCTTCAAAATTAGTTGCATCCTTCCACTCTTGAATCGTTGCATATGTATTCACTGTAACAGGATCTCCGTTTACCGTTGTCATAGTTGACAGTTCGGTATACTGGAGCTTTCCATCTACGACTGTACCATCTGTATACTGTAGTTTTAAATTCTTAATCTCATTCGTATCCTTGTCTACATCCAAATTATTATATGCAAAACGAATACGATCACAATCGGTACGCTCTAACTCTCCCGGTGTATCACCTTGTGTGATGTTATCATCCGTAGGAACTGCTGCGTTTCCTTTATAATAACGATGTTCTTTTTCAATATCTAATTCACTGAACATCTGTGTAATATCATAAGAAGTATTTTTCTCATCCTGGTCAAATGTAAGATTACAATTCGTACGGAAACCTGTAAATACAGTACGTCCTGCATAATCAGTATTACCTTCTGCATACAACTGTTCTCTTAACTGTGTCAAACTTTTCAATATTGCTTCACGATCATCTGTTGTTAATGTACCTGTTGCACCGTAAGTACACTGGGTACGAACATCCGAAAGAATATTTTCCATATTTTTCAACGCAGTCTCTGTTACATCCAACCATGCTTCCGCATCCGGAATATTCTTTTCGTAATACTGATCAATCTCACTCAAATTACTACGGAGACGAAGTGCACGAATAGCAACTACCGGGTCTTCGGATGGTCTGGAAATCTTTTTCTGCGAAGCCATCTGATTATTCAATGTATTCACATTCTCTTTATTTCCATAAATATTTGACATTGTAGTCTTCAACATCATATTATTGGTAATTCTCATAAAACCTCCTATACACCGGTCTCTAATATTAATCGGTCATAAATCTCTGTTAAAACAGAAACCATCTTTGAAGAAAGATTATATGCATTCTGGAATTTAACCAAATCCAGTGCCTCTTCATCTTCATCTACACCAGAGATTGACTGTCTCTGATTATCAATCGCTGTCGCCACATTCTTATAATTTGCTGCAAATACTCTTGATTCCTCTGTATCTACAGAAATATCTGCTATCATACACTGCAAGAAATCATCTGCACCACCGCCACGATACATAACTGTATCTGACTTTAACTTCAACAATTCCTCAATAACTTCCGCTTTATCTATACCATTTTTGATATCTGCCGTTGTAGAAATCAAAGCCGGATCCTTCATACACTTGCTATCAATCGATACATTACGGCATGTTAATTTAAAATAACAGTCCATAGAAGATGTGTATGTTTTCTCACCTTCTACATTCACAAAAGTAGTATCTTTACCCGTTACCACATGTTTTGCTGTGATAAATGAAAAATCTACATCATCACCATACAAATTATCTTTGCCTATCATGATGTCATTAAACATCTGTGCAAATGAACGAAGGAATTCATTCATCTGTGCCATATAGTATGGTACACCTCTCGCATCTACCGATTCACCAATTTTTGCTGTCTTACCATTCATTTTAATCTGCTGGTCTGCAGTAAGTGCATCTTTCAAATGGAATGTATAACTTACAACATTGCCATCTTTATCCGTTGTAAAACTAAATTCATCATAAAAATAATCTGCACCGTCAATGGTAATCACGCCTTCATCCAGCATGTTCATTGCACCAATTTTGGTAATGGAAAGGTTATCTGTCAGTGTAATGGTATTTGCTGTAATATCGGTAATTTTTCCCGAGAAATTTTCTTCATTATTACCATCTCTTACATCTAATAAACCTTTCAAAGAACCTGCAGAATATTCAGAGCCCGCATGGAAAGTACTTCCTGTCTTCGTCCACACGATATCATACAAGCCTTCCATATCGCACTGATTTACCGGTACTTCTCTTGCAATACAGGTAAGTTCGTTATATTCATAAGAATCTACTAAAGTCTGTCCGTTAATCTTAACTGTATAATAATTAGAACCCAACTGCATATCCGGATAGTTAGAATTAGACACCGGAACTTCTGATACAGTAGTCGGAACTATAGTAGACAATTCATCTACTAAAACTGCTCTCTGGTCACGAAGCTCGTTCGCATATCCTCCCTGCAATTCGATGACGTTAATCTGTTTATTTAAAATAGCAATCTTTTCTGCAATTGAATTAATATTCGCTACTGTAGATTTAATTTCCTCGTTTACGCTATCCTGAATCTGTCCAAGACCAATAGCTACGCTATTAAAATAAGTAGTAAAATTCTTAGACTGTGCAATAAACTGCTGACGATTGTTTACATCACCAGGCGAGTTCTTTAACGTATCCATAGAATTAAACATATTATTTAAAATAGAAGAAAAACCTTTTGACTTATCATCATCAATAAAGAAATTCTCAATCTGAAGACTATAGCTTAATTTGGTCTCATACAAACCAAGTGCGCTCTGATTCTCCCAAAACTTCGTATCATAATATTCATCACGCACCTGCTTAATGGAATCTACCTGTACGCCGGTACCTGCACTACCATATGTCGCATGAATACGAAGTGCAGCAGATGAACTCATATTCGTTGCCTGTCTTGTGTAACCAACTGTCTTAACATTCGAAATATTATTTGCTGTTGTATTTAATGCTGCCTGATATGCGCTTAAACCTGATGAAGCTATGTTTAATCCAAAAAACTGTGATGGCATATCATGTTCCTCCTATTAACCAAGTTGTGTTATCAGATGTTCAACCATTTCATTTATTACATTAATAAAACGGCTGGATGCGTTATACGCATTCTGATATTTAATCATTTTTGTAAGTTCTTCATCGGAAGATACTCCGATAACCTGTGATCTCTGATTTGAAATAGATGTCACGGTATCATTTAAACTGTACGATGTAGATTCATATACAGAACCCAATGTACCAAATGCACCTATCATATTTGAATAATAATCCAAGTAGGTCACATTATTTCTATCATTCGGATCGAGTATCAATGCTTCTTCATCCCACAATGCTGCCAGTCGCTCTGCCAAAGCATAATTCACCTGACCATCCTGCTTTAAGTGTGGCATATTCGTTTCCTGCTCTATCAATGCACGATTTACTTCCACACTGATGATGGTATACTGCATATCCGTTTCATTTGGATCTTCCGGAATATATTTGTAGTATACACTGCCATCTTCCGCTTCAATTGTCTCATAACGTTCTGTACCGATACGTTTGAACAACTCCTGCGGTGGCAGCTTACCATCAACACCTACCGATGCATTCTCTGCATCTAACAATAAATCATCTGCTTTAATGGTGTGTTCTACACCATTTTTATCCTTAATAACAACACTATCTGCTCCCTGAAAATCAATTACATTAGAAGCCTCTGTATTTGGACAAAATATATCATTTATTGCTGTAACAACTCCATGGAATAACTGGTCTAACTGCGCCTGCGCCTGTAACATAACTGACATGCCAGTTCCAATATGTTCCGCTGTCGAACGATTATACTCATTCTGGCTTACGTCTAAAATATCATTATAATTCGCAACCCTGTCACCGCGGGCAAGAATCAGCGCTTTCAACTCACCAATATCTGTATTAAGTTCTGATGAAATCGGATTCGTATAAGTAAAAACTTCATCATAATCATCATTAGAAGGTGTAGAAGTATGTGGCCAATACGGTGTCACAAACTCTGTAATATCTTCTACTAATTTACCCATCTCATATACATGGACTTCATCTACGAATTCCATTCCCTCAATATTAACAGTTACCATACCTTCTGGATTCTCTTTGTATGTAATATCTACAAGGCTTGACAACTCATCCAGACAATTATCTCTCTCGTCGCGAAGTGTCATAGCACTCTCTACTTTACTGGACTCTACAAGATGTATCTCTTTGTTCAATTCAAAAATACGCTGTCCAAGTTCATTGATACGATCGATATCATTCGAAATCTTTTGATTAATATTTCTCTGGTAATCATTGAGCCCATCATATACTGCTGATGCTCTGGATACTAAAAGCCCTGCTTTCTGAATTACAAGATTCTGATTTACAGAATCTCCCGGATCCTTTGACAGTTCCTGGAATGATGTCCAGACCGCTTGAAGCGCATCCTGAAAAGCTTCTCCTTCTAACTCCTGATAAAACGTATATACTTCATTTACCGCTTCCGCGCTGGCTGCATAAAACGCCTGTCGACCAGACTCTGCTCGGTATGATTTATCCAGAAAAATATCTCTTGCGTGAACTACATCCCCGATTTTAACACCCAGACCTACCTGCTGTGGACTAATCGAAGCAGTAGTATCAAACGTATTATAGTTACGATCTGTATATAAAACCTGCTGACGTACATACCCCTTGGTATTTACGTTAGCCAGGTTATTTGCTGTTGTATTTAATGCATTCTGTGCGCCCTGTAAGCCGCCTGCTCCGACAAACAGACTGCCAAATCCATTTCCCATTTAAAAATTCCTCTATATCTGTTCTATTCTTTACTGTTTGGCGTCAAATCCGCCCCCACCTAACAGGTCGCCTGTATTATAGGCTCTCCTGTTATAATTGGCTGTCTCCGGAGCCTGACGCATACTCTTAAGCAGCGTCAAATCAAACTCCACCATCTCTAATGCTTGTTTTAAAAGAACTTCATTCTGCTGATTAATGGTATTCATTTTCTTGCCTGTTGCAAGCAATCTTTCCTTAATCTCAGTCAACTTTTCCTGTTCTTTCGGCTGCCCATCCAAATAACCAATCATTTTTGTGATAGTCATCTCACCGGGTTCTTTTCCCAAAACTGTCGCCATATCATTTAGCACTCTGGTTCTGTGCTTCGCAAGGTTCTGCAACACGCTGGCTGCATCTCCTTCTCTCGCAGTAATCTCTTCTAAAGTTTTTATATCTGCTTTAATTACTGCCTGCTTCTTCTCTAAGCCCAATTCGATCAAATCCTGATACTGTTTTTCTTCTTTTTCTAAGACATCCAAAAGGTCTTCCATTAAACTAGCCAAAGTTCGTCCTCACTTTACACTAATGCATTGTATCTTGCTAATAATTTGCTTGCAAAATCTCCGTTATCCACATGATAGTTCCCAGCATTTACTTTTGCTTTCAATTCTGCCACTTTGTCAGTTCTGATATCGGAAGCTTCCTGCACTGCCTGTTTTGCGATCTGGTAATCACGACCAAAAGATGAAATCTGTACTTCATCTCTCGTGCTTGCTGTAGCGGATGCTGCTTTCACCTTACCAGCTTTGTTGGTTTTGTAAATTTGTGTAATCTGATTATAAGCATCTATACGCATATTAGGCATCTCCTTCCACTGTATTTTTAAAGCCTTCATGTTATTTATCGGCTCATTTGGGGTTTTCCTTAGAGGGTATGCGAAAGTTTTTAAATTTTGGATTTTTTATCATTTATTCACACAATTCCAAAAAAAGAACACCCTTATCCACAGATAAGGATGTCTTTCTACTTTTTATTATCTCTCTAACGAAATACCGTTAATCAATTCACCTGTACCCACTTCGTAAGTGATTTTTACTCTGTCACCTACATTTAAAATCGTTGCTAACGGATACTCACTACCATTAATCAAATAGTAAACCTGCTGATTTTCAAGACGAATGAAGTACCATGTATCTCCATCCATTACAGAAGAACGAATATCTGCAATAGCACCATTTATTACCGCCTTCTCAACCTCCGGCACCGGAGCCTGCTCTGTAATTCCATTCTTCACCATAAGCTCTGCATAGGCAGCCTGACATTCCTCTACTGTCGTTCCTGTCGCAACAAGCTGATACTGGCTTACATTAACCATCGCATACATTTTTACAAGCTGCGAAGCATCTTTTAATGCCATAAAGTAGGTCGGTTCACAACCCACATTCAAAAGAATCGGGAAGGTGGCCGTGTAACTGTACTGCTGTACTGCACCCTGTGCGGAACGCATACCTGCTTCTTCATTAGCACCGGCACATGGATAGTAACGTGCCTCTTTGGTACGCTGGTTTACTAACATAAAACCAAGATTACTTTCATCTCCAGCCACAGAAGTCACACCTGTGTATACCCATACATCATCATCCATTGCGATATAATTATAACCCGATGTAGTCTCTGTACATCCGCTCTGTCCTAAGATAGAGTTCCAGAAACCACCCTGATACAAACCATGATAATCATACTGCTGCATAATTAAATTCGCATCACACACACGGTCAACCCATGTCGGCACATCCGCCAAATCGTAATATGCATGTTCACCTGTAACCGCATTTACCAAAACTGCACCTGTGATATCTGTACCGCCGAATAAACCTATCGTCTTGGATACCACACTTGCACACCAGTATGGTGTTCCATCATCATCAACCTCAAAATTCACCGCATAGAACATTTTAGTCGGATAACTGAAACGTAAATGACGATAAATATTTCTATTAAAAATCTCAGAAGGCGAATACTTCATCCCTTCTTCTAAACGATTTACCGTAACTTCCTGCGTTACCATATCAATCAACAGATACGCCGGAATACCTTCATTTCTATTTTTAAACCACTTAATAAAATCACCATAATCTAAAAACGTCGCTCTAACCGGTCTATCCTGATAATTAATCTGAACAGTACTCGGATTTACTTCAAACTGCGACACCAAATCAGACAACTCACCCATCTTTTTATTTGCTAATGCACTAGCTGAATTAGAATCAAGTTTCGGAATCTGCTCCCAGCTTACTTCCTGTACTTCCGATGCAAAATCCCCCTGCTCGATTGGTAAAAGGGCTGCGTAATCTTTTGCACGGAAGAATACATGACCGGCTATGTTACCTACAATTGCAATCACAAGCAAAAGGGCTGCTGCCACAACCGGAATCGTGCACTTTTTCAACAAGTGCTTCAAATAATCTTTCCAACCGGTTGCTTTAAATCCGGTCACTACCAAATTGCATCCACAGTATACGACACACAATACAATTATGAACGTATAAAACTCTGCCGTATGCAGGTTGATTGCAGGAAGATTGATGTAAAAATAAATCAATCCTACTACTAATGTTACTAAAATACTAATTAACATAAGTTCCTCTCTTTCCGCCGTTTTCCGGCACAAACTACTTTATCTATAATCCTTTAACGGTTATATTCTATTTTTCAACGTAACTAGTAATTATTCAGTACCTTCATAATTACAATTCGCACCCCCCATTTAAAATCAGCTCCGCTGATGGGGGTTGCTCACTCTTGCATCATTTTCTCACGGTATGTGCAGTAAATGC
Organism: Roseburia sp.; assembly: GCA_045531555.1. Lineage (GTDB taxonomy): Bacteria > Bacillota > Clostridia > Lachnospirales > Lachnospiraceae > Roseburia. The sequence goes on along the minus strand of JAZSEF010000004.1, from coordinate 34,037 downwards.
ACATACCTACTGAACAGTTAGCGTAACTACTACTAATTCCGGTGGATTATTCACGCGGAATGGTATAATACTCTGCCCAAGACCTCTGCTAAGTACCATCGTCGTGCCATCTGCCATATATAGCCCGGCATCATAATCCGGCAATATTCCTTGTCCCGGTCCGATAATTCCTCCGATATATGGTATCCTGACCTGACCGCCATGCACATGTCCTGATAATACGACATCCAATCCCTGATCACAATACATGGCAAACAACTCCGGTCTGTGAGAAAGCAAAAGTGTAAATCGCTCTTCCGGCACTTCCTTTAAGATACCTGCCAAAACCTCTCCTATCACCGCTTCCATTTTCGGCACTCTGTCTGTAGCTATTACAAACCGCGGGTCGTCAAGTCCGGCTATCGTTATCTGCTCACCGCCTTTTTCTAAAGTTACGGTTTCGTTTCGCAGTACAGTCACACCGGCATTTTTCATCCCCGTTTCCAATTGCTCATACTCCTCGTCCATGCGCGATTCGTGATTCCCCGTCACATAATAACAAGGTGCAATCTGTGCCGCTTTTGTGGCAAAATTAAGCGCCTTTTCCACACTGGTTCGTCTCGAATCCAGCAAATCACCTGTAATGGCAATTATATCCGGTTTTTCCTCTTTTATAATTGCCAGCAATTTTGCATTATCTTCTCCAAACTCATCATTGTGCAAATCCGAGACCTGAACAATACGATAATCATCAAACGACTCCGGCAAACGTTCGCTCTCTACTTCGAAAGAAGTTACCACAATACGCTGATTATCCCAGATAATCCAAAGCGCCAGTACCAAAACTACCATCAATACTATTATTATCAAAATTCTTTTTCCTATCTTTTTCATTCTATACTATTTATGAAATCTCTATTAATATCATTCCTCAACTATCTTATAGCTACACTATAACCGACCATACTATAAAAATCAAATTAAAAAAATGCAAAATAGAACTGTCTATTTCGCTCGCCGCACCAAATTATTATTTTTAAAAAAACATGACTAAAAATATGGTCTTCTAACTATACTTAAAATAGTAAATACTAAGAAGCCAAACGAGGAGACTAAATCCTCTGCTCCTGCATAAGCAGCCGCATTTTGCTTCGCAAAACAAGGAGGATTATGATTTTTCACAGCGAACCCACAAAAAATATATTAAAAGCATTTAACAGTGATGCCGCCTTCGGTTTAAGCAGCACACAGGCAAAATATGCTCTCCAAAAATATGGTGAAAACCGCCTGAACGAGCGTCGAAAAAAGAGCAATCTCGAACGTTTCTTTGAACAATTTAAAGATGTAATGATTCTCATTCTGATTGCAGCCGCCATTGTTTCTTTTGTTATTGCATGTATCGAAGGAAATCCCAAAGAATTTTTTGAACCGGTACTTATTCTTCTGATTGTCATTCTAAACGCTATCATGGGCGTTATTCAGGAAAGCAAAGCCGAAAAAGCACTCGATGCATTAAAAAACCTCTCTGCACCTCATGCAAGAGTCCTGCGTGATGGTTCAGAAACTGTTTTAGATGCCACTCAGCTTGTACCCGGGGATATCATCCATTTAGAAGCCGGAGATTTTGTTCCTGCAGACGCCCGACTACTAAAAAGTGTAAGTTTAAAGTCAGAAGAATCCGCCCTAACCGGCGAATCTGTCCCTTCTGAAAAAATGGCCGGGCTTATCCCTGATGCCAACGCACCTTTAGGCGACCGCAGTAATATGGTCTTTTCAGGGTGCAGCATTACTTACGGAACTGCCACTGCAATTGTAACTGCCACCGGAATGCAGACTGAAATAGGAAAAATTGCTGACCTCTTAGACAACGAAACCGAGACCCAGACACCTCTACAGAAAAAGCTTTCACAACTCGGAAAACTATTAGGTGCCGTAGCACTGGCAGCCTGCGGTATTATTTTTGTAGTCGGTTTGTCCAATGGAATTCCGGCTCTTGAAATTTTTATGACCGCGGTTTCTCTTGCCGTTTCCGCTATTCCGGAAGGTCTCCCTGCGATTGTCACCATCGTACTTTCCATCGGTGTGCAACGCATGGCGAATAAAAATGCAATTATTCGAAAACTTCCCGCTGTCGAGACCTTAGGAAGTGCCTCTGTCATCTGCTCCGACAAAACAGGCACTCTCACGCAAAACCGCATGACCTTGGTGGAAGGATATGTAGACGGCCACTCCTCCGAAGAAATCAGCACCTCCAATTCCCCAGAGGTTCGCAAACTGCTTACCTTTGCTACCCTCTGCTGTGACGGCACTGTTATTTTTCACGGTGACAAGGAAGAACATATTGGTGACCCAACAGAGACCGCCATCATTCTTGCTGCGCACAAAAACGGAATTGAAAAAGAAGTTATCAACCAAATACATCCCCGGCTTGCAGAACTGCCATTTGATTCTGACCGAAAACTCATGACTACTGTTCACGAAATTGACGGGCAACTCACCGCCATCGTAAAAGGTGCCTTTGATGTCATGGCTTCTCGATGTATTTCCGGGAATTTGGTTGCCGCCGGTGAAATGAACGATAAAATGAGTGAAAAAGCTCTGCGCGTATTAGCGGTTGGTTATAAGAAACTGGATAGTCTCCCTGAAAAACCATCTTCAAAAGATTTAGAAAACAACCTAACCTTTCTAGGAATTGTCGGAATGATTGACCCTCCGCGTCCGGAAGCAAAAGAAGCCGTAAAAATTTGCCGCCAAGCAGGAATTAAACCCGTTATGATTACCGGTGACCATGTCGTTACCGCATCTGCCATTGCAAAAGAACTCGGCATTTTTCAACCCGGAGATAAATCCATTACCGGAACACAGCTTGATGCCATGACAGATTCCGAACTGGATTTACTGCTCGAACGCATTTCCGTTTACGCCCGTGTCTCTCCTGAGAATAAAATCCGTATTGTCAAAGCATGGCAGCGCAAAGAACAAGTAGTCGCCATGACCGGAGACGGTGTCAACGATGCTCCTGCCCTAAAAGCCGCAGACATCGGCTGCGCTATGGGTATTACCGGTACTGATGTTGCAAAAGGTGCCTCTGATATGACCTTAACGGATGATAACTTTGCTACAATCGTTGATGCAGTCCGCGAAGGCCGCGGTATCTATGCAAATATCAAAAAAGTAGTAGGCTTTTTATTAGGAACGAATATTGGAGAAGTTGTTGCTGTATTTACTGCTATGCTGTTATGGCACGAATCTCCATTTTTATCCATGCAGTTGCTCTGGATTAATCTGGTAACAGACAGTTTTCCTGCTATCGCACTTGGTATGGAGCCTGTCGAACAAGGTATCATGGAACAACGTCCAAAACCCAAAAACGAAGGCCTTTTTGCACGTGGTTTCGGCATACAGATTGTGTTACAGGGACTTATGTTCGGTATGCTGGCACTGCTCGCCTTCCGTATCGGCAAAGACACAACCGGAGAACTGGCAGCAGGGCAGACACTGGCTTTTATGGTACTTTCTCTGTCACAGGTTGTGCAAGCATTTAATATGCGTTCTGCCCGTTCCCTTTTTGACATTGGTATTTTTACTAATCACAAATTAAACTGGGCAGCACTCAGTTCCATCCTGCTCGTATGTCTGGTGCTTTTTACACCATTATCCACACTTTTTGGACTGGTAGAGCTCACTATTCCACATTATATTATCGGAATATCCTTTATTGTGCTACCAATTCTGGTTATGGAGCTCGCAAAAGTCTTCGGGCTGGTGCGACAATAAATAAAAATGATAGTTAAAGTCGAAATTTTACTTTTCGACCTTAACTATCATTCATTTATTTTCTTTCTGTCTTAAATATTTTTATAATACAGCTTCGCCACACATCACAGTTCGCAAAGCAAACATATCCACACAATACCCGACACTGCTAACATGCACCCAATCGAGCACAACAACAATATTTTTCCCCAATCCCTTTTATTCCAGTTCCTCATCTTTTGCTTCCCTAACTTATCTTTAACTTTTATTTTTCACACTTTGCCTTTACATAATACAACTTTCTATTTGTTTTTGCAATATTTTACTTTGCATTTGCAAATATTGGCATTGTTTAACAGTCACATTACAATCAGTACACTATCATTGAGGTGAATGAAATGAACGAAAAGCGCAGACAAGAATATAAAATGATAGGATTAAATATCGCTTACTACCGCAAATTAAAAGGTATCACACAGCTACAACTTGCAGAGGAAATCAATATCAGCCGCACACACATGAGCAATATTGAGGCTCCAAATATGCCAACTTCTATTTCGTTAGAAACACTCTTAGATATCGCAGACACCTTAGAAATTCCGGTAACAAGCCTTTTGGAATTTCACAAATAATTCTATCTCCAAATTATAAAAATAACCGTAGCTGTTTTGAAACATTTTTCAATAATATTTTATCACGTCACATTGACTACTCCCACATCGGCACTGTCTGTGAGAAGCTTCACAAACAAAACGGCGGGCATTTGCCCGCCAAAACAATTTTCCCAGTGTCCTCTATTATTCTATTTATCTTACAACCTCAATCGTATCACAATTCTCATAATCAACCACTAAAATTTCTGCCTGAATTGCACGTGCTTTGCTTGTAATATTCTCCAATACCTCTGATACTTGGTCCGTATAAAATTTTTCTCCACATTGCACACATTCCATACTAGGAACCCTATTGACAATCAAAACAGTATCACCTAATGATACTAAATATTTATCTAACACTTCACGAATTTCTTTCCCTTTACAAAATACACACATCATTTTTCCCTCCTTGTCTTCATATCTGGCATAAATTTACTTTCATTTGGAACATATGCCGTTATGATATTCAAGATTTTAGGAACTCCCTCACTAATACCAACTTACTAATGTTTCGCTGTGCCATTCGCTTTTCAACATGTTCTGTCCAAATAATTTTCCCTTCAGAACACAAAGCTTGTACTTCTAATATATTCATCTGTATTTCCCTTCTACTTTCCCCGAAGAAAACACATAAATATTATATCATTTTTTAGTGCAATGTCACTGTGTTATTTTTATCATTCACATATAACTTATCTGCCAGTGTAACATTCCTGCTTTCTACGCCGTTGGTTATTTCAAGAACCACTTTATAAAACACCGAATCTGTTACCGGTAGATTTACTTCTCCTACTCCGTTTTCAAATACTGCCTCATCTGTCTTCCTGTCTTTATAACCAATAGCAAGTGCCGTAACATTATAAGTAAATTTATCTGAATACACTGCCGGAACAAATTGGCAGCTCAATATTCCGCGCTCCAATTCAAAAGAAACACCTGTCACATCTATACTGTCCGGTAATTGATAAACCTCAGGAACAGTATTGGTTTCCATTTTTCCAAAATATCCCAGAGCATATCCGATGCATATGGAAATTACCACTACAACTGCAATTACAATATTATTTTTCACTTGTTTATCCATAACTCCCTCTCTTACCTCTTGATATTTTAGAACTTTTTCAATCTACATTATAGGATGCGGGTATCAAAAGCACATCCACATCATAATATAATACCTTAAAATTATATTTTACACAAGGATACAACATGAAAAAATTTTTAACTCATTCAAAAATATTATTGCAACATTTTTCCCTCCTTGTCTTCATATCCGGCATAATTTTCCCTTTAGAACACAAAGCTCGTTCTTCTACTCGTAAAAAAGGAGATTCCGGCTTTTGCCAAAATCCCCTTATCTTTCCTTACTATCCTTTATTCACTTTTTCTCTTCTTTACTTCTTCTAACTTAGTCTGACGACGATTCTTAACATGCTCTGGCATAGGCTTGATATCGCCCGCTGCTGTCAATGCCATCTTTGTGAAAAGTGGTCCGAAAAGTTCATAGATTAATACTGCAAACAAGGTAATATTACGAATCAATGCACCTTGTTCTCCAAGCTGTGCTGCTGTGGTACACATACCAAGTGCGACGCCTGCCTGTGGAAACAGGGTAATACCCAGATATTTACAAATCGAAGGAGCACAATTTACTGCTTTCGCACTTACCAAAGTACCCATATATTTTCCGAAACAACGGAACACAATGTAAACCACACCGATTCCTACGATTGCCACATCCGCAAATACGCCAAGTTCTAATTCTGCACCACTGATAACGAAGAACAACGCCAGCAATGGAGAAGTCCATTTATCCGAAGCCCCCATTAAATCATGAGACAACGGACAGATGTTACAGAAAACAGTTCCCAACATCATACATACCAACAATGATGAAAAACCGATATGTACAGGTCCAATCTCAAATTTGAAAGTAGACAATGCAACCGTCATAAATACAAACGCTGTTGTCATATTCAAACGATTCGTATTAGAGTTGAACATTTTTTCTAACTGAGTCAACAACCATCCCATTACAGCTCCCAATAATAAAGAGCATACTATCTCCAACAACGGATTTACGATAATGGAAATCAAATCAACAGTTCCACTTACCAGTGTTTTTGCAATACCGAAGGATACTGCGAACACAATCAAACCAACCGCATCATCTAACGCTACAATTGGCAAAAGTAATTTTGTAAGAGGGCCTTCTGCCTTGTACTGTCTTACAACCATAAGGGTCGCTGCCGGCGCTGTAGCTGTAGCAATCGCGCCAAGCGTAATTGCCTGTGCAACTGTCAACTTATCCGGCATCATCACATGCACTACGAACAGTGCCAAATCAACAAATAATGTTGCTGTTATCGCCTGAAAAATACCGATTACAAAAGCTTGCTTTCCGATTTTCTTCAAATCCTCCAAACGAAACTCACTACCAATAGAAAACGCGATAAATCCTAATGCAACCTGAGATACCAAAGAAAGTACCTCCACTTCCTCCATAGAAGTAAAACCAAGACCTTCAATATGTAATGCACCAATACAATATGGTCCGATTAACACACCCGCTATCAAATATGCCGTTACTGACGGTAATTTAAACGGTTTGAAAGCTCTTGTCATAAGCAGACCCGCTAAAAGGGCAACTGATACTGACAATAAAATATTCATAACCTTTCACACTCTTTCCTTTATATAATTTGCTCACAGGCTTCGTATGTTTCACTGAATTCCGCTATACAGCCACATTCCGTCTGCGCCGCAAATAATATTACGCTTATGAAATTTTAAAATCAATGTCAACAATAACAAAATTACAAATCAATTCAAGTGATTTTTCGTCAACTTTTAATCTATCGCTCATCGCGTTTTCCAAACTATCAACAACATCCCTCTTCTATTTTAAAAGGCAGAGTACTTTCGCACTCTGCCTCCTAATCTACATATTTTTTTATTTTAACACGTTCTTATCTCATAATAGGGACCATTTTTCTTCTTATTTATCGCCCTTATAATCTAAAGGAAGGCTGTCCCAACGTTTCTTGAAGTGGAAAGCAGCATCCTTAGGCTGACGCTGACGTGTGAAGATACCCTTCTTATTGCCGTTTACACGTAAGATACCTTCTGTAGTCTGGAAGTCTGCAAAATTCCATACTAACTCACCCTGTACCCAGTCATAGCTGTCAAATACGCGATGGCACATGTCAAGGTATTCATTCTGGTATTCCTGAGACCACATTACGCTTGGTAATTTGTGCTCAGATGGCATGGTATCTGCACCATACTCTGTAAAGATAAATGGACGTTCTCCACGGATTGCGCCCCATCCCTGCATCTCTTTGTGGAATGCAGCTTCTGCATCTGCGATATCCGGACCACCCATTACATACCAGCCGTAGTAACGGTTCAAGCTTACAAAATCACTTACCTGCCAGCACTTACATGTGTGTGGTAAACTTGTCATAACTACCGCAAATGTACGAGGACGTTTCTGAACGTCAAGTTCATGTGCATAGTCAAATAAGTTTTCAAAGTAAGGTGTAGCACTCTCATGTGTTGTTTCCGGCTCATTTAAGATACTCCAAGCAATAACAGAAGCATGATTCTTGTCACGTTTAATCATATCCTTGAGAACTTCTCTATGATGCTCTAAAAGAACAGGTGTTGTCTCTTTTTCAAAGAATGTAAGCTTTCTACCTGTACCCTGATTTGCAGCCATGAAGTTCATAGTACTTTCTAACAAACCAACCGCTGGTGTCTCGTCGATGATTAAGAAACCTTCTTCATCTGCCATGTAGTAAACTTCTTCTGCGTATGGATAGTGGCTTGTACGGAAGCAGTTAGAACCAATCCATTTCATACATTCGAAGTCACGTTTTACAGTAACCATATCTAAACCACGACCACGGATATCTGCATCTTCGTGTTTACCAAAACCTTTAAGGTATACTGGTTTGCCGTTTAATAAGAAGTGTCCGCCCTTAACTTCGAAAGTACGGATACCAATCATATCATAGTATTCGTCGATAACTGTATCGCCATCTACGATTTTCACTACAAATTTGTAAAGGTAAGAAGCATGTACGTTCCATAATTTTGCATCTTTTACAACTACTGTGCCAGTCTTGCCAGAAGCTTCTGCCACTTTGTTACCTTCTGCATCATAAACTTCTACTACAGTGTTGTTGTCACCAGTTGTCTCAACTGTGTAATCAACTTCTGCATCTGCACCAACTAAACGATGGTTTACTGTAAAGTCTGTGATGTTTTCTTTTGGTAAGCAAAGTAACTTAACAGGTCTCTGAATACCAGAGTAGTTATAGAAGTCAAAGTACGGTTTGCTAACCTTTTTACCATTACATAATGTAGTGGTAAGACCACATGGAATCATTGTCTCGCTAAGCTCGTTGTTTACTAAAACAGAAAGCTTATTGTATTCGTTGTATTTTACAACGTCATTCACTAATGCATTAAATGGTAAAAATCCACCAACATGGCTTGCTACTTCTGTGCCGTTTACGAATACTCTTGCTTTATGTGTAGCTGAGCCGAAACGGATTACGATTTCATTGCCCTTCCATTCGCCTGGAACGAAGAAGTCTGTCTCATACCAGAAGTCGCCAGTATATTCGCGGCTATCCTTATCTGTGAAAATATCACAGAAGCTGGCTGGTACTGGTATTGAACATGGTGCTGGTAAACCTGCTGTCCAGTTTCCATCAACACCTTCACTTGAAGGGTCAAACTGGAACTTCCACATGCCATCTAAAGAGATAGCACGACGAGTAGCGGTCACGCGTGGATACAATAATGATGAAATCATGGTAAAAACCTCCCCTAAAATAATATATTATTTGTGCTCCGCACTCCACGGAACAATTATAGTTACTCAGAGCCAGTCCCCCAGACCGGCTCTAAAAAGTTACCTATTACTTTTTAATCTTGTTCAACTGACGATTCAGTTTAGCAAGGTCTTTTGCTGTAGCCTGTCCACTAATTGTTGTAAACTCTGTAATCTTCTTGAAGCCCATCATATCACGAACGGTTGTAAGCATAGACGCAAATGTCAGGTTGCCCTGCTGCATATACCAGCCCTTAACTACCTTCAGACATTCTTCATTAGAAAGAAGTTCCCCTGCTGTATCTTCTACAGAATAGTAGCCTTCGATTACTTCGATTTCTTCGCTGTCATCATCATCTGCGATATCATCGAACCAGTTACCAACTGCCATAGCCTCTGCAATATCCGGTAATGTATAATCTGCATTGTGTTCTGCAACGCCATTTAATGTGATAGTATCTTCTACTGCACCGGCTTTTGCTGTAATAGTATTTGCACCATCATTTAATGCAACGTTTTCAAATACAACTGCATGATCAACTGCTGCCTGTGTAGCCACTTCTACACCGTTTACTACTAATGTAACTTCATCGCAGTTTGTGTAAACTGTAATATTACGTTCTTCCGGAGCACGGTCAGCAAAACGACGTCCTGCTACGTAAACCATAGGTTCTGTGGTCCAGAATGCTTTGTAAATGAAGAATGCATCTTTCTTTGTTGTACGGTCATATGTTACAAGACCTTTGTTGTTACGTCCTACAACACCACCCTCATTACGAGCGTCTGCTGCAAAGTCGAACATATTCCATACATGTGTGCTCCAGAGATATGGACGTGTTGCAAATGTCTTTAACATCTCATGGTGATAGTAAGAAGCATATTCTTCTGTGTAGTCATGGTTCATCGGTGCTGCTGTATGCCATTTTAAGATATTCTCTACACCATATTCAGATACGCCAAGAGGAATATCCGGATTTAATTTATGGAATGCATCAAACCATGGTCCGTTCTGAGCAACGTCACCGCCGTACCATCCAAAGTAGTGGTTGTAGCTTACAACATCTGTGATGTAAACATGCTCAGAATCCATAGGTGTGCCGGAAACTTCTGCAATAGTTGTTAAACGGCTTGGGTCCATAGATTTTGCAATGTCATTTAAGTCTCTTAAATTCTTACGAAGTGGTTCATTGTCTGCACCAATAAGAATCTCGTTAGCAATACCCCAGAAGAAAATAGATGGATGGTTGTAGTTCTGAGCTACTAACTCAATCATCTGGCTGATGGTATTCTCATAAGCTTCCTCTGTTGGGATGAACTTAGAGATAAATGGAATCTCTGCCCAGAGAGCGAAACCTGTATGGTCACATAAATCATAGAAATACTGATCATGCTGATAATGAGCCAGACGGATGGTGTTTGCACCGATTTCTTTGATTAATGCGATGTCCTGCTCGTGGTCTTCTTTTGAGATAGCCCAGCCTTTGTCTAATCTGTCCTGATGACGGCTTACACCATGTAATGGTACGTTCTTGCCGTTTAACCAGAAACCTGTATTTGGATCTACATGGAATGAACGGTAACCAAATGTTACTTCTACTTCGTCCACTACATCTTCACCAACTAATAACTTAGCAACTGCTGTATAGCAATATGGATCTTCCATACCATGCCATAAATGTGGCTCTTTTACAGAAATTAAAAGATTTGCATGTTCACTTGCCTCTACGCCACCTGTAGCAACTACGTTACCTTCAGCATCTTTAATCTCAACGGAGATGAAATCACCGCCAACCGGGAATAAATCAAAACGTGTGTTACCTGAGCAGTGTGGTGTTACGAACACACCTTTAGTACCATCTTTTAATAAATCAAAATGAGCTTCATTTACTTCGATGAAGTTCACATCACGATATAAACCACCGTAGAATGTAAAGTCGGCTGTCTGAGGATAAATATCACTAATAGCATTTGTTACAACTACAGTTAATACGTTTCCTTCTTTTTTCATAGCCGGTGTTAAATCATAACGAAATGTAGAGAAACCACCTTTGTGTGTTCCTAATTCACGTCCGTTACAGTAAACAGTCGCTACATGGTTTGCACCCTGAATCTCAATGTACTGTTTTTTGCCCGCTGTTGGATTTGGCAAATCAATTTCATATGTACCAACACCTCTCCAATAGTCATTACCGCCGTCCTGACCATCTAAGTTATTCCAAGTGTGTGGTAAAGCAACTGATACTAATGGCTCGCCATATTTCCCAAAGCGAGCTTCTGTAATTAATTTAATTTCACGCATATTGTAAAACCCCTTTCACAAATTAGCATTTATTATGTATCAATTATATTGTATCATGCCTAATATTTGCGGTCAAATAAAACTAGTGCATTTTTCCTATTTTTCAGAACAAAAGTGTGCTTTCACACACTTCGCAATTTCAGTTACTGGCATAGCACAGCTTTTGTTCCGCGCGCGTAGCTGCGCATCCTTGCGGAGCATTTTTTAATCATAGGAATTTCCTATGATTTAAAAAATCCCCAGCAAACAATAGTCTGCCAGGGATAGCATTTCTATAAACATTCTAAACTATTCTCTTAACTGGAACTGTGCTACAAGTTCGTCCATGCTCACTGCCTGTGCAGATAATTCTTCACTTGTTGCAGATGCTTCTTCTGCTGTTGCAGAGTTATTCTGAACAACCTCTGAAATTCTTGCAACACCTTCTTCTGCCTGTTCCATAGATTCAGCCTGCTGCGCAGATGTCTCGCTCAAACCTTTTGCAGTCTGTGCAATCGCATGAATTGCCTCAACTACCTCTGCCAATACATCCGCTGTTCTCTCAGCCGCTTTATTACCTACTTCAATTTCATGAATGGAGCCTTCAATCAACGCCTTTGTATTAACCGCAGCCTTCGCACTCTGCTCTGCAAGTGTACGAATCTGATCTGCTACAACTGCAAAACCTCTACCTGCTTCACCAGCTCTTGCTGCTTCGATAGAAGCATTTAACGACAATAAGTTTGTCTGGTCTGCAATATCTTCAATCTCTGTAATAACCGTACCAATCTTAAGAGAAGTTTCACTAATTCTGCCCATTGCATCTGTCATAACCGCCATTTCTGTACGGCTGGATTCTGCCTGCGCTGCTACACGTTCTGCTTCTTCATATGCAGCATTTACTTCTTCTGCAGATCTTTCCAATCCGCTTGTAATCTCATTAATCGTTGCCTGCATTTCCTGAACAGATGCAGCCTGATCTGTAGCACCTTCCGCTAATGCCTGAGATGCTTCTGCCAGGTTGGTAGCACCCGCTGATACCATATCGGAAGCACCACGGACCTCTTTCAGGGTCTCATCCATCTGACGATTCATTTTACGGATTGCCATCAGCAATGGATTATAGTCTCCTACATATGCTTCTTCGCAAGATGTTCTGATATTAAAATTACCATTTGCCATATCTCCCAAAAGAGATTCCATATCTGTAATAATCAAAGAAAGCTTTTCCGTCGTTGCAGTTACAGCTTTTAACATATCACCTACTTCATCATCCTGTTCATAAGTAGGGAATTCCGAAGAAATATCACCCTCTGCAAAAGTTCCCATGCGATCACTTAACTGCTGTAATGGCTGTGCAATACCATCTGCAATCATATTTCCGATTTTTGTAGCGACTACATTGGCAATTACTACGATTACAATAATTACACCAATAAGAATCAACTGTAGCGTCTGTAAACTAGCTTGTGTTTCATCACCTAACGTGATATTCGCATCCATAAATGCTTCAAAAGCTTCGCTAGCCGCTGTATACGCCGGTGCTAGTTCTTCGAATGCTACGGTCTGTGCCCTGCTCCACTCTGCTCTATCCAATGACGTACCCATTCTCATAACCTTACGGTCGATAACCAGATACTCTTCCACTGCTTCCAAAATCTGATTGTATGCCTGTTGTCCAACATCAGTCACAATCGTACCTTCAATTACCACCAGATACTCTTCCAACCGGGCTACCGCTTCGTCATGCGCTTCCACCATCGCATCAATATGTGCTTCATCCTCATAGCCAATCGCACCACGTGTCGCGCTTCGGATATCCGCCAATTCCTTCATTGCCAACCCCAGATCTCCCTGCGGGAATGCATAATAAGTCAAAGCATGATTATACTGGCTTCCGATGTAAAACAAGAATATCGCTGCAATAACTGCTGCCGTGCTTGCTATCGAAACCGTAATCACAGAACTTTGCGTCAGTCTTTTTTTGATTCTCATTTGTTTTAATTTTTCAAACATACTCTTCTCCTTTTGTATACCATAATACTTTGTCCTTTGTACCGTCTCTCCGCCCCAAACCAGTACCTTTATCCTAATCATACAATTCATTTATTCTCTTGTCAATGATACACTTTTGGAGTCTCCGCTCTGTCTGTATACAAAAATGCTGATGCATTCCCCTTTTATCCTTCACTTAAAATAATCGGGTAAACATCAGCATTTTCCTAATTCAATTATTTATTAACAGGCACCAAAACCGAACCTCATGCCACACTGCCGAAGCAGTCAGGTTTTCTGCAGATTATCATTACTTACCGGATCCTCCTATATTATTTCGAAACCTTAAACTTTTACCCAACAAGAAATAACTAAATAATCCATAACCTGCACTATAAACTTTTTTCTTAACACATCTACCATTGTGTTATGCATACACTTATCGTTTATCTGCACGGAAAAATATATCAGAGCCTATACCTCCACCTCAAACTCAAACGTCTGGTTATACTTATCAAGGGCAATCTGCATAGCTGCAATTTCACCATCAATCCGCTCGTATTCTTTTTTCACCAATTCCAAGTCGTAATTAATATACTGATATTCCGGAGTAGGTTTTCTAGTACCAAAAAAAGCTGCATTCAATCTGGTTTTCGGTTCCATTTTACGCATGTTATCAAGTACTGACTTTCGATTATTAAGTTGAGCCATCTTCACAAGAATCTGGTCAACACTCATTACGTACCCGCCAATCTGAATCTGGCTTGTTACATTCGCATGATTCACTGCATGTTTAATCACGCAAATCTTATCATCAATCTCAGCAATGGCAGCTGCCACTTTTTCATAATCATATTCTGGAATCACAGGTTCTTCGTCTACCGCCGCAGTATAGACATATCCTCCCTGCTCCTTGTTTCTCCAAAAAGCTTTATCCTCATTTAATTTCTTTAACATCTTATTTGCATATGCGGATGTCATCTTCATATTTCTACCCTCCCGAGTAATCTCTTTCAAACTCTTGCACACTACTGTCCGTTACATTTGTCAGTATAATACATAAACTCACATAATACATTAAACCTGTAGTTTATATATACGAAAAAGGAGATGCCCTTTTGACATCTCCCACACTTTCCTGCAATTTAGCTTTATGCAATTCCGCCTCTTACTGGTGCAAGTAATACTTTTCCAGTACCTCTGTAAACATTTACAAGTCCTTCGCCTGATGCAGCCGAGCCAATCAGACTCTTACCAGAACGCTCTACTGTGAAGTCCAAACTTCCGCTCCATGCAATTGCCATATTACCATCCACTTTTAATACATCGTTATCCAATGTAATTTCTACCAGCTCTTCTCTCGGACAGACCGATTCTAAACAAAGAATGCCGCTTCCCTGAATGCCCAGATTAAATAATCCTTCACCTCCGGCAACCGCTGATGAGAAATTAGAACGCATTACCGCCTTATGTTTTAAAGAAGACTCACAAGCTAAGAACAAACCATCATCTAACACGATTGAACCGTTCCAGTCTGCCACATCAATCAAAAGGATGTGCTTGTAAGTCGGCTCTAATACGAGCGTGCCATTACCTGTATATTCCGGTTTAATTGCAGACTCTCCTGTCACAGAACCGCGCATTGCTTTTCCAAGGAAATCTCCCACACCTTTTAATCCAGTTGTCGCATTGACGTTTCCTACTGTCCACTGCATTGCTCCTGCCTGAACGGTTACATTTGATTTTGCCACGTCCACAATCACCTGTCGTTTTCTAACATTCATTTCATTACAGTAATAAGCCACCATTGCAGTCTGTGGTGTCACACTTAAATCTCTCTGATACTCAATAACCGAAAACGCTCCTAAAGAATCAATCACTTTCATATCATCGTTGTCTGTAAAATTTTTAATCTGATACATATAGACCTCCTCATTTTCCGAAGGAAAATGCGAATCCTCTGATAAGCAGAGGTTTTTTCCTCCTTGTTTTGCTTTTGGTTTTTTAATCTAATCACATTATATCTCACCGTTTAAAATATATATACCTCAAAAAAGGCGATTTACCCCCTTCTATTTCGCAAAATTCGTTTTTTAAAACTATTTCTTAAAAAAATACATCCGTAAATGTTGACAAATTTTATTTACCAAGTAAAATTAATAGTAGGAGATTTTTCCTAGAGAAAACATTTTTTTTAACAAAAGGAGAAGAAAAACTATGGCTTTTGAATTAAGACCAAAGGAAGAATGTGCATTTGATGCGGTATCATTAGGTGAAGTTATGCTTCGTCTCGATCCAGGCGAAGGACGTATCCGTACAGCAAGACAGTTCCGTGCATGGGAAGGCGGCGGCGAATACAACGTAGTTCGTGGTCTTCGTAGATGTTTCGGTTTAAGAACAGCTGTTATCACAGCTTTCGCTGACAACGAAGTAGGTATGTTAATGGAAGACTTCATCCTTCAGGGTGGTGTTGACACATCTCTCATCAAATGGATGAAAACAGACGGTATCGGCCGTGTTTGCCGTAACGGTATCAACTTCACAGAAAGAGGATATGGTATCCGTGGTGCAGTAGGATGTTCTGACCGTGCTAACACAGCTATCTCTAAAGCTAAACCAGAAGATTTCGATTTCGATTACATCTTTGGTGAACTCGGTGTTAGATGGTTACATACAGGCGGTATCTACGCTGCATTATCTGAAGAAGCTTGTGAAACAGCTATCGCAGCTTGTAAAGCAGCTAAGAAATATGGCACAATCGTATCTTACGACTTAAACTACAGACCTTCTATGTGGAGCGCTATCGGCGGTCTTGAAAAAGCTCAGGCTGTAAACAAAGAAATCGCTCAGTACGTAGACGTTATGATCGGTAACGAAGAAGACTTCACAGCATGTCTTGGTTTCGAAATCGAAGGTAACGACGAAAACTTAAAAGAACTCAACATCGATGGTTACAAGAAGATGATCAACGAAGCTGTTAAAACATATCCTAACTTCAAAGCAGTTGCTACAACTCTTCGTGAAGTTAAAACAGCTACAGTTAACGATTGGTCAGCTCTTTGCTGGGCAGGTGGAGAAATCTACAAAGCTAAAGACTACAAAGGTCTTGAAATCATGGACCGTGTAGGTGGTGGTGACTCATTCGCTTCAGGTTTAATCTACGGATTAATGACTACAGGTGATGCTGAAGTAGCTGTTAACTACGGTGCAGCTCATGGCGCACTTGCTATGACAACACCAGGTGACACAACAATGGCTAGCAAGAAAGAAGTTGAAGCTATTATGGGTGGCGCTGGCGCTCGTGTACAGAGATAATTATCTTGCAGTAATTTAACTGCCTAAGAGGTTCATAGGCCTCTTTGTGAATACATGAAAATTTAAGGCTATCGCCATAAGGCGGTAGCCTTTTTTATGCACAGCATGCAATTAGGAAAATTGTTGCTTCGCAACATTGCATGCGTGCACCAAAGTTTGCAAGCAAACTTTGATTATTAATTTAGGAGGTTTTTACTTATGATTTATGATAAAATTAAAAACATCGACCTTTACAAAGGTCTCTACCCAAACCTTGACATCGCTATTGATTACATCAAAAAGGGCGAATATGTAAATCTTCCACTTGGAAAACAGGATATCGTTGGAAAAGACGTTTGGGTAAACGTAATTGAAATCGAAGGAAAAGATGTAGCTACTACACCTTTTGAAATTCATAAAAAATACTTAGACATTCATGTAGATATTACAGGTTACGAATTAATCGAAACAGGCGGCGATGGCGTAGAAACCAGCTTTGACGAAAACCGTGACTTTGGTATCGTAGAATGTGAAAATGTAAACTCATCTTATATGAGCCCAGATGATTTCTATATCTGTATGCTTGATGAACCACACAAACCAGCTTGTGCAGCACCTGGCAAGGATAAAGCAATCAAGAAATGTATCTTTAAAGTACTTGTATAATTTAGAATTCTATCTATAACTGAAGTAAATTTAAACATATACAAAACTTTGTAAATTATACCAATTTTATTTTTAAAACGCAAAAAATATTGTACAAAACAGAAAATTTCTAGTGGTTTTATGTTTCAAGATATGGTATAATTTACTTTAGTAACATGTGAATGTTAAAATGTATAATATAAGGAGGGTATTTATATGCCAATGCAGATGGGCTTTCGTTGGTATGGTGAAGGAAATGACAAAATTTCTTTAAACTATATCAAACAGATTCCAGGTGTAACAAGCATCGTTTGGTCTTTACACCACAAAATGCCAGGTGAAGTTTGGTCAGTAGAAGAAATCGCAGAAGTTAAGAAACAGCTTGATGAATACGGTTTCAACATGGACGTTGTAGAATCAGTAAACGTACATGATGACATCAAGATTGGTCTTCCAACTCGTGATCAGTACATCGCAAACTACATCGAAACAATTAAAAATCTTTCTCAGTTCGGCGTTAAAGTTATTTGTTATAACTTCATGCCAGTATTTGACTGGACAAGAACAGACCTTTTCCATCCAGTAGGTGATGGCTCTACAGCTCTTTACTACGAAGCAGCTCGTATCCATGACGATCCAAAGGAAATGGCTGACTACATCCTTAATAACTTAGGCGGAATGACATTCCCAGGTTGGGAACCAGAACGTATGGCTAAGTTAGACGAGCTTTTCGAAGCTTACAAACCAGTTGATAAAGAAGCTTTATGGGCTAACCTTAAATACTTCTTAGAAGCTATCATGCCTACATGTGAAGAATGTGACATCAAGATGGCTATCCATATGGACGATCCACCATGGGATATCTTTGGTCTCCCACGTCTTATGACTTGTGAAGAAAACATCGAACGTTTCTTAACAATGGTAGACAACCCATACAACTGCTTAACATTATGTTCAGGTTCATTAAACGCTGATCCTAACAACGATGTTCCAAAGATCGTTCGTAGATTCTGCGATCGTATCGCATTTGCACATATCCGTAACGTTAAACACTTCGATAACGGTGACTTCTCTGAAGCTTCTCACCGTGACTGCGATGGTGACACACAGATTCTTAACATCTTAAAAGCTTACCATGATTGCGGTTTCGAAGGCTACATCCGTCCAGACCATGGTCGTCATCTCTGGGATGAAGAACCAGGTAACGTACGTCCAGGATACGGCTTATATGACCGTGCCCTTGGTATCATGTATATGCTCGGTGTATGGGATATGCTTGACAAACTTGCTGAAAAATAAAAGCTAAAATTTGACCCCGCGTGTAAACGCGGGGTTATTTATTTTATTCGTAAATTCAATATTCTATTTTTAGCCAATCAACACCGTCTTCCCTTCAAATGCCAATCCATACTTATGAATTCTTTCTTCCGATATGCCTTTTGCCATCAAGCCTACTGCATACTGCTTTTCTTCTATCTGTGCCAATGCAGAAGCTACGGTATCCTCCAATGTCTTTTCACGTCTGGCATTAAACACCTTAAATTCCAAAATAAATGCATCGCTCTCGGCATTTTTTGGCTCTAACATCACATCATATCTACCCAAGCCACTTTCACGATTGGAAGTAATCGTATATCTGTCACGCAGCTCCACTAGCAAACCAATTACAAATCCATGATAGAATTTCTCACAGGCAGTTCGCATATTTTTTGAACCTGCATCAAAATAACTAAAAATCTCCATTGTCAGTTCATTCATGTATTCATTCATGGCTTCCAAATCACCAATCAACATGGACTTAATAAAATCATTATAACAAGTTCCTGCTTCTGCAAACCAGTTATTTACCATACTCGTAAACATAAGTCTCACTTCGCGATTTGTTAATGTCAGTTCATATTCTAATAATTCCCAATCCTCTTGTGCAAAATCTACATTCAATACTTTTAAATAACCACTAGCTAATAGCAAACTCCAGATTGCATTCGGATTCTGGTCAAGCTGATTATATACAATCTGTTCATCAATCGTGCTATGAATGGATTCCCCCTTTAGCAGATGCTCGAACGTAGTTTTAATATTTCGGTCTCCCTCTCGAATCAGTTTTCCGACCAAACTATTGCTGCTTGTATTTGCCCAATGAGTTCCCAATTTTCCTGTATCCAGAAAATGAAGGATAGACCATGGATTATAAATATCTGTATATTTTCCAAAAATAAAACCATCATACCATGCCTTTACATTTTCCCGCATATTTTCATATCCACATTCTTCTAAAGCACGAAAAACCTCATCCTCGGTAAACCCAAAGGAAGTTGCATATTCATCAGAAGTTGTTGTCACAACTTTCAAATTATTTAAATCTGAGAAAATGGATTCCTTACTCACTCGCGTAATCCCCGTCATAATACTGCATTCTAAATATGGATTCGTCTTAAATGTAGAATTAAACATGCTACGGATAAAAGCCACCATTTCTTCCCAAAATCCATTCACATAAGACTCCTGCATCGGTGTATCGTATTCATCTAAAAGCACAATTACCTTTTTCCCATAATAACGGTACATATAATCACACATTCTCTGAATGGCTTTTGCCGCTATCACCTCATCCATATCCATACTGACAGCATTATATAATTCCTTTTCCACCTCTGTAAACAAATCACTCTCCAGCATAAAACGATTCTTTTCATATAAATTCACAAGCAAAAGATATATCTCTTTTTTTACACTTTCAAAACTGCGGCTTTTTACATCTGCAAATGTCAAATTAATCACAGGATAAGTCCCTTGTAATTTACGGTACTTTTCTTCCTTCCATATGGACAAATGTTCAAATAAATCCCCTCTATCTGCGTGCTCTACCGAAAAAAAATAATTCAGCATGTTCAAATTCAATGTCTTGCCAAAACGACGTGGACGAGTAATTAGTGTTACGCTATCTCCACTTTCCCACCATTCTTTTATAAAGTTTGTCTTATCAATATAGAAAAGATTTTTCGTAATAATTCTCTCAAAATCCTGTATTCCTATTCCAACCGTTCTTGCCATACTCTCCTCCGCTGCATAATTATTCAGCATCTTGTCAAACACCCTATACATTCTATTATGTTTAGTATAGAGGAATTTATCATTTATTGCAAATGTAGATTAACACAAAAGAGAGTCCTCGCAAGACTCTCTTCACTCTAACAAGATTCATTTATGGCATCATATCTTTTAATGTTTTAAGAACAATCACATTTTCTCTCGGTCCTGAAAAAATGGTTTCCTCATTCGAGTGTGTCAAAGGTATTTTTGATTTCTTCTGTTACGATTACCATATATCCTTTCTCCTTTATTTTTTAACTAAATAATAGCATATTGATAAATTCCTGTAATGTCTCGACATAAAAATTCAAAAAGTCTCCATCATTCTCTTCTAAGAACTTCAAATATTTTTCTACCAGAAATTCAATATCTTTAAACCCTCTCTTTATTTCGTATCCTAACATTTTCCCATACTCATCTGGTAAATGTAGCTTATAATAACAACACTCTACCGTACGAACCATATATTCATTTATTACACATACGGGATCATTGGAATATCCTGCATCTTCCATCTTTTCTTCAATATCTGCAAATAATGATTTATCTTCTGCATACCCTTTTGCCAGATATTTATCTGTCAATGGATTAATTATACCACATAATCACCGAATATTTCATTTATTTTTGTTTCATACGAATACCATCTTGTAAAGACTGACATATTACTCAGGAAATCTCTGATTCTGGAATTATTTTCTGATTCCAAAAAGTAATCTTCCATTAAATCCCATACATTACGGATTTCACCTTCTGATCCAGTACGTAATATCTGAAATGGAACATCTATATCGTAAGCATTCTCTGCAATAGATATTCTCAGCTTTCCATCAAATTTATTGTCCTCTGTAAAATCACTTACCTGTTCCTTAAAAAACATCTTAAAATTTTCCGGTGGCATCGTTGCCTCCTTCGCAATACTGCTTCTTCCAGCCTGATTTCTAAAGTTCCAATTCCACCTACTGTTAAAATCAAAACCACCATCTAATGTAAGACTAGAATTTTCCTCAATTTCATCACAATCAATGCTACCCATTTCCCATTTCTCACTCATTTTCTGAACTAGTCCTCTTAATGCTGTATTGGTTTCCTCGCATTGATAGTAATAATCTGAATTATAGTAAGTCCAATCATTTTGACCATCAGAATAGTATTCTTCATTTAACGCTTTCCCTTCTAGATAATTCGCCTGACTCGCTGCCCTTGCATTTTCTTTTGCGAAAATCTCATATATCTCTCCTACAATCTGCCTATTATCAACCTCATTTGTTCCAGATGTTTGATGTTGCTGTGTTCTATAGATACGCATAGACGTACAACACTCCTCAAAATAAGCCTCTAACTCCTCCTGACTTACTTTTCCTGCATAGAAATCTTTCATATAGCTAGAAATCTTTTCTTGCATGTCGTAACCAAATGAATCCCCAAATATACTTTGGGGCATACCTGTGACAACATTGGAATTTTGATAGCAGTCGCACACATAAGTCAGTGGCTCTGTCATTTTTTCAAATATATCCTTTCGCGTTTCAAGATCTTTTGCCAAATCCTTAACTCGGTCTTTGTACTCTGTATATTTATCTGTATCATTTACTAGGTTATTTACATTATTAGGAGCAAGTCTCCCAATATGAAGTGTACCATTACTCATACTTTACCTTTCTCTAAACAATGAGGGCTGTCGGTTATTGATAGCCCCATTTCAGCTCAATTTATATTATACTCCTATAATCAAAATCATTCAACTCATTCATCGCCATATTCATAAAAATAGGAAATACTATAGCTTGGCGTAAATGTGTAACTAGAACTACTCGACTGAAAAGCTACACTCCATGTTCCTTTTAGTCTAGCATTAGTTGACGAATCTTTTACAAAATTAAAATCTATACTTGGATCGAAATTAGACTCATTAGCAACCCATGACGATTTGTTTGGTGCCATCAATCTCCATCTCTCAATATTAGACATCGTTGTCCCATTGAGACTGATAGATTTTACCTGTGCTGTATTAGGAATATCATCACCACTTACATTAAATGTTCTTGTTGATGAATACCCTGAACCTGTAGCTGTCACAGCAATTCCTGGTACAATTTTAGTAGTTGCGGCACACATAACAGGATTTCCAACGGCAGTCGCCATGCTACCAGTTCTAAGAGATACTCCGTCGGTAGGATTTGTACAATAAACAACTAAATAATATTCTGTACCAACTACTGTAGTCAGTCTTGCTTTTTCTGCACAACACCAACTGCCACTACCTGTAAATGATGTCTTATGCGTATCATCATCTTTAGCCGAATCATACAGAACCTCCAAAGTATCCACATCCAATATCTTAAAGCGAATATCTGTTACAGAGCTTAAAATAGTGATGACACTTGTTGAATTTCTTTTATATTTATACCAGTATTCACCAACGTTAGGTACATATGAATTATTTGCCAAATTTGTTTTTGATTCATA
The DNA here is from genome assembly GCA_045531555.1 of Roseburia sp. Lineage (GTDB taxonomy): Bacteria > Bacillota > Clostridia > Lachnospirales > Lachnospiraceae > Roseburia. The sequence continues at coordinate 11,029 of JAZSEF010000004.1, read as the reverse complement.
ATACTGTTCCAACAAAACAGTATTTTCAATACCACTCATCATTAATTCAGTATCGTTTTTATCACCTACTATAATTCGATAATCACTTGCTCTGTCTTCATAGGAACTTGGCGTAGCAACTACTGTATAATTACAAACTGTAGCATCATCAGACGGCTTATCGATATAGCCCCAATTCTTTGCCTGTCTTGAGCTTGTTCCTTTAATAAGAATCTGATTTCCGTCTTCGTCATACACTTTAATACTTGTTCCTACATACCCTGTTCTAACTAAACAAATCGCTGCAGAATCCATCTGTGAAAAATCTATTGAAAAATTATATGTAGCAGAATCTTCTTCTGAAGAAAAACTACCTTCAAATACCTGATATTCTTCCTCCACAGGTGCTTCAATAACCTCAATTGAATATCCAATCACACGAGAATACTCTCCATTGCTATCTTCTACCTGATAATATAAATAGTAAGTTCCTGGATTTGTAATCTGTATAACAAATCCACCGTCAATTGTCCCAAGAATATAATCTACTGCACTACCATCCACATACCGTGAAACGATTGTATCCCCATCTTCATCTGTGTCATTGTAAAAAAATGCAATCCATGTCTCTGTTGTAATCTTACCATCCGACAAAGATTCCTCATTTACTATTATCGGAACTAGTTCAGCTGTTGGTGCTATTCTTTCCATTCCAACATCAACCGTAATACTATCGGTAAGATTTTTAGCCACTTTATCAATTGATACTGCATCATCCAATTTTATTTTTTCCCTATCTTCAGATATAGAATCCAATGACCTAAATCCAACACATTCCGTATATTCCATGTTATACATTTGTATTTGTTCTTCATCCGTTGTTACTTTGACAGGTTCTAAATCTGTTTCATGAACATCCGTAGCATTGTTTTGCTGTTCTTCCACCCACTCACTATACGTCATGTTGGTAATTGTCTCTTCCGCAAATGCAGTAATTGTAGTTGCTGATAACAACATACACATAGTTAATACAACTGCGAAAAATTTTGTTAACATCTTCATTTTGTTACCTCCTAGTTTAAAATATTTATTATGACACCCATTCTTATACCTAAATTGAATCATTTTTCATAACAAAATGCATATTCAATTCAAATATAAATCGTTGTGTTGTGTCCACTATTTCTTTTTGATAATTCAAATATACCCATTTTTCAAAAATAAACCATACCAAAATCGGTTAATCTTTCTAACCGATTCTGGTATGGTCTTTCTACATTTCTTCGTATAAACTCACTTTATTACAAATAACAATTTCATTTTAAGGAGGCACATATGAAAAACAATAGACTTATGAAATTATTCTTATCATTTTTAATGGTATTAACCATTACTTGTACAAATGCAAATCTCATTACAGGGTTAACTTCAGACAATTATGATTCACAGGTGGAGTTATTTAATGAAGATGGTGAAAAGTCTCCATTTATTGATTATATTAATGAATAAATATATTCATCAAAAAATTTTATATATACATTCTTTGTAATTTCGGCATATAGATTTTGTTTAGACAATACTGCGACTGCATACCCCTGTCGCAGATATTGTTTACAAAATTCTCTATCTGTTTCAACTCTTTCACCTTGTTCAATCTGTTTCATCATATTCCATGCGATTTCACCATAACATTTCGGTAACATGCTATATAAGCAATTCTTTTTTGCTTTGTCAATCGCATTCCAACACATACGAATCGCCTTATCCCTTTCTCCCATACCACCATATATTCGTGCTATATTTGCAATCAACATTATAGTTATTCGAATCGAATCACTATGTCTCATATATCCTGTATTAAGACTTCGTATCAACATATAAAAGATTTGTATTGCTTTTTCATTTTCTTTTAAGTCTCCATACGTTGTTCCTATATTCATCAGTAACAACACTTCTTTATACATAAATGGAAAGGTTTTATCTAATAACTGATGATAATCAGGTATCGTCTGAGAAATCAAATCTTCTAATCGCTCCAATGTTTCCAAACTAGAAATTCTCCCAAGCCTATCTGCGATATTGATTTCATATCGCTCTATATACTGATAGTTTATAAAATTATCTAAATCCAATTTTTCTTTTAATATATTATTTTTCTCCTCTGCTTCCTCATATTCATGGCGAAATATCAAATCATCCACTTCCACCATAATATCCAGCAATTCAAAATTCTCCGTCGAAAGAACAGAATAATTTTTCGTTCCATCTCTCCCCATTTTCTCCATCAACTGCTGGTAGGTCTTTTTCTTTACCTTTACCTTTCCATTTTCAATACGAGACAGCGTCTGTACCGAACATACGCCATCAGACAGTTCTTCCTGACTTAGTCCTACAGCTTCCCTTGTTAATTTTATAATCTGTCCTACATTGTAATTTGACATCCCAACTGCTCCTTAGAAAAACATTCTGCTTTTTCCATCATCTCTGCATCATCAATCGTCATAGACATATAGTATATTTCATTACATCTTTGTACCAGTTTCGTTCTTCTTTCTTCCCATTCATCTGTCTTTTTATATAGATGAAATTCTGCAAGCATTTCCATAAAATGAAACTCTGTGAAGTATTGATAATTTCTGCCCATATGCAGATATGAAATGGCACGCTCTGTTACCTTTTTCAGTTCATACCAACTTTCTTTCTGTTCATATTTTTTTCCAAAATAGTACAAAAAGGGAATCAATGCTACAGCCTTTTCTTCTACATCATACATTTCATCCACAAAGCGAAATAAAGAACCCATATATTCTTCGGAATAATCCTCATACAAGAGTAATTCGTAAATAATCCGAATTTCAAACTTACTGTATAATCGCAATCGCTGTGCTGGTTCTCGAAAATCACTTCTGGTTATATTTATCGCTTTATAAAGATGTGTTACTATATCTTTCGCTGCTTTGCCTTCTGCTTTCATAAGCATAGCCTCATGAAACAACAGAAATTGTTCATGCAGCTCGTGTGTATCTGGAATATTTTTTCGATATTCTGCGATATGTGCTTTTGCAGACTCCAACTCCCCAGCATCCACAGCCTTTTCAATATTTTCTCTTAATATATAATAATAATAGTCTTCCTCATTTAAAAGAAACTCAAAACGATTTGCCGTTTTTCCCAGACGACTCAACAGCGTCTCAGAAATCAGCGAGTCAAATTCCCTCTCTCCTGTTTCAATACGTGACATTTTCATTTCATTACAGATGCCCTCGCACACCTGTAACTGCCCTAATTTGCTTTTTTCTCTATAATAAAGGACTGCATTTCCAACACCATATAATTTCATAAAACTGCTTCTCCTATTATTTCTCATGTGCTACTATTTTAAATGACCAAAGATTATCTTTCAACCCTATATGAATTTTGCACTTACAACAAATACATATTGCATTAAATTGCATAATACTTTACAATATATCTATATAATTGTCGTGCAATTTAGACAACATGAGGGGGACAAACATATGCAAGAAAGAATTTTAATTACTATGAAAGAAAATCCAAATGTAATTTTAAGAGCAATTCCAGGTCATTTTATTACACCTAACGCTCACTCCAATTACTATCTGGATATGACCGCTATTAAGAGCCGTACGCACGAATCTCACGCAGCTGCTTTAGAACTCGCCAAAAAAATCCCTCCTACAACGGAAGTGGATACTATCATTTGTATGGAAGGCACTCTAGTTATTGGCGCATATCTTGCAGATGAATTGACAAAAAATGGTATTCTTAACGTTAATAGCTATAAAGCAATCAATGTAATCTCAACAGAACTTAGTTCAGCTGGACAGTATATATTCCGTGACAATACCAAACCTATGTTAGAAGGAAAGAATGTTATTATTTTAGTAGCTACTGCTGCGACTGGACAAACAATTGCAAAAACTGCTGAAGGTGTCAAGTATTATGGTGCAAAAGTAAGAGGTATTTGCAGTGTATTTAGTGTAGGAAATACATGTTTTGGCAAACCTATTTACTCATTATTCTCTGTAAAAGATTTACCAGACTATCGCATCTCCAAAGCAGAGGAATGCCCAATGTGTAAAAACGGAGAGCCTGTATATGCAATTGCAAATCCATTTGGATATTCAAAAATCTAATTATATAAAGAACTATAGGTAAAGAAAAGAAAACGCGGCTACATTTTCCAAAATGCAACCGCGTTATTTCTATGCGTCAAAATCTACATGATAGGTCTTTTCTCCATCTACAATATCTACGAAGTGAAGATCAAATTCTTTCTCCATAATTGTCATACAACCTTTATACAACAAGGTTTCGGTCTTCTTTATGATAAACATGTAGGTGCCATCTTCTTTTTCGTCTGCCTCATCGCTGATATCACAATAAAAATCCCTGCCATTTATTTGACCTGTATATCCAGCACCTTTGATACGTTCCTCAATTAATTCATATAATTCGTTCATCTTATTTACCTTTTGACGTTACTGTTCACACTGTAACAAATAACCTCTTACCTTCCTATTTTTACCTCTTAGAGCAATTTACTTGCATTACTATTTTAAATGATTTATGATAACCTTGCAAGTAACATATGAATTGTGCATAAACGGAGGATTACAATATGGATAAACGATTATATAAAAGTAATGTAAACAAAATGTTATGTGGCGTATGTGGCGGTATTGCAGAATACTTTAACATCGACCCAACACTGGTAAGACTAGGCTTAGTAGTTTTCAGCCTAGCTGGTGGAAGCGGTGTACTTGCTTATATCATTGCAGCTGTGATTATTCCAGATGGACCAAATACATTATAAACAAATCTTTAAAAGCGAGAATATCACAATCGGTATTCTCGCTTTTTCTTTTTAATTATCCAATAACTTTTCCTGTCCTTCTAAAAAGCTATCTAAATCCCTAGCGACATGCTCCAGATTATCTTCTAGAAGAAGCCACATCAATCCCTCATAATATGGTTCGCTATCTATATTGGTACTATAATCCAAATACAAACCACATGTCTTAACCAATAAAGTTCCTCCCTCAAAATAACGACTTGTTTGTTCTGCAAAAGATTTCCATTCTTCTATAGTGGTTGGTGAAACATGCACTTCATCGGAATCATAAAGAATTTTTTCACCATTTTCGCTTAAAGAGAATACTTCATACCTATATATCGTTTCCTCTGTAGTCATATCTATTTCATCGAACATCAAATAATCTTGATTATTGTAAGTGTTTATATAATACCACTGACCAAATTTTACACGAGTTCGTAACGTTCTTTCATACAGTAAATCTAATGTCTCCTCATTGTATACCTGAATTCGAATTTCTGTATTCTCCTGTCCACTTTCACCTGTTATATAAACATGGATTCTTTCATCTATGCCATCATGTGTAAGGTCTGCATAATAAATAAAATCCTTTGCTCTGGTTTTCACATATGGTTTATCTACGATCTCAAATCCATACGTTTTATTTTCTGATAATCGAAGCTGATATCCCCTTGTCTCAAACCATTCTCTAGAATAGAGACATTTCATTGTAGCATAATAGGTATCCTCATCCACTTTCCACACTTGCAAGCTATCTTCTAAATATACGGGAACCTCCCCTTCTGCAGACACACGATAGAGTTTTCCATCTTGTTCCACAAACATCTCCATATACATTCCAATAAGTTCTTCTCCAAGAAATTCCTCAGAATAGTAGTTCCTTGCAATGTCTTCATAATATGCCCAACTATCCGCTTCTAGCACACGATAATACGGACAACCATCTACTTCGATTCTTTGCTCCAAATCTATTTCACATTGCCACGCAATTGTATCAATCAGTTGTTTTTCATTCAATAGTAATTCTAATACTCTATTGTTTACTTCTGTGTCTGTGATAAGCATATCCTGCAATAACGCATCATAAAATAGTACTTTATCATTCGTCAGACTATCAACACCAGTCAAACCTCTATCATTCTCTTCGGTATTTTCTGTTGAAATCTCAGATTCTGTTCCATCACTTATGGTATCGTTTGTTTTATCTTTCTTTGCGCCTGTGAATGTACATCCCATACACAAAATAGCAATCAGAAAAACCGATATCAAAGTATACGTTTTCATTTTCGGTTTTTTAACAATTAGTCGGATGCGCTCTTTGATTGTTTTTCCACTTCCCGTCATGGTCGTTGCAGTTAACAATACCGCAGAACGTTTTTCACAAGTCAAACCAATTAATGTACGTCCATAAGATGCTCGTTCTGCTTCGCCCAAGCGTGCAATTGTCACTTCATCACAAGCCAACTCTGCATCATTTCTCGATAAAATCGCTGCATACCATACAAGTGGATTATACCAATGGATTGACAAACACAAAGCACGTAAAACTCCCCAAATATAATCTCTATGACAATAATGTGTCATCTCATGAGCAATCACATGACGTAATACTTCTTCATCCTTTACTGCTTCACTTGTCACATAAATGGCTGGGTGAAACAAACCAAACAAACATGGAGTCTCTACTTCATCACACAAATAGATATTTAATTTCTTTCTAGATTTTTCCAAAAGTTCCTTTGTATCGGATGCCAGCATCTCTGTATCTAAGCTAAGGACTTTACGACTTTTCAACACCTTTTTCCAGAAATAAAAGTTTGTAAACAAGAACCAAACTCCAACTACAATGCCACCGATTAACCATACTCCTTTTCCAATTTCAGCTAGTGAAAATTCCCCTGCCATCGTTTGTTTAATTTCATCCTCGATAGTTTCTGAAAATTCATCTTCTTGTATTGCTTCAATATCTATCCCCTGACTCTCATATCGCTCTACTACTTCTTGGTATGCCTGCTGATAGGACATCGCTGGTAGTTCTGTTTGTGTAAATTCATACACTTCTTTTATTTCGTCTTTTTGCGACAAGTGCTCCAGCCAATTCCCTACACTTATAGCCGCTTCTCCAAATGTAATCGGAATTAATAAACGAACCAATACAATTGCCCACAAAGCATACTGTACTCTTAAACTGATTTTACCCTTCAAAAGAGAACGTAATGTTATTATTATGAATATTAATATCGTGGAAGAAACAATCCAATTCATCATCTCTACCCGTCTCCCCCTTATTTTCTACTTATTCCATCTAGTCTAAATCTACTATGACATCCCTTCATATGTTTTATTCTATCGTATTATCATCGAGCAATATCACCTTATCCAATATCTCAAATTCGTAGTTACTGTTTTCAGATAATCCTATCATATATCCTGTTGGATGCTCTCCTCCTCCAACAGAATCCTTGTTAATCGAAACATAAAATTTTCCATTCTTGCCTTGCCATACTTTAATAGTTGAACCTATGAGCGTAGTTCCAACACCATCTGAAAACGCACGATACAACTTTCCATCCTCTTCCATATACACAGTTCCCAAATAAAATGGTGTAAAATGACTTTCAATATACTCGTCCGAATAATACTTCCTTGCTAAATTTTCATAATAGTCCCAACTAGTCGCTTCCTCTATTAAAAATACCGTCTGTCCATTCACTTTTGCTTTCTCTTGTGTACCATCAAATCCTGGCTCACACGACAACTTATACTCAAAATTGTGCTCATCCTGTAATAAATGAAGTATTTGACCTATAATCTCTTCATCCGTCACAACTGTACCATTTTCCTTATTTTGATAGAATTCTACCTGTTTTTCAGCTTCTTCTCTTTGCAGCTCTATTATTTGTATAGCTTCTTCTTTTCTATGTTCCATCTCTGCTTTCAATTTTTCCTGCTCTTCCTCACTTAAACCCGCTGGCAGTTCAATATTACTATCAATCGAAAAATCTTCTGTTTTTATGGCGTCATTTTCTGTGTTGTTACTTTCTGTAGAGAATTGTTCTTCCTTTTCACTATTTTCTGTATCTGCCCCTGTAAATGTACATCCTACACAAAGAATAGCGACAAAAGCTACCAATATTCCTATATATCTTTTTGGCTTTGGTTTCTTTGCTATCATATATATTCTCTCCTTTATCGATTTTTTGTTTCCTGTCATGGTTGTCGCTGCTAACAATGCTTCTGTTGGCTTTTCACAGGTCAAACCAATCAATGTACGTCCATATGATGTTCGTTCCATTTCTCCCAATCGCATGATGGTCGCTTCATCACAAGCCAACTCTGCATCATTTCTCGATAAGAAGGCTGCATACCATACAAGTGGATTGTACCAATGGATTGTCAGACATAAGGCACGTAAATAACCCCAAATATAATCTCTATGAAGATAATGCGTTGTTTCGTGTGCAATTACGTGTCGCAATACCTCTTCATCCTTTACGACTTCACTTGTCACATAAATGGCTGGATGAATTAAACCAAACAAACATGGCGTCTCTACTTCATCACACAAATAAACATTCCATTCTTTTTTACATTCTTCCAAAAATTTCTCGGTATCAGCTGCCAGCATCTCTGTGTTCATACGAAACTCTTTTCGAGTTCTCAACAGTTTTTTCTGGAATCGGAAGTTTGTAAACAAGAACCAAAGTCCGACAATGATACTACCTGCAACCCACACCCCTTTTGCAATTTCAGCAAACGAGAATTCTCTAGTCATTGTATGTTGAATTTCATCCTCGATAGTTTCTACAAATTCATTTTCTGGTATTACTTCAACATTCATTCCCTGACTCTCATATTGTTTGACACCTTCCTGATTTGCCTGCTGATGGGACATCTCTGGCAAGTCGTCCTGCGCAAATTCATAAACTTCATTTACTTCTTCTTTTGGTGAAAACTGCTTCACCCAATTCCCCACACTGATTGCAGTTTCCCCAAAGAATACCGGTATCAATAAACGAATCATTACGATTGCCCACAATGCATACTGAAGTCTTAAACTCATTTTCCCTTTCAAAAGGAAACGTAATGCTATGATTACTACAATCAATACTGTAGAAGAAACAATCCAATTCATCATCTCAGTAAACCTCCTTCCATATACTCTATCCATTCTATATTACACAAAACTCTATATTTTCAAAACCATATAGACATTTGTTCTTATCTTATTCTTCCTCATTCAGCTCCTTCAACATAGCATACAGTTCATCAATCTCACTTTTCGAAAGTGCCTGTTTCTTTGTCATAGCACTTACCAATAGACTTACACTGCCTCCATATACACGCTCTAAAAAACTCTCTGTCTCCTGATGTACGGCATCTTCACGTGCAACATTTGGATAAAACAACTTCTTTACGCCTTGACTATCACTTGCGACAGCCCCTTTTTCTTCCAAACGTCGCAAAAGTGTCAGTGTGGTACTACGATTCCATCCCATCTTTTGCTCCATGTAATCGGTCATCTGGCGCCCAGTCAATGGAGACTCCTCCCAAAGACACTCCATCACGCTCCACTCTGCTTCTGTAAGATTTATATTTTTCTGACTCATATAACCACCTCAACTCAAACTGTTTACTTTTGTAAACACATTATAACTCCATCTGTTTACATTTGTCAACACACAGATAGAAATTCACACTGTCATGCTTGTACAACAAAAAACCTCTCGGTTCAACCCGAGAGGTTTATCAAAAAAATCTTATTTTGTTTCAAGGTCAAAGTTGAAGTATCTTACTGCGTTGTTGTAAGCAAGACCTTTTGCAATCTTTTCTAATGCTTTTTCATCGTTTGGATATTCGCCGTTTTCTACCCATCCACCGATAAGTTCACAAGCGATACGACGGAAGTATTCATGTCTTGTGTATGATAAGAAGCTACGAGAGTCTGTTAACATACCAACAAAGTTTCCGAGTAATCCAAGGTTTGCAAGAGAAATCATCTGATCAATCATACCCTGTTTGTTATCATTGAACCACCAAGCTGAACCCTGCTGGATTTTGCCTACGCAAGATGAATCCTGGAAGCAGCCAAGGATTGTTCCGATAGCAGCGTTGTCGATTGGGTTTAATGAATAAAGGATTGTCTTTGGTAACTGTTCTGTAGATGCTAATGCATTTAAGAAGTCAGCCATTTCAGATGATGGTGTGTAGTTTGAAATACAGTCGATACCAGCATCTGGTCCTAATTTACTAAAGATGCTCTGGTTGTTATCACGTTTTACACCATAATGAAGCTGCATTACCCAGTTTTTCTTGTGGTATTCTTTACCAAGTTCAATCATGATAGCTGTTTCGAATTTCTTCACTTCTACTTTAGAAACAAGTTCGCCAGCAAGACGTTTTGCAACGATAGCTTCTACTTCTTCTGCTGTAGCTGGTTCATACATAACATAATCTAAGCTGTGGTCAGAGATTGTACATCCATTTTCATGGAAGTAGTCAAGACGTACTCTTAAAGCATCTACTAATGTAGCGAAAGAGTTTACTGTTACACCTGAAACTTCTGATAATTTAGCACAGTAGTCAATGAAACCTGGTTTGTTGATACCCATAGCTTTTTCAGGTCTCCAAGCAGGAACTACCTGTACATCAAATGTTTCATCAGCTTTGATTTTCTGATGCCATTCAAGTGTATCTGCTGGATCGTCTGTAGTACAAACTAATGTAACATTAGACATTTTGATAAGTCCACGTGCAGAGTATTCTGGCTGCTGTAATTTTTCGTTACAGATGTTCCATACTTCTTCTGCTGTATCACCACAAAGGTGTCCTTCGTATCCGAAGTATCTCTGAAGTTCTAAGTGACTCCAATGATATAATGGATTTCCGATAGCCATTTCAAGAGTTTCAGCCCATTTCTGGAATTTTTCTCTATCTGTAGCATCACCTGTGATGTATCTTTCTTCTACACCATTTGAACGCATCTGACGCCATTTGTAGTGGTCAGCACCAAGCCAAACCTGTGTGATGTTTTCGAATTTTCTGTCTTCATAGATTTCCTGTGGATTGATGTGGCAGTGGTAATCCAATACTGGAGTTACTACTGGAGATGCATAATCATGATACAAGTGTTTTGCTGTATCAGTTGTTAAAAGGAAATCTTTGTCCATAAACTTTTTCATTGTTATCGTC
>JAZSEF010000084.1:0-52226 GCA_045531555.1 Roseburia sp. | reverse complement strand
ATACAATTGAGCCTTCTTTGAAAGGTCTATTTGTTGTGCCACAAAATCCATAATTATTCACATATTTTCAAGGTACATACTTTTGCTAACCAAAATACAATTTTTCAAAAAAACTACTTGATTTTTATATAGTTAGCTTTCGTTTAAAAATCCTTCAACAAATGTATATTGACTGTAGGATAATACACCTACAAAAAGCCATACATCTGTTATTTCTCCAGTGTCAGGATCTATGATGTGTGCAGGATCACCTGCCCAATCAACTTCAATCTGCTGACCTGGTTTGCGCGGGATGTGCATGGTTGCATTTCGTTTTTCCTCATCCTTTTGGATGTAATAGCAGAAACGGGAATACATAAGAGGTTCTTCGTTGTTCATACGACATTCCTCACAGTATTCTACCCACAAAAGTTTCTTGCTTACACCGTTACGGAGCAGTTCCTTTCGAATGTAAGCAAAATCAGGCATTCTTCGCTCAGAAGAAGTTACCTTGTCAGGCTTGGGAGACAGAATTCGTTCCAAGTCTGCATCTGTCAAATGTTCATCATGCAGCGGCCAAGAGATATCCATCTCTTTGGCTTTAGCAAGAACTTTTGATACGGAATTACGTGATACATTGCAACTTCTAGCAATGGCACGTGCACTGAAATCTAGGCTATGTAGCCTAAGAATTTCGCGATATTTGGTCATAGTGTTGACCTCCTTCATCTGTATTTACACCAACAGGTGCATACATACAGTATAAAGGATTAACTTATAAAGCGGCTCTTCCATAGTGGAAGTGGCTCTCTTTTTCAGGAATGGTGGCTCTCAAACACTGGACAGGTGGCTCTGGAGAGCCGAGAATACTCAAAGCTGCTCACATCTTCCCAATTGTTCTCACAGTTACTGATTGCATATGGGTATTTCTTACCCCATGTGTCCTTAACAATTTCCAACTCTGCAAGTGCTGTAGATTCAGTCGGTGCATTATATACATTTTTGAAGTCAGCGGCAAACTTCTTTAAATCTTTATAGCTTACATATTTGAACGAATTTCGCAGCATATGGATAACACAGCGTTGAATCTGGGCATTCGGGAACACTGCCTGTATCGCTTCCTTAAAACCTGCAAGTCCGTCCACACAGAAAAACAGTACATCTTTTATTCCCCTGTTTTTAAGGTCATTAAGCATTCCAAGCCAGAATTTTGAAGTTTCATTTGCACCAACCGTAATACTTAAAATATCTTTGTATCCATCAATGGTAACTCCCATAACCACATAGGCAGCCCTGCTTAAAATACGCCCATCTTCACGGATTTTATAATGAATACAATCCATAAAAACAAAGGGATAAACAGGGTTTAACGGACGGGACTGCCACTCCTTTATTTCCGGAAGAAGTTTATCTGTTATCTTGCTGACCATTTCAGCTGACAGTTCAATGCCATATAAATCCTGAAGCTGGTCGTGAATGTCTCTTGTGCTCATGCCGCGGGCATATAGGGAAATCACCTTCTCTTCAATACCAGAGATATCTCTTTGATATTTTGGTATTAGTTTTGGTTCAAATTCACCATTTCGGTCTCTTGGTATATCTACCGGAAACTCACCATACTGGCTTTTGAGTGTTTTTGTAGAATAACCATTCCTCTTATTATTTGAGACAAGATCACCTTTCTGATTTTTTTCATATCCTAAAGTTGCATCCAGTTCTGCTTCCATAAGTTCTTGCAAAATGTCCTTAAATCCTTCTTTGAGATAGGCATAGACATCTGCTACGTTTGTAAAGTTGTTATCTGCAATAATCTGTCGAATCTGCTCCTTTGCAATTGCCATAAAAAATACTCCTTTTCGATAAGAATTGTCATATCGTAATTCTTACCAAAAAGGAGCCATTTATTTCCAAAGACACAAAATTTTTTACACTACCTTATTTATTTCCAGTATGTTTCAACCAGTTTTATCGCATTTTCTTTAGGGATATTGTAGTCGTCTACAAGTGCATTAATGGCGTCTTCTTTTGGCTGATTTAATTTTTGGTAGGTGTGTACTAAAGCTTCGGCACGTCCAGCTTCGCGTCCCTCTGCGAGTTCAGCTTCGCGGCTTTCTTTTCGTACTGCCTGTACATCATATGCTTCAAAACTGTCAAATAACATAGAAAATTCTCTCCGCATGATCTGGTCTGTAAAGGATTCGACTTCGTGTTGTGGTATGTTGATACCATAAAGTAGTACGGATATGATTTTACTGATTTGCTTTTTAAAAGAAACAATGGTAGTAGTAAATCGGGGCTGTAAAAAACAGCCCCCTTATCTGATTTTTAAGAATTATTTTGTTGTTTAAGCAGAGATTCAAGCTTTTGGATGAGCGCATCTTTCTCTGCAATCATTTGTTCTTTTTCAGCTAAGGCTTCATCTTTCTGGGCCAAGGCTTGATTTTTCTGAGCCAAGGCTTGATTTTTCTGAGCCAAGGCTTCATCTTTCTGAGCTAAGGCTTGATTCTTTTCAGCTAAGAGCTGCTCTTTTTGTACCAAAGCATGTTCTGTTTCGGTAAGTTTTTGTGTGGCATGCTCTAGCTTTAGATGCATAGCCAGTTCATGGTTTTCAAAATCTTCACGAGCACGGCATTGTTCACGAACGAGCCAGTCGGAATTGTATTCATATAAAGATTTTGATACAGATGTAAGAATTTCGTTATTTTCGGCAATCATCTTGATATCCTTCCATGTTTTGGCGGCAAAGAATTTAGCCCATGTATCAAGTCCCCACTCTTTGTCTTCGTCAGTTGCTTGTTCTATCTGCTTTAATGATAGCACACTAAGAATAAATTTGTCATTAAAAACTTTGTGACTCTTGATATTGAGAAGCTTGAATGTTGCATAAAACTCCGGCTCGGAAGGAAAGAGTGTAAAATCCAAAATGCCGATGTGGATAGCTGGTTTGGTGAGACGATAGTCTTCTCCACGACAAAGTCCATCGAAGGTTCTGCACAGATAACTTAGTGAACGGTCAGGCCAATTGTAATAATTATGTACCTGCATTTCTAAGTTGAGTTCTGCATTGTTATTTAGCGTGATACAGAGATCAAGGATGAACTCTTTCATATCAATTGCAGCACCTGGCTTGATAGGATTCTTAATCTCAACAGATGAAATATCTTCTAGTGGAAGATGGAGCAGAGAACTGATAAGTCCTTTGAGTGCAAGTTTATTTTCTTGTAAAATAACATGAAACATATAATTATTGGTAAGTGTATAGTCGATTTTTCCGGTGGCGTTTTCGTAGCCGGTAAGTGTTCCTGTCATATGTAATGTATATCTCCTTGTATATATATTTTACGAATAAATTTGCAAATTGATATCGTGAGGTCATGGTAGCACAAGGGGGATTTAAGAACAATCCGGCAAAAAAATCTTTGTGAAAGTTGTATAGTAAAAAGTGTCAAAATGTATTGAAAAACGAATTTTGGAAAATGAAAAATGCAATTATCGAGTGGATAATTTTTGAAGATAAAGAAGGCTTGTGCAGATTGCACAAAAGAAAAATACCTACCGCAAAACATTAGAGAACTGTTTCGTATGGTAGGTACAATAATTTATAAAGACTATATGCCTTAGGATAGGTTTTAAGTTACTATATATTAATGGTCATCATACTCTTTTGGGTCATGGGTTTCAATATACTCAATTATGTCGAGAATTTCATCACTAGTCATACCTTTTTCACGTAATCTTCGAATAAGATTTACAATTTCTTTTCCTGTCATGTATTCACTCACTTTCCATCACCGCCTTCCGTTAGTGATATTATACCATAGCATAAAGTCAATATTCAATTAGTAATGTTTTACTTGAGAACATTGGCGAAGGCGCCGGAAATGTCCAAGCAGATACCGTGCGGAACGGTAAATGGCTACTGAATGTAGTCAGATAAAGATGCAAATATATATTGCGATTATTATCGTAGCACAAGCAAATAATAGATTCAAGACAGTAAAAAAATCTTTGTGTAAGATGTATAGGCAGTTATGTGCAAAATAGGGAAAAAGCACTGGTATATTTTAAGAATATCAAGTAAAATAATAGTATTAAGTTTAAAAGGAGAAGAAAACTATGGTTGATTTAAGAGCGATTCCTTATTGCCTTGGCGATGAGGATATCAAATGGGTGGAAGATACGATTGCATCATTATCTGATGAAGAGAAAGTGGGACAGTTATTTTTCCAGTTGACACAGTCCAAAGAAGAAGACTATATCAAGGACTTACTTGGCAAATATCATTTGGGTGGTTTACGTTACAATCCGGGACGTCCGGATGAATTGCAGAATCAGAACCGTTATATTCAGAGATATTCGAAGGTTCCTGCTTTTATCGCATGTAACACAGAAAAAGGCGGCGATGGTGCGACACCTGGAGGAACAGAAATCGGTACAGGTATCAAGATTGGTGCGACAAGAAAGCCTGAATATGCGCGTGCATTAGGTAAAATGGCGAACGAAGAAGCCAAATTAATTGGTTGTAATATGGCATTTGCGCCTGTCGTAGATATCGCATACAACTGGCAGAATACAGAAATCATTTCCTGTGCATTTGGTAACGATCCAAAACTTGTAGCAGAAATGGGTGTTCAGTATATGGAAGGTGCGCATGAATTAGGCGGATTTGCATGTGCTGCAAAACATTTTCCAGGTAATGGTCTTGATTTCAGAGATGCTCATCTTTCAAACAACATCAATGATATGTCTGTAGAAGAATGGGATGCTACTTACGGATTTGTTTACAAAGAACTTATCGATGCAGGTCTTGATGCTATCATGGGTGGACATATTATGATGCCTACTTATACAAGAGCGTTAAATCCGGAAATCAAAGATGATGATATGATGCCTGCTACTTTATCATATGACCTTATGACAACACTTTTACGTGATAAATTAGGTTTCAATGGTATGGTAGTAACAGACGCTTCTCATATGGTTGGTATGACAGACCGTATGAAACGTGCGGACATGCTTCCACTTGCTATCAATGCAGGTTGTGATATGTTCTTATTCTTCAATGATCCGGAAGAAGATTTTACAACTATGTGTAATGCCTACAAAAATGGAATCATTTCTGAAGAACGTATGACAGAAGCACTTACAAGAATCATCGGCTTAAAAGCTAAGATGGGTCTTCACAAAATGGACAAAGAAGCTATGGTTCCGGGATCGGAAGCACTTGCTAACCTTGGTGCACAGGAACGCAAAGATATGCAGAAAGCTATCTCTGAAGATGCTATCACACTTGTAAAATACAAAGATGCAGATGTATTGCCAATTACACCGGAAAAATATAAGAGAATCATGCTCGTTAATATTAAAGCGGCAGCAGGTCCAATGGATGGACTTATGAAGATGATGGGATATGGCGGTGGAGCAAGCGCTGCTGAGAAATTAAAAGATCGTCTCATTGAAAAAGGCTTCGATGCATTTGTATACGAAAGTCCGCTCGATGTAATGCAGAAAAAGATTGCAGCAGGTGAAAAGCCATCTATCGATATGTACTTTGCAGGAAAGAATGCTATCGCAGACTTTGTATCCGGACAGGATTTAATCCTTACTGTATGTGATGTGGCGAACGGAAGACCAGCCTTTGGTATGTCAAAGGGCGGTGGAGAGATTCCATGGTATGTATTCGAACTTCCTGTAGTAGTGGTAGGTGTAGGTGCTCCTACAATGCTTGCTGATATGCCGCAGGCTCGTACCTACATTAATGCATACGATAAATTAGACAGCACACTTGATGCATTAGTAGAACAGCTTATGAGCGGTCCAGATGCATTTAAAGGACAGGATCCAATCGACAGCTTCTGTGGATTGTTTGATGCAAGACTATAAATAGGCTGGAAAAGAAAATAAAATCTGATTCTTGATGGTTTTAAGAAATAATTAGCAAATCTTTTAAAAGAGGCTGTGTCTCTACTATGATGAGTTGTATATCATTGTGGAGATGCAGCCTCTTAAAATATTTATTCCGGATACACCAGGTGTGCATCATCAATTACGTATAATGTATTATCTAAGTAGCGTTTTGCAAGATAGTTTGCCATGCCGAGATTCATATCAAGGTAATTGCCGCAGTCTTTGGCGCTTGCACCCGGTACTTCATCTTTGAAGTCGCGGATAAATTCATACATTTCAATCATTAAATCTACGATATCTTTTGATGCGTAATCCCCTGCTAAAAGTAAATAAAAGCCGGTACGGCATCCCATAGGTCCGAAGTAGATAGTCTTGTCTTTATATACCGGATGGTTGCGTAAAAAAGTAGCTGCTAAGTGTTCAATTGTGTGCATTTCAGCAGTATTCATAACAGGTTCATCATTAGGAGAAGTCATTCTCAAATCAAAAGTAGTGATGACTTCACTGCCTACGTGGTCTTTTCTGGATACATATACCCCTGGTTCTAATTTAATATGGTCAATAGTAAAACTTGCGATTTTTTCCATAAGTAATAATCCTCCCGTGTTTTGATAACAATAATTAATGATTGATAAAAAGGTATCTTCTATGAAAACTTTATAGTATTTGTGAACTTCCGTCAAGGAAAAAGAGTTTTATTTCTGCCGGAATTTGTTATAATGGAAATATATGTGAAATGAGCAAGGATTCACACAAAGGAGAAGGGCAGAGAATGAAAAAAAATCGGATGAATGGTTATAAAAGAGCGTGGAACAGATATCTGGCGATGTTGTTCGTACTTATAGCAGCAGTGGTTATGCCACAAACGATAAAAGCCGAAGAAAATGCGAAAGTAGTCCGAATCGGTTATCTGGGATATGAAGGATTTATCACACAGGATATTGAGGGGAACTATTCCGGTTATGGTGTGGAGTTTTTAGGGGAGATTGCGGATTATACGGGCTGGGAATATGAATTTGTATATAGTAGTTTTGAAAAACAATTGGAAAATCTGCGAACAGGTCGTATTGATTTTATGATAGAGTTGCAGAAGACACCGGAGCGTGAGGCAGAGTTTTTGTTTTCGCAGAATCTGGTGGGTGTAGAGTCCAGTGTTATTTATGTAAGAAGTGAAGAAGACCGTTATTATTATAATGATTATGAGAATTTCGATGGGATGCGGATTGCGTGTGTAGAAGGAAGTTTTCAGGAAGCGCAGTTAAAGGAATTTGCAAAAGAAAAAGAGTTTAATTATGTGGCATATAAGCAGCGTACACCGAGTGAATGTTTTAGTGCGTTAGACCGTGGAATGGTAGATGCGGTGGCAATCGGAAGTAACGCATTGAGTGAAGGTTATAAAATTATCAGCCGCTTTGGTTCTGCGGGGTATTATGCGGTAACAGGTGCGACCAACACTGCGTTGATGGAAGAATTCAACGATGCGATGGAGCATTTATATTCGGTAAAACCGGATTATCAGGATACATTACATCAGAAGTATTATAGTAAAGCGCACAGTAACGAAGTAGTTTTTACGAGAGAGGAAGCTGAATATATAGCACAGGGTGAGGAAATCACGATTGCATTCATTCCAAATAGAAAACCATATTCTTATATCAATGAGGATGGTGAGATAGATGGAATTATTGTAGATATTATGAAGCAGATTCAGAAAAAAAGTGGATTTGTATTTCAATATGTAATGATGGAACAGGGAATGGCACCAGTAGCTTATCTGGCAGCGAATCCAGAGCATTTAGTGGCAGGAGTATCTGCGCAAAATCAACAGTTTTTAAATAATAATTATCAATTGTCTGAGAAGATATATGTTGATAATGTGGCAATTGTAAGCCGTCCCGGAACGGAATATCGTATTGCGGTAGAGGAAGGGCATTATAAACTGGCAGTACCGAAGAGTTTCATGGCATTGCAATCCTATATTAATGAGAATTACCCGGAATTTGAAGTGGTTCCTGCAGAGTCTACCGAAGATTGTTTTGCGAAAGTATTAAATGAAGAAGTAGATTTTATGGCGCAGAACGTAAGTGTTCTTTCGCCGTATTTGCAAAAACCTATTTATGAGAATTTTTCGGTATTATCCGGTTTTTTCATGGAAGAAGAAATGGCAGTTGTAGGTTTGAATACCAAAAAACATGCTATTTGTATGAGTGTTATTGATAAATGTATTGCTACAGTTACAGAACGTGAACAGGCACAATATGCCGTAGAGCATACGATTAAGAATACATATGAGCTGACGCTGCAGGATATTTTGTACAAGTCCAGAACAGAAGTGGCAATTATTGCTGTTTTAATTATCATTGTTTTTGCAATGATGATTATGAGTATGGTAGTCAGAAATCGTCACTATGCTTTGATTCGAAGTAAAAATATTGAACTGGCCGATGCAGTGGCGCAGGCAAACAGTGCTAATGAGGCAAAGAGTACCTTCCTTGCTAGGATGAGTCATGAGATTCGTACACCGTTAAATGCGATTGTAGGAATGAATGCTATCTGTAAGAAGCATTTAGAAGAGCCGGAAAAAGTAAAGGAATATCTGAATAAAATGGAGAATGCGTCTAAAGTATTAAGTGGTGTAATCAATGATATTTTGGACATGTCTGCCATCGAAAGTAATAAGATCAAAATTGAATCTGCGAAACTCTCTATCAAAGATGTTATCCGTACGGTTGAGGATATTTATTTCGAGCAGTGTAAGACAAAGGGTGTGAAGTTAGCCGTTGTTATGGATACGGTGAGAGATACAGAGGTGATGGGCGATGTGCTTCGTTTGAAGCAGGTGTTCTTAAATCTTGTGTCAAATGCGTATAAGTTCACACCTTCCGGCGGAACGATTACGATTGAAGCGCGGGAAGTATCAGAGCGTGAGGATAAAGTGTTTTATAATTTTAAAGTGTCGGATAGTGGCGAAGGCATGACGGAAGAGATGCTGACCAGATTGTTTAAGCCATTTGAGCAGGAAAGTGCAAGTACCGCAAAATCGCACGGAGGAAGCGGTTTGGGACTTTCTATTGTAAAGAATTTGGTAGAATTGATGGAAGGCTCTATTTCCTGTGAATCGGAAAAAGGTGTAGGAACTACTTTTTTAGTGTCTATTCCGTTTGGTATTCCGGAAGACCAGAAAGTCGTTGAAGTGGTGGAAGAAGCGCAGGAAGTAATGCCGGAAGCATACGATTTTGGGAATAGGAAAGTGTTGCTGGCAGATGATACCGAGTTTAATGCGGATATTTTAACGGATTTGCTTGCAATGGTGAATATGCAGGTAGATTGGGCAGAAAATGGCCGCGTTGCGGTGGAAATGTTTGAAAAATCAGAAGTGGGACAGTATGAGGCTGTTTTTATGGATATTCAGATGCCGGAGATGAATGGTTATCAAGCTGCAAAGGCGATTCGGGCATCAGCACATCCGGAGGCAAAGACGATACCGATTTATGCCATGACAGCGAATACTTTTACAGAGGATGTCAGTGAGGCATTCCACGCAGGTATGAACGGACATTTAGAGAAACCGATTGATACTGCATTGGTTTATGAAATTTTACAGAAAATTGTGGATGAGAAGTAAAAAATGTGATAGTATTATTGGGTTATAAGATTACGGAGGGAAAACCTATGAGATGGAATAAATATACAATTGAAACCACGACAGCAGCAGAAGATTATATGAGCTCTATGTTGCTCGAATTAGGGATTGAAGGAGTAGAAATCGAGGACAAGATTCCGTTATCGGATGAAGACCAGGCAGATATGTTTATCGATTTTTTACCGGAGCTTCCACCGGATGATGGTGTCAGCTATGTAAGTTTTTATATTGAGGATGATGGCAGTGATGATACTGAACTGTTAAAGCAGGTAAAAATTGCGTTAGAAGAATTGAGAGAGCAGGTGGATGTAGGAACAGGAACGATTACATCTGACCAGACAGAGGATTTAGACTGGATTAATAACTGGAAAGAATTTTTTAAATCTTTTACGATTGATAATATTTTAATCAAACCAACTTGGGAAGAATTAAAAGTGGAAGACGAAGATAAAATTTTAATCGAGATTGATCCGGGCGTATCGTTTGGTACAGGAAAACATGAGACGACACAGCTTTGCATCAAGCAGTTACAGAAATACATTGGCAGCGAAGTAAAAGAACCAAAAGTATTAGATGTAGGATGTGGCAGTGGTATTTTATCCATCGTTGCGTTAAAACTTGGTGCGAGAGAAGTAATCGGCACAGACTTAGATGCAGATTGTATTACTTCTTCTGAAGAAAATATGGAAGTGAATAACTTGCCAAAGGAATTAAGCACTTTCTACAAAGGCAATTTGATTGATGATGTAGCACTTCAGGAAAAAGTAGGTACAGAGGAATATGAAATCGTAGTTGCTAATATTCTGGCGGACGTTATTATTCCGATGGCACCGGTAATTCCTGCCAGATTAAAAGATGGCGGTTATTTCATTACTTCCGGAATCATTGATTTTAGAGAGAATGATGTAAAAGAAGCAATCGAAAAAGCAGGCTTAAAAGTAATCGAAATCAATCATCAGGGTGAGTGGGTAAATATCACCGCTCAGAAAGTGTAAAATATGTATCAGTTTTTTGTTGAGGATGCCCAGATTTCTGCCACAGATGTGGTGATTGAAGGCAGTGATGTGAATCATATAAAAAATGTACTTCGTATGAAGTGTGGTGAGAAAATCCGCATCAGCAGTAACAGTGGAAGGAATTATTACTGTACTGTGTCGGAGATTACCGGCGATTTGGTACGGGCAGAGATTTTAGAAGAATTAGAGGATAATACAGAACTTCCAAATAAAATTTACCTGTTTCAGGGTTTGCCAAAGAGTGATAAAATGGAACTCATCATTCAAAAGGCGGTTGAGCTTGGTGTACATGAGATTATTCCGGTAGCCATGAAAAACTGTGTGGCGAAGTTAGAAGATAAGAAGGCTGCAAGTAAGATTGCTCGTTGGCAGGAGATTGCCAAAAGTGCAGCAAAACAGTCCAAACGCAGTCTGATTCCTGCTGTGCAGATGCCATTGTCTTATAAATTGGCAGTACAGCAGGCAAAGGAATTGGATGTTGTTTTAGTGCCATATGAGAACGAACGTGGTATGAAAGCTACCCGAGAGGTGCTGGCAGCGATACAGCCGGGACAGTCGATAGGTATTTTTATTGGACCGGAAGGCGGATTCGATGGTTCGGAGATTGAGCTGGTGAAAGAGGATGCACATGTGATTTCTTTGGGCAATCGAATTCTTAGGACAGAGACAGCAGGATTAGCGACCTTGGCAATGTTAATCTATCAGTTAGAGCAGTAGTGCGGGATAGTGACGCCGGATGAGACTGTTCGGTGTAAGAGTGAATTAGAAATTGGAGAAAAGAATGCAGGCATATTTAGATAATTCAGCCACAACCCGGTGCAGCAAACGTGCGGCCGATTTGATGGTGAAGCTTTTGACAGAGGATTTTGGTAATCCGTCATCTATGCACATGAAGGGTGTGGAAGCGGAAAACTATATCAAAGAAGCAAAACAAAAGATTGCAAAAACACTAAAAATAGACGAGAAGGAAATCGTATTTACATCCGGTGGTACAGAATCCAATAATATGGCATTAATTGGTGCTGCATTAGCGAATAAACGTGCCGGTAATCATATTATTACGACAAGTATTGAACATGCTTCTGTTTCTGCGACAATGGCATATTTGGAAGAACTTGGGTTTAAAGTGACCTACTTAAAAGTAGATGCAGATGGCATTATCTCTTTGGAAGAACTGCAGGAAGCAGTTACGGATGAAACGATTTTAGTGTCTCTTATGATGGTGAATAATGAAATCGGTGCAGTAGAGCCGATTGAAGAGGCTGCAAAAGTAATTAAAGCGAAAAATCCAAAGACTTTGGTTCATGTGGATGCGATTCAGGCATATGGCAAGTACCGCATTTATCCGAAAAAAATCGGAGTGGATTTACTGTCTGTCAGCGGTCATAAGATTCATGCACCGAAGGGAACCGGATTTTTATTTATCCGTGATAAAGTGAAGGTAAAACCTTTGATTTATGGTGGTGGTCAGCAGAAAGGCATGCGTTCCGGTACGGAAAATGTTCCGGGAGTAGCTGCATTAGCAGAAGCTGCAGTAGAAGTATACGAAGATTTTGAGACTAAGATAGAACATTTATATACTTTGAAGAAGCGCTTTATTGGAGGCTTGCAGGGCATGGATGGCGTAACGGTGAATGGTAAGACAGGCAGAGATTCGGCACCACACATCGTTAGTGTGAGCATTGAAGGTGTCAGAAGCGAAGTTATGCTTCATACTTTAGAGGACAGAGGAATTTATGTATCAGCAGGAAGTGCCTGTGCATCGAATAAACCGGCAGTAAGCAGTACGCTCACAGCGATTGGACTTAAGAAAAATTTATTGGATTCTACGATTCGTTTCAGTTTCTGTGGTGACACCACAGAAGAGGAAATCGATTATGCATTGAATGTAATGAGGGAAGTAATTCCAATGTTACAGAAGTACACACGTAAATAAGCAGGGTATAACTATTCAGAGCACGATATAGAATGAGAGGAAGAAAATGTACAAGTCATTTTTAATTAAATATGCGGAAATCGCAATTAAAGGAAAAAACAGATATTTGTTTGAAGATGCATTGGTTAGCCAGATTAACGGTGCACTTAAAAAAGTAGACGGAGAATTTCATGTTCGTAAAGAGCAGGGAAGAATTTATGTAGACACCTTAAGTGATTATGATTTTGATGAGACAGTAGATGCACTTACAAAAGTGTTTGGTATCGTAGGTGTATGTCCGGTTGTTTTATTAGAGGATGAAGGTTTTGATAAACTTGCAGAGGATGTAATCGCTTATATTGATAAGGTATATCCGAACAAGAATTTTACATTTAAAGTAAATGCGCGTCGTGCACGTAAAAATTATCCAATGGAATCCATGGTAATCAATTCTGAAATGGGTGGACGTATTTTAGAAGCATATCCGGAAACGAGTGTAGATGTGCATAAACCGGACGTGATGATTAACATCGAAATCCGTAATAAGATTAATGTATATTCTACTGTTATTCCGGGACCGGGCGGTATGCCGGTTGGAACCAATGGCAAAGCAATGTTATTGCTTTCTGGCGGTATCGATAGTCCGGTAGCAGGCTGGATGATTGCAAAACGTGGTGTAGCACTGGATGCGACTTATTTCCATGCACCACCATATACTTCAGAACGTGCAAAACAAAAAGTAGTTGATTTGGCAAAAATTGTGGCGAGATATTCCGGTCCAATCAACTTACATGTAGTAAACTTTACAGATATTCAGTTATATATTTACGAGAAGTGTCCGCATGAAGAACTTACTATTATCATGCGTCGTTACATGATGAAGCTGGCTGAGCATTTTGCGAAAGAAAACCATTGTTTAGGTTTGATTACAGGTGAGAGTATCGGTCAGGTAGCGAGCCAGACTATGCAGTCTCTTGCAGCGACGAATGAGGTATGTACACTTCCAGTTTACCGTCCGTTAATCGGTTTTGATAAGCAGGAAATCGTAACTATTTCAGAAAAAATTGATGCCTATGAGACATCGATTTTGCCATTCGAAGATTGTTGTACGATTTTCGTAGCAAAACATCCGGTAACGAAACCGAACTTGAATGTCATTCATAACGATGAGAAAAAACTGGCAGAAAAAATTGACCAGTTGATGCAGGAAGCAATTGATTCTGTTGAAGTGATTCGTGTAGAGGGATAAAAGAAGGAATAGAAATCGAGTTCACGAGAGTGAACTCGATGCGCACGAGCAGAGTTCGAAGAACTATATTCCAAACTGCGAGCTGCGCATAAAAAACGCCACAGAGAAATCTGTGGCGTAAAATTCTTTTGAAATAGAGAAGTGAAACTATACTAAATATGGTTTCAATACTTCAAGAATTTCATCAATATCGTTTTCGGCATGAATCGCTAAATCGATAGGTTTTGATAAATCTAAACTGAAGATACCCATAATCGATTTCGCATCGATAACATATCTGCCGGAAATTAAATCAAAATCAAAATCAAACTGAGTAATTGCATTAACGAAAGATTTTACTTTGTCAATTGAGTTTAATGAAATCTGAACTGTCTTCATGTACTTGACCTCCTTAATCACTTTTCGCCTCAAACTAATAGTAATGTTTTTTTTTGGAAAAGTCAACAAAAAGAAAAACAAAGTTTTGTGAAAAATTCCGAAATATTTCAGCGAAAATTCCGAAAATCTTAGGAGAATTGGGACTTTAAGACTAGAAAGGGAAGTAATAAATGAGTAATAGAAAAAAAGCAGCACTGCATAATTTGGGTTGTAAAGTAAATGCGTATGAGACAGAAGTTATGCAGCAGATGTTAGAGGAAGCAGGCTATGAAATCGTCTCTTTTTCGGAGTATGCGGATGTATATGTAATCAATACCTGCTCTGTAACTAATATGGCGGATAGGAAATCCAGACAGATGTTGCACAAGGCGAAAAAGCAGAATCCGGATGCGGTTATTGTGGGTGCGGGCTGTTATGTACAGACAAAAGAAGCACAGGCACTTGTGGATGAGAGCATCAATATTGTAATTGGGAATAATAAAAAGTCTGAACTGGTAAATCTTTTAGAAGAATACGAGAAGACGCAGAAAAAATGCAGTCGTGTGGTAGATATTAATCATGAAAAACAGGATTACGAGGAAATGTTTTTAGACCATACAGCAGAACATACCAGAGCATTTATTAAAGTGCAGGATGGCTGTAATCAGTTCTGTAGTTATTGTATCATTCCGTTTGCAAGAGGAAGAGTACGCAGTAGAAAGTTAGAGGACGTGATACAGGAAGTAACGAAATTAGCTGCAAATGGTTTTAAGGAAGTGGTGCTGACCGGTATTCATTTAAGTTCCTATGGCGTGGATACGGAGGATAGTCTGTTGCATTTGATTGAGGAAGTGCATCAGGTGGAAGGAATTGAACGTATCCGTTTGGGAAGTTTAGAACCACGTATTGTGACAGAGGAGTTTGCAGAAAAATTGTCTAAGATGGAAAAAATCTGTCCACACTTCCATTTGTCATTGCAGAGCGGTTGTGATGCAACACTTGTCAGGATGAACCGCCGGTATGATACCACAGAGTACAAAGCGGGATGTGATATTTTACGAAAGTATTTCGAACATCCGGCGATTACTACGGATGTCATTGTAGGTTTTCCGGGAGAAACAGAAGAAGAATTTGCGGTTACAAGACAGTATTTAGAGGATATTCATTTTTATGAGATGCATATTTTCCAGTATTCGAAAAGAGAAGGTACAAAGGCTGCGGTTATGAAAGAACAGGTGCCGGAACCGGTGAAAAAAGAGCGGAGTAATGTGCTTTTAGATTTGGAGAAAAAGATGTCCGATGAATTCCGTAAATACTATGTGAATCGTGAAGTGACGGCTCTTATGGAAGAAGAATGGCTCTTTGAAGGTGAGCAGTATTTTGTAGGATATACAAAAGAGTATGTAAAAGTAGCTGTAAAAACGAATAAGGATATGACTAATCAGTTTGTTACAGGAAAAATAGAAAAGTACCTGACGGATGATGTCTATCTGTTAGTAGTTTGTTAAGGGTTGAATTTTAGGACGAACTATATTAAAATAAACTATATGTAACTATTCAAAGCTAAGGCGAATTTGCATATGGTGTGCAAAATAGTTACGACAGTTACAAAAATAGGCGCAGATAAAGAGGAAACTATGCAGAACATTAACAACACACAGTTTTTTAAAGTTGAAAAAGCACCAGAATTAGCAGTTGGTGATGTAATCAAAATTGTACATCAGGCTTTGGTGGAAAAAGGATATAATCCGGTGAATCAGATTGTAGGGTATATTATGTCTGGAGATCCGACTTATATTACAAGTCATAACAATGCCAGAAGTCTTATTATGAAGGTCGAACGTGATGAACTGGTAGAAGAAGTATTAAAAGAATACATTCGTAATAACGGTTTATAAGAGGGCAGCAGAATGAGAATTTTAGGGTTAGATTTTGGCTCGAAGACAGTGGGTGTAGCAGTGAGCGATCCACTGTTATTCACTGCGCAGGGAGTTGAGATTGTCAGAAGACAGTCTCCAAATAAGTTACGTCAGACACTTGCACGTATCGAAGAAATTATTCGCGAATATGAAGTAGATCGTATTGTTTTGGGGTATCCTAAGAATATGAATAATACGGAAGGCGAACGATGCGAGAAAACAAAAGAGTTCAAAGAAATGTTAGAGAGACGAACTGGGCTTTCTGTCATTTTATGGGACGAGCGATTAACTACGGTATCTGCGGATAATTATATGATGGAAAGCGGGATACGCAGAGAAGAACGTAAAAAGTTTGTGGATGAAATTGCGGCAGTCTTTATTTTACAGGGATATTTAGACTACTTAAGCCTTCATCCAGAAGAAAAATAAGACAGTTTATTTACGAACGAATGTCGGAAGGAAGAAGTATGGAGAAAGTAGTATTTGTAGATCCGGAGACAAAAGAAAATATTGAATTTTTCGTTGTGGAAGAGACACAGATTAACGGAAAAAAATATCTTTTAGTGACAGAGGAAGAAGACGGCGATAGTGATGCATATATTTTAGAGGAATTGGCAAATGATAAGGATGACATCGTGTACGGCATGGTAGAAGACGATGAGAGACTTACAGCCCTTGGTAAGGTATTTGCAGAATTAATCGACGACGCGGACATTAAGTATTAATTTGGAGGTAAAAATTTGAGCGGAAAAGCAACAACTTCAAAGCTTAAAATCATCCCACTGGGTGGTTTAGAGCAGATTGGAATGAACATTACTGCCTTCGAATATGAAGACAGTATTATTGTCGTGGATTGCGGTTTATCATTTCCGGAAGATGATATGTACGGAATTGATTTGGTAATCCCGGATGTAAGCTATTTAAAGGATAATATTGACCGGGTAAAAGGATTTTTTATTACACATGGACATGAGGATCATATTGGAGCGATTCCTTATGTATTAAAGGACATTAACGTGCCGATTTATGCAACGAAGCTGACGATTGGCATTATCGATAATAAGTTAAAAGAGCACAATATGCTCACAACTGTGAAGCGTAAGGTAGTAAAATACGGACAGCATATTAATTTAGGCTGTTTTAGAGTAGAATTTATTAAGACAAATCATAGTATTCAGGATGCAGCAGCACTTGCTATTTATTCACCGGCAGGTATCGTGGTGCATACCGGTGACTTTAAAGTAGATTATACACCGGTTTTTGGTGATGCGATTGATTTACAGCGTTTTGGTGAAATCGGTAAAAAAGGTGTATTAGCGGTAATGTGTGATAGCACGAATGCAGAAAGACCGGGCTTTACCATGTCGGAAAAAACTGTTGGTAAGAGTATTAATCAGATTTTTGAAGACCATGCCACATCAAGAATTATTGTTGCAACCTTTGCATCGAATGTAGATCGTGTACAGCAGATTATTAATGCTGCATATAAAAATGGTCGTAAAGTAGTGGTAGAAGGTCGCAGTATGGTAAATATCATTGGTATTGCCAGTGAATTAGGATATATCAGTATTCCGGAAAATACGTTAATTGATATTGAGGCGATTAAGAATTATCCGGATGAACAGCAGGTGATTATCACTACCGGAAGTCAGGGTGAGTCGATGGCAGCATTGTCACGTATGGCAAATGGCGTGCATCGTAAGATTAGTATTAAACCGGGTGATACCATTGTATTTAGTTCGAATCCGATTCCGGGTAATGAAAAGGCAGTTTCTAATGTGATTAACGAACTTGCCAGAAAGGGTGCACATGTTATTTTCCAGGATGTGCATGTATCAGGACATGCTTGTCAGGAAGAGATTAAATTAATCTATTCTTTGTTACATCCGAAGTATGCGATTCCGGTGCATGGTGAATACCGTCATTTGATGGCACAGGCGCGTATTGCAGAAAGCCTTGGTATTGAGAAAGAAAATATTTTTATTTTGTCATCCGGCGATGTGCTAGAGTTAGATGATGAGGAAGCAGCAGTTACTGGCAGAGTGCATACCGGAGCAATTATGGTCGATGGTCTGGGTGTTGGTGATGTAGGGAATATTGTATTACGAGACAGACAGCATTTGGCAGAGGATGGTATCATTATCGTTGTTATGACATTAGAAGCAGGAAGCGGTCAGGTGCTTGCAGGACCGGATATCGTATCGAGAGGTTTCGTTTATGTAAGGAATTCAGAAAGCCTTATGGATGAAGCAAAACAAGTTTTAGATGATACGATGCAGTACTGTATGGATAACGGAATTACAGATTGGAGCAAAATCAAAGCAGAGGTAAAAGAAGCTCTCGGAGATTTCGTATGGAAAGAAACCAAACGTCGTCCGATGATTATGCCAATCATTATGGAAGTTTAGAAAATTTTTAGCGTATTTTTACAGGAACGAAGTTAAGAGGATAAGAGTGAATGAGTACAAAAAGTACAAAGAACAAAAAGAATACCAATAAAGTTGTGTTTCGTTTTGTGAGTATCAGTTTTTCAATATTAATCGTGTTAGTGGTGTTTATCGGTGTGTTTAAAGCGACTACTTACTGTTATGATTTTGGGTATCGTATTTTTACGGAGGCACCGGTAGAAAAATACCCGGGTAATGATATGGCAGTTCAGATTAATGAAGGGGATTCTGCGTTTGATATTGGAAAACAGTTAGAAGAAAAAGGATTAATCAGAGATTCAAAATTGTATGTGGCACAGTATTATTTGTCAGCATATAAGGATAAGATTTTATCGGGAACCTACACATTGAATACTTCTATGACGGCAAAAGAGATGATGGATGTCATGTCAACACCGGTAGAAGAATTAGAAGTGGAGAATGAATAGTGATTGTAGATGAACGACTGGTGACATTTATTAATTCTTTTGATACGGGCAATACAGAAGAATTAGACCAGATAGAAAAAGAAGCAATTGAGACATATGTGCCGATTATTCGTAAGGAGATGCAGACTTTCTTAAAAATGCTGCTTGCCATTAAGAAACCGGTACGTATTTTAGAAGTAGGAACGGCAATTGGTTTTTCTGCTATATTGATGGCAGAGTATAATCCTATCGATTGCCAGATTACTACGATTGAGAATTATGAAAAGCGTATTCCAATTGCCAGAGAGAATTTTAAACGGGTAGGAAAAGACCAGCAGATTACTTTGTTAGAAGGTGATGCGGCAGAGGTACTAAAGACGTTAGATGAGCCATTTGATTTTATTTTTATGGATGCAGCTAAGGGACAGTATGTGCATTTCATGCCGGAGGTATTACGCCTTCTGAAAAAGGATGGTATTTTAGTATCGGATAATGTGTTGCAGGACGGAGATATTATTGAGTCACGTTATGTGGTGACCCGAAGAAACCGTACTATCCATAAGAGAATGAGAGATTATTTGTATCAACTGACGCATCACGAAGAATTGGTGACTTCTATTTTGCCAATTGGGGATGGAATTACGGTCAGTGTAAAACATGAAAAGAACATCTAAAGTTTTATATTTCATGTAAAAGAACACGAAGTGTTCTTCTGAATGGGAAAGGAATTTTAAATGAAGAAACCTGAATTGATGATTCCAGCCAGTAGTCTGGAAGTTTTAAAAATAGCAGTAGTATTTGGCGCGGATGCAGTATACATTGGCGGAGAAGCGTTCGGGTTGCGTGCTAAAGCGAAGAATTTCACGATGGATGAGATGAAAGAGGGGATTGAGTTTGCCCATGCTCATGGTGTGAAAGTTTATGTAACAGCCAATATTTTAGCACATAACAGCGATTTAGATGGCGTTCGTGCTTATTTTGAAGAATTAAAAGTATTGAAACCGGATGCGTTAATCATTGCGGACCCGGCGATTTTTATGATTGCAAAGGAAGTGTGTCCGGAGATTGAGAGACATATCAGTACACAGGCAAACAACACGAATTATGGAACGTATCTGTTCTGGCATCAGCTTGGTGCACAGCGTGTTGTAACTGCCAGAGAACTTTCTTTAGCAGAGATTAAAGAAATCAGAGCAAATATTCCGGAGGAATTAGAGATTGAGACATTCATTCATGGGGCAATGTGTATTTCATATTCCGGAAGATGTCTGCTTTCGAATTATTTCGTAGGAAGAGATGCGAATCAGGGAGCATGCACACATCCATGCAGATGGAAATATGCGGTGGTAGAGGAAAAACGTCCGGGTGAGTATTTCCCGGTTTATGAGAATGACCGCGGTACTTATATCTTCAATTCAAAGGATTTGTGCATGATTGAGCATATTCCGGATATGGTAGATGCCGGAATTGACAGTTTTAAAATTGAAGGCCGCATGAAGACGGCGTTGTATGTCGCTACGGTTGCACGTACTTACCGTAAAGCAATTGATGACTTTTTTGAATCACCGGAGAAATATCAGGAAAATATGCCTTGGTATTTAGACCAGATTTCAAATTGTACGTACAGACAGTTTACAACCGGCTTTTTCTATGGAAAACCTTCAGAAGAAGCGCAGATTTATGACAGCAATACGTATTTAAGAGAGTATACGTATTTAGGAATTGTAGGAGAGCAGAACGAAGAAGGGCTTTATCAGATTGAGCAGCGTAATAAGTTCTCTGTTGGGGAAGAGATTGAAGTAATGAAGCCAAATGGTGAGAATATTTTAGTTACAGTGAAAGCCATTCGGGATGAAAAAGGAGCAGAGATGGAATCCGCTCCGCATCCACAGCAGATTCTCTATATTGATTTAGGTCAGCCTTTGGAAAAATATGATATTTTAAGAAGAAAAGAAGATTAGTAATACGAACGAAGAATTTCGGAAGGAGCAGCCATGGCACAGGAAAAATATGTAGCATATGTGGGAACTTATACGCATGAGAATAGTGTTGGCATTCATATTTATGACGTAGATGTGGAGAGGCCATATATGACAGAACGAAAGGTAGTTCCGATTAATAATCCATCAGATTTGACGGTTTCAAAAGATAAAAAGTTTTTGTACTCGATTGCAGATGAAGGTGTAGAATCGTTTCGCATTTTGCCGGATGGTGATTTAGAGTCGATTAACCGTGCAGGAATTGGCGGCATGAGAGGCTGCTATGTAGAAGTAGACGATACCAATAGATATTTGTTTGTTGGCGGACACTACGATGGCAGAGTGAGTATGCTCCATATTAATGAAGATGGAAGCCTTGGTGGTATTGCAGATGGTATCTTCCATAAAGGTATGGGGGTAAGTATTGACCAGCGTAATCATATTCCGCATGTGGATTGTGTAAAACTGACTCCGGATCAGATGTTTCTTTGTGCAGTAGACAATGGTTTAGACCATGTGAAGGTTTACCGTGTGGATTATGAAAAAGGAAAATTGAAGCTGGTACATATCATTCGTGGACAGATGGAATCTGCACCTAGAATGATGCGTTTTTCAAAAGATGGTAACTATGCCTATATTTTATATGAATTAGCAAATATAGTAGAAGTATACAAATATGCGATAAAAGATGGAGAGCCTGTTTTTGAGATGATTCAGTCTATTTCTACGAAAGCATCTGCAGACGCGAAGTCTGTTAGTGCAGCTTCCGGTATGGAAGTATCTGAAGATGGTAATTATCTGTATTGCAGTATGGCAGGTATCAATGCAGTAGCTTGTTTTGCAATTGACCAGACAACCGGTATGTTGACTACTTCGTTTAATACGCGAGTGAATAGTGATTTTCCGAAAGTATTGGCTGTTTTGCCGGATGAAAAGCATTTTATGACTTTGAACAATAATTCGAATCAGATTATGTTTTATGAGGCTCACCATGAAGGCGGATATGCTTTGTGGAAAGGCAAACCGATTAAAGTAGATAAACCGAACTGTATTGAGATTGTGGCATTGCCATAATAGGTAATTTATTTAGTGATTTTAGAAAAGGGTATTGAGCTATGGTAAAAAGGATGGATAAGGAATTTTTTATCATAGTTCAATACCCTTTTGGAATTGATAGATATATATGAAAATGGAAGTGTGGAATTTTATGAAAATTAACGAGAAAAGTATAAGGGTTAGAGAAATCAATGAAAAAGATCTCAGGTGGATGGATTATGTCGATATGGAACACCAGAGAATGGTCGTGCTAGGTTTTTGGGAAGAATTTAAATATACGAGTATTTTAAAACCATCCTTGGACTTGTTGTATTTTCGGAAATTATGCGAAAACCGCAGTAAAAAGGGGAATAAAGAAAAATACATCATACAAAGAAACGGCGTAGAGTATACAGATATTTTTATCGTCGTAAATATGGATGGTAAAAGTAAGAAGTCAGTATCAAAAGATAACGACTTCGAGATAGAAGCCGGATATTTATACCGGAAGGGTATTTATCAATTGATAGGAGAAGGTGAATACCATAAATACGTTGAATACAAACGTTCCGGTAATGCCGCAAAAAAAGGAAAACATATTTTTATCAGGGAAGATTTCTATCACGAGATGATGGACTGGACGTGGCTTGGATGTGCACCCAAAGAACTGGATGTAAATTTGTCATATGTGGAAGTGAAAGCATATGAAGCATTAGTGAATAGTAATATAAAAGGAACGGTAAAGATCGAGCCGGATGAAATTTTACTTTTAGATGATATGAAGCATCCGTTTGTAACGCAGATTGCAAAGATAAAAGAGGAAGAGGGGAGATTTTCGTTAGAACGTTGCGAAGAGACCATCAAAAATAATATATTTGATGGGGAATGTCTGATAGACAATTCTATTTTTGAAACTTACGGAACAGATAGTGGAATGATGCTGCTTCGTAACTTTTTCTTTAAGTCCTGTGGATTTCGAACGGATATACAGGGCTATTACAAAGAGTACTATGGAGCAGATTATGAAAATGCTTTGGTAGAAGACCGGTTTGGGAAAAAATTCCGTGTAAAAGACATTAAAATGATTGTTACCATGAGTTCTTTTAAATTATTTAAGTTTCGGGATTATTTGTTTGTAGGTAGTATGAATGGCAAAGATACACGCAGAAGGCTTCCTGACGATAGTCAGATAGCGGCTATGAACATTATTTCCAATGATGTGCTTCGGGAAAATTTAACATATGATTTGTGGCGTCGGAAAGTGTATGAAAACGGTTGTGTTTTTGGAATTGTTAAATCAGAGGAAGAGCATAGGGAAAAGCGGAAATTTACCTATCAAATGTTAAATTCCATGCATTTTTCAGAAGAAGATATTCATGAACTGTTGGCAGATGATGTGGAAAGATTTATAGAACTTAGAACGGATTATGATGCATACGAAAAATATATTGGAAACAGAAGTGAGGATGAGGAAGAAGGAGAAAACTCTTATACAGGACAGTTCATTATAGATTTGGCAAAAAAGAATCCGATTTTCAGGCAGACCGGATTATATAAAATGAAACGAAGTAATGATATCCGTGCATTTAAGCAGAAACTATATGAAGGCAAGATAAATATCGAAGCAGACTATTGCACACTCTGTAGTATGCCGTGGGAGCTGCTTAAGTATTCAGTGGAGGGAGAGACCGCTTTTTCGAATCCGGTTTTAAAAAAAGGAGAGATTTTTATTGCAGGATTAGAAGAGGGAGCGCAGATTACCCTGTGTAGAAATCCGCATTCCTGTGCAAGCAATGTGGTGTGTGCCACAAATCATATTGTTCCGGAAATAGAAAAATGGTTCTCTTTCCAGCGAAAGAACGGATACAGTAATATTGTCGTTATTTCTCCATGGGAATGGGATGTCATGGAAGCTTTAAATGGTGCAGACTTTGACTCGGATGAGGTGCTTTGCATAAAAGACGAGATTGTTTTAAAACGTGCGATGGAACTTCAGGATGACGCGCATATTACTGCAATTCCTCATGTATATCTATCCTCTGACAGTAAGGGAATGACGAAGATGAATAATTTCTTACAACAGTATGAGATTGACCATTCTCTGCGTGGTAATAAAATAGGTGTGATAAGTAATTATGCACAGGTGCTGAATAGTTTTTACTGGGATAGTTTTGAAGAAAAAAGCAGATTTACGGAATGCAGGGATGAGCTTTATGACGATATTCTGATTCTATCCGTACTCATGGGGTTAGAAATTGATAAGGCGAAACATGCTTATTCGTTTGATGCCCAAAAAGTAGCAAGCGAAATTTTTGATAAATATGCAAAGGGCGGACAGCGTAAAAACCGACCGATTTTCATGTGCTTTATAGATGAGGACAGACATGGAGAAGCGGTTAAAAAAATAAAAGCAGGTTTATGGCTTAACTGTCCGATGGATTATGTGGCTAAAAAACTCTGTCACTTATATAAAGAGGAGGAGAAGTTAAAAGAACTTCAGCAGATGCCGACGATTGACCTGGCGGATGTTTTTGAAGTAAGTGATTATAAAGGCTGCGACGGAAATAAAGTAGAGAATGTCTTAGGAAAGATGAATGATTGCATTAGTCAGGTGAGAAAACTGAATGTCAATAAAGAAGAATTGGCTTGGGTGGAAAATGCAGCATTAAAAACGACATTATTAGATGATACATATTACCTGATGCAGAAAAATAAAATTACATTAAAGGAAATGAAACGTATTCTCTATATTATTTTGGAAAAAGATTTAGCAGATAAAATGAAAAAAAAGGGAATAGGCGAGGTGTTTTACGAATGTCTGCTGGTAAATAACCGGACAGCAGTAAGCGAAATACTCGGACAGGCAGATGTGTCTGCTTTTTCAAGAACAGCAATCAAACAGGCAAGCACAGAATTTTTAAAACGAAGCAAGGAAAGTGCCGAAAAGAAACAAATTAATTACGCAAAATGTAATAAATTATTTGAAGCGTTCTTGTGTGAGGATGTAAATAAGAAAGAGAAGATAGACAAATTTGCAGCCAAAATGAAGGCAGATAAAAATGTATTGAACATTGCATATATGTTGCAGGTAATTTCAGCAGACAGGAACTATGCCGCAGCAAAGAGTAACAAGCTAATTTCGCTGTCAATGCTTTACCATGTTTGGCCTAAACTTTTTACAGATTGTATCAAAAATGCATAAAACTGAATTTTTAAACGGTGGAAACCATTGAGTTTTCGCCGTTTTTTCTTTTTTTAAGTTGTGTTTATAAGATAAGAAAAAAGAAAGCGAGGAAAATAATTATGATGAATGAATTTAATGCACCAAACATTATCAGAGAAACTTCACAGGGGTATGCTACGTACCGGATTGTGGACCATATGCTTTCCAATCGTGAAATTCAGTGTATGGGGGAAATTAATGCAGAATCAGTTTATTCGCTGATTATGCAGCTTCAGTATTTGCAGAAGGAAGACCCGAATGCTGAAATTACAATGTATATCAACAGTCCGGGGGGTGAAGTGAACAGCGGATTGGCATTATATGATGTCATGCAGGCTGTATCAGCACCAATTCGTACGGTATGCGTGGGAATGGCTGCTAGTATGGCAGCCATTTTATTTGCCGGTGGAAACAAAAGAGAAATGCTTCCACATGCAGCAGTTATGATTCATGACCCGCTTATTTCGGGTGGCGTCGGTGGCAGCGCACTGAAATTTCAGGCGATTAGCGAGGATTTGATGCGGACAAGAAAGTTAATTGCGGAAATCCTTGCAAAGCATACCGGACACACGATTGAAGAAATTTATGAAAAGACTGCCCACGACACGTATTTCTATGGGGAAGATGCTGTGGAATACGGATTAGCAGATAAAATAATTTATCACATTTAGGAGGATAAAAGTAATGAAAACAAAAAGATATTTAACAAATGGATACTGTATTTCAAACGATACATGGGAAACACGACTGAATAATAATGACCTTATTTGCGGAGCTACAGGCTGTGGCAAGACAAGAGGATATGTGATTCCGAATATTAAAATGGCAAATGAAAGTATGATTATTTGTGATACGAAAGGTATGCTGTATGGGGAACTCGCAGCAGATTTAAGGTCTAAGGGATATAAAGTTATGAACCTTGATTTCACCAGTGATGAAAGTGAGTATGGTTACAATCCATTCCGCTATATCCGCAAAAATAAGAAAACCGGACTTTACCGTGAAGATGATATTCAAAAACTGGCAAATGCTGTCTGTCCGATTGAAAATTCGCAGGAACCGTTTTGGGATAATGCGACCAAAATGTTTTTAGCGTGCTTAATCGCGTATACGTTAGAGGCGCTTCCACGGGATTTGCATAACTTTGATACGCTAAGAAAACTGGCGGTGTATTTAGGTCAATATTCACCCGGAGAAGGAAGCAGGACAGACCGACAATGCAGGGAAGCCGTTCAAAATGCATATTTGCAGAAATTTGATAAGGTCTGCTCTTATACAAAAGAGAAAGAAGCAGTGTATTTAATGTCTATGGAAGAAATATGCGAAGCGGTTAATGGTAAAGCAGTTTACAATTATAAATTTCCATCTTTGATTTACGAGTTGGAACTGCGAAAACCGGATTCTATTGCGGCAAAACTCTATAACCTGTTTAAAGCCTGCGCCTGTGCAGAGAAGATGTATGGCTCTATCTTAGGGATTCTTGCAGAAAAGTTAAACGGGCTTATCAGTAATGAGAATGTGGCAATTTATAAGAATCCAAAGCAGATTTCTTTTAGCGAGTTTGGAAAAAGAAAGACGGCATTGTTTATGACGGTAAGTGATATAGACCGAAGCAAGGACATGCTTGCTAACATTTTATATACACAGGCTCTGGATTGTCTTATTAACAGTGCAGATAAAGAATATAAGGAGCATCGTCTGCCGGTACCGGTGCGCTTTATTTTAGATGACTTTGCTGCCGGTGCTATCATTCCGGATTTTGATAATATTATATCCGTCATCCGTTCACGCGAGATTTCAGTAAGTATTATTATTCAAAGTATCTCCCAATTGTATGACAAATACGGGGAACAGAAAGCGGCAACGATTTTAAATAACTGTGACCATATGATTTATCTCGGTGGACAGGACATTGCTACTGCGGAATATATATCCAAGCGGGCGAATAAAACCTTAGCGTCTATTATCGAGCAGCCGTTGACTGCTACATATTTATTAGAACGCGGTTCAAAAGCAATTTATTTAGAAGGTAAACCAAATATAACTATGGAAGGTGGTATGAACTATGAAGTTTAGTAGAGAAAAGAAAAGAGAGATATTAAGAAATGCACCTGTAAATGCGCGTAAGTGCGTATCTTACACGTTAGAAAAGATTGATAAAGAGTATGACAGGAATGGAAAATTCCTATCCATACAGGATTTTATCACACGTATGTTAAATGCTAATTTGGATATTCATGCGTTCACAGTGATTGAAAAATATGTGCCTATGCGATTTCCCAATGGCGGTGAGGCAGCCATGCTTCGTACCATGCTGGCTTTTATGGGATATGACCCGGATTATTCTGTGCTGCCGGATATTGAAGTATATCCGGGCTGGTATGATGAAGATGATGATGAATTGCCATTTAACTAAAAGATGATAAGCGAGGTGATTTTGTATGACAAAAGAAAAAATGACTGAGAGAATTTGCAAATTAGTGAACACCGTAACCGAGTTGGGGGGAACGGTATATGATGTAGCAGAAGATGCGGGGCTTATATCAGCCAATGATTTCCTGAAATTGCATTTTGAAGGAAAAGAAGAAAAATTTCGGAGAAATGTGCAAATGGTAACAGAGGTTTATGTAAAGGCTGAAATCAATCAGAAAGAAGTGTTGGAACAGGTATTTTTGTGTGCAGAAGATGAAATGTTAGATTTACATTTACTGAATGCCGGAACTGTGACAGAAGGTAAATTTATAATTGACTATGAAAATCTAAAGACCCTGGTACCTAAAGGGTATCAATGCCTGTACCATCGCAGGGAAGACGGACATAATGGAACTTCATTTACATTGTTTTATAGTGCATTTAAGGATAACAGAAAGATGTTTCCTTTTAAAATGTGGGAGCCGGACCGAATATTTATAGGAAATGGCTTTAACCGGGCATTATTGGTCGAGACGGATTTTGAAAGTGTATTTGTAATGCCGGATATACAGATGGTGCGAGAGGCACTTTGCGTTTTTCACGCAGAGAATATGATTCAGGATATTTATCAGAACAATTTCCAAATTGAAAGAATCGACATGGAAGACTTAAAAGTGTACGAAACATTAAGAAATGACAGAGAAGATATTGTTGGGATGGGAAGAGTGCCGGATGATGAGCATATGCCAAAGAGCTATCAGAGGTTATTTTATCAGAAAGCGTATATAAAGACCTATTATTCAAAAGAATATGAGGAAATTTGGAACAGGGAAAAGAAGATAGAAAAGAGTAAGACACGAGCAAAGAATGAAAGAGTATCTTTGGGAATCTGTTTGGTAGGCTGCGAGGCATATGGAGTATGTCAAATGGCAGATGGTACCATTCGAAGAATACCACAGTTAGAATGTCTGGCAGAGACACCATTGAATTTATCATATGGTTTTAAGACGGCAGGAGGTGATGAAGACGTTGTTGCCATCATTAAAAAGATAATTTTTGCAGTGGAATCTGTCTATAAAGTGACAGTAGAGAAATTACATGTAACAGTTGCAAAAGCTGGGCAGGAAGATTCGGACAGTTTTGAAGAGATAAAGAAAATTCTTGCCATGAAACAAGACGAGTTGCAGGAAATAGAATATGTAGACTATGTAACAGCAATTATGAAGGCGTATGAGAAAGAAGAAACTGTCAGTAAGATGAAAGGAAATGAGATTGCGTTAGTATACGATTTTAGAGAGGAAGGGCTGTTTCTAGGATTAGTAAAAAAAGAGGAAAATGGTAAATATCATTTATTAGAGTATATCTATGGGGAGGACAGAGAAGAACTCTATAATCTGGATTTACAAGAAACAGTGAAGACTGATGTAGAACATTATATGCTAAATACACATTTAAGACCGCTTGGAATTGCGTGTGACAGGGGAATGACGAAAGCTGCGTTGGAACGTGTAAGAAGCAGTTATTTGCGAATCAAAAGACAACTCTTACGAAGTGATAATGCAAAGGTTCTCTTTCAATGCTGGCTGAGTATCGCAGATGATTATCCGATCGAAAGACTGGAGACATGCTTTTCTAACATTTTAAAGCATAATGACCGATTACTGAATGAATTATTAGAAAGTGCCGGAATTTCAGTAAATGATATTTCTGCAATCGTACTGGCAGGGAAAGAGAGTAATTATCCGTTTGTTGGTAAGCATATCAGAGAAGTTACCAGAATAGAAGTTTATACAGTAGGTGCACCGGAAAGTGTAGCGTCCAGAGGAGCTATTTTATGATAGAAAAATTATTGGGTTTGCGGTATAATAAGAAACAGATATTATTTATGACAAGATATTCAAGGAGGAATAGAAAGTGAAAAAATACTATACATTAGAAGGAATTTCGAAGGTATATGAGGATTATAATTCAGCTGATAGTGAAGGAAAAAAAGTGCTGAAAGGTGTAAAAAGATATGCACATGGATTTCACAGCAAAGAAGAGGCAGAGGCTTTGCGG
This sequence comes from Roseburia sp., assembly GCA_045531555.1. GTDB lineage: Bacteria > Bacillota > Clostridia > Lachnospirales > Lachnospiraceae > Roseburia. The sequence goes on along the minus strand of JAZSEF010000084.1, from coordinate 22,680 downwards.
AGCGGACAGTGGAAAAAGTATGTGAAAGAAAATATTGGGCGTTGGGAAATAGAGGCAGATGCAATTGTGTATGCAGATGGTAGCTTAGATGAAAAGACCAAAGACGGGTCATATGGTTTGATTATATTTTTTAAGAATGGTGAAGTATTTTACGAAAGTGCATTGTTGAAGGATATAGAACCGGAAAAGTATAAAGTTATTCGTTATGCTGCTGATGGTAGTTCAAAAGAGTTATTCCGTGAATATGAGGATATACATAATAGTAGGAATCCGGAAGATAAGGAGCACGGATATATTGCTGCATCAAATCAGATTGGCGGAGAGTGCGACGGGGTAAGACATGCGCTGGAAATTTGTTGTGAAAATCAGTTAAAGAAAATAGTTGTTTTTTATGACTGTGATACAGGAGTAAAAGTATACGAAGGTGGTCGTGAGAGTGCAAAATCCAACGTGACATATTCATTTGCAAAATTAGGTGAAGAGATGAGAGCACAGGGTGTAGATGTTAAATGGGAACATGTTTATAGCCATGCCGGAAAAGGCAACAAGAAAGACGTTGAACAGTATCCGGTGTGTGGTATTCGTTATTTACATGCGGTTTATAATGACCTTGTAGATGCAATGGCAAAAGCAGAGATTGTCGGAAAACCAATTGGTATATCTGAGAATTTCAATCTTTCACGTGCATTGTTGCCGGACGGAGTCTTATCGTTTAATGATGCAGGGGCAAAGACGATTGAAGAACGCAGAGCGCTTGCAAGAAAGTATCTTGAGGTTATATTAAGCAATGAAGCATTACGACCTGTATTTAAAGCGTAACGAAATACAAAAAGGATAATTGAATAAAACGGCGGTCGGAGGTGGAAAAGAAACACTTGACCGCCGTTTTTCAGCATTTTTTAAAAGGAGAAACACTTTATGAAATTTTATACATATGAAGAGTACACACCAATGGAAAAGAGTCTTTCGATTGAAGAAATGGAAAAGCTTCATAAGGAAATGATAGAAGAAATTGGAAATGACGAAGATGCACTGGAATTGTACGAGGAATTAGTGTTGGCAGCCAATAAATACAGCGCATTTCGCGCAGGCTGGTGCACATGGTCGAGAGAAGAAAAGATGGATAAAGACCCAAGTCGCAGTGCCTGTCATGACAGTATGATTGTAAAGTTTAACAAGTTGGCACGTTATTTAAAAATGCAGGGGAAAGTGGCTGTATGGCGTGAGGTGTTGGGTGATGTGGACGAACATCCATATAACAGAAAGAGAATAGGGGATTTTGCCTGTTATATTGTGTTTGTAAATAGCATTTGTGCCAGATAGAAAATAAAATTGACTAGTTATTTTGACACGAAAGGAGAAGTTATATGAGAAAAAGTTATTATCAGGATACGCGGGGGATAAGAACAAACTCAGATGCAATGATGTTTGTGGCGTGTTCGTCACTGGACGACTTGCTTGGAGAAGAGGAATGGGGATATGCAGCCATTCTTCTTTGGAAGAACAATCTAAAAGTTTTTACCAAAAAGGATGTGCAGACAGCACCATATAAGCAGGAGTATGCACTCTATAAGGCAATAGGCATGGGGCTGGAATATTGCACAAAGAATAATTTGAAGAAAGTTGAAATTATTTATGATGCAGATGGTTTTATAGCGGATAAATTTCCAAATCCAGGTTCTGTTGATCCTGTGGTAAGAGAAGTAAGTGAGGTATTTCCGGACGGAAAGGCAAAGACTTACTGGACGAATTATTTTGACGCGGATGTAGTCAGAATGATGGATGCGTTTCGCAGAAATGTTGACCATGCATGGCTTGATAGCTTAGATGCAGAAGCTATTTACGTGACTTTGGTAAAGGAATTAGCCAGAGGTATCGTAGAGGATGAGGATTTGGCACGCGAAATCAGCACAAATTATATTTACAGTGCTGCTGAGATGAAGAAAGTTACATTTGAAAAAGCATCCTTACTTGAAAGTGATACATGGGTAGTGAGAGATATGTTTGATAATGCCAGTGCGGATGAGAAGACAGCTTCAAAGAAAACGATTTTAGATATGGTTTTAGAACGTGCAGAGAGCATTAAGAAAAATAAAATGACCGTATTTCATTTATTGTATGGTTTTGCAAGTTTTTGTCTGATGTTAGACAGTGACATCATGCAGGAAATGGAATTAGATGAGAATGAATTTTCGAAAATTGAATATGCAAAGAAACGATTGCTGATGCAATTTGATGCGGAATCAGTGCGTATGGATTTGTACAAAATTAAGACAATGATTCCAATGTATATAGAACAGTTCGAATGTGACAGTACAGCAGTAGATGATTATGAGAGAATGATTGGGACTGTACGTGACTGGAAAGCAAGAGATACATATGCAGACGAGGTAATCGCATTATATATGTTGAATGCACTTTTGCTGGATACGAAGAACTTTCATCCAAGTGGACTGAATCAGGCGTATCTAAATTTTAGCAAGGAAGTTCTGTTAAAGAAAAGAATGAAGCCGGATACCAGGGAAGAAGAGAAGATAGAAAAAATTGCAAAGCAATCTACCATGCTTTATGACACTTTAGCAGAAAAAGTATTTGGTCAGGATGTAGCAATTCAGAAGTTTGTACAAGGTTATGTGAATTCTAAGTTAGCAGGAAATAGCAGAAAAGGAAAACCGGCGGCAAGTTTCTTGTTTGCAGGTCCTCCGGGTGTCGGTAAAACGTATCTTGCAAAGGTAGCATCTGAAGTGTTACATATGCCACTGAAAGTTCTGGATATGAGTGAATATCCGGATGAACACAGTGTTTGGGGATTGGTTGGTTTTGAAAAAAGCTATAAACAGGCGGGACCCGGTAGATTGACGTCGTTTGTGTCTGAACATCCGGCATGTATCTTATTAGTAGATGAAATAGAGAAAGCGCATGTGGCAGCAAAGATGTTATTTTTGCAGGTGTTAGAGGGTGCGCGTTTGACAGATAAATTTTACAATGAAGAAGTAAATTTCGAAAATGTAATTGTAATTTTTACGACAAATAGTGGAAAAGAATTGTATGAGGATAATGAAACCGCTGATTTATCAGCATTATCAGAGACAGAGATTTTAGATACACTGCGGGAAGACGGTTCCTTTCCAAAGGAATTATGTTCCCGATTTGCATCGGGCAGTATTATGATGTTTAATCATCTGCCGTCTTACTATCTGGCAGATATTGTAGAGAGTAAGATGAATGAGGTTACTGTTGATATGGAGAAAAATTATCAGCTTAAGATTGCTTATGATGCGTTGCTTCCGGAGTTGTTCTTATTCCAGGCAGGCAGTAATATAGATGCACGAGTGGCATCCGGACAAAGCGCAGACTTTGTGAAAAAAGCAGTGGTTGACTTTGTAAAAGAGCGCGTGGAGAAAGAGGGGCAGCTAAATTTGGATAAGCTGTCAATAGAAATAAATCTGGACAAAGAAAATGAAGAAATTTATTCACGTTTTGTAAACAAAGAAGAAGGAATTGTTTTAGTAGTTTCAGATAGCGATATATTTAAGTCTGTGTCCGGAAAATATAATATCGTACAGGCAGTTGACGAGAATGAAATGGTACAGATTCTCCGTGACAACAGAATAGATGCCGCAATTATTGATTTATCCTATAAAGCTTCGGAAAATATTGTGGCGTCAAATGCTTTAGGTGTGGAGTCTGTAGGTTTGGATTGTTTTGAAACAATACATGAGAAAGCACCACAGGTACCGGTATATGTGACATGGCAGGAGACTTATGGTGCCGAAGACAGAAAAGCGATTATGGCAAATGGTGCAAGAGGATTTTTTGTGCCGGGAGAGAATCAAGAATCTTGTACAAAAGCCATTAATAAGATATTGGATCAGTTAAATATTCAAAAGAATCTGGAACTGTTAAAACAAAAAGGGGAACGCATGGGGTACAAAATCAGATACCATGTGGAACAGGGGACCGGTATCATCGAATTGTACGACATGTGGTTTAAGACAGTCGGTTCAGATGATGCGGCATTGCGTAGAAAAGCAAAGAAGACGAAGGTATTTGACTTTGAACGTCCTACTATGCGCTTTACAGATATTATCGGTGCGGAGCAGGCAAAACGGAATTTTAGACATTTTATTAATTACATGAATAATATCGATAAATATATCATGGAGGGGGCAGAAATACCAAAAGGTGTACTGCTTTATGGTCCTCCGGGAACAGGAAAAACCAGTCTTGCAAAAGCACTTGCCGGGGAATGTGGTGCACTCTTTTTAAATACTACAGGTGCAAATATCCGTAATTCCCAGAATCCGGTAGACGAAATTAAGGATTTGTTTAAGATTGCTTATATTAATGCACCGGCGATTATCTTTATTGACGAGGTGGATGTCATTGCAAAAGAGCGTACCGGTTACGATAATCTGACAGAATTGATGGTAAATACGCTTTTGACAGAAATGGAAGGATTCAGTGACAAAGACCCATTTAAGCCTGTTTTTGTAGTAGCTGCAACAAATTACGGGGTTGACCGCCAGGCGGCCCGCCCGGGAGAAGTTATTATTGACCCGGCATTTGTGCGAAGATTTGATAATCCAGTGTATGTAGGTCTGCCAAGCCACGAGGAGCGTAAGCAATATCTGCAGATGTTATTAAAGAAAAAGCATTATGAGGATAAAATCTCAGAAAGTGCAGTGGATTATGTAGTAGAACGTACCGGTGGAAGAAGTTTGGCATTTATGAAACGTACAATTTCGAATCTGACGAATTGTGCAATAGACGAAAATAAGAGAATTACAGATGATTTGTTGATTGAAACGATGGAAAACCAGCTTTATGGCGAGAAATGTGAGAATGATGAGGAATATCGTCTGAGTGTGGCAAGACATGAGGCGGGACATGCATTTGTTGGATTTAAGACAGGTAGAGAGCCGAAATTCATTACGATTGTATCCAGAGGTCATTTTGGAGGATATGTGTCATATGGGGATGGAGAAGACACACATAATCTGACAAAGGACGATTTTTTGAATTATATTTGTCAGGCACTGGCGGGACGTGCGGCAGAAATGGTGTATTATGGAGAAAAGGGTATTAACACCGGGGCAAGTGGAGATTTGGATTATGCGACGAAATATGCATTGCGGATGTTGTGCTATTTCGGCATGGGCAATATGGGATTAGTATCTATAGATCCAGAGCATGTTTTGGAAACATCAAAGGGTGCAGAATTGTTAGAAGAAGCAAATAAGATTTTAGAGCAGCAGTTGGAGCGTGCCATTAAGCTAATTCGGGAGAATAAAAAGACGATTGACCGTGTGGTTGAAGTGCTTATGGACAAATCTTATATTCAGGGCGAGAATCTTATTTCTGTATTAGAAGAAAGTGAGCAGGAAACGGAGTTAGAGCCGATACAAGAGAGTGAACCGGAAAAGAAAGAGCAACCAAAGAAGTGGTATGTAGTAATTAACGGACGAACTCCGGGTATATATACGACATGGGAAGCGTGCCGTGCACAAGTGTCCGGTTATAAAAATGCGGTGTATCGTTCCTATACTTCAAAAGAAGAGGCGTTAAAGGCGCAGCATGCATCGCAGATTGGTGTCAAAAATATACGTGACAGGAAGTTGTTGTACCATCTGATAAAATTAAGTGACCTTGCTAATATTCGGGAGAATGGTCTGTTTCCGGGAAAAGAGTTTGAGGGTAAGAAATGTGTAAACTTTTATTTTCATGCTTATACAGCAGATGCAGTCGAAGAGCAGAAAAACAATCCGGATAAAGTCTATGCATATTTGTGTATTTCAAGGGAACTGGCGATGAAAAAAGGTTGTAAAATCCGAATAGAAGACTTGCAAAAGAAACAGATAGAGGTTTACGATTATGAAACCGGTTTTGCAAAGATTGATTGGAAACAGATGGAGCAGACAGGTGACAGCATAGCGGAACAGATCAATGTGCAATGCTTAAGTGAAGAAGCAATAAGCCTTTCTGATGTTGCATTTATTTATGTGCCGGATGAGAAAAGTGCGGCACAGGCGGCAGAAATATGTGCAGAAATGGCTGCGATTAGTGTAAATAAGCGGATGTTTAGGAAAGGATAAACAGATGAAAGATATTCAGTTTAATCGGAATATATCTGAGGAAATGTGGGACGAACTTCATGATACGGAGATTGTCCCGGAGGAGTTTCCGGTACGGTGTTTTAGTGCAATCAGAAGAGCAGGCTATGAAACTTTAGGCGATCTTGCAGATAGTACCGAAAATGAATTAAGAAAAAAATTGCAGACGGTAAAGCGAATCGAAGTTTATGGATTGGAAAAGACAGTGCAGGCGGTGAAAGAGAAAATGACTGCAATGGGTGTTGTACTTCCGACAGACGAAGAGAAACAGCGTATCATAAATTCTTTGACAGAAATGGAACAGTTGCAGCGGGAAATGAATCTCTTGCAACAGAAGGTTGAAAAGTTGGAAACAGAAAATGCGTCTTTAAGGAGACAGGCAGACCGTTATTGGAATGACAAAAGGAAAAAAAGTGAGGAAACACTGTTAGAGGCGAGAGAGATTGCAAATGGTGAATATGCAGTTCCTAAAGTTCTGCAAAGTATGCAGTATCTAGGGAGAGATGGTGGTTATATCTCTTTTTGCAATATTTTTGGTTTGCGTGAGAAATACTGTGTATTTGATGATAGTATTGTGTCCTCTCTTTCAGAGGAAGAAATACAAACTGCATGTGAAAAATGTATTGATAAGTTTTTGAAACAGTATTATAGAATCGAATAAAGATAGTGAAACAAAAATGCTGCCCATACAAAAAGAGACATTTTGTATGGGCAGTATTTTGGATTGTATGGGCATTAATTAGAAATAAAATTCTCTCACAGAGTCCATTTTGGCACTCATATTTATGAAAAGTGCATCTACGATGGTAAGGGCTGCCATAGCTTCTACGACAACGACTGCACGAGGCGCGATAATCGGGTCATGTCTGCCGTGGATGCTGATGTCGATTTCTTCGTTTGATTTATTAACTGTCTGCTGGGTAGCAGAGATAGAAGGAGTTGGTTTGATAGAAGCACGTAAAATAATATCACTTCCATCACTCATTCCACCCAAAATGCCGCCGGCATGATTTGTGGCTTTTTCAATTTGACCATGTTCACCAATACGGAATGCATCGTTGTTGGTTTTACCGGTCGCTTTTGCAGCTTCAAACCCATCCCCGATTTCAAATCCTTTTACAGCACCGATAGACATAATTGCTTTTGCAAGGTTGGCGTCTAATTTTTCAAAAACAGGATCACCGATACCAATCGGCATACCGGAAATGATACATTCTACCACGCCGCCTGCTGAGTCATGATCTGCTATGCAGGCTTCTAAGTAGGCAGATGCGTTAGCGGCAGCCTCTGCGTCAGGCATATACAAAGCATTCTGGTTAATTTGAATAGGATCAAAGCAACGTTCATCGCATACGATTGGTCCGATGGATTTGGTATAGGTAGTGAGTGTAATGCCCAATTGATTTAAAATCTTTACTGCGACCGCTCCGGCAGCAACACGACCGATAGTTTCTCTACCGGATGAGCGTCCGCCACCACGATAGTCTCGGAAACCATACTTCATGTCAAAGGTATAATCAGCATGTCCCGGACGATAGTAGGATGCGATTTCACTGTAATCCTTAGAACGCTGGTTTTCATTATATACCACCAAAGAAATGGGAGTACCTGTAGTTTTTCCTTCGAAAACACCGGATAAAATCTGGACACAATCACTTTCTTTTCGCGGAGTAGAAAATTGGGACTGCCCAGGTTTTCTGCGATCTAAGAATTTCTGAATGTCTTCTTCACATAAATATAATCCGGCCGGGCAGCCGTCGATTACTACGCCTAGAGCCGTGCCATGAGATTCCCCCCAGGTTGTAATTTTAAAAATGGTTCCAAAGGTAGAGCCAGCCATAATAGTTTCCTCACTTAAATGTATATTTTGAACTGTTATAGATGATTATAAAAGATTTGACTTTGCATGACAACTAAAATATGATAAAGTAAATAAATGTGTGTATGGCGGAACAACGAAACAGATATTACGAGGTCTCGCCGGATATCATTTTTAAATGAAGAAATGGTGATATAGAATGAGTGAACAGTATCGTGTGAGAAAAGTAGATAATCCGATTGACTGGAAAGTAAGAGTGCCGGGGTCAAAAAGTATGACAAACCGTGTGCTTTTACTGGCAGCGTTACAGCAAGGGCGAATCACAGTAGACGGAGTTTTATTTTCAGATGATTCCAGAGTGTTTTTGGGGTCTTTGCAGTCGCTTGGATTTGATTTACAAATAGATGAAGAAAAAAAACAGGTGGTTTTAGAAGGCTGCGGTGGAAAAATACCAAAGCAGGAAGCAGAGATTTATGTGGGAAGTGCTGGAACAGCAGCACGTTTTCTGACTGCTATGTTGGGATGTTCCGAAGGGACTTATGTAATCAATGCGTCAGAGCAGATGAAAAAACGTCCGATGCGTCCGCTTTTTGAATTGCTAGAGCAGTTAGGGGCGCAGATTGAATATTTAGAGCAGGAATATTATCTTCCGGTGCGGATTATCGGCTGTATGAAAGTCGGCGGGCGAATGATAAGTGACAGTGTAGCTACAGAAGTCGAGTGCAGTAAAAACACACTGTTGCCCAAGTATATGGAGTTGGACATCAGCAAGAGTACACAGTTTTTAAGTGCTATGTTATTGATTGCACCGATGTTTAAACAGGGATTGCAGATTCATATTACGAGTGAGAAAAAAGATGGTTCTTATATCCGCATTACTCGTCACATGATGGAAGCATTTGGAGTTACTGTTTCTTTTGATGGGGAGAATTATCTGGTGCCGCCTAACGCAAAATATTATAAGGAACAGTATACGGTAGAACCGGATATGTCAGCGGCATGTTATTTTTATGCGGCAGCAGCTATGACGGGTGGCAAAGCACTGGTTTATAATGTTTATAGGGACAATACACAAGGCGATTTAAAGTTCTTAGAAGTACTAAAACAGCTCGGCTGCAACATAGAAGAAGAACCGGAAGGAATTGCGGTAATTGGACCGAGAAATGGAAAGTTACAAGGAATTCATATCAATATGAATGATTTTTCAGACCAGACGATGACTTTGGCGGTACTTGCACCATTTTGTAAAGAAAAAGTGCGGATAGAAGGAATCGGTCATATCCGTTTACAGGAATCGGACCGACTTCATGGAATTGCAACGGAGCTTGCAAAACTAGGTGTGAGATGTGAAGAGGAGGAAAGTGCGATTACAATCTATCCGGGAATGCCTTGGGCTGGTGTAGTGGAGACTTACGAAGATCATCGTATGGCAATGGCATTTTCACTGATTGGGCTTATGGTAGATGGTATTGTGATTGATAATCCAATGTGTTGCCGCAAAACCTTTGAGAATTATTTTGAACTCCTAGAGGACTTGTGCCAGAATTGATATAAATAGTTACCATATGAGTGTTAAATGGATAGCCGGAAGGTATTTTATTATATGGAAATGACAAGTAATAAGTAGAAGTTTTATAGAAGAAAGGAAAATTATGTACGAATTATTAAAAGAAGAAGGAAGAGCAAAACGTGCGGTGTTCCATACGGTTCACGGCGATATTCAGACACCGGTATTCATGAACGTGGGTACAGTGGCAGCGATTAAAGGTGCGGTATCGACAGAAGATTTAGAGCAGATTAAATGTCAGGTGGAGTTATCCAATACCTATCATTTACATGTGCGTACCGGTGATAAATTAATCAAAGAAGTGGGTGGTCTCCATAAGTTCATGTCATGGAACAAGCCGATTTTAACAGACTCTGGCGGATTTCAGGTGTTCTCATTGTCAGGACTTCGTAAAATCAAAGAAGAAGGTGTGTATTTTAATTCGCACATTGACGGTGCCAAGATTTTCATGGGACCGGAAGAAAGTATGCAGATTCAGTCTAATTTAGGTTCTACAATTGCCATGGCATTTGACGAGTGCCCACCGGCATTGGCAGAACGTTCTTATGTAGAGAATTCCGTAGCGAGAACGACCCGCTGGTTAGAGCGTTGTAAAAAAGAGATGGCACGCTTGAATTCTTTAGAAGATACCGTGAATAAAAATCAGATGTTATTCGGTATCAATCAGGGTGCGATTATGCCGGATATTCGTATCGACCATGCGAAGCGAATTTCCGAGATGGAATTGGACGGTTATGCAGTTGGCGGTCTTGCAGTAGGTGAGTCTCATGAAGAAATGTATCATGTTTTGGACGAAGTAGTTCCATATTTACCGAAAAATAAACCGACTTATTTAATGGGTGTAGGTACACCTGCAAATATTTTAGAAGGTGTAGAGCGTGGTATTGACTTTTTTGACTGCGTATATCCATCCCGTAACGGTCGTCACGGACATGTTTATACAAATCAGGGTAAAATCAATCTGTTCAACCAGAAATATGAAAAGGATATGCGCCCAATCGAAGAGGGCTGCGGTTGTCCTGCATGTCAGAGATATTCAAGAGCTTATATCCGTCATTTGTTAAAAGCAAAAGAAATGCTTGGTATGAGACTTTGTGTACTCCATAACCTGTATTTTTATAACACGATGATGGAGGAAATTCGTGATGCGTTAGACGCGGGCAATTTTAAATCCTACAAGGAAGAGAAACTTTATAACATGGGACAGATTAATCGTGAAAAAGAAGCAGGCAATAAATAACAAAAAAGTATAAAAAAACCGTGAAATCTCAAGGATTTACTTGCCGAATAGCGAGTTTTTGTGTACAATAATAGAAGTGTGTAAAAAGGTAGCAGAAAAAGTTACTTAAGATACTAAGATTATTTAGGAGGATGGATAAATATGTTATCTATTTTAGCAACAGGAGCTGCAGCAGCAAGCGGCACATTTACACTTGTATGGTTGGTTGCATTAATGGCAATTATGTACTTTATGACAATCAGACCACAGCAGAAGGAAGAAAAAAGAAAAAGAGCAATGCTTGCAGAACTTGCAACAGGTGATACTGTTTTAACAACAAGCGGTTTCTACGGAACAGTTATTGATATTACTGAAGATACAGTAATCATCGAGTTTGGTAGCAACAAAAACTGCCGTATCCCAATGCAGAAGGGTGCAATCGCAGCAGTTGAGAAGCCGGAACAGGCATAATTGCGGATAGGCAAAGGAAAATAGAAAAGCAGATAGTTTTCATTCATGTTGATATGGACGGAAGCTATCTGCTTTTTTGTTTGTAAGGATATATTTTTAAATAGAAAAATATAGGTTAAAGTTGTAGAAAATACAGTTTAGTGCTATAATCTATACAACTTGAAATTATATTAAGGAGGAGTAAAAGGAACATGAAGAAAAGGTTTCGATTATGTGCATTCCTGCTATGTGTTACGATGCTGGTGTCTGATTTTACGACACCTATCTATGCGTCAGGAATGGAACCGATTGTTTCAGAACAGCTTTCTTTAGAGACAGAGGAAATTGTTGTAGAGGAAAGCGGCGAAACAGAAAAAACAGACTCAGAAACAGAACTTGTTTCGGAGAGCGAGAAGGAAGAATGCGAAGCAGTGGCAACTGAAATGCTTTCAGAAGAAGTGGTAGTTGAAGAGACAGAGAATGAAACAGAAGTAGCTACGGAAGAATTGCCGGTAGATGAGACGGAAGTAGCTACGGAAGAATTACCGGTAGATGAGACGGAAGTGTCTACGGAAGAATTGCCGGTAGATGAGATGGAAGTAGCAACAGAAGAAGTTTCAGAAGAATGTGAAACGGTAGCAAGTACAAAACTGAAGAAATTAGATTTTGCAGAACGTGCTAAGACTAACAGAGTATATATGCATGAGTCAGCGGGGTGTTCAATTGCGTCGATTGCTTCAGTAGAGGGCTATGTGGCAAATGTAGGTTTAACAAGTGAAGACCAGAAAAATTTGTATTACGAAGTTAAGAGTAAAAATAAAAATAGTAAAGAAGCAAATTGGACTTTACTTGGATATAAATCTGTATCTATGAGTTCTCCGGATTATCAACAATTATATCAAAAAATGGTTGATACAAATTTGCCGGTTATTGTTCATAGACCGGGACATTATGCTGTTGCAGTAGGATTTGAAGATAAGAATGGAAACGGAACTCCGGAATCAAATGAATTTTTGGTGATGGAATCACAAAAATATGAAAAATTATATGAAAAAGGATATGGTTATCCTACAGAGTGGGAAAACAAATATGATACGGGTTCAAAGATTCCGTTAAATGTGTGGGAAAACAGGGGAGGTAAGATAAATCAAATTGTTTACCGTACAACAGGTATGGAAATAACGTCTATTAAGGACGAACCTGCAAAAAAATTAACGATTGATATCACCAAACCGGACGGATATCTAACCAAAGGAAGTACCTTTACGATATCGGGAACAGTGAAATCCAATTATAAAATTTATCTTGTGATAGCAGGCGTATATCAGGGAGATACACCGGTTTTTACATATTCAAACTCGAATATTGACCGCTATAATTACACTTTTGGAGCTTATTCTGAACTGGATAATGCAATGAAATTTGCCTCATTATCAGAGGGAGATTATACATTCCGTTTCATCGTAACAGATGCAGATGGAGTGACCAAGGTTGAAGCCAGTGATTTTACTGTTGTTGCGAGAGCGAACCAAAATAAAGTAGAAAAACCAACCTTGGCATTAAACACAAAGTATAATGCTTTAAGTGAAACCAGTGTTACACGTACAGCAGTATTAAAAAATCCAAGTAAAGCAAAGATTTCACAGGCCGGAATGGTATTATATGACCATGATAAAAATGTTCTGGCAAGATGTGTGGAGAATTTTAACAAATATGACTCCCAGCTATGGTTGTACTATGCATCGGATAGTAAGACCAATACAAATTTAAATATCACATTAGTTCCGGGCACACAGTACTACTATGATATTTATGCTTATGTAGGCGGAGAAAAATATACGGTCACAGGTGAATTTGAGACGCCGGGAACTCCGGCACCGGAGACACCGGTTTTAAGCTGTGATAAGTATGAATATGCGGTCGAAGATGTAGTAACTGTCATTTGGAATGCGGTGGATTATGTGACCGACGGATATGTGGTTACATTAGAAGCGACAGATGGAAGTTATGAAAAAATAGTTGATACGAAAATGACATCGGCGAATTTTGTGCTGCCAAAAGAAGGTGAGTACAAGGTTTCGATTATTGCAAAAGGTTATGAATGGAGTGATACGGGTTATTTAGCAAAGAATCTGAAAGCATTTGGTGATAGAAAAGTAACTTTCGTGGAAAAGAAAGTAGATGGCTCGGTAGAAGTATTAAAAGAAGAAACGGTAAAATATAAAGGAAATGCATCTGCACCTCCTGTACCAACCAGAACAGGATGGATTTTCCAAGGTTGGGATAAGAGCTTTTTGAATGTCACTGAGGATGTGGAGATTACTGCGCAATTTGCCAGAAATAAATATACGGTTAAATTTGTAGATAATCTGGGAACTATACTAGACCAACAACGTGTTGAGTATGAAGGAAGTGTGACACCTCCTGAGAATGTAGAAGCTGATGAACCCGGATATGTTTTTGTTGGTTGGGATAGTGAAGATTATAAATATGTAACACAGAATACAACGATAACAGCAACTTTTGTATATGAAAATGCCAGCTTGCCAATACAGTTAGCAGTTACAAGTTGTGATTTTGACAGTGATGGAACAGGTTATACTGTATTCTATGATGTGACAAATTATAATCAGGGATTGACAAAAGGGCGAGCAATTGTTTCTTTGATGAGTACAGAAGGTCGTCTTTTGTATACAACAGAATCGAATGCGTTTACTTTAAAAGCATCGCAGGAGAAAAAGAATGTTGAGATATTTGTACCATATACGGGTGATGCAGCGTATGCCGAAGTTGTAATTGTAAATGACTTTGCTTCAAGTATTCCACTTTCCGAAAAGAAAGCAGTGGAGGTAGTTAGAAAATGGAGTGCATGGCGTCCGGAACTTCCACCAGAAAGTGCAACAGTAATTGAATCCAGAGTGGAGTATCGGTATCGTGATAAAGAAACTTTGAAGAGTTCTTCACCTACGATGGAAGGTTGGGAATGGGTTTCTACGGAAGGTTATTGGGGGGAGTATGGTGCCTGGAGTGATTGGTCTAGAAATGAATATATAGCATCTGATAGCAGAGAGGTAGAGAGCAGAGTTGTAGTAGATCAGCCGGGTTATACATTACAGGAATATTATTTTTATAAATATTATAAGTCAGGTTCAGGTTGGATGTATTCTTATGCAGACAGAACCGGACAATCAGGGGTATCCAAAGTAGAGTTTAAAAATATCTGGATTAATACCTCCGGTGACAGCCGAACCATGGTTTATCAGAGAATGGATGATGGAAGAGAACTTTATATTTGTTCCCCATATCAGTTTTATAAGGTTGAGTATTTTTATAAAGGAACCGGTGTGCAGACAATAGCACCTGTGACACATACAGAATGGAGATGTAGAGACAGAGAGTACTTGTATCGTTATAACTTTATGCGGTGGACTGATTGGTCTGAGTGGTCAACTACAATGTATAACGCAAGCAGTACAAGGGAAGTAGAACAGCAAACATTTTATCGTTATCAGACAACCGCAGTTCCAAATGATGATTGGGATGGAGAATTATATACGGTTAGTGGTAAAGTAGATGCAAATCTTGCCGGTAAACAGGCGATTTTAGTGGTATACAAAGGATTGGAACCTGCAGATTATAATAATGAATATCTTGGACAGACAACGATCGGACAGGATGGTTCTTATAGTTTTACTTTCTTAACAAGAGAAAAACCTTCTGTAGAGACAGGAGATTTCACGATTAAACTGGGTATTGAAGGTGCAAAAGAATTATTGTATTTACAGACGATTGTAGCACCAAAGCCGGAATATCAGGTGAAGTTTTTAAATTGGGATGGAAGTGTATTAGCAGAGCAGATTGTAAAAGAAGGTGCTTCAGCACAGGCACCGGAGACACCTGTCAGAGAAGGTTATCGTTTTGTGGGATGGGATACCGGACTTACAAATGTACATGATAATTTGGAAATAGTAGCACTCTATGAACATGAACAGTGTACGGTTACGTTTGTGGATTGGAGTCAGGATACCTGCAAGGTGGAGACTTACAATGTAGGTGCAGATATTATTTATCCGTCATGGAAAGAGATTGAAGGCTATGAGTTCATGGGCTGGTATGATGAAGCCGGCAATAGTGTAAGTGTTGCAGAAAAGAATTTGGTATTAACTGCTGTTTATGAAGAAAAAGAGTTTACCGTTAATTTCTATGAACAGGATGGCACAGTACTTAGCAGCCAGACTGTTAAATATGGAGAAGCAGCATATGCACCAATTGCACCGGAAATCGAAGGACAGAGGTTTGCATGCTGGAGTACTTATGAATATTCTAAGGTGCAGAAATCGTTAGATATTTTCCCTTCTTACGAATATTATGAAACAACAGCTAGTCCAAAAGCAGATGTAAAATCCTGTACGTTGGAAAGTGCGATTGAGGTTTCGTTATCGTGTGATGACCCTAATGCAACGATTTTTTACACAACAGATGGAACAACGCCGGATATTTTTGCAAAAGAATATACAGCACCGATTGTGATCGACCAGAATGTAGTATTGAAGTTTTTTGCAAGGTCAGATAATAAGAACGATAGTGAAATTGTATCAGAAGCATATTTGATGATGAATGCAGAAGATGACCAAGGTGCAATTGTTATTAAAAAAGATCAATTGAATTTACAGCTTGGTGGTGAAGCACCGCAGATTACTTATTTCTTATATCATGAAGATGAAAATATGGGAGTGGAATTCCATTCCTTGAATGAAGCCGTGGTTTCTGTGGATGCTGATGGACAGTTATACATCAATAATGTAGGAACAACACAGATTTTCGTAGTAACGAAGGATTACCGCTATGCAGACTATTGCGATATTACCGTTACATCGGATGAAGTGAAGCTGGAAACCTTAGCAATATCAGAAGATGATGTCGATTTATACATCGGTGATGAAATGGATTTAGACATCGTGATTGCACCGATTGATGCGACGTATCAGGAGGTCGTATGGGGTTCAGAAGATGAAAGTGTGGTAAGTATTAATCAGGAAGGACATTTGGTAGCAAATGCTCCTGGAAATACTTATATTACGGCACATTCTTACTCAGGCTCTAATATTGCGTATTGTTTTGTATCGGTTGAAAATTCGTCTTTAGTATTAAGTGAGCAGGAAATCGTACTTGCAGCAGGAGAAAAGTATCAGTTAAATGCAAAGATGACCAGTGGAGAACAGAAGATTACTTGGAAAACAGATAGTCCACATATCATTTCCGTGTCATCAGATGGTTTAGTTACTGCATACATGGCAGGACTGGCAACGGTTCTTGTTACAGCCGAGAATGGTGATTTTAGAACTTGTGTTGTAAGAGTAACAAACGGAGAAGTGGCACCGGAGCCGCCGAGTGCACCGGTGATTGAAGAAGTAACTGCCACAACCATTACTGTTGTACCACAAGAGGGCTGCGAATATAGTTTTGATGCAGTTAATTGGACATCAACAACTATTTTTAGAGGCTTAACACCGGATACAACCTATACGATATTTGCAAGAGTGAAGGCAACGGACAATTCGTTAGCAAGTTCTGCAAGTAAGGGAACTGATGTAAGAACAAGAGAGCAGGGTATTTCAGTTGCTAGGATTGAAAGTCAGGAGTACACCGGAAAAGCAATCAAGCCTGAGGTTGTAGTATATTATGGGGATGAACTTCTGACATTAGGTAAAGATTATACGGTTAGCTATAAAAATAATACAAATGTTTCAGTTACAAAGCCAACGGCAGTAATTACCGGTAAAGGTAATTATTCAAGCTCTATTAGAGAAACATTTGAAATCGTGGCGAAAGATATTAATTCTGCGGATATAGAAGAAAAGGCGATATTATTGGCTTACAAAAAATCTGCTCAAAAACCGGTACCAACTTTAAGTTACAATGGAAAGAAACTTGTTAGAAATAAGGATTTTACACTTAATTATATCTCAACAGAAGAAGGCGCATATTGTGATCCGGGAACTTATCAGATTGAAGTAATAGGAAAGGGAAATTATACCGGAAGACGTATTGTTGAGATGCAAATTACTGATAGAAATCTAATGGACAAGGCGAAGGTTTCTATTAAGGGTACTTTAAAATATACCGGGGAGAGTCAGGAAGCACAGATTACAGTTACTTATAAAGGTAAGAAACTGGTAGAAGACACAGATTATAAGGTAGTATATGATTCGACAGCGGTGGGTGCATATGTTATGCCGGGAGTTTATCCTGTTAAAGTTATAGGTATAAATGACTATGTTGGTGAAAAGAGTGTAAACATGAAGATTACAGGTATTTCTATAAAGAAATCGTCTATCTATGGCATTACGAATTTGGAATATACCGGAAATGAATGTACACATGATAATCTAACCGTAGTTTGTGAAGATGTCGTGCTGGTAGAAAATAAGCATTATACAGTGTCATATTCTTCAAATATAAAAGCGGGCAAAGCAAAAGTTGAAATTGTAGGTATTAATGGTTACGAAGGAAAAGTTAGTAAGTCGTTTACGATTTTGCCATATGATATGCAGACCGATTCGGACAACCAAATTATATTTGAGAGTGAAATAGGTTCTGTTCCATATGTAAAAGGTGGATGTAAACCGAAAGTTCAAATAAGTTTTGCTGGAATATTATTGGAAGAAAATGTGGATTATACACTGAAATATGCCAATAATACTGCGGTAAATGATGGAACAAATGAAAAGAAAGTGCCGACAGTAAAAATTACAGGAAAAGGTAATTTTAAAGGTAAAATCGATAAAGAGTTTGTTATTGAACAGCAGGATATTGGATGTCTCGAGATGCAGATAGAAGATGTTGTTTATAAGAACAAAAAAGATGCCTATAAGGTAAAACCGGTTCTTTATGATGTAGATGGTAAGAAACTTGCCATAAATAAAGACTATAGCAAGACATTTGAATATAGTTATTCAGATGGCAGTCCGATTGGAGTAAAAGAGATTCCAGAGGCTGGTTCCGAACTCATGATTACGGTAAAAGGAGTTGGAAATTACGATGGTGAAATTACGATGACGTATCGTGTCGTAAATAAAAAAATCAGCAATATTCGTGTGAATAAAGTAACGCGAACCTATACGGGAGAAGCGATTGAACTGAAAGCGGAAGATTTGGTGCTCACAGATGGACAGAATGTACTAGTAGAAGGTCGCGATTATGAGATTATCGAAGACAGCTATACTCGTAATGTAAATCCGGGAACTGCAAGTTTCTTTGTAAGGGGACTTGGAGATTACGGCGGACAGAAAAAAATCAATTTTACGATAAGTAAAAAGAAGTTTTTTTAGTAAGAGTTGAGTTATGCTAATTATCAAACTTTTTATGTGGGTTTATTAATTAAATATTGTAAATAGAACAAGTGAGTGCTATACTGATTTTATTCAGAAAACACTCACTTGTTTTTTGAATTCGACTGTTATCTAAGAGCAGTCATTTGCCGGTTCTACGGCATCACTTGGACAATTCAGGTGTTTCGCCATAATTCCCAGGTAAAACAACTATAGTTGCTAAAATTTTATATTGGAAGGAAAACTATGCCTATGACAAAAGACAAGAAGGTACAATGGCATCCTGCGTTTTATGGTGCAATGCATTTAGAATTGCGGGAAAATAAGCAAGATTTAGATTTTATGGAGGAGCTAATTTTAAATACATTGCCACTAAGAGTGGATATGTTAGTTATAAAGAAGAAATATCCATGTGAGATTAAAAATGAAATTGGGAGGATATTCAGAAAGTATAATTTAATAGAATATAAGTCTCCAAAGGGTACATTAAATTACGATGTATTTCTAAAAGGAATTGCATATGCATATCTTTATAAATCTAATGGGTTGCATATTAATAAAATCCCATTAGACGAGGTTACGCTGACTTTTGTGCGTGAACGAAAACCTATAAAGTTACTGAAAAAGTTACAAAGGGAAAAATTTCATATTGAACAAAAATGTAATGGGATTTATTATATAATTAAAGAAGGTGATGTAAAAATACAGATAATAGTTTCTAAAGAGTTGAGTCGGGAGAATCATATCTGGTTAAATTCACTATCTGATAAAGTGGATGTGCAACAAGCAATACAGTTTATTGAAAGAGCAGAACAGTTAGAACATTTAGATGATAAAAATTATGCAGATTCATTATGGGAGGTAGTGGAAACTGTAAATAAGGAAATTGTACAGAAAGTAAGGGAGGATGAGAGCATGGCATGTAAAGCGTTGACATCGATTATGCAGCCGAAAATTGATGAAGCATTTGATGATGGATTTAATAATGGTAGTCTTGATAAGGGGATTAGTATTTTTAAAAATATGATTAAGGATGGAATGCCAAAAGAATTGGCACAGAAGTATGCTGAAATTAGTGATGAACTTGCAGAAAAAGCATTAGCGGAAATTTGAGTTGATAGAATTATTACTTTTACACCGTAGTTAGCTAAAGTGTGAAAAATAACGTAGAATTTTCCCTGTCGATGGATAGAACCATGTGGCAGGGATTTTTTTGTCTGCTTAACGAGTAGTATGAGTCTGAAATCTGCCTGTCAGCACTGTATCATAACCTACTATAAGTTGTATTGTATACAAGGTGGATATAACCATAACAACAATTTATAGAAAGCATGAAAAAGTACCATGGCGTAGGTGGTTGAAATGTTTCCTAAGATACATTATTATAATACAAACACCAATTGTTAATTTTATAACTATTTGGAGCAAGGCAATTTGCCCATGTTACTCTGGATAGTTATATATTTATTAGAATTTAAAGCAGGGATTGAAATGAAGTATAAGGTTGGGGTAATTGCAGGTGATGGCATTGGGCCGGAAGTAGTAGCTGAGGCAAAAAAGGTATTAAATCGAATAGGTGAAATTTACGGACACGAGTTTTGTTTTGAAGCGATTTTGATGGGTGGATGTTCCATTGATGTAGCCGGTGTTCCACTTACTGACGAAGCAATTGCAGCGGCGAAAGCATCAGATGCAGTATTGATGGGTTCTATTGGAGGAGATGCGAAGACATCTGGTTGGTATCAGTTACCACCGGATTTAAGACCGGAAGCAGGACTCTTAAAATTGAGAAAGTCGTTGAATTTGTTTGCAAATCTAAGACCTGCGCATTTGTATGAAGAATTGAAAACAGCCTGTCCTTTGCGGGAAGAGATCGCAGATGCAGGATTTGACATGGTAATCATGAGAGAATTGACAGGCGGTTTATATTTTGGAGATAGAAGAACAGAAGAGGTGGACGGCGTTGTGACAGCCGTAGATACACTTACCTATAATGAAGAGGAAATTCGCCGGATTGCAAAACGAGGTTTTGATGTAGCGATGAAGCGAAGAAAAAAAGTAACCAGTGTGGATAAAGCAAACGTGCTCGATTCTTCGAGACTTTGGAGAAATGTGGTAGAGGAAGTAGCGAGTGATTATCCAAAAGTAGTATATGAGCATATGTTAGTTGATAACTGTGCGATGCAGTTGGTGAAAAATCCGGCACAGTTTGATGTGATTTTAACGGAGAATATGTTCGGTGATATTTTATCTGATGAAGCAAGTATGATAACTGGTTCCATAGGAATGTTACCATCGGCGAGTTTAAATGATACGAAGTTTGGCTTATATGAACCGAGTGGCGGTTCGGCACCGGATATTGCAGGACGTGGAATTGCTAATCCGATTGCTACAATTTTAAGTGCAGCTATGATGCTTCGTTACAGCTTTGATTTGGAAAAAGAAGCGGATGCGGTTGAGGCGGCCGTTAAAAAGGTTTTAAAAGATGGATATCGGACGGGAGATATCGCCCCACAGGTGGTTTGCAGTAATAGTGGCATTAAAATTGTCGGAACTGCAAAAATGGGAGATTGCATCTGTGAAAATATAAAGTAATGTGATATGATAAATCTATTATTCGTTTAGTGGCGGAAAACAAGGAGGTCTATATGAAAAGTGATAATTGTAGAGTGGGGATGGCACAGGCACCACACAGAAGTTTGTTCAATGCATTAGGTTTTACAGAAGAAGAAATGAAAAAGCCAATGGTTGGTATTGTAAGCTCTTATAACGAAATCGTACCGGGACATATGAATCTTGATAAGATTGTAAACGCAGTAAAACTTGGTGTTGCAGAAGCTGGCGGTGTACCGGTTGTATTTCCAGCTATCGCAGTTTGTGACGGTATTGCAATGGGACATACAGGAATGAAATATTCTCTTGTAACCAGAGATTTGATTGCAGATTCTACCGAATGTATGGCACAGGCACATCAGTTTGATGCATTAGTTATGGTTCCAAACTGTGACAAAAACGTACCGGGGCTTTTGATGGCAGCAGCCAGAATTAATGTTCCAACTGTATTCGTATCCGGTGGTCCAATGCTTGCAGGCCGAGTAAAAGGCGAAAAGAGAAGTCTTTCTTCTATGTTTGAAGCAGTTGGTTCTTATGCAGCAGGTACAATGACAGAAGAGGAAGTTCGTGAATTTGAAGAAAAAGTTTGTCCAACTTGTGGTTCCTGCTCAGGTATGTACACAGCCAATTCCATGAATTGTTTAACAGAAGCACTTGGTATGGGACTTGGTGGAAACGGTACAATCCCGGCAGTATATTCAGAACGTATCAAACTTGCAAAACATGCAGGTATGGCGGTTATGGATATGTACAATAAAAATATTCGTCCAAGAGACATCATGACAAAAGAAGCGATTATGAACGCTTTAACCGTAGATATGGCACTTGGATGTTCTACTAACAGTATGTTACATTTACCGGCAATTGCACACGAAATCGGTTTTGATTTTGATATTGCATTTGCAAATCCAATTAGTGAAAGAACACCAAACCTTTGTCACTTAGCTCCGGCAGGTCCTACATACATGGAAGACTTAAATGAAGCCGGCGGTGTATATGCAGTTATGAAACAGCTTGCAGACATTGGTTTATTAAATACAGACTGCATGACAGTAACTGGTAAGACAATCGGTGAGAACATTGCAAATGCAGTGAATAAGAATCCGGAAGTTATTCGTCCAATCGACAACCCATATAGCAAAACAGGTGGTCTTGCAGTATTAAAGGGTAATTTAGCTCCGGATGGCAGCGTTGTAAAACGTTCCGCAGTAGTAGATGAGATGATGGTGCATGAAGGACCAGCCAGAGTGTTTGATTGTGAAGAAGATGCAATTGATGCAATCAAAGGCGGCAAGATTGTAGCAGGCGACGTAGTAGTAATTCGCTACGAAGGTCCAAAAGGTGGTCCTGGTATGAGAGAGATGTTAAATCCTACTTCTGCAATCGCAGGTATGGGATTAGGTTCAACAGTAGCGTTGATTACAGACGGACGTTTCTCCGGAGCATCCAGAGGGGCATCCATCGGACATGTATCTCCTGAAGCAGCAGTAGGCGGACCAATTGCATTAATTAAAGAAGGCGATCTGATTCAGATTGATATTACAAATAATAGCCTGAATGTAGCTGTT
>JAZSEF010000051.1:0-21404 GCA_045531555.1 Roseburia sp. | reverse complement strand
TCTAACTCCTTGAATGAAATAAGGTTTTCATCTACAATAGTATTCATCATATAGTTTCCTTTACTTGTTTTCTTGGTCGTTAACATCATAAAGAAAAACTATATGTTTGGGAAGTGGATTTTTTCTGCTTCCCATATTTTTAGGAGTAATTCCTATATTTGCCAATTAAAATTATACACTAACGATTCCATTTTCAGTAATTCATATATAAATCTTGCCATAAAACGTGCTCCCAAAATAAATCCACCTTCTTCTGTTATATATGCCACATCATATAATAACGCTCTTAACTGTTCTTCATCCACATTAGTCACATCGTCTTTATAATCACCTAATATTTCATCAATCTGCTTATCATATTTCTCCGCCATTCTAATACTAGCTTCCTCATTACAAACCACTGATTGATAAATCTTTAGCAACAAATCTTCCATATATTCCTCTCTTTCCAATAAAAAAAGCACTCTATTTACTTAGAGTACTGGTATCTTTACAACACTATTTTTCCTCTTAACGGTTCATTAGAATACTGCCTATTTTCATACAAACACAAATTTTCTCCCAAATGGCATCTACTACTTTCTCCAATATACGATATTCCCATCACAGCCAAACCATATTTCATATAAAGTTGAAACGCTAACTCTTTCAAAAAAGTCATATATGCATACTGATTGTAGTGAAGTATTTTCCGGGTACTTTTATTCACAGGATTCATTATAATATGTATATTACAATTTTTTTGATTGTCATGAGCTACTATTATTGTTTGATATTCTTCTAAGTCAAATTGTATTCTTAATCCCCTTAATATACCTATACTTTCGATTGTCTTCTGGATATTCATTTCCCATTCCCATCCACTTGAATCATATGACAAGATAAAATGTAATGCCCTAGTATCTAATATTCCACCCTTACAATTTTGTGTATAAAAAAACTGATTCGTAAGTATTATTGAATCACCTGGTATCATTCCCAATACTTCCGTATGCTTACTTTCCCTAATACAATAATCAATCAAATTATATAAATCTTTTTCTTCTTTATATTTTACTTTATTCCCATTAGTATCCTCTGCTATTTTAAACAATGCCATAATCTTTCAACGCCTCCCTTACATTCTTTCACAAATGCTTCATCCTCACAATATTTTTCAATCTTGTAATATAATATATTACTAATTATCTCTAATGCCTGCTGAACCTCTTTGTTATATATGCCTCCTCTATTATTCCCTAGACACTTCTCTTTAATATACTCCGTTACCGACACACCTCTTTCCCCTGCATTCTGTTTCAATTCCGACTTCTCCTCTTCTGAAACTCTGATATTAAGGTATTTCTCTTTACTTTCTTGATAATTTTTCATAAACATTATTCTCCTTTTCACATTTTAGCCAGTATAGCCTGTGTATACACATAACTATTCTTATTATTCTGTTAGTATTATTTTTCATTATCATGTATACTTGTTTTATTATCTAAAATTATTACTTACTTTCTTCCTTTAACCACCATCCTACCAATACTCTAATAACCTATTCCCAACATCATTGGTAATATAAATATCTAACCACAGGAGGTAACAAATAATGTTTAAAGAGAATTACAGTGATATGATAAGTATTGATGATTTATGTGAAATGCTTTCCATTGGAAAGAACACCGCATATCACTTATTAAAAACCAATCAAATAAAAGCATTTAAAATCGGACGTATTTGGAAAATCCCACGTGAATCCGTTTCCAAATACGTCCTTTCTCAAAGCCAATTATAAAAGAATCCCAGAGTCCATCAAAACTCTGGGATTACCTTTTCTTTTTTAATACATCTTACTTTCATAGTCCTGCAATTCATGAAAAATATTGTCAATATATACCACATTATCCTCTATACGATACATCATAAAATATCTATGATTTAAAAAGTTTATACGACGGTATCCTAACTTTCTTAACCTCGGATTCTCACACAACTTCAAACTTCCAGCCACATGCTTAAGACTTTCCTTTGTAGCATCAAAATCATTTAATACGTTCTGTGCTGCTTGCGGGTTTTCTTTTTCGAAAAGAAGATATTTGATAAATTTATCCAAATCTTCTTCTGCGTCTGATGTAATTACAACTCTATAATCCATACTTTGCCCTCATATCACGCGTCACATCATCAGCATCTCTATACCTTCCCTGTGCTGCATGTTCTCTAGACCTCTCCAATTTACTCAACATTTCTGTTTCTGTTAATGTCTCATATGGATTTGCATTCACTCTCTTTATCTCAAACGGAAAACCATTTACTGCCAATGCCTGTGTTAAAAACATTCGAATGGCAGTCGTTGTATCTGTACCTAATGCCTTAAATAATTCATCTGACTTTACCTTTAAATCATCTTCTACTCTTACTTGGATTGTACTTGCCAAATCAGCCACCTCCTACTCTTGTTACTATAATCGTATCAAACAAAAAATGCTAAGTCAATACATTTGTAATGATTTTGCATTTTAATTATCCGACAGAATACTCTTCTCTATGTTCTAGACATTTATTTTACCAAAAAACATTTCATATTCCGAACTCCATGTTAAATTATCTGGTTCATATTTAAGTGCTTGTCTCATATCTTTTTCTGCTAATGTTTTCTCTCCCAACCTATAATAGGCGACACCTCTATTATATAATGCCTCTCCATAGTTTTTAGAAATTTCTAACGCTTTATTAAACTCTTGTAACGCCTCTAAATTTCTATTTAGATGTAATAAATCAACTCCACGTTTTACATATATTTCTTTTCTATATCCGATAATATCCTGTAAACGGTCAATATCATTAATTGCAAATTTATACATCTTTAACATACTAAAACAATATGACCTATACTCTAAAGCCTTTTCTATATTAACATTATTATTTATACAATATGAAAATTCTTCTATCGCCTCCTGCAAACAATTATCCTTCTTTAATATAATACCTTTTAAGTAATGTGTATATGGATAACATACATCATCTATATTTACTTCCATCATGTATTCAAGTGCTTTACTCCGCTCATTATTCTCAATAAGTTTTTCTATACTCCTTACAAAATTGTCTATCGTCCGTTCCGGTTCATTCCAACTATCAATTTCCTTATTCAATTTCTCATTAACGCCTATTAGGTTAACAGCACCATTATTATTTGACAAATATACATCATATCTTTCTTTTACTATTCGCTCAATTTCTTTCTTAACATCTTCTCGATTTACTTCTTTTAAATGTTCATCTGCTACCCAAAACATTCGTGCATAAATTTCAAGTAAAGCTCGCAAATCCATTTCCTGAAATGGTTCAAACACTGGTGTTGATAAATTAAATAGCATTTTGTTATTACTTATCTCAATATATAGATCCTCGAAATAATAATCATATACTTCTACCATTTCAGAAATATCTCCAATATCAATCACATTTCCGTTCTGTTCCATGTATCTTTGTAATTCTTCACTTTTAGAATTAATAATAACCCTTATTTCACTTTGATTAACAAAGTCTATATCCTTTAATAATAATTCCTTCGGATACGGCACACACGAAATTGCTATCTTTTTCTTATCAATATACTCAACCGGTGAAATAATTATTTCTTCTTTCTTTATACCTTTACTCATGAAAAATTCTCTTATTTTTTGAAAAATCAAATGAGGCTTACTTATAAATACTACTACTGGTTGCTCCTTTATCTCTTTAGTACTATATGTTTCTTTAATCACACCATCAGAAAAAACCGAAAAATATTTCTCCGTAATCTTTGTAACATATTTAGCTTTCCCTAATTTATCAATTTCTTTATTAAAATTATTATCATTCAAACCATAAAAGCACAAACAATACAATTGTGTTACATCCTTTTTTCTAAAATAAATAAAATCGCCATATTCAAAGTGCTCTATTTCTGTATTTAACTTCATCTTCTTAATAAACTCAGAATCATCATCTTTTAACGCACTTAAAAACGTACCTTCTAAACTATCCCCTTGGCCCTTATTTCCCTTTTTCTCTTCCTCTATCCACTTTTTCGGTATATTGAAATAAAATCTACCCTTTTTTATTCCTTCTGCAAATTCTCTTTTGGTACATTTGAATAACATTTTTGTCGAAAAATTAAAATTAAAAACTTGTTCAAAATCAATATTACTCATATATTTCCTTTCTATGCGAAAAATATTCTTAATCACCCCTATACTACATCTATAGTATATCCCTCACTAGCTTTTACTTCAATACTATATTTTTCTCTCTAATCCATTCAAAAAGAGACAGAACTACATGTTCTGCCTCTTCATCCATTGAGCTCCATTCTATTTTTACTACGCCATTTTTACGCCAATTTGTTATCCGAATACATGAATCTATATAGCCTTACATACACTTAAGCCTCTTCACAAACTGCGCATTTTAGGCACTTTATCGTTCCTTATGAAGATATAAAGAAATACATGAAATATAGGTACAAGTTACGATACCTAATTTCATAATTTATCTATCTCCTTTAATTTATCGCCTTTTTTAAACTCTTTCTAAGAATAGGTGCACCATTTCTTGCACCAATTTCAACTTTTAAAAGTTTAGCATGATTAATAGTATTTTTCAACAGCAAAATCCCCTATATTGCCATCATTTATACAAAAACCTACACTACATCTACCTTTGAATATTCATGCTAATCTCTCGACTCTATTAACAATAAGCTTCCTTCTAAAAAAAGAATTTCTGCCTCATCATCGACAATCTCATTACTGATGCCCAAAGAAGAAAATACTCCCATCGTATAATTCTCTAATGGATACTTAAAGCCTTTCAGTGTCACACCTTTTACATCGCCTGCATATGGAAGCAACGATACAACACTGCCAAACTGCTCTATTTTTTTCAACTTCATTGGTTTATCAACCATTCGTATCCTGTTATGTGCATCCACCAACTGTATCTCCACCTGCTCTTTTAAACCAATACCTAACAATGCCACATTTCCAAGCACATGGTCTAATCTTGTTCCGGTTGCTCCCAGCACAGTAATCTCTTTTGCACCAAGTTCGATTGCCTGTCTGATTGCAAACTCCGTATCCGTATCATCTTTTATGGGATTTAACTGCTTCCAGACAATGCCCTGCTGCTCTTTAAAAAATTTCAGTGTATCTTCCTTAACCGAATCAAAATCTCCAATTATCATATCCGGTATAAGTTTCACACGCCGCATAAATTCCATACCAGAATCTGCAACGATTATATACTCCGGCTGGTACTGCTCCATCCATTTCTTCGCAAACGAATCCAATATACTACCGCCAGAAACAATTAAAAATTTATTATACATAATCTTCTCTCTTTCCCATAGACAAACAAGAGCTACGTATTCATTTACGCAGCTCTTATCTATCTCTATACATTCAAAATTTCTAAGAAACGCTCTACATTCGCAGTAATATCACCACTAAATACAGCACTTCCTGCCACGATAATATTGGCACCAGCATCTAAAAAATCTGTCACATTCTCATGATTTACTCCGCCATCTACCTCGATGTCTGTTTTTAAACCTTTTTTATCAATCATCGCTTTTAATTCGCGTACCTTATCAATCGCATATGGAATCATTTTCTGTCCGCCGAACCCCGGGTTTACAGACATAATCAATACCATATCTACTTTTGGGAGAATCCACTCGATTGCTGACAATGGTGTCGCCGGATTGATTGCTACACCTGCTAATAACCCTTTATCTTTAATAGCTGAAATCGTGCGGTCTAAATGTTTACAAGCTTCTGCATGTACCGTAATTAAATCTGCTCCCACTTCCGCAAAATCATCAATATAGCGGTCAGGATCTTCAATCATTAAATGCACATCGAAAATACGCTCCGTACATTTACGAATCGATTTAATGACCGGCATACCAAAAGAAATACTTGGTACAAACATTCCATCCATAACGTCAATATGCACATACTGTGCACCCGCTTCATCAATAAGCGCTACATGCTCTCCTAATTTTGCAAAATCTGCTGATAAAATAGATGGTGATAGACAGTTCATAACTTCTAATCCTCTTTCTCTCTTGTAAATTTATTGTAACAAATGCCTTCATTTTATGAAAATCGTCATGGCTCTAAATAGTTACATTTTAATACTTCTTAACATCTTTTAATTCCTGATACAATAATTTGTAGTTTTCATAACGCAGCTTGCTGACTTTTCCTTCTGAAACTGCATCCTTTACACCACAATTCGGTTCATTGATATGACTGCATCCCTGAAATCTGCAATATGGTTCATGCTCTGCAAACTCCGGATAAAATTGCTGCAAATCTTCCTTTTCAAATCCCGGGATATTTAACGTACTAAATCCCGGTGTATCCATAATATACGTATCCGCCTCGATTGGAATAATCTCGGAATGTCTCGTCGTATGTTTACCTCGCTCTATCTTTTTACTGATACTTCCGGTTTCCATTTGAATATCCGGCTGCAATCTGTTAATGAGCGATGATTTTCCAACACCGGATGGTCCTGCTACTGCAGTGGTCTTCCCATGCAATAACTGTTTTAATTCCTCTATTCCGCAATTTTCACTAGCACTCGTATACAAAACGGTATATCCACACTGCTCATAGCTTTCTGCAATCTGCTTCATCTCTTCTTCCGATACCAAATCCTGTTTGTTAAAACATATCATTACCGGAACTTTCTGATACTCCATCATAATCAGGAAACGATCCAATAAGTTAAAATTCGGCTGTGGTTTTGCTGCCGCAAAAATAACCAACGCCAAATCAATATTGGCAACCGCTGGACGTATCAGTTCATTTCGTCGAGGTAAAATACTTTCAATATTCCCTTTTTTGTTTTCCTCATCGAGAATCGCAATCGTTACATCATCTCCGACAAGCGGTTTGATGTTTTGATTACGAAAAACGCCTTTTGCTTTACATTCATAAATTCCGAATTCTGCTACGTGAACGTAGTAGAATCCGGAAATTCCTTTTATTATCTTACCTTGCATTCTTCACCTATGCTTAGTTTTCTCTTGGAACTATTCCTCGGAAACACCTGCTGTTTCTGCACTTGGTGCCTCTGGATTAGTATTCTCTGTACTTGGTGTTTCGGTACTTGGAACTTCTGTACTCGGTGTTTCGGTACTTGGTGTTTCTGTATTACCAGTACCTCCCTCGTCACCTTCACCTGTTTCTGTATCTGGTGTCTCTGATGGTTCTGGTGCAGGTTCCGGTCCTTTACTTAATATGATATTAACCGCTGTACCCTGTTTTACTTTTGAATCAGCAGTAACACTCTGACTTACTACTGTATTCGCAGGTTTATCACTATATTTTGTTTCAATACTTACTGAACCCAGTACAAGACTCTGTTTCTCTAAAGCAGCCTTTGCTTCTGCCTCAGTCATACCAGAAAGATTTGGAACAACTGATGCTTTTCCAATACTTATTACAAAATCAACAACAGTGCCTTTTTCTACCTTTTTACCATCACCAACGCTCTGACGGATAACTTTACCCTTTTCTACATTATTGCTAAAGTCCTCTGTAATATTACCAACTTTAAGTCCTGCTGCTTCTAACATCTTCTTAGCATTCGCTTCTGTCTCAACTAAAATATTTGGTACCGTCACTAAATTTGGACCTTTACTTACAACGATTGTAACCGTATCTCCTTCATTACCTAATGAATTTGCTCCCGGAGACTGTGAAATAACTTTTCCTTCCTCTACTGTATCGCTATAAGCTTCTTCTAATTTTACTTCAAATCCAGCATCCTCTAACTTATCTACTGCCGCATCTTCTGTCATACCTTTTACACTTGGAATATTAATCTTAGCAGGTCCACTGCTGACAATAACTTCAATTGTAGTATTAGGTGCTACAAAATCGCCCGCCTCAGGTGTCTGACCGATAATCTCACCTTCTTCGTACTCATCAGAAGCTTCTGTTCCTGCTTTTCTTACGCCAAGACCATCCGCATTTAACAACTCTTTTGCATCTGCAATCGTAAGACCTGTAAGGTCAATTACTTCTATTGTTCCTTCTGTCTCGGTTTCTGTATCCTTCTGTGTATCAGTAGTCTGTGAAGTCTGTGTGTTCTGTGTATTCGCCTGATTGTCTTTGTCCTTATCTTTACCAAATCCACCAAGGAAGTTCACTAAAATAATAATAATCAAAATGATAATTGCAATTCCTACTGCAATACCTGCAATTGTAATTGCCTTATCCATTCTTGGATCGATATCATCTTCCTCATCATAATCGTCATCATCATCTGTATTTTCCACTGCACCCATGGTACTCCCCACAAGTGTAGCCTCATCTACATAAATGCCGCCGGTTCTATTTTTAATTTTATTTACTTCGTCTGCTCCAATAATTCTGGTTTTATCCTGTGGAATTGGTGCAATAACAACGAAATCTTCGTCCGGAGTGATCAAAGATTTACGTAAATCTGACAATAACGCTGTCATGTTCTCATATCTGCGATCCGGATTCTTCTGAGTACATTTCAAAATGATTTTCTCCATACTAATAGGAAGTTCCGGTGCATAAGTCTTTGGAGACTCCATCTCGTCTTGCAAATGCTGAATCGCAACTGCCACAGTACTGTCTCCATCAAATGGTACACGTCCTGTAATCATCTCATACATTACAATACCAAGCGAGTAAATATCGCTCTTACCATCAACAAAACCATTTCTTGCCTGTTCCGGTGAACTGTAGTGAACAGAACCCATAACATCTGAACTGATTGTATTGGTAGTCGCAGCCTTTGCGATACCAAAGTCTGTTACTTTTACTTTACCCTCTGTAGAAATAATAATATTTTGAGGTTTAATATCACGATGAATAATACCTTTGTTGTGAGCTGCTTCAATGCCACGACCTACCTGAATTGCAATACTTGTAGCTTCTTTAAAAGAAAGTTGCCCCTTCTTCTCAATATATGTCTTTAAAGTGATGCCCTCAATATATTCCA
Organism: Roseburia sp.; assembly: GCA_045531555.1. Lineage (GTDB taxonomy): Bacteria > Bacillota > Clostridia > Lachnospirales > Lachnospiraceae > Roseburia. Next base: position 12,383 of record JAZSEF010000051.1, on the reverse strand, counting down.
TAACAATATAATGGAATTCGCTTTCACTTCCTACATCATAAATATTTACAATATTAGGATGTTCTAATCCTGCTGCTGACTGTGCTTCTGTTCTGAATTTTGTTACAAAATTCATATCCTCAGAAAACTCTGCTTTCAATACTTTAATCGCTACGTTTCTGCCTAATGTATGGTCTAATGCCTTATATACATCCGACATACCGCCTGCTCCAACTTTTCCTACAACTTCATATCTGCCTGCTATATACATTCCTTGTGTTATCATTTTATCCTCCATATTACACAAATGGTTCTATTAACATAACGGTAATATTATCCGTACCGCCATTTCTATTTGCTGTTTCAATTAAAGTTTCTGTTTTCTCAACAATATCTCTTTGTCCTAAGACGATACGTTTAATCTCATCATCCTCAACCATGCTGCTTAATCCATCTGTGCACAGCAAAATCGTATCACCTGGTTCTACCTTCGTTTCAAAGAAATCTACATCTATCTTCGGAAAAACTCCTACTGCTCTGGTAATCTTATTTCTATCCGGATGATTCCTTGCTTCACTTCTTGCAAGTCTGCCACTCCGAACCATCTCTTCTACATAAGAATGATCCACAGTAACCTGTCTGATACCATTCTGATTGATAATATATAACCTGCTGTCTCCCACATTTGCCACAAGAAGTTTATCTTCCTTTAACGTAGCGGCTACAATTGTGGTACCCATGCCTTCTTTTTCAATGTCTACAATTGCTTCTTTTAATATTGCCTTATTTGCTTCCCCAATCGCTTTTCTAATCGTTGCAACCACTAGTCCGCTATCGCTTTGACTGATATAGTCTGCAATCGTCTCTACTGCTGCTCTGGATGCATATTCCCCAGCCTTGTGACCACCCATTCCATCTGCCACAATAAACAAATTCGGAAGCTTTCCAACTGCCGCATCTGACGCAAACATGTAATCCTGATTCATGTCACGCCGCCTTCCGGCATCCGTCATGGAAAACGTCTTCATACCTTACCTCCACTAAATTTCCTCGAAAAGTTACTGTTGTTTTGAGTAACGCTTACGAAGCTGTCCACAGGCACCATCAATATCCCTGCCCATCTCTCTTCTTATTGTAGCGTTAATTCCGTTTTTTTCAAGCTTATTTTTAAATCCTAAAGTCACTGAATTGTCCGGTTGAACAAAATCCCTTTCTTTAATCGGATTAACCGGAATCAAATTCACATGACAATTCATTCCTTTTATTAATGAACAAAGCTGTTTCACATCTTCGTCCCTGTCATTCACTCCACCAACCAGACTATACTCGAATGTAACCCTGCGTCCGGTTTTTTCAAAATAATATCTGCAGGCATCCACCACTTCGTGAATCTCATACTTATTCGCTACCGGCATTAACTCTAATCGTTTTTCCTGTGTAGATGCATGAAGTGACAACGCCAGTGTAATCTGCAAATTCGCATCCGCCAATTCCCGCATTTTCGGAACAATACCACAGGTAGAAACCGTAAGATTCCGCTGACTGATATTTAATCCATTTTCATCTGTTAAAAGTTCAATAAACTTTAACAAATTATCATAATTATCCATCGGCTCACCGGTTCCCATTACTACCACATTTGAAATACGTTCCCCGATATCTTTTCCAATCTGATAAATCTGCTCTAACATCTCGGAGGGTGTCAGATTTCTCACCAAACCATCCAACGTCGATGCACAAAACCTACATCCCATGCGACATCCTACCTGAGAAGAAATGCACACGGAATTCCCATGCTTATACCGCATCAGTACACTTTCTATCACATTTCCATCTTCCAGACAAAACAAATACTTTCTGGTACCGTCTATTTTCGATTCCTGAAACATCTCCTTGGTAAGCGTCACCAGATTTGCATGCTCTTTTAATTTTTCAATCAACGCTTTGGATATATTCGTCATCTCATCAAAGGACGCTACTTGTTTTACATGTAGCCACTGATAAATCTGCTTCGCACGGAACGCCTTCTCTCCAAGACCTTCCATAAAGCTTGTTAATTCCCTTAAATTCAATGATTTAATATCCGTCTTCATACTTACTGTCTCCATGTATGCCACCTATACTACCTAATCTTATGTAATTTTGCAATAAAAAATCCATCGCCAAATTCTTCCTGTGGAAAAATCTGCTGCATACTTAACAATTCAAATTCCGGATGTTTTTCTAAAAACCATGTTACATTCTCTTCGTTCTCTGCCCGGTGAATCGTACAGGTCGAGTATAACAAAATTCCATTTTCTCTTACATAATTGCACACAGTATGTAACATATTACGCTGCAACCCTACCAGAGATGTCATCTTCTCTGGCGTCATTTTATACTTAATATCAGTTTTTTTACGCATAACACCAAGACCGGAACATGGCAAGTCAGCAATTACTATATCTGCCCGCTCCTTTGAATTCTCATCATATTGAGTGGCATCCATCTGAACTGCCTTCATATTCCTGCACTGATGCCTTGCGATATTTTCTTCTATAAGACCAATCTTATATTCCGTTAAATCTCTGGCTTCTACCATTCCACTTCCCTGCAGCTTTTCTGCAAGATGAGTGCTTTTTCCACCTGGTGCCGCACATACATCAATGATATAATCCCCCTGTTTTGGCATAGCAGATTCTGCTACCATCATAGAGCTGATATCCTGCACATAAAAAAGTCCTTCATTAAAACTTGGCAGTGCATTCAAATAATCAAAACCGGATATCATAAAAGCATACTCTAAAGTAGGAACATCTTCCATCACTACTTTATTTACTGTAACACCCTCGTTTTTAAGCCTAGTTTCCAATTCTTCCGGTGTTATTTTTGCTAAATTCGTGCGAATCGTAATCGGTGCCTCTTTTGCAAAAGTCTCCAATATCGACTCTAATACTTCTGCCCCGTAATCAGACATCCAAAGTTCTACAATCCACTCCGGCATAGAATACTTTACGGAATAATGCTGAATTGGATTACGTTCCCTATTTGGAAGTCCTACTGCCGGATTACGGCTAATATTACGAAGCACACCATTTACAAAACCGCTTAAAGAAGAAAAACCTTTTTTTCTCGCCAGTTTTACTGCTTCATTACATGCAGCGGAATCCGGAACAGAATCCATGTATCGTAACTGATAAACACTCATTCGCAAAATATTACGAATGACAGGTTTCATCTTGTTCACTTTTACTTTTGAAAACTGATTAATGATATAATCCAGTTCTATCATCGTCTGAATCGTACCTTCACATACACGGGTAATAAAAGCCCGCTCCTGCTTTTCTAAATACTGGTACTTATCTAACACACTGCGAATGACAAGATGGCTATAACTCCCCTTTTCAATCACTTCTAACAAAATTTCAAGAATTAATTCTCTTGTGTTTACCATAAATCCTCTTTTCTTTCCTGCACAGCTTTTGTTCTGCGTGCGTAGCTGCGCATCGTTTGCACGAAGTCCATTTTAGTCGCGTCGTCTGCGATTATTTGTCAATAAAATCAAACGTAACAACTGCAAAATACCTGACGCCGCACTTGCTACATAAGTTAATGCCGCTGCACTAAGCACTTTTTTCGTTGCCGGAAGTTCACTGTCACTTAAAATGCCGCATTTCTCCAACAATCTAAGTGCTCTGCCGGAGGCATTAAACTCTACCGGTAATGTCACTAACTGGAAAATTACTGCCAGCGAAAATGCAATAATACCGATATTAATAAATAAAACCCCTGTCTCACTTGTAATAAATAAACCAATCAAAATCAATGGCCATGCCAATTTTGAACCAATATTTGCAGCCGGAACAATCGCTGCACGAATGTTAAGCGGTGCATATCCCTGCTGATGCTGAATTGCATGTCCACACTCGTGGGCTGCTACACCAATGGCTGCTACAGATGTAGCATTGTATACTGCATCCGATAAATTTAAAGTCTTATTCGTTGGATTGTAATTATCCGTTAACTGACCGGATATATGCTGAATCGTTACATCATAAATCCCTGCGTGATTTAAAATACGCTGTGCAGCCTGCGCACCTGTCATCCCGGTCATGCTGCGCTGTCCGGAATATCTTTTGAACGTACTGTTCACATTTGCTGATGCAAGCATGCAAATCACTGCACCAACTAAAACCAGCAAATATGTCCAATCAAATCCATAATAATATCCACCGTACATCTGATCTCACCTTTCTACCAAACAATCATAAATGAAAAATCTTCGATACGAGGATTTTTCATTTTAACCTCTCTTGAAAACAGTTCCTTCTTCCACTGTATAACCACGTAAAAATGCATCCGTAGTCATACGTTTTTTGCCTTCCATCTGCAATTCTAAAATCTCTAAGATACCATCTCCTGTCTGTACCGAAAAAGAGTTTTTCGTTACACGGACAATTGTGCCCGGTTTCACACTGCTTTCTTCCTGTAATACTTTTGCACTCCAGATTTTCATGGTTTTATCTTCTAATCTAGTATAAGCACTTGGCCACGGATTCATACCACGAATCCAGCATTCAATCTCTTTTGCACTGCGGTTCCAGTCAATGCTTCCCATTTCTTTTGTAATTTTAGACACATGGGTGGCCTTTGATTCATCCTGCGGTGTATACGTAGCCGTACCGTTCTCGATAGCCTCTAATGTCTGCACGATAAGCTTTGCACCTGCACGTGCCAAACGGTCAAATAATGTACCACTCGTCTCGCCTTCATTTACAATTTTTTCCATCTGCATAATGATATCACCGGTATCCAGTCCTGCATCCATACGCATCGTTGTGACACCTGTTACCATATCCCCATTTAATACCGCCCACTGAATTGGAGCAGCACCGCGATATTTCGGTAAAAGTGATGTATGAATATTCACGCAGCAATGTTTCGGAATATCTAAAATCGCCTGTGGAATAATCTGTCCAAACGCCTCCACCACAATCACATCCACTTCAAACTGCTGCAAAAAAGCAACGCTTTCTTCAGCGCGGATTCGTGTCGGCTGATACACTTCAATACCATGTGCCAATGCACATTCTTTCACTGCGGTAGGCTTTAATTCTTTACTTCTGCCCACCGGCTTATCCGGCTGTGACACAACTAATACTACTTCATGTCCTGCCTCAATAATTTTTTCTAATGCCGGAACCGCAATGTCCGGTGTTCCCATAAAAATAACTTTCATTATTCCTCATCCCCATCTTCATAGGTCACATCCTGTAATGGACCCTCTACTTTTTCTGTATACATATGTCCATCTAAATGGTCTAATTCATGGCAGATTGCTCTCGCTAACAATTCTTCGCCTTCGATTTCATACTCATCCATATTTTCATCATAGAAACGAGCTTTTACATAATTTGGTCTGGTTACAGTACCTGCTTTGCCCGGAAGACTTAAGCAGCCCTCGCTTCCTGTCTGCTCTCCGGAAGTCTCTAAAATCACCGGATTAATCATAATGATAGGACCATCTCCTACATCGATTACTACTAATCTTTTTAAGATACCGACCTGTGGAGCTGCAAGACCTACACCATTTGCTTCATACATTGTCTCTAACATATCCTCGATTAATTCTTCAATCTTAGGTGTTATCTCTGTAATTTCTCTACATTTTTTCTCTAACACAGGATCTCCCTGTATACGAATTGTTCTGATTGCCATTTTTAATTGTCCTTTCTTTCCCCGTTTTAATTATATCAGTTCAGTACACACCACCTCATTCGCAAAGGCGGCTTCGTGACTTAAAATCCATTCATCGGATTAAAATCGAACTGTATAATTGTATTTTTATAATCCGTATTATCTGCTGTAAACGCTTCGATACGGTCTTTTATCTGTACTAACTTCTGATAATCTGCACCTCGCAGATAAATCACTTTTTTATAAATATCATTTACTTTTGCCACGGCTGCATCTGCAGGACCTACCAGATATATGCGGTCGTCTAATGCTGCCTCACGCTTTAGTCCCGGTTCATTTTCCTTTATGAATTCAGCCAACCGCTTTGCGCTCTCTGCCGCTATCGTCTCTTCCTTTGCCGCACACAACACCACCAGCATATGAAAAATCGGTGGATAGCGAAGCATTTTCCGATATGCAATCTCCTGCTCATAAAATGCCTCATAGTCCTGCGCCTTCGCAGTCTGCACTGCAAAGTGTTCCGGTTGATACGTCTGAATCACAACTTCTCCCGGCTCCCTGCCTCGCCCTGCACGTCCGGCTGCCTGTGTCAATAACTGAAAGGTTCGCTCTGACGCCCGGTAATCACTGACATAAAGTGATAAATCTGCTGCCAGCACACCGACCAATGTTACATTCGGAAAATCATGCCCTTTTACAATCATCTGCGTGCCTATCAAAATATCTGCTTCCTGATTAGCAAAAGCAGATAAAATCTGCTCATAGCTTTCTTTATTACGAGTGGTATCAAAATCCATTCTAAGCACCCTCGCCTGCGGAAACCGTTGTTTTACAAGTTCTTCTATCTTCTGCGTTCCTGCTTTAAATCCGCTGATATATTTCGAACCACAAGATGGGCATACTTTTACTTCGGGTTCTTCATAACCACAATAGTGGCAAATCATCCTGCCATTGTTATGCTGGCTTAAAGACACATCACAATGCGGACATTTAATAACGTGTCCGCAAGACCGGCAGGACACAAATCCTGACATACCACGCCGGTTTAAAAACAACATAATCTGTTGTTTTTTAGCCAATCTGTCTTCCATCAATTCCTGCAACCGGTAGCTTAAAATTGAACGATTTCCCAACCGCAGTTCTTCTCTTAAATCCTCTACATAGCACTGTGGCAATTCTTTTTCTTCCACACGCTTTGTCAGTTCTAATAATTCATATTCCCCTTGCTTTGCTTTATAAAAACTCTCTACCGAAGGAGTTGCCGAGCCTAATACTACACTGGCACCACACATTCTGGCACGTTCAATCGCAGTCTCTCTGGCATGATACCTTGGAAGCGTCTCACTTTTGTAACTGCTCTCGTGCTCTTCATCTATAATAATCAAACCTAACTTTTGAAAAGGTGTAAAAAGTGCGGAACGTGGACCAATCATGATACTGATATCACCTTTTTTTGCCCGCTCAGCCTGGTCAAATTTTTCTCCCGCTGACAATCGTGAATTCATAATAGACACTTTATTCCCAAAACGATTATAAAAACGCATCACGGTCTGATACGTCAGTGCAATCTCAGGAATCAGCACAATTGCCTGTTTTCCGCTTGCCAGTACATGAGCTATCAGCTCCATATATACTTCGGTTTTACCGCTTCCGGTGACACCTTTTAACAAATACGTTCTTTGTATCCCTCTGTCAAGATTGTCCGTCACAGTATCTACTACCGCCTGCTGCGCCTCGTTTAGTATCATGTGATAGCCCTTACTATGCATATCCCCAACAGGATTACGATAAGAATTCTCTGTATCAACTGCTACGATTCCAAGTTCTTCTAAAGCTGTAATCACGGTACGGGACACATTCAGCTTTCCCGTCACAATCTCCCAGTCCAGCTCGTTTTGCTCCATTAATGCTTTTAGCAGCCTCGCTCTTGCCTGACTATGCTTTCGCTCAAATTCAGCCAATTGATTCTTAGCCTCAATATTCCCTAATAACAATCGTACTGTCTTGTGCTCTATGGCTGCCATCTTCTTTTTAATCGGGATAACCGTTTTTAAAGCTTGATTCATGGTCGCGCCATAATGCTTGCGCATCCATCCGGCCAAAGCAATCAACTGACTCTCAATCGGAATACTATCGGTCACGATACCGATAATATCCTTAAGCTTCGTCACATCATACTCCGCTTCGTCCTTCAGTTCTACTACATACCCCTTTACTTTTCGGTTACCAAAAGGGATATATACCTGCATCCCTAATACCAAGCGTTCCCTCATTCGCTCCGGAATTCTATATTGAAACGTCTTATCCAGTTTTTCATGAGAAATATCAACAATGATATTCGCGTACTGCGCCATTGATCACCTCATTGATTATCGAAATCAATTTTTCGACATAATATCCTAATATCTAATTATATGTCAAAATCATTTTTTTTACAAGTTTTTGACATGCTTATTAAGAAGAACTTAAGAAGTTCGTTACTGTTCGCTCGTACCTCGTTCACAGTAACGATTCGCAGGCTCATTTATAGTTTTGCTACGCAAAAGGAGCCTGCTCATGCCTGAATCATATTCTTTCGCAGCAAATCAGCAAGTGATTAGCTGCTCCCTAAACAGTATCAGAAGTTCCTCTTTGTTTTATCTGTTCGACTGCATCCCATGCCGATATCATACATTTATCCATATTCCAATACTGATGCAAGCCATTTCGCCCAATACAATACAAATTCTCCACGTCAGATAAGTAATCTCGGATTACTTCTATTCCTTCGAAACCATCATGATAGCCTGGATACGCCTTAGCAATCCGTTCTCTATGCCAATCAAAAACCTGCACATCCTTATCTAAAATACCCAGTTGTATTGCCTCTTGTACTGCAAACTTCATACATGCGTCTTCGGAAAGAGACCAAAAAGCATCTCCTTCCTCGCAAAAATACTCCATTGCAATAAACTCCTGTCCCGGATTTTTCGTTAAATACGGAGACCAGTTTTTATAAAATTGAACCCGGCAAACTTTTACTGTCTCTTCTTGAATATAAATCCACTGTTCCGGCACATCAACGTTTAAACGATCTACCCAAAGCCCTATCGAAACAAAACTACGATACGGTAATTTTTCTGCCAACGTTCTGATATCCTTTGGAACATGACTCATCCCCTTTACCAATGCTCTAAGCGGCATCGTTGATATAAAAATATCACCTCGGAGTTCTTCTACTTCTGAAGCACTTTTTACAAGTACGGCTTCGATACTTCCATCTTCCCTTTGTTTCAAATCTACCACTTGACAATTGAAGTGTAGCAAACCGCCTTTTTCACGTATCTCTTCTGCAACACGTTCCCATAATTGTCCCGGTCCACGTTTTGGATAATAAAACAAAGAAGGAGACAGCAGAGCATCGCTACTCTGCCATCCCTTCTTATGAAAATATTTTTCTATTATCTTTCCTACAGACAAACCTCGTACTCTATCTCTCCCCCATTCAGGAGATATCCATTTTGGATGTACGCCACACAATTTCTCTGTATAACGCTCAAAAAACATGGTATACAACTTTTTCCCAAACCGATTCACATAGAAATCTTCTAAAGAACGCTCTTTTCGCGGGCAAAGACGATATTTCATATAAGACAACGCCACATAAACTGCCTTAGCACACCCTAATTTTTTGAGATTTTCATAATTCAATGTAACCGGATAATCAAAAAATTGATTCCCGTAATGAATACTTACCCTTCTTGGTCGAAGCAACAACTCTCTTACTGCTTCTTTTCTTTCAAAAACAGCCATCCACCATTCTAATACGACTTTTTCTTTGGAGAAGAACCGATGACCACCCACATCCATAATGTCTCCATTATGAATCACCGTTCTCGCCATTCCACCTACTACCTCTGACATCTCTAATATGGTAACTTCGTATGGACTATCAACATCCTTTAACAGTTCCCATCCAGCAGTAAGTCCGCTCGGCCCTGCTCCGATAATTATTACTTTTTTCTTATCTTTCATTGCTTATATCAATTATTGTTCTGTCGAACCACTACTTTCTACCCACTCAATTGTAGTATCTGCAGTGATTTTTTTTGTAAAATCAAAATCCCACTCGCCATCTGCTGCCGGCATAAGCTTCGGTTCTACTGCACATTTTCCACTGGTAACTTTCTGCGTTGCAAACGTTACTCCATTATAAGTAAATGTGACCGTATATGTTTTTGTTTGCGTTGAACTTGTGTTGCCACTTCCGGTATTCCCTGATGCGCCGGTGTTTTCTGAACCTGCTTCTTCGTCTTCTGCAGAAGTTCCTGGCGTTTCTGAAACGCTTTCATCGTTCTTTTCTGACTCTTCTTCTGAATCTAATTCTGACTCTCCTGTTTTTTCTTCAGAATTAATTTCCTCAGAATTTTCCACCTCGGAATTTTCTGTTTCTTCCGTTGAAATAATGAGCTCTTCCTGTTCCATTTTTTCAATAAACTCTTCAATCACATCTTCTGTAATGGATAATTCTTCACCCTTTTCGATTAATATATCTAAGAATTCCAATGTAACCTTTTTAAACTCCTCATAATTAATCTCCTGATTTGTCACAATATACATGGAATCTTCATCTGTACCCTTAATCTGTACCTGAGAACCCTTTTCAATGCTAACGCCCTCTTTCGCAACAGAACCATCCGGATAAACCAAGAAACTTTCCACCTTTCCTTCCAAAACAGCGGTAGCTGTATAGGAATCGCCTGCTTCGTCATACTCAAGCGCAACACGGAACGTCGTTCCTCTGACTGCCATTGTAGAGTTTGGCGTATTTACCTCATAAGTAGAATTCTCACTTAAAGGCTTCTCGATATTACAGACAATTGCACCTTCTTCCAGATAAATCTTTGTCTTACTGTCTTCACTCGTTCCGGTTGCCTCTAAATGAATTCTGGTTTTCGGCTCTAATAAAATATACTTATCTTCGTCCAGTTTCACCTGCATATTGCTGTCTTCCGATACATTTACAATATCCAGATTTTGTAACATCATATTATCATAAGCCTCTAAAATTCCTACCGGTTGGCGCTCTACATCCGCAGTTCCATCGACCTTGTACACCTGCACCTGACGATATGCCTCTTCTTTTGACGAAGAACATCCGGCTGTAACTATAACTGCCACAGCAACGCCAAGTACCGCAGCCAGTTTCAAGAATATTTTTTTTGCTGATGTTTCTTTCTTCTCCATATCTTACCTTCCTCTGTTACTTCGCTGTGAACGTATAATCGCCATCTTCCGGAACATAGAAATAGCTTCCACCAACATACACGGTAGTATCTCCATTTATCGTCCAGTTACCTTCTGCAAGTAGATATTTTTTACCAGCCTGCAAGGTCACAGTTCCTGCTTCGATCACTTCTTCCCACATTGCAGTAAGAATATAATCAGTTCCATAGAGCCCGCTTATCAAACCGGTCTCCTCATCATATCCGCTTGTATCTGTGGCAGCCATCGTCCAACCAACAAATGCAAAGCCACTCTTCGTAGGTTTGGTTTCTATTACGCTTTCACTAAACGCTATCGTATCTCTATCCGGCTGTATAAATGTCTGTATAGGGGCTTCTTCTGTATCATCCCATGTTCCGCCATCTAAGTTAAATGTTATAATACTCTTTGGTGCCTCTACCCAGTTCGCAGTCAATACTAACGAACTTAACGTATATGCCGGTGTATCTGCTCCCCAAGTCAGATTCTGTGTACCTGCTCCGTATAGCTGTTCTTTATTCTCCAGCACCATCCAGCCATTAAAGAAATAGCCTTCTTTTGAAGCACTTGGAAGCATTACCTTCTCTGCTTCTGTAGCAGTAGCTAATACCTGTACTTTCGTATCAAACTCTGTGGAACTAAGTGTTCCACCATCTGTATTATATGTGATAGAAATGGTACACATATTTTCTGTCCACTGAGCAGTCAATGTATAGTTAGTTCCATAATATCCGCTCAGAATACCTTCTTCATAACTACTTCCATCTGTACTCTCTAACAACCATCCTGCAAAAGAATAGCCTTCTTTTTCCGGTTCTTTTTCGATTATACTTTCCGTAAACATTTCAGTATTGGCATCTGTTTGTACATATTCCTGTGACAGTGCTGCTGTAGAACTATTTACTGTTCCGCCATTTAAATCATAAGTGATGGTACTCTTTAATACTTCCTGCCAGTATGCTTTTAAAGTCAATCCATTCAAGGTATATGCAGGCTGGTTTTCATCCCATGCCAAATACTGTATTCCCGCCTGATATTCTGCAGTCTCATTATTCGCTAACTTCCAGTATTTAAAGAAATAGCCTTCTTTTTCTGCTAATGGTAATTCTATTGCTTCCGCAGTATTTGCCATCGCTAAAATAGTTACTTCCTGTGCATATACCTCAGAAGTAATCTTTCCACCATCCGTATCATAAGTAAGCGGTATCGTATACTCTTTCTCTTCCCATTGTGCTGTAAATTTTACTGTCTGCTGTGTAAATGCACATGATACGGTTGTTCCCGATTTACAAATACTATTATCCACACTGTAAAGCCAGCCAATAAATTCGTAACCTTCTTTTGTTGGAACGATTTCTGGCAACACAATCGTGCCTGCTGTCTCGTCTACTGCACTCTGGTACACCGTCTCTACAAGATTTTCAAGACCCGTTCCACCATTTAAATCATAGGTTACTTCTATCGTTTTTGCTTCTGTAAACTGT
>JAZSEF010000026.1:0-8391 GCA_045531555.1 Roseburia sp. | reverse complement strand
AAAATTGAAAAATGGGATTTTGAAGATTTGAAAGAAATGTGCGATATGGATGCAGTGAAAGCATTCCGTGAGCATGCATTGAATCCAAATCATCCAGCTATGCGTGGTTCTCATGAAAACGGAGACGTTTTCTTCCAGCATAGAGAAGCATGTAACAAATACTACGATGCTCTTCCAGCAATCGTTAGCAAATACATGCAGAAAGTTAATGAGAAGATTGGTACAAACTATGACTTATTCAACTACTATGGTGCAGAAGACGCTGAACGCGTAATCGTAGCTATGGGTTCTATCAACGACGTTGCTGAAGAAGTTATCGACTACTTAACAGCAAGAGGCGAAAAAGTTGGTTTAGTTAAAGTTCGTTTATATCGTCCATGGGTATCTGAAGCATTCTTAAAAGTTCTTCCTAAGACAGTTAAGAAAGTAGCTGTTCTTGACAGAACAAAAGAACCAGGTGCACTTGGTGATCCATTATACTTAGACGTTGCTGCAACATTACGTGAAGCAGGTCTTGATTCTATCGTATTAACAGGCGGACGTTACGGTTTAGGTTCTAAAGATACACCACCTTCATCTGTATTCGCTGTATACAAAGAATTAGAAAAAGATGCTCCAAAAGCTCGTTTCACATTAGGTATCGTTGACGACGTTACAAACTTAAGCTTACCAGAAGTTAAACCAGCTCCTATTACAGCTGCTGAAGGTACAGTAGAATGTAAATTCTGGGGTCTTGGTGGTGACGGTACAGTAGGTGCTAACAAGAACTCTACAAAGATTATCGGTGACCATACAGACAAATATATCCAGGCTTACTTCCAGTATGACTCTAAGAAAACAGGTGGTGTTACAATTTCTCACTTAAGATTTGGTGACAAGCCAATCAAGAGCCCATACTACATCAACCAGGCTGACTTCGTTGCATGTCATACACCTGCATACTTGACAAAAGGCTTCAAGATTGTTCAGGATGTTAAACCAGGCGGAATCTTCATGATCAACTGCCAGTGGACAGACGAAGAATTAGCACATCATTTAAATGCAGAAGCTAAGAAGTATATCGCTGATAACAACATTCAGGTATATACAATCAATGCTATTGACAAAGCGATTGAAATTGGTATGGGTAAACGTACTAACACAATCCTTCAGTCAGCATTCTTCAAATTAGCTAACGTAATGCCAATCGATGAAGCTATCGACTTCATGAAACAGGCTGCTAAGAAATCTTACGGCAAGAAGGGTGACGACGTTGTAGAGATGAACTACAGAGCTATCGACGCTGGTGTAGATGCTTTACATAAAGTTGAAATCCCAGCAGATTGGGCTAATGCAACTGATGATACAGTAGAAGCTGAATTAGCAGGACGTCCAGAAGTTGTTAAACTTGTAAAAGAAATCATGAATCCAATCGCTAAGATGGATGGTGATGCATTACCAGTTTCTGCATTCGAAGATTTAGCTGATGGTCAGTTCGAAATCGGTGCAGCTGCATATGAAAAACGTGGTGTTGCTGTATCTGTTCCAGAATGGGATGCAGCTAAATGTATCCAGTGTAACAACTGTGCATTCGTATGTTCACATGCTACACTTCGTCCATTCTTATTAAGTGAAGATGAAGTAAAAGCTGCTCCAGAGCAGATTAAACTTGCTGATACAAAACCAAAAGCAAGCGAATACAAATATACAATGAGCGTTTCTCCATTAGACTGTATGGGTTGTGGCGAATGTACAACAGTATGTCCTACAAACGCTATTACTATGGTTCCACAGGAATCACAGGCAGCAGAACAGCCAGTATTTGACTACTTAGTAGCAAACGTTGGTAAGAAAGATGCTGGATACAACGATCTTACAGTTAAAGGTTCTCAGTTCAACCAGCCATTACTTGAGTTCTCTGGCTCATGTGCAGGTTGTGCAGAAACATCATACGCTCGTTTAGTAACACAGTTATTTGGTGAACAGATGTACATCTCTAACGCAACAGGTTGTTCTTCAATCTGGGGTGGACCAGCTGCTACATCTCCATATACAGTAAACAAAGATTCTAAGATGGGTCCTGCATGGGCTAACTCATTATTCGAAGACAATGCACAGCATGGTCTTGGTATGCAGATTGGTCAGCAGGTATTACGTGAGCAGGCTATCGCTAGCGCAGAAAAATGTGCTACATCTGAGCAGGCTCCAGCTGAATTAAAAGCTGCTTGGGATAAATTCGTTGAAACAAAACAGAACACAAGAGAAAATACACCTGCTACAGCAGCATTAGTTGCTGAGTTAGAAAAAGCTGCAGCTGCTGGATGTCCAGACGCTAAAGCTGCTCTTGATAAGAAAGATTACCTTGCTAAGAAGTCTGTATGGATCCTTGGTGGTGACGGATGGGCATACGACATCGGTTTCGGTGGCTTAGACCATGTACTTGCTTCTGGCAACAACGTAAACGTATTAGTATTCGATACAGAAATGTACTCTAATACAGGTGGACAGGCTTCTAAAGCATCTAACATCGGTGAAGTTTGCCAGTTCGCAGCATCTGGTAAAGAAATCGGCAAGAAGAGCCTTGCAGAAATCGCTATGAGCTATGGTTATGTATACGTAGCACAGATCGCTCTTGGTGCTAACATGGCTCATGCTCTTAAAGTTATCGCTGAAGCTGAAGCATATGATGGTCCATCATTAATCATCGGTTATGCTCCATGTGAATTACATGGTGTTAAAGGTGGTATGAACCACTGTCAGGATGAAATGAAGAAAGCAGTAGCTGCTGGTTACTGGAACCTCTTCACATTCAACCCAGCTCTTAAAGCAGAAGGAAAGAATCCATTCACATTGACATCTAAGCCAGGTGATGGAACATATCAGGAATTCTTGAATAACGAAACACGTTACACAAGATTACAGAGAGCATTCCCAGAAAGAGCTGAAAAACTCTTCAAAGAATCTGAAGAAGCTGCTAAAGAACGTTACGAACACTTATTAAGAATGGTTGAATTATACAAATAATCGTGAAAATAAGTGAGCCGGGCACGTAGTGCCTAGATAAAATGAAAGAGAGTTGATGTTCATGCTTGCATGAGACATCAGCTCTCTTTCTATTTTGTCGTGGGATACGAAGTATCTGGCGAACGATCTGCGTGCCGTCAGGCCCTGCCTGACGGCTATTCTCAAGGAAAGAGTGCAAGACGGTTGCTCATTTCTGATATTGCTTGGGTGTAGTTCCTTTGTATTTCTTAAAAATCTTTATAAAGTAACTTAAATCATTATATCCGCACTGCTGGCAGATATCTGCGACGGAAAGATTTGTGGTTTGTAATAAATCACAGGCACGTTCAATCCGGTAGTAGTTGATATAGTCAAAAGGTGTGCGATGTGTCATTTCTTTAAAAAACTTACAAAAGTATTTTGGGCTCATTCCAACACTGGCGGAAAGTTCGTGTAAGGTGAATGGCATGGTATAATGAGATTCAATATATTCTAAGGCCTGTTTTATTTGAGTAATTCGGTTTAAATTCCGTTGCGTGTAGGAAGGTAACTCAGAACAGAAGTTTTGAGAAAGGGCAATTCCAAAAAATTGGAAGAGTGTACCGTTAATAATCAGTTCATAAGCTTTGGGTCTATATGCCAAAGCATCAAACATACTCCATATGATTTTACAAATATCGGGATACTCATGACTATATAGAGAGCGGATGGGAGTCTGGTGTTTTACAATTTTTCGAATGGCTTTGCGACAATATTCAGATGGACAAATAAGCATATCAGGGTCAAGTACAATGCAATCATAGATACAGTCATTTTCCGGAATGGCAGAGTGCAGAAAGCCGGAAGGGATAAAGACTACATCATTCTCAGACACGTTCATAGTAGTTTCATTTAACGTCAATAAAAGATTCCCCTGAAGGACACGAATAAATTCGAATTCCATATGCCAGTGAATCGGCATATAATAACGCGGATGTTCAGAAGTGACATGGTAAAATTCAATTGGGAAATCTGCGGTTCCCCGCTGCATGTTTTCGTGATAATTTATGTAAAGCATAGTGTTCTCTGATAAACTCCTGAAATGTGAATATAATTATACTTTTAGCCATTATATCATCTTTACGGAAGATGTAGCAATGGTAAAATGTAATAAAAAGGTATTATAAACATTATCTATGAGGAGGTAATATAACGATGGCAGAGAGCAGATTAATTGGTGGATATCCGGCGATTGGTATCAGACCAACCATTGATGGCAGAAGAGGACCATTGAAGGTACGTGAAAGTCTTGAAGAGCAGACAATGGGAATGGCACAGGCAGCAAAGAAATTATTTGAGGAGAACCTCAAATACTCCAACGGTGAACCTGTAAAAGTTGTAATTGCAGACACTACAATTGGACGTGTGGCAGAGGCAGCTGCATGTGAGGAAAAATTCAGAAAAGAAGGTGTAGCTATTACATTGACAGTAACACCTTGCTGGTGCTACGGTTCGGAGACAATGGATATGGATCCGACAACGATCAAAGCAGTTTGGGGATGTAACAAAACAGAGAGACCGGGTGCAGTATATTTAGCGTCTGTTTTGGCTACACATGCACAGAAAGGATTGCCGGCATTTGGTATTTACGGACATGATGTTCAGGATATCGACGATGCTTCTATTCCTGCTGACGTTAAAGAAAAATTATTGAGATTTGGACGTGCAGCTATTGCAGCAGCTACCATGAGGGGTAAATCTTATTTACAGATCGGTTCTATCTGTATGGGTATTGGTGGTTCTATTATTGATTCAGACTTTTTAGAAAGTTATTTTGGTATGCGTGTAGAATCTGTTGATGAGGTGGAAATTATCCGTCGTATGACAGAGGGTATTTACGATGAAGCAGAATATCAGAAAGCTTTAGCATGGGCAAAAGAAAAATGCATCATCGGCTTTGATAAGAATCCGGACTTCGTTAAGAAGAGCGATGAAGTAAAAGAAGAACAGTTTAAATTTGTAGTAAAAATGGCAGTTATCATCAAAGATATGATGAATGGTTGTAAGACACTTCCGGAAGGCTGTGAGGAAGAAGCAGTTGGTCACAACGCAATTGCGGCTGGTTTCCAGGGACAGAGACAGTGGACAGATTTCTATCCAAATGGTGACTTTGCAGAAGCAATTTTAAATACTTCTTTTGACTGGAATGGTGCAAGAGAACCTTATATTCTTGCTACAGAAAACGACGTATTAAATGGCATGGGAATGTTATTTATGAAACTTCTGACAAACAGAGCACAGATGTTTGCGGATGTACGTACTTATTGGAGCGGTGATGCGATTAAGAGAGTAACAGGATATGAAATTGACGGTAAAGCAAAAGAATGCGATGGTGTAATTCATTTAATTAACTCAGGTGCATGTTGCTTAGATGCTTGTGGCGAAGTAAAAGATGAGAATGGAAATGGTGTAATGAAACCATGGTATGAAATGACAGAAGCTGATCAGGAAGCAGTTATGGCAGCAACTACATGGAATGCAGCGGATAACGGTTATTTCCGTGGTGGTGGCTTCTCTTCCCGTTTCTTAACAAGAGCAGAGATGCCGGCAACCATGATTCGTTTGAACCTTGTAAAAGGTTTAGGACCGGTACTCCAGATTGCAGAAGGTTATACAGTTGCATTGCCGGATGAAGTATCAGATGTTTTATGGAAACGTACAGACTACACATGGCCATGTACATGGTTTGCACCAATCTGTGATGGAAAAGAAGGTTCTCCATTTAAGACTGCGTATGAAGTTATGAATAACTGGGGAGCAAATCATGGTGCAATTTCTTACGGACATATTGGAGCAGATTTAATTACTTTATGCTCTATGCTCCGTATTCCGGTATGTATGCACAATGTATCAGAGGATAGAATCTTTAGACCGGCAGCATGGAATGCATTTGGTATGGATAAAGAGGCGGCTGATTACAGAGCATGTACAACATATGGACCATTTTATAAATAGAGATTGAGGAACGAGGAGGAATAGCAATGCAGAATATGACAGAACAGCAGATAAAAGAATTAATGTGTGATATCGGAAGAAGAGTATGGCAGAAGGGCATGGTTGCTGCAAATGATGGAAATTTTTCCGTTAAATTAAATGACAATGAATTTTTGTGTACACCTACTGGTGTTAGTAAAGGTTTTATGACACCGGAGTATATCTGTAAAGTTGATGCACAGGGCAACGTTTTAGAAGCAAATGAAGGTTTTAGACCATCATCTGAGATTAAGATGCATATGCGTATTTATGAGAAGAGACCTGATGTAAATGCAGTCGTTCATGCACATCCAATCTATGCAACCGCATTTGCTATTGCAGGTCAGCCGTTGGATCAGCCAATTATGCCGGAAGCAGTTATCTTTTTAGGGGAAGTACCTCTTGCAAAATATGGCACACCATCGACGAATGAGGTTCCGGATTCTATCGAAGAATATTTACCATATGTAAATCAGGTATTATTGGAGAATCATGGTGCATTAACATGGGGTTCTGATTTATTAAGTGCATATCACAAAATGGAATCAGTAGAATTCTATGCAAATTTAATGTACAAAGCAAAAATGCTTGGCGGTGCTCAGGTATTAAATGATGAACAGGTAGGAAAATTGATTGATCTTGCAAAGGGCATGAATTTACCTGGTAAACATCCTGCAATTGATAAATAGAAAGAGGGTTCACTTTGAGTAAAGAAAAAAGACAAGTATTGGCATTCGATTTTGGAGCGTCAAGCGGACGAGCAATTTTAGGCCGTTTAGAGGACGGAAAGATTGTAATGGAGGAAGTTCATCGTTTTTCAAATGACCCGGTAAAAATTGGAGATACGTTGTACTGGGATACACTTCGTCAGTTCTATGAGATTAAACAAGGTATCTTAAAAGCGAAGTTGAATGGTGGATTCGAGAGCATAGCGATTGATACGTGGGGCGTTGACTTTGGACTTTTAGATAAACAAGATAAACTTTTGGAAAATGCTGTACATTATCGCGATGAGAGAACTTTAGGAAAACAAGAAGAAGTTTTCAAGGAATTTTCAAAAAGTGAACTATATGGAGCTACAGGAATACAGTTTAATGATTTCAATACAATCTTTCAATTGTATTCCTTAGTGAAAGACAGACCGGAATTATTAGAGCGAGCAGAGACATTATTGCTGACACCGGATTTGTTTAATTTTTTCCTGACCGGAGAGAAGAAGACAGAGTATACCATGGCAACAACAACACAGTTGTTTGAAGCAAAGAATAGAGAGTGGTATAAGGAACTATTTGAGGTTCTTGGTATAAAAGAAAATATTTTCCCGGAAGTTGTTCCTAGTGGAACGATTGTCGGAGAAATCAGAGAAGATATTTGTCAGGAACTTGGAATTAGTGCAACGAAAGTAATTGCAGTAGCAGGTCATGATACTGCAAGTGCAGTAGTTGCAGTTCCAACAGAAGAGGAAGATTTTGTATTTATCAGCTGTGGAACATGGAGTCTGTTTGGAACAGAACTTAAGGAAGCCATTATAAATGAGACTACCTACGAGATGAACGTAAGTAATGAGGGTGGTTATGGAAATAATTATTTGTTTTTAAAGAATATTATTGGCTTGTGGCTTGCACAGGAAAGTAGAAGGCAGTGGATTCGTGAAGGAAAAGAATATAGTTTCGGGGAACTGGAGAAAATGGCACTCGAAGTAAGTCCTTTCCAAAGTTTTATTGATCCGGATGCATCACAGTTTAATTCAGTAGGGGATATCCCGGGAAGAATTCGGGCGTATTGCAAAGAAACAGGACAACAGATTCCGGAAACAGTAGGTGATATTATGTGCTGCATTAATCAGAGTCTTGCAATGAAGTACCGTTATACATTAGAGCAGATAGAGAAATGTACGGGAAAACATTATGGTGCCATTCATATGATTGGTGGAGGAATTCAAAGTGAATTGCTTTGCCAAATGACTGCAAATGCATGTAATCGTAAAGTAATTGCCGGACCGGTAGAAGCAACCGCTTTAGGAAATATTGCAGTTCAGTTGATTACACTTGGAGAAATTGCAGACGTAAAAGAGGCTAGAAAAATTATCGCGGAGTCTGAAGTGATACATACATATGCGCCACAGAATGAAGAACAGTGGAATTTAGCTTACGATAAGTTTTTAAAGGTGCTGTGATTGATAAAAGAAGAGACTTGGGTATTAAATGCATAGAAAATATTTTTGAAAAATAAGTTGTGACATGAGAGGAAAATCGACATGAAAAAACCAGTATTAGTGATTATGGCGGCTGGTATGGGAAGCCGTTACGGTGGATTAAAGCAGATTGACCCGGTAGATGAACAGGGACATATCATTATGGACTTTTCGATTTACGATGCGAAAAGAGCCGGTTTTGA
>JAZSEF010000046.1:0-31624 GCA_045531555.1 Roseburia sp. | reverse complement strand
CTTTTCATAGAGTTTATGTTGTCTCAGATTGATAAGATTTTGGATGATGTTTCTGTTCAGGTTAGCGAGGATAACGAACAACTATCTGAATATATTAAGCGACTTCTTGGAGTTATGGAGTATGACATTCCTTATACAAGTAATGCACTTATGGATAAACTGGGGCTGAAATCAAAAGAAGGATTTCGCAGAAATTATCTGCGCCCGGCAGTAGATATGAATCTGATTCAGATGACAATTCCGGATAAGCCTAATAGTAGGAACCAGAGATACATTAAGCTGTAATGGTAGAAGGTGTTATGATGTGTATAAAAGATGTTTATCTTGTTGAAAACCCACAGGTTTTATGGTAGTATTATGTGGATATAATAGGAAAAATGATGGCTCAAAAGCCCGAAAATAACGGAGGCTAAATCCTCCGCTCCTGCAAAAGTTTTAACTTTTTGGGCAGTCGCATTTTGTCTCTGACAGAACAAGGAGGAGTATAACATGGAAGCATACAAGCAGGAATTTATTGAGTTTATGCTTACATGATTTCCAGACTTCCTAAAATGCCGAAAAATACAGTGTTTTCAAGGAATTTCGGACTTTTGCTAAAAAGACAGATGTATCGTAATTTATTGCAAATTGGTGTAATTTCACATCAAAATGGTGTAGTAAATGGTGTAGTAGATTGTAGCTGATTTGGGGACGGAGACGTCAAATATCATAACGAAATGGTGTAGAGGCCCATGTGCTTGCCGGGTGGCGGGGACGTGGGTTTTTTGTTATATGTATAGAAGAAAGTAAACATGTATAGTAAGATATGAAATATAAAACACAAAGGGAATTAAGAAGATTTATTCATTATAGTAACGCAATAGGAGGATTTATGTACTATAGATATGTGGATTACGAGAAATATGATATAAATAGCATTTGTGATGCATACATAAATGAAACAAGCGAAGATTTTTTTAGAATTTGCAAGGCATTAAAGTTTACAATACATTCATATCCCGGTGAAAATAAGCGAGCAGAACAGGTAAAATTATTAGATGAATGGATGGAAAAGAATGCAAAATACCAAGATATTATATTGTGGAAAAAATTATTAGAAGAGTCTAACCTGATAAATATGTTGTATAAAGACTTATACGATGACCCATTATACTTTAAAGCTAATGAAATTGAAGACTCAAAGGAACTGTCTGCTACGTTAGTTTGCACGGAATACATTTTAAGTGCAATGCTGGATGCGTCTATTGGAGATATGTCTCTTTGTGAACAAATGGGAGTAGAATTAGGTTCTGAAGAATGTATAGAGGATATAAATGATAGAGCTAGATGCTATGGAGAGATGTTTGATAATATATCCATTAAGATAAGGGATGTTTTAGAATATATTATTTATTATAAAAAACATAAATGTGTATGCGAGAAGGTTAGTGTAGAAGATATTGAAAATGCTCGTGGACATATTTTATCCATATTGAAAAAAACATGTATTGATATGGTGGTTGAGGGTTGGCAATTTGGAGATCCTAAAATAATTCTAAGAGATGATTTGGTTGATGTTGTTAATGATTATTGGGGGCATGTTATACGAATATATTGGGAAATAAGAGAAAGAAGCAATGTTGCAACATGGTCTGTGGCATGTGAAGATTATCAATTGGGCATATATGATGAGGATAGAGAAATTGAAATTGCGAAAAGGACTTTGCAAAAACAGTTGTTTGTAAATGAATTAAATCAAGAGTGTAAAATATTTAGAGGAAATAAGCTTGAAGAAATTGTGGACATATTTGATATTGTAAAAGGCTATGCAAGATTAAAAACAATATGTAATAATCATTTGCTGTGAAGAGAAGATAAGGAAATATCTGGAGATATAGGAGCGGTATGTGTATGTGTTGAGAAAGAAAACATAGAAAAACAATTTCAAGCTATGAGAATGAAAAATCCAAAACAAATACTTAAAAGGTTAATATATGGTAGAGGAAGGGATATAGTTGACGCCCCACTTATAGAATGGGAAGGAAAACTATATATGATACCAACTTTGGTAAAGTGTGTAAGTATTTCGGAGGTTGTATTATCTATAGCAAGTACTTTTGAGTTTCGAGGGAAAGCATTGGAAAGAGAACTTTTAAAACTGCTGAAAGAAGAGAAGATTTGTTGTGGTAAATTGAAGAAGCATGAAAAGTCAGATACATTTGAATATGATAGTCTATTTGTTATAGATAATAGTTTGTTTATTGTAGAGTCTAAAGCTTGGGGATTTCCTAGAAATATAACAGAATACTATTTTATGAATAATAAGATTCTCAAAGCATATAACCAAGTCAATAGATTGGAGGAATATGTAAGAGGAAATATGTCTATTGTTTTAAAATGTTTAAATTTACCAGTTGATTATAAAATTGATACTATTTATAAAATCATTCTATCAAATTTTCAAAGAGCAGATAATCAAATACTTGAAGATGTGTTTTTGTGTGATTTTAATATGTTTAAAGGGTTTGTAAAAGATATTGCCCCAGGTATTGTGGTTAGAAACACAGATGATAGTATAGAAAAATGGGTTTTTGAAGAGAAAAGAAAAACACCGATTACTTCCGATGAAGTAATTGAGTTTTTGCAAGGAAATATTGCAAGAGATATATGCATTTCGTTACTAGAGGAACAAGTATTTTGCGATTCAATAAATAAATTATACATAAGGAAACCTATTTTGCAAAGAAGAGTAGGATTGATGGTTTTTCAACGAGATGAATAAAATATGCCACAAATTGAAAGATATTTTCGATTTGTGGCATGTTTTTTATAAATCATGTGATTTGGGAAAAAGAGAAGTTTCCAAAAGTGAAAAAAATTAAAGTTTCGAAAGTGAACGGTTGAATAAATTATGTATAAGGTGTTATAATACAATTAGTTTCAAAATAATAAAAAAATTAAAGTTTCGAAAGTGGTGTAGATATGAAGACGATTGTAAGAGAAAGATATTTGGAAAGAATTAAAGCATTAAAGGATACTCCTGATATAAAGATTATTACCGGTATCAGACGTTCCGGAAAATCTAATTTGATGCAGGCATATATTGATTATCTAAAAAGCGATTTTGAAGACGTTAATATTATCTTTATCGATTTTATGGATTTGGAATTTGAAGAAATAAAGGAATATCATGCTTTGCACAAGTATGTGGAAGATAGATACGATAAGGAAAAGCAGAATTATCTATTTGTGGACGAAGTACAGTTATGTCCAAATTTTGAGTTAGCAATTAATAGCCTATATTCAAAAAACAAATATGATATCTATATAACCGGTTCAAATGCCTTTTTGCTTAGTGCTGATTTGGCAACTTTGTTCACTGGAAGATATATTGAAATTCACATGTTTCCATTCAGTTTTAAGGAGTATTGTGAATATTATAGTGACCAAACTGACAAGGACAAATTGTTTGAAGAATATTTTATTAAAGGCGGTTTAGCAGGTTCATATGCGTACAACACTGACTTAGATAGAACAACTTATATCAAAGAAGTATACGAAACTATTGTAAATAGAGATTTGGTGCAAAAATATAATTTGCCAGATACACAGGTACTTCGTCAGTTGAGTGAGTTTCTGATGGATAATATAAGTAATTTAACTTCTCCTAATAGAGTAAGTGATATTTTGACCGCTAATGAAGTACCGACTAATCATGTGACAATAGGGAAATATATCAAGTATTTATGCAATGCATTTATATTTTATGACATTAAGAGATACGACATAAGAGGTAAGAAATACTTGGAAACCTCGGATAAGTTCTATATGTGTGATACCGGAATGCGTTATGCAATATTGGGTAGTCGAAATATGGATTACGGGCGAGTATATGAAAATATTGTATGCGTAGAACTTCTGCGTAGAGGATACGAAGTATATGTTGGAAAGCTCTATCAAAAAGAAATTGATTTCGTTGCACAACGTGGTAGTGAGAAAATATATATTCAGGTAAGCGATAATATATCTAATCAGGAAACCTTTGAGAGAGAGTATTCTCCGTTGCTGCAAATAAAGGATGCCTATCCAAAGATGATTATTGCAAGGACGAAGCATCCGAAATACACATATGAAGGAATTGAAGTATTTGATATTGCGGAGTGGTTGCTAGAGATAGTATAGGTTGTTTCATAGAGAAACGAAAATGTTGGAATTTGAAGAGTAGCTTGTAAACATTTTTGGCAAAGCGAGAAGTATTTGTTTGCATATGCAAAATTATTATACGAGGAGAAAGAGTATGGCAGAATTCAATTATGAGACCGTAGAGGAATTACATCAGTCAAAATTATGGAATAATCATATTTTTAAAGTGAAGGTCAAAGGAAAAGAAAAGTTTTATGTATTGAAGTTATACGGTGGAGTTAATGAGAGCTTCCAAAAATTGATTTTCAATAGAGAGATGGAAGCGTTAAAGGTATTGAATGCATGCAGTAATATTGTAAAAATCAGAGATACAACTGCATCTATGAGATATAAAGGTGAGGGTAATTATGGTGCGATACTAATGGATTTGGTTGAGGGTCGTACTTTAGACAAGTATGATTGGCATAGATATACTCAATTAAAGAAATATGAAATCTGTTTCAAAATATTACAGGCTATTTATAATGCACATGCAAATGATGTAATTCATCGAGATATTAAACCACAAAATATTATGTATGATGATATAAAGGATGAAATTACAATTATTGATTTTGGGTCAAGTAAAATAAAAACGATTATTGACAAAGAAACAACGATGCCGATGTATTCTGAGAATTATTCTGCTCCAGAAGTAGTTAGGGGAAATGATATTACAGAAAGATGTGACTACTATTCTTTAGGTGCAGTTTTCTTTGAAATGCTTTTTTGTGAAGAGGCAAGTAGTAGCCAGGCTATGATAGAGACAATAAGCAAGAAGTCTACAAACGAATCGATTAAAAATATTATTTGTTCCATGCTGCAAGAGCAACAGGAGGATAGACCGGAATCCATTAGTGCTATAGTGGATGTCTTTTCGAATGCCATTGGGGAACTTAATACAACAGCAGATGAGTATCTGATTTATATAGATAGTGACAAATTATATCAGTTAAAGAGACGTATGATTGTAGAAGAAAAGATGAATATGTCTCAATTTATTAATTCTTTTCTGAAAAGGGAATTTACGGAATGTTATGGATATTATGATACGAGAAATGACAAGTATATTTTTACGGGGCAAAATATAGTAATTGAATGTGTTATTAATGAAAGTACAAAAGTGATAGATGTATTAAAGGTTAATGAGGTAGCTGTTGATAGAAGAAATATTAATGTGCGAAGAAGTTTTAGAATAGAAGGAAAAATTTCTTTTGCCGACGCAAGGTTCAAATATTCAAATCAGTATAGAAATGATAATGGGAAATTACTGGTTCTGTTTAAAAATAAGTGTAAAGAAAATGAGGTATATAAAGAAAAGGAAGAACGATTTGAAAAATTGTTTGGAAATTGGCAAAAAGGATTAGAGGAGTCGGTTGTTAGTGAAAAAGATAAAGTCGCAAAAATAGTTTATACAGCAGCGTTTTTTGAGAATAATCAAATTATCTTTGAGGTTACTGAATGCCTAAATAAGTCTATTGACGAATTACTCCCGAATACTAAATTCGTAGTAGAAGGGCAAGATGATAAAGGACAACCAGTTTATTTTGAAATAGGAACGCTAGAAGATGTTGTTTGTGAGGATGACAGTGTGAAACTCATTATTCAAATGCCTAAACATGCATTGAAGGCAAATGTAAAAGGTTTGGTAAGAAAGAAGGCACCTGTACTAGAAGACTTTAGGGCAAATGTTAGTTCTTATAAGCGCCAGATGAAGGCTATTTATGCCTTGAAAAGTGAAGAATATTCATCGAGAAATCTGAAAGATATACTGTTGAATATTGAGACCCCAGAAATGATTCCAACAATTTTTGCTCCAAAGTTTATAGAGGATAAATTGAATGATTCACAACAACAAGCGGTAATAAAGGTACTTAATTCCGAAAACATAGGTTTAATTCAAGGACCGCCAGGGACAGGTAAAACAAAAGTTATAAAAGAAATCATTGGACAAGTTATTAAAAAATCTATTAGAACAGCGGATAGTCCGAGAATATTGATTGTATCACAATCGCATACTGCAGTAGACAATATTTTAGAGGGATTAGATAAAATCATTTCAGATGATTTGAAAATTGTTCGAATAGGGGCAGATAAAAATGTTTCACCTAAAATTGCTAGTAGGTATACTATGTCTGCGCATAGAGATAAACTTTTTGAAGCAGTGAAAAATAACGTTGAAGAGTATAAGGAAAACAGAGAAAAACTGCTAGTGGGTATTACGGAACAAAGAGAGGTTGAACGCTGGGAAAAGATTAAAGAGATACAACAGGATTGGGTCGAACGAATTGTAGAAAAGGATTGTTTGGATTATCAAATAATTCGTAGTGCAATGGTTATTGCAGGAACATGTGTCGGCTTCTTGGCAAATGGTTTTGTCAAGGATATGGAATTTGATTATGTAATAATTGATGAGGCTGCAAAGGCAACAACGCCTGAACTGCTAGTTTCAATTATTAAGGCCAAAAAGATTATCCTTGTGGGCGATCAAAATCAGTTACCAGCTTTTGCTGATGAAAGAATTTCACCAACGATTGCTAAATTAACAAAAAATCCGGAATATAGAATGTTTGATATTTTGTTTGAATCCTTGCCGGATTCTCATAAGCAAGTGCTAAGTACACAATATAGAATGATAAGAAATATTGGAGACCTTATAAGTATGGTGTTTTATAAAGGGACAATAGACACAGGTTGTAGAGATGAGGATAAATTGCATGGATTATCGAGGTATCAAGGGGATTCTATTATTTGGTTTGACACTTCAAATGATAAAAGGAAAGATCAAAAGAGAACAAAGGGAAATTCATTTATTAATGAAGAAGAGAAAAGAATTATATTAGAGATTTTGGAAGATTTAAAAGTGTCTGGTGAATTGGATAATCTTGATATAGGAATTATTACTGGATACAGTGGTCAAAAGGATATTCTTCGAAATTCCGTAAAGGCAATGGGGTATGACAAAGTTGCGCAAATAGACATAAATGTATTAGATGCGTTTCAAGGCCGTGAAAATGATATAATAGTATATAGCACTGTAAGAACAAAGGATTCAATTGGATTTCAGAAAGAAAGGGAGCGTGTCAATGTTGCGTTTTCTAGAGCTAAAAGATTGTTAATAATTTGCGGAGACTTAGATTTTTTCTACAATTATAATGATCCAAATAATAAATTTATAGAAATTATTGATTATATAAAATCCCATGACCATTGCAGAATTATCTCGTGCAAAGGAGGAAAACTATTTTGAAAAGATTAGCAGAAGCGTTGTTTCGACAAATTGTACCGATTAATGAAGGATATGATTATCTTTTTACAGATGAAGTTTATGTCCCTATATATGAAACAGCATTAGTGGTGACAAAGAGAACAATTATGCCAATAAGTTTAGTTGAAGAAAAAATTTTACAATTGATTGATGTAGGAATTTTGCAGATTGATGAATTGTCTAGGATTTTGGGAGTAAACCGCAGGTTACTAGAAGTGACATTAGCAGATTTATATTCTAAAGATTTGGTTGCAGTTTCTTCAAATTCATGTAGAATGCTAACAGCAGGAAAAGAAGCACTGAACAAGCTGAATAGGACCGAAAAGAAACAAGATATATTAAAAAATGTTTACTTAGATGGTGTGTTGGGCCATATAATTGACGCAGCGGATTATCAGTTACAAAGTGAGGTTAGAAATAATGATGGTAAACTTAAGCCGCAAATACCGATAGGAGAAGTGGCATATTATGTCGAGCGGTTTGAAGAGGTTTCGCAAATTTTTATGCAAGAAAACAAATTGTTTATTATGGAGGGAGTGCAACCTATTCAAGAAGAGTTACTAAAAATTGATAAGGTTGAAAATACATATGTAAAATTTATTAAACTTCCTATTCATGTATATGTTAGTTCAAATGGAGTAGATATTGATATAGTTGCAGCAAAATACAAAATGAAAGAGTTGTTAGAACTATATAAAGATTACATAATTGAACAATTGAATAATAAAAAGGTTTTAAAGGGACATTTTAAGGTAAAGACTATTTCAGAGCAAGGATATAAGGGGGAATTGCTTCAAGAAAGGGAAGGATTAGTTGCCGAACTTAAGAAAATACACTTTAATAAAAACAAGAAAGATCTTGACTTTTCGACAATTGAAAAAAAGGTACTATGTGATAGGAAATTATTAGATGGAGAGCATAGAGAAATTTTACGGTATCTTGTCGAAGTGAATGGACATATAGCATTGCATGTTGATAATCTAGACGATTGGGCATACGATTACTATTTTACAGGAGCATTGCAAGATAGTTTAGGAAAGGGGAAATTATCAATTTATTTTGGACAGTCACGAAACGAAAAGAAGGCGATTGAACAAATAGAGCGAAGCTTTAGTAATATTGAACGATATGAGAAGAGCGAAAGTAGATATTATATATGCTGGGAAATTGGCGAGTATTTGCTATATGGTGTGCCAGTGTTGCGGAATGTTATTGACGAAAATACAAAGTATCTAAAGGCTTCATATTATTTAAAAAGGATTGGTCTAACTAGTTAGAATAATATAAAGAAGTGAGAAGAGGAAAACAGGATGAGAACACCGATATTACATACAGAACGTCTTGATTTAAGACCTTTTACGGCTGACGATGCTCAAGATGTATTCGAGTGCTGGGAGAGTGACCCGGATGTTGCAAAATATATGTTTTGGTGTAGCCATAATGATATTGAGAAAACAAAAAACTGGGTAAGAAAAGAGCAGGATAAAATTGATGACCCGAATTGGTATCGATTTGCGATTGTTCTTAGAGAAAGTGGTTTATTGATTGGAACCGGACTAATCTATTTTGAAGACGAAGTGGATTGTTGGGAAATCGCATATAACCTAGGAAAAGCATATTGGGGAAAAGGCTATGTTACAGAGGCTATGAGAGAAATAATTGCTTTTGCACATGACGAACTTGAAATAAACGAAATAGTAGGACGATATGCAAAAGAGAATCCTAGTTCTGGAAACGTATTAAAGAAATTAGGATTTCAGTATGAGAAGGATATTCCATATGAATGCAATAGAGGAAGTATCCTTAGAGAAGGAATTCAATGTAGATTGTATTTGGACTGATAGGATCATCAGAAATTTACACGATGCTCTTTACATGAGTAGCATGTGGTAGACTTTTATGTCATGGCAACCAATGCCTCCGGCATAGGAACGCCGTGTTGTCAGCAATCCACATGCGATGGAGGCTCATGTCAAGAGCAGAGTGAGCGTACATTGGATTGAGGTGTAGCAAAAAATATCATGCCAAAGTTATTGACAAAATAAACTATAGGGATTATATTAGAAAAAAATTTTGAGAAAGGAAGCAAGATTATGTTTTTATTCGTAGTCGAAAATTCATACGAAATTATTCAGACAATGCAGATTAATGTGCAGGGTCTTAATGTTGTATGTAAATATTCTGATTACGAAGAAAAATAAGCTTTCAGAAACATAGTATTTTTGCATAGTTGTTTTTGACCACTTATCTTTCGGGTAGGTGGTCTTTTTTTTATTCATCAGGGCCCGGTGAAACAACTAAATTTATGAAAAGGAGAATGTTGATATGATTATTGATGATGTAAGATTTAAACTAAAAGACGGACGAGAAGCAGTACTTCGTAGTCCGAAAGAGGAAGATGTAGAAAGCACATTGGAATATTTAGTTATTTCTGCCGGGGAAACGGATTTTATTTTACGTTATCCAGAGGAGTGTGGAAAGTATACGCCGGAAGGAGAAAAAAAGTTATTTGAGCAAAAGAATGAGTCTCCAAATGAAGCAATGATTATGTGTGTAGTGGATGGTAAGGTTGTTGGTAACTGCGAAATAAGTTTTTTCAAGGGAATGAAAACAAAGCATAGAGCCAGTATAGGAATTGCATTGATTAGTGATTTTTGGAATCAGGGAATCGGTACAAAGATGTTTGAAGAAATGATTCGTCTTGCGGAAAACAGAGATGGTGTACTGCAGATAGAATTAGAGTTTGTAGAAGGAAACGCTAGAGCACGACATTTGTATGAGAAAATGGGCTTTCGAATTACAGGGGTACGTCCTAATGCTATTCGCTTAAAAGACGGCACACTCTTGAATGAATATACAATGATAAAGGAAATTAAAAGATAAATTTGGCTACTTGAATGAGTAAAAGACAATACGAAAGGAGATTGTTATGGCAAATTTGATTGTAGTATGTGGTCCGCAGGCAGTTGGAAAGATGACGGTAGCAGAAAGCCTCAGAGATAAGTTGAAGTACAATATGATGATGAATCACGACAGTATAGAGATGTCTGATAAGATATTTGGGTTTGGAACACCGGCACAAAAGGAATTTAATGCAGTTTTTAGAGAAAAGGCATTTGGACTTGCAGTGAAGCATAATGTGGATTTGATATTTACATATGTATGTGCATTTGAAGTTCCACAGGAGAGGGAGTATTTGACGAGTCTGGCAGAATTGTTTAAGAATGCAGGGGAGAATTTTATTTCGTAGAATTAAGTGCTGACCTAGAAACAAGACTTGCGAGAAATGAAACTCCACATAGGATGGAACGTAAAGCATCAAAACGAGATGTGGCATGGAGCAAAGCAAATCTTCTAAAGGATGTATCAAAGCATAGATTAAATTCAGAGGACGGAGAAGTATGGTTTGATAATCATGTCAAAATAGATAATACAAATCTTCTTCCGGATGAGGTGGCTGATATAGTCATAGAACAATTTAAGCTTGTTGCTAATGAGAAGGAAGAAAAAAAATATCGCTTTGGTGTATGATACAAGACAAAGAAGGCTTAGAAATTATGTTTATAAGAAATGATTATCCAATATTAGAGTTTGATGATAATAAAGATGCAAAGATAAATCCTACAACTTGGGCGGACAAGAAATTTGAATGTAACAAGATGATTATTACATTTTTTCCAGAGGTAATGGATAAATTAGTTGCAGATGGGAAGATAACACTTGAAAGGACAATTGGTGGTGAAAATATTATTTATGTTTATCGGTTTGTAGATGCAGATATTTTGATTACTCTTGGTGCAGTAGGGTGTCCGTCTTGCGCAGGTAATTTAGACTTGTTTAATGCCATGGGTGTAGAAAAGGTTATGTTCTGTGGCGGGGGTGGAGTGCTTGACAAGAATATAGAGGTTGGCCAACTTCTTGTTGTGGATGGTGCAATCCGAGATGAGGGATTTTCATATCATTATATAGAACCATCAAAATACATATATACAGACAAAGAAGTAACAGATAAAATCGTTCAATATTTAAAAGAAAATGATGTTTCATATCTTCAAGGCTTAACGTGGACAACAGATGCGATTTTTAGAGAGACAGAAGATAGGATTGCGCAAAGGAAAGATGATGGGGCAAAAATTGTAGAGATGGAACAAGCCGGATGTATAGCGGTTGCTCAATATAGAGGTTTTGATTATGGAGCTCTCATTTACGGTGGAGATGATGTTTCGCAGGAAGAATGGAGTAATCGAGGATGGAGAAGTCGAGAGGGTATACGATATGACTTGGTAATGCTATGTAAAGAACTAGTGAATGTCATTTAAGCGTTTTGGAGGTTGTGGAAAATGGGATTGAGAATAAGACAATATAAACCTTGTGATGCAGAACATATTGTTAGTTGGATAAAAGACGAAGAGGCGTTGCGTAAATGGAGTTCAGATAGGTTTGGGGAATTTCCAATAACTAGCGAAGATATCAACAATAAATATCTTGATAATAATGGTGACTGTATAGAACAGGACAATTTTTATCCATTGGTGGCATTTGACAATAGTGGTGTAGTAGGACACTTGATTTTAAGATATACTGATGCTGAAAAGAAAATAATTCGGTTTGGTTTTGTAATAGTAGATGACACCAAAAGAGGAAAAGGATATGGAAAACAAATGCTTACTCTTGCGATAAAGTATGCATTTGACATATTTGGTGCGGAGAAAATTACTTTAGGCGTGTTTGATAATAATGAATCGGCATATTTTTGTTACAAAGCTGCAGGTTTTGTAGAAAATGGAGAAGAAATGTTCTGCGAATTGTTTGGTAAACAGTGGCGAATCGTTGAAATGGAAATTACGAGGTAGCCACTTTTGGTCACGATGACCAAAAATTGAAGCAAAGTTTATAGGCCACTTTTGGTCATCGTGACCAGAAGTGGCTTTCCATTTTCTTGACCAATATTCGGGTTTTAGGGGTAACCCTAATGTGAATGACCTGGACATTCAGTGATGCTGTCGCGTAAAGTTCATGCAACTTTAGGCGTATCCTGCTTCTTTCGCAGTCCAATCACGTTGGACAAAATTTAAATTCCGAGACTGTAGACAGGATGGCTGGAACCCTTGATTTTACTGGGTTTCTCTGGTCGGAGACACTGACCAGTGTAAAGTGACACTGGATTCCGGTCGGAGACGCTGACCAAGGCAGTCTCACTTTTTGAGACTCTTTTTCCAGAGGCTCTGGAATCACAGAAAGTACACTTACGGCAAGAAAATATAAGAGAATATGTTTTGTTCAAGAGTCATCAGCAGAAAAGTTGATGGCTTTTATTTTTTGCCAGATTTTTTCCGTCAGCATTTTTTGACTCCAAGTAATAAGTGACAGGAGAAAAAGTTGAAGAAAATTTCGAGGAATTTTTGTAATCAGCTTTTTTTGACCCTAAGTACTAATCAGAAGGAGGAAAAGAAAATGAAGAAACAATGGTTGGAACATTTTTGTAAGTACAGACATATTTGCGAGTTTCTTGGCAATGAGGGCAAGGAGAAAGAGGAAATCAAAGAATATTTGATGCAGGAGTTGGGACTGCCGGAGGCGACTGCCCGGTATCAGATGATACGAGCTTTGGAGGATGAGAATGGAGTTGTCAAAAGTTTCGGTTGGAAATTCTATTTGGACGAAGAGAAGTTCAAAGCGGTTATAGAGGATTTGCGTTCCATCTATCCTATCAGGATAAAGCCTTATCCATATCCGCCCAAGGAGGAAACAGAGGCAAGGGATGGATTGATGGAGATGAAACGGAAATATGCAGCCCTTGAGCTGAAGTATGAGCTGCTCCGTTATCATTATTTAGAAACACAGGCATGGTATTACGATGCGAAGTCGGACTTGGCGGAGGCACAAGGTAATGGAACAGAATCGTGTAGGTATTTCGACAAGATGGATAAACTGTTGGGACAGGCAATTGAATTAAAACAGCAACTTGAGGAAAGAGGGGTGAAGGTGGACTGATATGGAAAAGAAAGATAGCAAAGCATTACTCAATGTGAAAGAGATGTGTGAGTATTTAGGTATCGGTCAGACCAAGGCGAGAGAACTCCTGGCTGATCCGAAAAACAGTTTTACCGTCCGTATTGGTAACAGATTATATGCACACAAAGGAAGGTTGGATACATGGCTGCTAAATCAAATTATGTAGGCGGAAAATGTGACGTTTATGTATTTGCGATATATACCAAACGACACGCTGAAATGGTTGAAAAATTCAAGGTTTTATGGTAGTATAGATGGGATATTTGATGTTTCCTTTTCTATGCTACAGCCTAGAAAGGAGGCACAAATGGGGAAATCCCTTAATGGTAAAGAATTAGGAAAAGGAATTTCACAGAGGAAGGATGGTCTGTATCAGGCACGTTTCGTAAATCGCTTCGGTAAAAGAGAGACGATTTATGCGAAAACGTTGAATGAGATTCGACATCAGTTAAGGACAGAACAGTACGAAGACGAGAAAATGCTTAATGTCATAAACAGGGAAATGACGCTGGATGAGTGGTATGAAGTCTGGATGAATACCTGTAAGAAGAATTGTAGAAACTCTACAAAAGAGACGTATGCAAGCCATTACAGAAGGATTCAAAAGGAATTAGGCTGGATAAAACTTACCAACCTAAATCTCATCGTATTACAGCAGGTGTTCAATGAACTTCGAAGTGATAATGAACGTAAGAACTCTAAAAAGATTTTGGCAGATATGTTGGAGAAAGCTATTGATGCAGAATTGCTAATCAAGAATGTGGCGAAGCAAATCAATACCAAGGTCAGTCAAGAGGAGCAAAAGGAGCGTCGGGTACTTACTGTCAAAGAAACGGAACTTTTTCTAAAGCAGGCAGAATCGAGTATTTATTACAATCTCTTTATTGTGGCATTAGAAACAGGACTTCGTATCGGAGAATTGATGGCGTTAACTTGGTCAGATATAGACTTGAAAAAGAAAGTGTTGTATGTGCGGCATACATTGTGCTATTTTCGTAAAGCTGGGAAATACACTTTTGAAATGCACGACACCAAGACGAAGAACGGAAGAAGAGCCATTCCGCTCACGCAGAAAGCCTATGAAGCTCTGCGAAGACAGAAAGTTCAGAAACTGGAAATCGAACTGAAAGGC
Organism: Roseburia sp.; assembly: GCA_045531555.1. Lineage (GTDB taxonomy): Bacteria > Bacillota > Clostridia > Lachnospirales > Lachnospiraceae > Roseburia. The sequence continues at coordinate 17,048 of JAZSEF010000046.1, read as the reverse complement.
AAAAAGGCTTCTGGTGAATACGAGAATCTGGTGTTTGTTACCAAGAATAACAGACCGACACAACAGTTTATCGTACAGGAAGGCATAGAAGCCTGTGTTCGCAACATACAAAAGCAACATCCGGAATTTGAGAAGTTCTCACCACATTGTTTTCGCCACACTTTTGCCACAAGAGCAATCGAAAATGGAATGCAGCCAAAGACCTTGCAAAAGATATTAGGGCATGGTTCATTGCAGATGACCATGGATTTGTATTGTCATGTAACAGATGATACCTTGTTTGAAGCAATGAGGTTGATGGAAAGTGTGGGATGAGAGTACGAGCATGCACCTCGAAAGCAAATGGTGTAGTCAATGTGCAAAATGGTGTAAAAATGGTGTAGTAACACACTTTTAAGGAAAGAGAAAACGGCGAAAAGCCCGTAAATACAGGAGGTTTTAACAACATGGAAGCATACAAGCAGGAATTTATAGAATTTATGGTAGAGAGCGACGTGCTCAAATTTGGAGAATTTACATTAAAGAGTGGACGTAAGTCACCATTCTTTATGAATGCAGGTGCATATGTAACAGGAAGCCAGTTAATGAGACTTGGTGAGTATTATGCAAAAGCGATTCATGACAATTATGGTGATGATTTTGACGTATTATTTGGACCAGCTTATAAAGGTATTCCGATTGCAGTAGTGACAGCAATCGCATACAGCCAGTTATACGGTAAAGAAATTCGTTACTGTTCAGACCGTAAGGAAGAAAAAGATCACGGTGCAGATAAGGGAAGTTTCCTTGGAAGCAAATTAAAAGACGGCGACAGAGTGGTTATGATTGAGGACGTTACTACTTCCGGTAAATCTATGGAAGAGACTGTTCCGAAGGTAAAAGGTGCAGCAGACGTAGAGATTATCGGTCTTATGGTTTCTTTAAACCGTATGGAAGTAGGCCTTGGCGGTGTAAAGAGTGCTTTAGATGAGATTAAGGAGACATATGGTTTCGATGCTCGTGCAATTGTATCTATGGCAGATGTTGTAGAACATTTACACAACCGTGAATGCCAGGGCAGAGTTGTAATCGACGATAAGATTAAGGCTGCAATTGATGAGTATTACGCACAGTATGGCTGTAAATAAAAAGAAGAGCACGGGTATCCGTGCTTTTGCCATTGTGTTGTTTTTTCTGTATTTTGTAGTGTTGTTCTATTTTTTGTTTTTTTCGGAAGAGATGGGCAGGACTTACTCAGAGAGAGAATATCACTATAATTTAATTCCGTTTCATGAGATTAAGCGTTTTATTCATTACTATGAAGTGCTGGGAATGGAAGCAGTTGTTTTAAATCTGGCGGGAAATGTGGTAGCGTTTATGCCATTTGGCTTTTTTCTGCCGGTTTTTGCAGAGCGTTGCAGAACATTTTTTAATACACTTTTGTACAGCTTTGAATTAAGCATGCTTGTGGAACTGATTCAGCTTATAACCAAAGTAGGAAGTTTTGATGTAGATGATATTATTTTGAATACATTGGGAGGAGCGTTTGGTTATATAACATACAAAATTGTACGCAAATGGTGGTATCGTAAGTGAGAAAAGTACGGTTTGTATAACAGGGGAATCTTGTATGGAAGAATAAAGCAGGTGGATAGCAATGGCAATGGGATTTAGAAAAAAAAGAAGACGCGGTAATTATAAATTCACGGAGAAGAAACAGTCGAAGCGTGGGATTGTGGGATTTTTAATTGCAGCGGTATCAATAGGCATATTTGCTTATGTGGTTTGGAATTCTTATATGCATGAAGGCGCAGGTAGTATGTATCTGGGCAGTGCAGGTGTTACCTCTATGATTTTAGCAATTGTGGCAGTGGTATTTTCAGTCATGAGCCTAAAGGAAGAGAATTCATTTAAACTGTTTCCCTATTTGGGAACATTTTGTTCCGTATTGGCACTGGTAACATGGATTGCATTATATGTAATGGGAATAGTATTCGCATAAATAATAGAAAATAGGTAACTGTTGAGTATAGAACAGTTACGGAAAAAGAAAGGCAGATTGGGGTTCATGTATTACGAAGAACTTTATCGTGAATCAAATGAGTTGGCGGCAGAACGTTTTGAACTTGTAATGGAGCGTATTGCGTCCATTGCAGAAGCGACAGAGGTACCGGCTCAGTACGATTCTTATTTTAAGAGAACTGCAAAATTTATTTTGACGTTAGCAGATATTTTGCAGAGAAAAGAAAAAGGTTTATTGGCAAGCAGAAGCATGGAAGAGTGTGAGCGTGACAATGAAGCAGTGTACGGTGATATTTTACCGGAAAACTATGCGGTAAGTTTTGCAAATCCGGCTTGTGCAGTAGCCGAACTTGGCGCAGAGTATGGTCAGATTCTTTCGGCATTGTTAGTAGAGATGCGTCAGGGGATTTATGATGCATTCATGGGCAAAAAAATGAACGTGACCATCCGTGCAGAATTATTTGTAGAGATTTATAATCACTTTGAGTCAGAAGAGGGAATTGATAAAAATGCAGTGGAGCAGAGTATTTACTGGTTCCAGCATGACTACAGTGAGATTTTTGTAGGTGATACTTATCGTGCTATGGTATCTCCAAAAGAAGATTTCTTAAAAGATATCGTAATGAACAGTGATTTGAGCGATTTGCGTTATTTGTATTTAAGTGGTCATTATATCAGTGAAAACGAGCTTGGTATTGCAGCGTTTATCAATGCAATGCCGGAAGCAGAAGTGCAGGCGATGGCAGATACTTACACAGAAGGTTACCGCATCGGTTTTGTAAACATGGGTGTGGATTTAAGTAAGAAAACGTCTGCCCGCGTGATTTATCCACTTGGCTTTGAAAGAATGGTGCGCGCAGCGATTAAGAATTTTGAGAAGCTTGGTTTGGATGTAACGATGTATGCGACAAGTACATTAGCAAACAAGCAGTACAGCTATTTCGACCATAAAGACGATGAGGCTTTATATTATGATAAGGCTTATGTAGAGCGTCGCTTGGAAGTGATGAAGACAACGCTTGAAGAACTTAAAAAAGAAGCAAACGGACATGCAGGTCCGGCTGTTATTGAGACGTTTGGTGAAGTTCCATTCTCACCGGAGATTAAGGAAGATGTCATCAAGATGAACGAAAAACAGCAGCAATTAAAGCTTTATGATATGAGCCAGAGTGGTCAGATTCGTAACCAATACATCATTCCGGAAGAACGCAGTTTTACAATTATTGCTTACCCGATTCCTGCAATTGGTGATAAATTCAAAGAAATTTTCGCAGAAACTGTGAAAGTAAATACGTTAGATTATAAGTTGTATCAGGGTATCCAGCAGAAGATGATTGATGTGTTAGATACTGCTGAAAAAGTACACATTACAGGTAAGGGTGCGAATAAGACTGACCTTTATGTATCTGTGTATCCATTGGAAAATCCGGAAAAAGAGACTGCATTTGAGAACTGCGTAGCAGACGTAAATATTCCGGTGGGTGAAGTATTTACTTCTCCTGTTATGAAAGGTACAACGGGTAAACTTTTTGTAAGTCAGGTATTCTTAAACGAATTGAAATACGTGAATTTAGACATTGATTTTGAAGATGGTGTAATTAAAAATTATACCTGCAGCAATTTTGATGACGAAGCAGAATGTAAGAAATACATCAAAGAGAATGTATTGTTCAAGCACGATACACTTCCGATGGGCGAGTTTGCTATCGGTACTAATACGACAGCATATCGTATGGCAAGAGATTTTGATATCGCAGACAAACTGCCAATCTTAATCGCAGAGAAGACCGGTCCTCACTTTGCAGTGGGTGATACCTGTTTCAGTCATCAGGAAGAAGTAGTTTCTTACAATCCGGACGGAAAAGTTATCAAGGCAAAAGAAAATGACTTTTCACTACTCCGTACAGAGGACATGTCTAAGGCATACTTCAATTGTCATACAGACATTACCATTCCTTATGACGAATTGGATAAGATTACCGTTATCCGCAAAGATGGTACAGAAATCGATATTATTGCAGATGGTAGATTCGTACTTCCGGGAACAGAAGAATTGAATAAGCCTCTGGATGCGTAAGTGCGTGGGCTTAAGAATAAAACAAACCAAAGTAAAATACAAGGTGCCGTTAATAGGCGGAAAAGGAGAACAATTATGGCAAAAGTTGGTATTGTAATGGGCAGTGATTCAGATATGCCGGTTATGGCAAAAGCTGCTGACATCTTAGAACAGTTAGGAATTGAGTATGAAATGACTATCATTTCAGCACATCGTGAACCGGATGTATTCTTTGAATATGCAAAGAGTGCGGAAGCAAAAGGATTTAAAGTAATTATCGCAGGTGCAGGTATGGCAGCTCACTTACCGGGTATGTGTGCAGCAATTTTCCCAATGCCTGTTATCGGTATTCCAATGCACACTACATCATTAGGCGGCAGAGATTCTCTTTACTCTATCGTTCAGATGCCTTCCGGTATTCCGGTTGCAACTGTTGCAATTAATGGTGGTGCTAATGCTGGTTTACTTGCAGCAAAAATCCTTGCAACATCTGATGCAGAGTTATTAGAGAAATTAAAAGCATATTCTAATGATTTAAAAGAGCAGGTACAGGCAAAAGATGCCAGATTACAGGAAGTTGGCTATAAAAATTATTAAAATACAGAGCAGTCCATTAGGGCTGCTCTTATTATACGTGAAAAAGCAGATGAAAGATTTATTACAAAGAGAATAAAAAGATGGCCAGATATTAGAAAATCTTATCATAAAAATTATAATATATAATTGGAAAAAGGTGGTGTTCAAAGGTATACTATAGGTGTATATTTAAGGACACTATTATTTTGAAATACAAGATGCGAAATCCTATCCACATCAACAGGTTTGGATTTTGCTTCGCAAAACAAGGAGGATACATAATGGATTACAAGAGTTCAGGTGTTGATATTGAAGCGGGCTACAAATCAGTAGAGCTTATGAAAGAGCATGTGAAGAAGACAATGAGACCGGAAGTGTTGGGTGGTCTTGGTGGTTTCTCAGGTGCATTCTCTTTAGCAAAGATTAAAGAAATGGAAGAACCTACTTTAGTATCAGGTACTGACGGATGTGGTACAAAAGTAAAATTAGCATTCATCATGGACAAACATGATACAATCGGTATCGATGCAGTTGCTATGTGTGTGAATGATATCGCATGTGCAGGTGGTGAACCATTATTTTTCTTAGATTATATTGCATGTGGTAAAAACTACCCAGAGAAAATCGCTACTATCGTAAAAGGTGTTGCAGAAGGTTGTCTTCAGTCTGAATGTGCACTTATCGGTGGTGAGACAGCAGAGCATCCGGGACTTATGCCGGAAGATGAATACGATTTAGCAGGTTTCGCAGTAGGTGTGGTTGATAAAAAAGACATCATCACAGGCGCCAACTTAAAAGAAGGAGACGTTATCATTGGTATGGCATCTACAGGTGTTCATTCTAACGGTTTCTCTCTTGTTCGTAAAATCTTCTCAATGGATGAAGAGACACTTAATACATATCATGAAGAATTAGGCAAGACACTTGGTGAAGCACTTATTGCTCCAACAAGAATTTATGTAAAAGCATTAAAAGCTGTAAAAGAAGCAGGCGTTACTGTAAAAGCATGCAGCCACATCACAGGCGGCGGTTTTCAGGAGAACGTTCCGCGTATGCTTCCAGAAGGCAAACATGCGGTTATCGAGAAGAACAGCTACGAAGTACCTGCACTTTTCAAAATGATGGCACGTGTTGGTAACGTAGAAGAAGATATGATGTACAATACTTACAATATGGGTATTGGTATGATGGTTTGTGTAGACCCTGCAGATGTAGACAAAGCAATGGAAGCAATGAGAAGCGCAGGCGATACACCATATGTAATCGGTAAGATTGTTGACGGAGAAAAAGGAGTAACCTTATGCTAAAAATAGCAGTATTAGTGTCAGGTGGTGGTACCAATTTACAGGCAGTTATCGATGCGATTGATAATGGAACAATTACCAACACCGAGATTAAAGTGGTTATCAGTAATAATAAAAATGCATATGCTTTAGAACGTGCGAAAAATCACGGTATAGAAGCTCTTTGCATTTCCCCAAAAGACTATGAGGACAGAGCGAAGTTCAACGAAGCATTCCTTGAAAAACTCAATTCCTATGAAGTAGACCTTGTAGTATTGGCAGGATTTTTGGTAGTCATTCCTGAAATGATGATTAAACAGTATCGTAACCGTATCATTAACATTCATCCATCACTGATTCCATCATTCTGTGGAACAGGTTTTTATGGATTGAAGGTGCATGAGGGGGTACTTTCCCGTGGTGTGAAAGTGACTGGTGCTACCGTTCATTTTGTAGACGAAGGTACAGATACCGGTCCAATCATTTTACAGAAGGCAGTAGAAGTAAAACAGGGTGATACACCGGAAGTGTTACAGCGTCGTGTTATGGAACAGGCGGAATGGATTATTATGCCACAGGCGATTGATTTGATTGCGAATGGCAAAGTTTCTGTTATAGATGGACATGCTGTAATTTCAGAATAATTACAAAATAATGATAATATAAGGCTGTTTCAAATCCCAGGTTTGCAACAGCCTATGTGTTTATAGAAAAGGAGAAAATATGAAAGTTTTAATCGTAGGTAGCGGCGGACGTGAACATGCAATCGCGACAGCAGTTGCGAAAAGCCCACGTGTAGATAAAATTTACTGTGCACCTGGCAATGCAGGTATTGCAGCATTAGCAGAATGTGTAAGCATTGGTGCCATGGAATTTGATAAATTAGTAGCATTTGCAAAAGAGAATGCCATCGACTTTACTATCATCGGTATGGATGATCCATTAGTAGGCGGTGTCGTAGATGCATTTGAAGCAGAAGGCTTAAAAGTATTCGGACCTAGAAAAAATGCAGCTATCTTAGAAGGTTCAAAAGCATTTTCTAAGGATTTAATGAAAAAATACAATATCCCAACAGCAGCATATGAGAACTTTACAGACCCGACAGAAGCTTTAGCTTACTTAGAGACAGCGAAGTTCCCAATCGTATTAAAAGCTGACGGTCTTGCATTAGGCAAAGGTGTATTAATCTGTAATACATTAGAAGAAGCAAAAGACGGTGTAAAAGAAATCATGGAAGATAAAAAATTCGGTTCTGCAGGTAATACTATGGTAATCGAAGAGTTCATGACAGGCCGTGAAGTATCGGTATTATCCTTTGTAGATGGTAAGAGTATCCAGATTATGTCATCTGCACAGGATCATAAACGTGCAAAAGACGGCGATCAGGGCTTAAATACAGGCGGTATGGGAACATTCTCCCCAAGCCCATTCTACACCGCAGAAGTAGATGCGTTCTGTAAGAAATACATCTATCAGGCGACGGTAGACGCTATGGCAGCAGAAGGCAGAGAATTCAAAGGTGTTATTTTCTTTGGCTTAATGCTCACTCCGGAAGGTCCAAAGGTATTAGAGTACAATGCCCGTTTTGGTGACCCGGAAGCACAGGTAGTTCTTCCAAGAATGAAAAATGATATCATTGATGTAATGGAGGCTTGTGTAGACGGTACATTAGATCAGATTGATTTACAGTTTGAAGACAATGCAGCAGTGTGTGTGATTTTAGCATCTGACGGTTATCCGGTTGCATATGACAAAGGCTTTGTTATCGAAGGAATGGAAACATTTGAAGGAAAAGATGATTACTTCTGTTTCCATGCAGGCACCAAGTTTAACGAAGAAGGCGTTATCGTAACAAATGGCGGCCGTGTACTTGGTATTACAGCAAAAGGAAGCGACTTAAAAGAAGCCCGTGCAAAAGCATACGAAGCGACTGAATGGGTAGCATTTGATAATAAATATATGCGTCATGATATCGGTAAAGCGATTGATGAAGCAAACTAAATAAATATAGTAAAAGTGATGAAAGCCGGCGGTTCTAGAGAGTACTGCCGGTTTTTTAAATCATAGGAAATTCCTATGATTTAAAATGCTCCGCAAGGATGCGCACGCAAAAGCAGACGTAGAATGTCGCTAATGCGACGCTTTTGCGGCGCGAGAGTTCGCAAGCGAACTCTTTGTTCTTCTATAGGAAAGACCATGCTATTGTGCAGATTGCATAAAAATGTGGTGTGGTATGGACTTTTTTATGGAATAGGAGTACGATAATACCGGTGGATATGCTTTGGTAAAGTGACAAAGCGAAAGAGAAAAAGTAATATAAAGTGAGGGAAAAGTATGAAAGTTGCATTCATGGTGCTTTTAGGGATTGCGGCAATTGTCCTTTTAAATTGCATTTATAAGACTTCAAAAAGTAATAAGAAAATTGCGAATCCCATGATTAAGCTGCTTCGGTCATCTTTAGTAGCAGTTTGTTTGAATTTTGTAATTATGATATTGCCGATTCAATGGCTGAGTAATTTTTTGTATAGTTTGTACTTTGGTAATATTTCGTGGATGATGTATTTCATGTTGTGTTTTTCATTGTACTATATAGGCAGTACACCGGAAAAACATATTAAAATTCCTTTGATGCGGCTAATGATTTCGGTGGACTGTGTTTCTCTGATGTTAAATAGTGTATTTGGACATGCATTTACCACAGAGCTTTATGACACATGGGGGACAGGATTTTGTTATGTTCCGGTGCATGGATTCTATATGCAGATACATGGATTTATTGTCCACATGCTGATGACATTTATTTTTATTGCTTTAAGTTACCAGACTGTAAAGGCGCCTAGAGTATATAAGAGAAAGTATTTGTATCCGTTAGTGCTTCTTCTTATCGTAATTTTCTTGGATTTAATGCATCATTTAAAATTGAATCCGGTTGATATATCTGTTATCGGATATGGTATAGGAAGCATTATTCTTTATTACTATGCACTAAATTACCAACCGAAAGCATTGGCAAGACATTCGTTGGGATTAGTACTCGACGATATGGTAGAGTCGGTATTTCTGTTTGATGCAGAAGGTACCTGTATCAGGGTAAACGACGCGGTTCATCAGATGTTTCCGATGGAAGATGCCATTGAACGTATCGAGCAGGAATTTGCAAAATGGAAAAAACAGGCAGATATCAGGAAGTGCAGCGGCAAAAGCTGGGAATGGTCATTAGAACGCGAAGGAAAAGAAAAACATTATTTCGCCAGATATCACAGCCTTTACGATGAGAAAAAACGTTATCTTGGAAGCTTCTGGACTGTCAGAGACCGTACAGAGATTGTAGAAGAGTTACATAGAGAGCATTTTCGTGCAACACATGACCATTTGACAGGGCTTTATAATGAAGAGTGGTTTTATGAGAAAGTGAAAGAAGCCTTGCACGATGAAACAGAGGAAGCGTTTTATATTGTCTGTTCGGATATTCAGAATTTTAAGTTTATTAATGATATTTTTGGCAAGCAGGTCGGAGACGAGCTTTTAATTAAGATGGCAGGCAGACTGAAGGATAGAGTTGCGCTAGGTGGTATCTATGGTCATTTAGAGCAGGACAGATTTGCGTTGCTGATAAAGAAAAGGGATTTTGAACCAAATATTTTTAAGGATATCCCAAAGGAAGTACATACGAATAAGGAGCTTTCTTATCCGGTTAATATCTTCCTTGGAGTATATGAGGTTACCGATAGAACTATGCCGGTTTCGGAGATGTGTGAGCATGCTATTATGGCAGTGCATACATTAAAAGGCAGATTTAATCTGGAAATCGCGTATTATGATGAAGACCTAAGAGCCAGTGTTTTAAAGGAACAGGAACTTACCAGTGATTTAGACCGTGCATTGGCGAATAAGGAGATTCAGATTTATCTGCAACCACAGATTACCAGCGATGATAAGATGGTAGGGGCAGAAGCACTGGTGCGCTGGCTGCATCCGACAAGAGGCATGGTAATGCCGGGTGAGTTCATTGAGATATTTGAGAACAATGGTCTTATTGTAAAATTAGACCAGTATATCTGGCGTCTGGCATGTGAACATCTGAAACGCTGGAAAGAAAGTGGTTGGGGCGATAAATATATTTCGGTAAATATTTCCCCTACGGATTTCCATTTTATTGACATTTATGATACTTTTATAGAATTGATAGAGGAATATCAGATAAATCCAAAGAATTTACGCCTAGAGATTACAGAGACGGCTGTAATTACGAATTTAGAAAAACAGTTGGAATTAATCGAAAAATTGCGTGACGCGGGATTTATCGTAGAGATGGACGATTTTGGCAGCGGATATTCTTCGTTAAATATGTTAAAAGATATTCGTGTAGACGTATTGAAGTTCGATTTGCATTTCCTTCGTAATAGCAATGATATAGAACGAAGCAGAAAAATTATTAAGTCGCTTATGATATTGTCTCATGAATTAGATATGCCGGCTATTTCGGAAGGTGTAGAGACCAAAGAACAGGTAGAATTCTTAAAGGGAATTGGTTGTAATCTGTTCCAGGGATATTATTTTGCAAAACCTATGGATGTAAAAACGTTTGAAGAAAAGTATCGGTGATATGACAGGTTCCGGGAACAGTTAAGAACTGTTTCCGGAATTTTTTTTGGAAAATAAATAAATTTGATTGCATATTTTAACGGAATCGGTATAATTAATGTATATGCGCGAATAGCGCCTATTGGAGGGTAACTATGGTACAGACAGTTATGATTAAAAGCAATAAATATGGTATTAACCTGATTTTAGACCCGAATATTGCTTTTGCTGATTTACTGAAAGCAATCATCGAGAAGTTTAAGGAGTCTGAGAAGTTTTTTAAGAATTCAAAGCTTGGTATTTCTTTTGAAGGAAGAAGACTTTCCGGTGAAGAGGAACAGAAGATTATTGATGCGATTACAGAGCATACAAGCATTGAGATTCTGTGTGTTGTAGATAATAGTGAAGAGAATGCACAGAGGATGAAAGCGCAGATTGATGCTTATAGTGAAGCTATTGAGAAAGAGTATGCGAAGGCTATGAGTTCTTCTGGTGAGTTTTATCGCGGAACACTTCGTTCCGGACAGGTGTTAGAGAGTGATGCAAGCATTACTATTTTAGGAGATGTGAATCCGGGAGCGAGAGTGTCATCCGGTGGCAATATTGTAGTATTAGGAGCATTAAAAGGAAATGCAAGAGCTGGTATTTATGGAGATACAAGCTGTTTTATTCTGGCTTTAGAGATGGACCCGATCCAGATTCAGATTGGAGATTTATTAGCTAAGAGTCCGGATAAGGAGAAGAAGAAAAGACGCACTGTGATTAGAGAGAAGAAAGAATCTAATGAATTGCAGATTGCAGTGGCGAGGGACGGTAATATTTATATCGAACCAGTATCAAAGAAGATTTTGAACAACATATAACGTAGGAGGAACGTGAAAAGATGAGTGAAGTTATTGTAATTACATCCGGTAAGGGTGGTGTTGGTAAGACAACTACAACTGCAAACGTTGGAACTGGTCTTGCACAGTTAAATAAAAAAGTAGTAATGATCGATACAGATATCGGACTTCGTAACTTAGACGTAGTTATGGGACTTGAGAACCGTATCGTTTACAATTTAGTAGATGTTATTGAAGGCAAATGCCGTTTGAAACAGGCATTGATTAAGGATAAAAAATATCCGGATTTATGTTTGTTGCCATCTGCACAGACTAGAGATAAAGATGCGGTTACACCAGAGCAGATGAAGGCATTAATCGAAGAATTAAGACAGGAATTTGATTATATTCTTTTAGACTGTCCGGCTGGTATTGAGCAGGGCTTTAAGAATGCGATTGCAGGTGCTGACAGAGCATTAGTTGTTACTACACCGGAAGTTTCTGCAGTTCGTGATGCTGACCGTATCATTGGCTTATTAGAAGCGAATGAAATCAGTCGTATTGATTTAATCGTAAACAGACTTCGTATGGACATGGTAAAACGTGGCGATATGATGAATGTGGATGACGTTACAGAGATTCTTGCAGTGAACTTAATCGGTGCTGTTCCGGATGATGAGCAGATCGTTGTATCTACTAACCAGGGTGAACCATTAGTAGGTTCTAATTGTCTTGCAGGACAGGCATATGCGAATATCAGCAAACGTATCACTGGTGAAGAAATTGCATTCTTAGATTTAGATGCAAAACAGGGTGTATTTTCAAAATTAAAAGGTTTGTTCGGAATGAACTAAGGAGGACACATCATGGGATTGATGGATTTATTCAAAAAGAAAAATTCTGGTGATGTGGCGAAGGATCGGTTGAAACTGTTATTGGTTTCCGATAGAGCCAACTGTTCTCCGGAAGTAATGGAAGCCATTAAGAATGATATCATTCAGGTTATTTCCAAATACATGGATATTGATACAGATGCATTGAATATCCAGATTACACAGACAGAATCTGAAAGCAATAATGGAACGGTTCCGGCATTATTTGCCAATATTCCGATTAAGGATATGAAACATCGTTCAGAACGATAGGATATGAGGAGGGTGAGAGTTCACCCTCTTTTTTAAATGAAATTCCTATGAATTTAAAACACTTTGTGCAAGTAATGCGCAAAATTAAAATAGTTAACGAAGGAATAAAGTTATGAAATATGTGGAAAAACATCCAATGGTGATGATTGTGGTAGGTGTTTTGGGAATTTCGTTGTCGGCCATTTTTGTAAAATACTCAACAGCACCGTCGGCAGTAACGGCGGCATTTCGTTTGCTTTGGACAGTGCTATTGATGACACCGGTTGTAGTTGGAAAAAAGCAGGTGCGACAAGACATGATGACATTAGACAAGAAAAATATGATATTAAGTGGTGTAAGCGGGATTTTTCTGGCGATTCATTTTGTATTTTGGTTTGAATCTTTGAAGCACACATCAGTAGCCAGTTCTACAACGATTGTTTGTACAGAGGTAATATGGGTTGCATTGGGATTCTGTGCATTAATGAAAGGGAGACTCAATAAAAAAGCGATATTGGCAATTGCAGTTACTTTTATGGGAAGTGTAATAATAGCCTGCGCGGATTCTACGTCAGGAGGGCATTTGTATGGGGATGTACTGGCACTTTTGGCAGCAGTTGCAGTAGCAGTGTATACGCTGATAGGAAGAGTAGTTCGGGAAAAAGTTTCGACAACAGTCTATACTTATGTGGTATACGTAAGTTGTGCAGTTGTACTTGTAGGAACCTGTATAGTACAGGGATATGGTTTGTTTGATTGCGGAGTAAGTGCACTGGTTGTGGGGTTATTATTAGCCGTTTTTTCTACAATATTGGGTCATAGTGTTTTTAGTTGGTGTTTGAAATATTTTTCGCCTGCATTTGTATCTGCGTCTAAATTATGCGAGCCCGTGGTAGCTGCTATTTTTGCGGGGGTCTTGTTTGGGGAAATACCGACGTTGTTATTTTTGATAGGTGGCGGAATGATTTTGGGTGGAGTATTGTTTTATTCCAAAATTGAGATGGAAAAATAGCAAGAACTGTAAGAAGAAAGCAACTGATATTAAAGTTGGTACAACTGGTGATAAAGTATACTATGCGAAATGGGTATTAAACAAAGAGACAACTCAGAAATAATGAAGAAAGCGGGGGGACGAGTAATCGTTCCTCCGCTTTTATAATAATTGATATTAAATTGTAGTATTCACACCATTGATAGCAGCGTGCTCGTCTTCTTCCATCGGAATGACAAGGCATTTTTGACCGTTGATGATTTCAGAATGAATCTGGCTGGCTTTTTCCGGTTTGACGCGGAGAATGACATCGTATGTTTTTACAACTGGTACATCATCTTCATCGTCACTTTCGGTAACAGGAAGTGAACGGGTTGCTTCTAGCTGTTGTTTTAAATTCTCGACTTGACCGATTAATTCTAAACGGTCTTTTCTGCGGGCATTGGCTTCGACTACTTTTGGGTCTGCCAAGTAATCAGCAGTTGGAAGGTCTTCTGCGGAAAATGCCTCTTCGTAGTGCTTTTTGATGGTTGCAGTCTGCTCTTCATCGAGACCACTTTCCGTGAGTACTTCTTCAATGGTAGCAGGAGTCATGATGACAGGAATTGGTTCTACATCGTCTTCCACAGGGATATCAATGCGGTCGTAAATATTTTCATGAATATCCATGTATAAAGCATCGCTCACATCATCGTCTTCTCCGATAACGTCACGGACAATATCCTGAAATGTTAATTTTTTTTCAGTAGCAGTGAGACGGGTGTTACAGCCTAAACCATTTTCCATGAATTCGGCATGTGGAGTTTTTGTATCTCTGGTGTAGAACATAACGGAGTGAATATCACTGCTGCGGTCTGTAAATGCCGGGAAGACAAAACCGGTATCCGGTACGCCAACGACCCAGTCACGGACACGTGGACCAATGCGGTTATCATCAGCAAGGTAACCAAGCCCCGGTTTGGTAAGATTTACCGGACAGATGGCACAGAGCAGATACTCGTATACTTCTTCGGACTCATCAAGTTTATCGTTGTCCGTAGTCTTTGTAATAACGTCATAGACATCATGAAAAATTAAAATGAGATAATTGCCTACATAATCGTAATTTTCAATGACATGGTCATAAAATGCATCCATGAGTTCTTCATTTTTCAATCTGCTTTCACGTAGACCCATTAAAAACTGTTGTCTGCCACCGGCTGCTTCCTCAGCAAGAGGGAATTCTAATTCTAAAATATTATTGCCAATGGTACCGGAAAGGACTTTTTTTGCAATCTCTAAATATTTGAAAAATTCTTCATCTTCTAAGTTCAAAAATGTTTCTGAAATTTTTGTTACTTTATTGTGGTCTGCATCTACATAACAGCCGCATACTCTGGTAAAAGTACATCCGTTTTTGCTCAGACGTCTTTTAATTTCTAATATATCTTTTTTGTTCATATATGTAGTCTCCTTCTTTGAATAGTACCATTATAATAAGAATTTTTCACCCGTGCAAGGAGCAAAATGAAAAGATATTGTGCGTTGCGCAATCCTAGGAAGGGTGCTATAATCGTAAAATGTTGTTAGAATAATATTGGTAAAAAAGGGAAGTTGAAATGTTAAAACTGGTGAAAACTGTAAGCAGGGCACAATGGAAAGCGGTACATAATCTTTATGAAAAAGCATTTCCGGATTATGAGAAAAAACCGTTTTGGCTGATTCGATTAAAAAATCTGCAGAAACGTGCAGATGTATGGTGTATTGAAGACGATGGACAGTTTGTAGGCATTGGAATTATGATGGGGGCACCGGGATTGGTGTTATTGGATTATTTTGCGATTGACGAGACGCTGAGAGGACAGGGATATGGTTCAAAGGCATTAAAAGCATTGCAGGAAAAGTATGTGAATCAACACTTTTTCTTAGAAATCGAGAGTGTTTATGATAAGTGCGATAATATGAAAGAACGGAAACGCAGAAAACAGTTTTATTTGAAAAACGGTATGACGGAAATGCAGATAATGGTAAATCTGTTTGGTACGAATATGGAAGTATTGGGGCATGGCTGTAAATTGGATTTTGATACATATCGGACTGTTTACGAATATACTTATGGGAAAATGATAATAAAAAATATAAAAGAAGTCCCATATCCGGGCATGAATCCGGAAAATTAGTAAGGAATTGTTGCGGGTTGCTTGCATTTCTAAGGAAAAAAAGGTATAATACGACGGTAAATGTTCAAGGAAATTTCACAATTATACCGCCGAATGGCGTAATAGTGGAAATATGATAAAGGAGATGTATTATGAGTCAGGCAAAGGTAGATCGTTATAAAGAGGCGAAGAAAAATCGTAAAGAGACTATTGCAAAAGAAAAGAGACAACAGGCATTAGCCAGAGTAATTGGTAGTGTATTGGTTGTGGCACTTGTGGCATGGATTGGTGTATCCGGTTATAATATGTATGAAGCGAAGAAACCATTAGAAACAGTTTATGTTGATACAACAGCTCTTGATGATTACATGACAACTTTAGATGCAGAATAAAAGAGATGGGCTTTCACGGGAATGTGAAAGCCCTTTTTGTGCGAAGAAGCAGAGGAAGATGTACAGAGGCGAGCTTCGGAAGCTTACTCACGAAAGGTCACTTCTGTATAATGTATGCCTTTTCTAAAGCGGAATTGATGGCTTCTAATAACATTAACGAAGTGTACTGGTTGTTGGCAGAGTAAGAAATATTTTCTGTGGACTGTTTTTTTAATATCTGATTTTCTATGTCTTCTAAAGCCGGTTCTACCAATGGGTACATGGCAGATACAGAATCATCCAAATTTACGAGGGAAATGGAATTGATTTTGTTTGCATCAACGATTACCTGTACATCAATGGCACTGTTTTTAAATAAAATAGAGGAGGTATATACTCCGGCTGTGTAGGTGGCAGATTCTGTGTTATCAGAATCTTCTTTCGATGGCAGGAACATGTAAAGAAATAAAAAAATAAGTAAAATACTAAGTCCTGCAAAGACGAATGTATAGATGACTTCTTTCATATGAAGAACAACAATTTGGGTTTTGGCGCTCACAAAAATCCTCCGTTTACTGATTATTACATTGTATGAAAGGAAAAACAGAACATTACCAAAAAAGTTTAAAAAATTTGAAAAAAGTTGTTGACAAATTGATATATCATACATATAATACTATTTGTGTCTAGCACACAGAAAAGAAAAA
This sequence comes from Roseburia sp., assembly GCA_045531555.1. GTDB lineage: Bacteria > Bacillota > Clostridia > Lachnospirales > Lachnospiraceae > Roseburia. The sequence goes on along the minus strand of JAZSEF010000046.1, from coordinate 396 downwards.
AGCGCGAGTGGCTCAGTTGGTGGAGCACGACCTTGCCAAGGTCGGGGCCGCGGGTTCGAGTCCCGTCTCGCGCTCTCTCTTAAAAGAAAGCGTTTAAGAGTATAATGAAAGAAATGCGCGAGTGGCTCAGTTGGTGGAGCACGACCTTGCCAAGGTCGGGGTCGCGGGTTCGAGTCCCGTCTCGCGCTCTCTCTTAAAGAAAGTGTTTAAGAGTATAATGAAAGAAATGCGCGAGTGGCTCAGTTGGTGGAGCACGACCTTGCCAAGGTCGGGGCCGCGGGTTCGAGTCCCGTCTCGCGCTCTCTCTTAAAGAAAGTGTTTAAGAGTATAATGAAAGAAATGCGCGAGTGGCTCAGTTGGTGGAGCACGACCTTGCCAAGGTCGGGGCCGCGGGTT
>JAZSEF010000003.1:0-27050 GCA_045531555.1 Roseburia sp. | reverse complement strand
GCACAATGCCTGCCAATGCAGTTGCTGTTAAATCCATCGTTTCCACACCGCTTGCAGATGCAGTTGCAGCTAATTACGGTGTAGAACTTAGAAGCGTATTAACCGGATTTAAGTGGATTGGTGACCAGATTGCTCAGCTTGAAGCAGCAGGCGAAGTTGACCGTTTCATCTTCGGTTTCGAAGAAAGCTACGGATACCTTGCTGGTCCTTACGTAAGAGATAAAGATGCTATCATCGGTTCTATGTTAATCTGTGAAATGGCAGCATACTACAGAAGTATCGGTTCTTCAATCAAACAGAGATTGGAAGAAATCTATGCTAAATATGGCCGTTACTTAAATAAAGTAGACAGCTTCGAGTTCCCAGGTTTATCTGGTATGGACAAGATGGCTGGTATCATGGAAGACTTAAGAAAGAATCCTCCAGCAGAAATCGGCGGCTACGCAGTTACAAAAGTAACTGACTACAAGAACACAGCAGAGACAGGACTTCCAGCAGCTAACGTATTAATCTACAAATTAGACGGTGGTGCAGAAGTTATCGTTCGTCCTTCTGGTACAGAACCAAAGATTAAGACATACTTCACAACATTAGGAAAAGATTTAGCAGAAGCTCAGGCACAGAAAGATGCTTTAGCAGCAGCTTTAAAACCAATTTTCTCATAATTAGTTAAGTAAATGAATTGCCCCTCGAAGGTGAATGCTTTCGAGGGGCTTGTTTTTCGATTACTTTTTTAGCACGATAATAATTATTAAAAAGCAACCCTGTTACCGTAGTCGATGATTACAGTAACAGGGGTGCCTTTATTATTAGATTAAAAAATTATGTAATTCTTATTTAGCCTGCTCAAGAGCAAGTGTTACAGTTGTGATATCACAAACTTCTGTTGGTCCATAATACTGGATAGCACCCGGATATACGAAGCATGTATCTTCTGCCCATTCATCACGATGAGCTTCGAAGTATTTGAATGGAGCACCATCTAATTCAACGAGAGCTTTTCTAATAACTGGTTTGTCTTCGCCGTGTCTTCTTTCGATGTTCATCATCTTTGTGATTGGCATACCGCCTGCAACCCATTCGTTAGCTGGCTGTGAAAGGTTAGAAATCTTTGATAAGTAACCTGTGTAGCCATACTGGATAAGCATGAATGCATTGTATCCTAATGAGTAGCAGTAGTCTGAGTCGAAGTTAGATGGGAATGCACATCTTCCTTCGTATCCTAAGAAGTGGTGTAATGCACCAAATTTACCTGTATATGTACCTGCTGCTTTTCTAGCTGCTAACTTGTCAGCAACGAGAGCAGAGAATAATTTCTCAGATTCGATAAGAGAAACCTGCACGTTACCGTGTGGATCTCTTTCTAAGAATAACTGCTGCTGGATTGTCTGTGGAAGGATAGCGAATACTTCCATAGATTCTTTTGTTAAACCATTTTCGATGAATGCATATTTGTCAGCCCATGTTGGAAGAGCGTTGAATGCATCTGCTTTGCTTCCTGCAAGAAGTTCGTTGATTTCATGAATCAATACAGAGAATTCAGGAACGAATTCTACAACACCTTCTGGGATAATAGCAACACCAAAGTTCATGCCGTTTGCTGCTCTTTTTTCAACTGAATCAGCGATGTAATCAGCGATTGCAGAAAGAGACATTTTCTTAGCAGCAACTTCTTCTGAAATTAAGCAGATGTTTGGCTGTGTCTCAAGAGCACACTCTAAAGCTACGTGAGAAGCAGAACGTCCCATAACTTTGATGAAGTGCCAGTATTTCTTAGCTGAGTTAGCATCTCTTTCGATGTTACCGATGATTTCTGAGTATGTCTTAGTAGCTGTATCAAAACAGAAAGAACATTCGATATCTTCGTTCTTTAAGTCGCCATCGATTGTCTTAGGACATCCGATTACCTGAACACCTGTGTTGTTAGCTGCCATGTATTCTGCAAGGATAGCAGCGTTTGTGTTAGAGTCATCACCACCGATGATAACGATAGCTGTGATGCCATGTTTTTTACAAACATCAGCAGCGATAGCGAACTGTTCGTTTGTCTCAAGTTTTGTTCTGCCGGAACCGATGATATCGAAACCACCTGTATTTCTGAACTGGTTAATGTATTCATCTGTCATAACGATGTAATCGTCTTCAAGAAGACCGCTTGGACCGCCTTTGAAACCGAAAAGTTCGTTTTCTGGGTTAGTAGCTTTTAAAGCATCGTATAAACCGCAAACAACGTTGTGTCCACCTGGAGCCTGTCCACCAGAAAGGATAACACCTACGATCTGTTTCTTTGTCTCAGATGTATTCTGGCCTTTTGCGAAAGTAATTTCCTTTTTACCATAGGTATTTGGGAAAAGTGCAGCGATTTTTTCCTGATCTGCTACAGACTGTGTTTCAGCACCTTCATTTACGCAGATTTCTGAGATACCATTTCTGAGCATTCCCGGAAGCTTTGGTGAATACTCATATCTTGCTTTCTGTAATGGTGAAAGTTTCATTAGATAATTCTCCTTTTTCTTAAATAAATATTATAAAAATACAGTTATTTAAATATTAATATATTTTGCGTTAAAAGTAAACTGTTTCCAATGAAGTCAAATAAAATTTTGTCAAAAAAAGGAAACAAGACTCTTGACAGAAAAGAGAAATAATGATAATTTATATACGAAAGTTAGTGTTGACTAATTTTAGTCTGTTGAGTAGGAGAGACGACATGACATTAAGAGAAGCAGAAGTTGGTGTAGAATATATTGTAAAAAATATACAGACGGACGATGAAGAATTGGATGCGTTCCTTTTTTCATTAGGATGTTATAGCGGTGAACCGATTACTGTGATTGCACGGAAGAAGAATAACTGTGTTGTTTCTATTAAAGACGGCAGATATAATATTGATTATCTTTTGGCGGATGCCATTGAAGTATAATGTGACGGATTTATGAAATGTAATTATTCAGAACCCGGCTTGAAAATGGAAAGCGTTTTTGGCTGTGGTTTCATACCAAAGACATTTTCAAAAAGTAATCATTTTAGCAAGTTGAGAGATTACTTTTATGAAAATAGTCATGGCTCTGAATAATTACTCATATTTTTGAATATGAGTTAGATAAGACTAACTAAAGATTGCCATGAATGACGCATATATCTGTCACTGATAAAATGTTTATATCGGGATAAGTATTAGAAGAGAGGAAAGTTGAAAATGAGAATTGCGTTTGCGGGAAATCCGAATAGCGGTAAAACAACAATGTACAATGCACTCACAGGTAGAAATGAGCGTGTGGGTAACTGGGCTGGTGTAACGGTTGACAAAAAAGAAAGCCCAATCAAAAAAAGTTTTTATAATGGTGGAGAGGAATTGGTAGCAGTTGACCTTCCTGGTGCATATTCTATGTCTCCATTTACATCTGAAGAAAGTGTTACCAGTGATTATGTAAGAAATGAAAATCCGGATGTAATTATTAACATCGTAGATGCTACGAACTTAAGCCGTAGCTTATTCTTTACAACACAGTTGTTGGAATTGGGAATTCCGGTTGTTGTAGCACTTAATAAAAGCGATGTGAATAAAAAGAAAGAGACAGAAATTGATGCAGTAACACTGGCGGCAAAATTAGGATGCCCAGTTGTAAATACAGTATCGACATCTTCTGGAGATAAAGGTCTGGCAGAAGTGGTAAAAGCTGCGGTTGCTTTAAAAGGTCAGACACAGAAAGCGCCTTATGTACAAGGTGACATTGACTTAAGCAATAAAGCGGAAGTTGAAGCAGAAGACAGGAAACGTTTCGCATTTGTAAATGGTATTGTAAAAGAAGTAGAGACACGAAAAGTGTTTACGAAAGATACGAATTATCAGGATAAGATTGATGAAGTAATCACACATCCGGTAATTGGTCTTGGTATTTTTGCCGTAGTTATGTTCTTGGTATTTGATATTTCACAGTCAACGTTTGGTCCATGGCTTGCAGATGTACTTGTAGGCTGGATTGAAACTTTCCAGGAATGGATTGGCGGTATGTTGACAGGTGCGAATGATTTCTTATATGCCCTTTTGGTTGATGGTATTATCGGTGGTGTAGGTGCTGTAGTTGGGTTCCTTCCACTTGTTATGGTTATGTATTTCTTAATCGCTTTATTAGAAGACTGTGGTTACATGGCTCGTGCAACAGTAGTACTTGATCCAATCTTCAAACGTGTTGGTTTATCAGGAAAATCTGTTATTCCTATGGTTATTGGTACGGGTTGTGCGATTCCGGGTATCATGGCTTGCCGTACCATCCGTAACGAAAGAGAACGTCGTGCAACAGCAATGTTAGCACCATTCATGCCATGTGGTGCGAAGTTACCGGTTATTGCGTTGTTTGCGGGCGCATTTTTTGCAGATGCTTCATGGGTTGGAACTTTAATGTATTTCGTTGGTATCCTTCTCATTTTCTTAGGTGCATTGTTAGTTAATAAAATTACAGGACATAAGTTCAGAAAATCATTCTTTATCATGGAGCTTCCGGAATATAAACTTCCAAGCTTAAAGAGAGCATTTATCTCGATGATGTCCCGTGGTAAAGCATACATTGTAAAAGCAGGTACCATTATTCTTGTTTGTAACACAGTAGTACAGATTATGCAGTCATTCAACTGGAGCTTACAGTTAGTAGAAGAAGGTATGGAGCATACATCTATCCTTGCTACAATCGCGTCTCCAATCGCTGTATTATTAGTACCGGTATGTGGTATCGCAGCTTGGCAGTTAGCAGCGGCTGCAGTAACTGGTTTTATCGCAAAAGAAAACGTTGTTGGTACAATCGCAGTTTGCTACGCGTTGACAAACTTCATTGATACAGAAGAATTAGCATTGACAGGTGGTTCTAACGAAGTTGCTTTAGCAATGGGCTTAACAAAAGTAGCAGCATTAGCATACTTAATGTTCAACCTTTTTACACCACCATGTTTCGCAGCACTTGGTGCGATGAACTCAGAAATGGGTGATGCGAAATGGTTCTGGGGCGGCGTTGCTTTACAGTTTGCAACAGGCTATACAGTGTCATATCTTGTATATCAGATTGGTACATTGATTACAACAGGTTCTGTAGGAGCGGGATTTGTTCCGGGACTTATCGCAGTGGTAGCTATCGTTGGAATTATTGTTGCGATTATTAAGAAAAACGAAGCAAAGTTTGCTGCGGAGCATGCTTTGAAGAAAACAGCATAATGCATAAGGTGTTAATATGATAAATTTTGTACTTGTATTAGTTATTGTACTAATTGTAGGTGGGGCGTTTGCCTATATTAGAAAAGAAAAAAAACGTGGTGTCAAATGCATCGGATGTCCAAGCGGGGATACTTGTGGAGGAAAATGTGGTGGCTGTGCACCTAAGTAAACTGATATATATTTGTGAAGATAGAGTCTTGCGAGAGCAGGACTCTTTTTATATCTTGAAAATACCGGATATAAGGAGTATAGTGATATTACATCTTTTATCAAAAATTAAATTTTTTTAGCAAAGGAATTGAGGACTTTGTTATCTGTGGCAGTTCGCCATTTTTATCCCAAAACAAATGAAATAAATACTAAGGGAGAAGTATACCTATGAGTAATTTCAATAATACAGAACCAATTTATGTGAACAAGAAGTATAAAGACAGGTTATTCAAGCTTGTTTTCAAAGAGAAAAAGGATTTGCTGGAATTGTATAATGCCATTAATGATACAGATTATGATAATCTGAATGATATCGAAATTAATACGATTGAAGATGTAGTTTATATGGGGATGAAGAATGATGTATCATTTTTGGTATGTGATATTTTAAATTTATATGAGCATCAAAGTACATTTAGTCCTAATCTTCCATTACGAGGACTGTTTTATTTCACAAGATTATATCAAAAAATCGTAGGAAATGAAAAGAGACTATATAGCAGCAAAAGAATAGAATTACCATATCCACAGTTTGTTGTATTTTACAATGGAACATTAGATGAACCGGAACGTCAGGTGTTGGAATTAAATGATGCATTCCCCAAGGGAATGAATAAAGAAAATGCGGCAATTCAATGTAGGGCGGTTGTTTTGAATGTCAATTTAGGCTATAATAAGCGTATAATGGAAAGGTGTAAAATGCTTAAGGAATATGCGCAATATATAGCATGTGTACGAGTGTATTTAGAAAAAAGTTACAGCATCGAAGAAGCAATAGATATGGCAACAGATGAGTGTATTAGAAACGGTATCCTTGAGCAGATTTTACGGGATAATCGCGGGGAGGTGCGTTCTATGATATTAACAGAATATGACGAACAGGCTCATATTGAGTATGAAAAGGAGATTTCCTACGAAGAAGGAAGAGAATGTCTCTCGAAGCTCATTCAAATTTTGTTATCTGCCGGACGCATAGATGACATTGATAGGGTGACCAAGGATAAAGCCTATTGCAATCAGTTAATGCAAGAGTTCGAGATTGAATAATCAATAATGAGGAGATTGTGCCTTGAATAATACTGGTACAATCTCTTTTTTGCTTTTTTCGAGAAGAAAGAAGTAAAAAATGTAATGAATCTCGGGAAGTGGTTCCTGAATAGATGAAAATCTGTCCGGGAACTTTTTGAATGACGAGTTTTTGTGGCGGACGTGACAATAATAGTAATGCTTTGTAAAATAAATGCATATAATATTTTGAAAGCTAAATTTTTCAATTGTATTTTGATTGGGCAAGTGATATACTAAAAGTGCCAGAAGAGGAATCTTCTCCATATTCGTATGGACACGCGATATAAGGAGCATATCGCCGTTAGACTGGAAACGTTAAAACTATGCACACACTTTACGAAATAGTTGATTTCGCATGAGAGTGGAAGGCTTTCGATTGGGTGGCACGCACCTAAATAAACCAGTGTATATTTATGAATGTAAGAGTCTTGCGAGAGCAAGGCTCTTTTACATAGGAGAACTAAATGATTATCAATTCTAAACTTTCAGATGAGGCATTACTAAAAGCCATCTATCGAGCAGCTTCTGAGTATTCGAATCTAATAGGTAATTCGTATTTGATAATTGGAAAAAATAAAACTTCCAATTATTTTTATTTCCAGTGCTATTTTGAGAAAAAACATTTTATGCATTTGTTAGGGATTGACTGCAAGACTATGAATGCAACAGAGTTTTATGAGAAATGTGATTTATATAATAAAGGCAAAGGAGCAGGAATTTCGATAGCGGATTGTACACCATCAAGAAACCATAATCGTACTACAATTAATGAAAAGTGTTCATGTTGTGTAGATATGTTACATATACAGAATGCAAAGTATATGAAGGTAGGACTAAAGGATAGGATTTCACAGTATGTGGATTTTACATATGGGTATGGGAATGAAGCAATATTGGGATTTAAAGAACAACGGGGCATATCTTTTCCTATTACACTTATACCGAGGAGTATCGACGAATTTGTAACACGAAAGTATAAAATAATTTTTGTATTAATCAAGAAAACCGGGGAAGAAAAATACCGGAAGATATTGATGGAAATAAAAAAAGGATTGTTTGAACAAGTATATAATGAATTCCCGGAAGAATTAAAAAATGTAGCGGATTTTGAAATGTAGTTGTGGAAAAATAGTGTAAATTATACGATTTTTAGATATAATCTAATGATGGATACTTGACATATATGGGAGTAGATTTGATAAAAATTTAGGTGACAGCGCGGTAGAAGTGAAAGGAGCCATGAAAGATTTGACAAAACGTACTTATGGAAAATCTTTTGCAGTTACAAAGAATGCTTTTAAACGTGATGGTTACACATTCGTAGGTTGGAATACAGCGGCAGACGGAACGGGTATCTTGGTGAAAGACAAGGAAAAAGTAAGCAATCTTACAGCAGAGAATAACGATGTTGTAATCTTATACGCACAGTGGGAAGCGATTCCATATACAATTACATATCATTTGAATGGTGGTATGAATCATGCCGAGAATCCTGCAACTTACACAATAGAAGATGCAGTAGAATTCAAAGCACCGACATTAGACGGATATGAATTTAAGGGTTGGTACTCTGATATCTTAGGACTTAAGAAGGTAACAGAGATTGAAGCTGGAAAGATGGGCAATGTAACACTTTATGCCCGTTGGAAGAAAATTAAATAGTTTTTAATAATTGGCGTAAATTAGTGGAGATTCCATTGGTTTGCGCCAATTTTTATATGGTTGAATACTACCGCAAAAAATGCTATTATTAAGTCAAAGTTTTAACAAAGTTTATTTCTAAGAAGGGAGAAAGTTATGGATAAAAAATACGAAGCACTGTTTACTCCGTGGAATATCGGTAAAGTGCAGATTAAAAACCGTATTGTAATGTGTCCTATGGGTGGAACCTCGCTTTTCGGATGGTTCGAACTTGGTGGCTGTCATTTTGACAAGGAAGCTGCAAAGTTGTTCCTCGAGCGAGCGAACAATAACGTAGGCCTTATTATTCCGGGAATCGCACCATTACGTGATACATTCTGGGGCAAATGGCTCTGGCAGAATCCGAAAATGTTTGAGGATTTGAAGGAGTTTATGGACGAAATCCATAAGACAGACACAAAATTATTTGTACAGTTGACCGCAGGAATGGGACGTTCCTGGGCGATTACAGAATTAATTGCACCATTACATAAAAATAAATTAACACGTGCATTGATTAAACCGGTAATCGATACCTCTCATGAACTTGCTTGTCCAAGCCCACAGCCATCCCGTTGGGCACATGATATAGAATGTCCGGAGATGACAAAAGAGCAGATTCATGAAATCATCGAAGCATTTGCAAAAACTGCAAAGCTTTGTAAAGATGCAGGTGTTGACGGCGTAGAAGTTCATGCTGTTCATGAAGGTTATTTGCTTGACCAGTTTGCAATTGAATTTTTCAATAAACGTACAGACGAATACGGCGGAAGTTTTGAAAACCGTTATCGTTTTGCAGCAGAAGTTGTTGCAGCGATTAAAGAAGCCTGTGGAGAGGACTATCCGGTTTCTTTACGTTATTCGGTAGAATCTAAGATGAAAGGCTTCTGTAAGGGAGCTATGCCGGGTGAAGAATACGTGGAAGTTGGCAGAAATATGGAAGAGTCTGAAAAGGCTGCAAAATATTTGCAGGATGCAGGTTACGACATGCTTAACGCAGACAACGGAACCTACGACTCATGGTACTGGGCTCATCCACCAATGTATATGCCACAGAACTGTAACCTTGATGATGTTGCACACATCAAAAAATTCGTAGACATTCCTGTCGTATGTGCAGGTAGAATGGAACCGGAAGATGCAGCAAAAGCAATCGCAGAAGGCCGTATCGATGGTATGGGTGTAGCACGTCAGTTCCTTGCTGACCCTGAATGGATTACAAAATTAATCGAAGACAGATTAGAAGATATCAAACCATGTATCTGCTGTCACAGTGGATGTTTCAATTTCTCTTCTTCAAAGGGACATGCAAATACACAGGATTTAACAGATACAATGGGACTTGCACGTTGTGCGATTAACCCTAAGACTATGCAGTCTAAGAAGTATAAGATTGAACCTGCTGCAAAGAAGAAAAATATCGCTATCATCGGTGGTGGTATCGGTGGTATGGAAGCAGCTATCGTTTGTGCAAAACGTGGTCATTCCGTAACCTTATATGAGAAATCAGATAAGCTTGGCGGTGTATTTATCGCAGCAGCAGCACCATCTTTCAAAGAAAAAGACCGTGATTTAATTAAGTGGTACGAACGTGAAGTAGCACGTAATCCAATCACTGTTAAATTAAATACAGAAGTAAAAGATATTGAGTCACTTGGTGCGGACGAAGTTATCATCGCAACAGGTGCAACAGCTAAGAAAATTCCAATCAAGGGTGTAGAATATACAATGGATGCAACGGAATACTTACTGGGCGAAAAAACAGTAGGTCAGAATGTTGTTATCGTTGGTGGTGGTCTCACAGGTTGTGAAATCGCATACGACTTATATTTACAGGGCAAGAATCCAACAATCGTTGAGATGATGGATGATTTGATCGTAACAAAAGGTGTTTGTCTTGCAAATACAAGTTTCCTTCGTGATTTCTTTGAAGCAAACAAGGTTCCTGTACACTTAGAGACAAAGTTAAACGAAGTTTTAGCAGACGGTGTAACAGTGACAGATAAGAATGGTAAGTCATTCAAGATTGATGCAGACAATGTAATTATGTCTGTTGGTTATAATCCGGCACCTCTTGCACCGAAGGCAAAACATGTACACGTAATCGGTGATGCCAACAAGGTTGGTAACTTGCGTACAGTAATTTGGGGCGCATGGGATGTTGCTATGAAGCTATAATCCTTCAGAGCCAAGACGATTTGGTTCTAAATAATGTAAAAATATAGAAAGGAACAAAATAACATGATGAAATTAACTCCTGAACAGCAGGCAATTTTAGATGGCGCTCAGGGCGAAACCATGGCCAAAGTTATGAAAACTCAGGTAATGTATGGTGAAGCGTTTGGCGCAGAAAAAATGGTGCCGGTTACTTCTGAGTATAACCATTTGGTTACATCGTTTGGTTTGAAAATGCTCGGACCGGTATATGAACTGATGGACAAATTGTTGGAAGCAAATGCTCCATCTAAACAGAAATTTTCTGTAGACCCTCGTCCGTTAGATTCGAATGTACCTGCAAGTTTTTTGCAGAAATTAGTTTTTAATAAATTTATGTATAGCAAACAGGATTTCTATGAAGGCCAGTTACAGAAACTCGGTCTTATGAATGACGAAGCATTTACTTGTACCTGCTACATGGATGAAGTTGGTAATAAGCCGAAAAAAGGCGATGTTTTAAGTTGGGCGGAATCTTCAGCCGTAGTATATGCGAACTCCGTTTTAGGTGCTCGTTGTAACCGTAACTCCGGTATTATGGACATCATGGGTTCTGTTTTAGGCTATGTTCCATACTTTGGTCTTTTGACAGACGAAGGCCGTAAAGCGACATGGATTATTGAGATTAAGACCGAGAAGAAACCAGAAGCACAGCTTTTAGGTTCTGCTATCGGTATGAAAGTTATGGAAGATGTTCCATACGTAAAAGGTCTTGATAAATGGATTGGAACAGAGCTTAATGATGCTGCATGTACATACCTAAAAGATTTCGGTGCTGCTACAGCGTCCAATGGTGCTGTAGGTTTATATCACATCGAAAACTTAACACCGGAAGCAAAAGAATTAGGCGAAGACTTAATCGTAGAAGGTGCAAAAGTTTATGTGATTGATGACGCTGAATTAGAGCGTGTAAAAAATAACTATCCGGTTATCTGGAAAGATAAAGATGCTACACCGAAGCTTTGCTTCTTAGGATGTCCGCACATGAGCTTACAGCAGATGAAAGACTGGACAGACCGCGTGGAAGCTGGCCTTAAAGCAGCAGGCAATAGCAAGGTGGTTATTCCTACTGTATTTACCGCTTCTCCTGGTGTATTAAAAGAATTTGAGAAGACCGAATATGCGGCAAGACTTAAGAAAACGGGTGTTATCACCTCTTATATTTGCCCATTGATGTACATGAACAATCCATTATGTAAATCAATGCCGGTAATTACATCATCTAATAAGTTGCGTACATATACGACATCACGTTATTATACAGATGATGAAATCCTTGCACAGATTACGAAAGGAGGCAAATAAGTATGAAAGAATTTAAAGGGCGTGTAGTAACTCCTGGTACTGCAAAAGCAGAAGCGGTTGTTACGCATGAGGGATTTAATACACTTGCTTCTCTTCAGAGTGCATTGCAGTTTGGTGATAAAACATCAAAATGTGGTGACCAGAGTAATCAGGACTTGTATGGAAAACCGATGAAAGGAAAAGCACTTTGCTTACCACAGACAATCGGTTCTACGACAGGTGGTTTGGTGCTTTACTGTGCATGCGCGATGGATCGTCAGCCTGCATGTATGCTTTTTGCAAATCACATTGACTCTCTTGCGGCAGCAGGTGCAATCCTTGCAGACGTTTGGCTTGATGATGTGTCAATGCCGGTTGTGGACTGTCTTGGAGATGAGTTCCTTGCTTACGTAAAGGACGGCATGATGATTACAGTCAAAGAAGATGGCGTGGTAGTTGTAGAATAAGGATACATTCGGAACAGAATAAAATAGTAAATAGTAAGAAAAAGTATAGAAGTAGGAATTACTGCTATACTTTTTCTTTTTTGATTTAAACAGGGGGCAATATGCTGAGAATTAAAATGAAAAGGTGTGTGAAGACAAAGAACATATATTCGATTAAATCTGTACATTTAAAATAGGATATGCTATAATGGGAACACTTAAAGAAAATGATAATAATTCCGTTTAATAGTATTTGATACTTTATTGAACAAAAATGCGATTGAGGTGGCTTTCATGCAAGATGCACAAAAAATCTTTAAACTTCATTCAGAATACAAGCCTACCGGCGACCAGCCACAGGCTATAGAAGCCCTTGTAAAGGGCTTTAGGGAAGGCAATCAATTCCAGACTTTATTAGGTGTTACAGGTTCTGGTAAAACCTTTACAATGGCAAATGTCATTGCGCAGCTTAATAAACCGACTTTGATTATTTCTCATAATAAGACTCTGGCTGCACAGCTTTATGGAGAATTTAAAGAGTTCTTCCCAGAAAATGCAGTGGAATATTTTGTATCCTACTATGATTATTACCAGCCTGAGGCATATGTGCCGCAGACAGATACGTATATTGCAAAGGACTCTTCAATTAACGAAGAGATTGATAAACTGCGCCTTTCTGCGACAGCAGCGTTAGTAGAACGCAGGGATGTAATTGTAGTTGCATCGGTATCCTGTATCTATGGTTTGGGCAGCCCGGAGGATTACTTGGGGATGATGGTATCTATTCGTCCGGGTATGGAGAAGAGCAGGGAAGATGTAATCCGTGCATTGGTGGATATCCAGTATACAAGAAATGATATGGATTTTCACCGTGGTACATTCCGAGTGCGTGGCGATACAGTGGAGATATTCCCAGCGAATTTTGGAGATACTGCTATACGTGTAGAGTTTTTTGGAGATGAGATTGACAGAATAAGTGAGATTGACGTGTTGACGGGTGAAGTGAAGTGCCGATTGGAGCATTTTGCGGTATTCCCGGCATCACACTATGTTGTACCGCAGGAGAAGATTTTAAAAGCTTGTGAGAACATTGAAGCGGAGCTTGAGGAGCGCGTACGTTTCTTTAAAGGTGAGGATAAATTGTTGGAAGCGCAGCGTATTTCGGAGCGAACCAATTTTGATATAGAGATGTTAAAAGAGACTGGATTTTGTAGCGGTATTGAGAATTATTCCAGACATTTGGCGGGGATGCCTGCGGGTGCCACACCGCATACTTTGATGGATTATTTTAAAGATGATTTTTTAATTATTGTAGATGAGTCTCATATTACGATTCCGCAGGTTGGTGGTATGTATGCAGGTGACCAGTCGCGTAAGACGACGCTGGTGGACTATGGTTTCCGTTTGCCATCGGCAAAAGATAACAGACCGCTGAATTTTGGCGAGTTTGAGGATAAAATTGACCAGATGTTGTTTGTTTCTGCGACACCGAATGTATACGAGCAGGAACACGAATTACTACGTGCAGAGCAGATTATTCGTCCGACAGGGTTATTGGATCCGGAAGTGGATGTGCGTCCGGTAGAAGGTCAGATTGATGATTTAATTGGTGAAGTCAATAAAGAAGTGAAGAAGGGCAATAAAGTCCTGATTACGACATTGACGAAAAAGATGGCAGAGGACTTGACAGACTATATGAAAGAACTTGGTATCCGTGTGAAGTATCTGCATTCGGATATCGATACGTTAGAACGTGCGGAGATTATCCGTGATTTGCGTTTGGGTGTGTTTGATGTGTTGGTAGGTATTAACCTTTTGCGAGAAGGTTTAGATATACCGGAGATTACGTTGGTGGCGATTTTGGATGCTGATAAGGAAGGTTTTCTTCGTTCGGAGACCTCATTGATTCAGACTATTGGGCGTGCAGCACGTAATAGTGAGGGACGTGTAATCATGTATGCGGATAAGATGACGGATTCCATGAAGAATGCGATTGGAGAGACAGAACGACGTCGTGCTATCCAGCAGGAGTATAATGAAACACATGGCATAACACCGACTACGATTAAGAAAGCGGTCCGTGATTTGATTAGCGTTTCCAAGAAAGTGGCTGAGGAAGAGCTGAACTTTAAGAAAGATCCGGAATCTATGAGCAGAGAAGAATTAGAGAAGCTCATTGCAGATATTCAGAAGAAGATGAAGAAGGCTGCAGGAGATTTGAACTTTGAACTTGCAGCACAGTATCGTGATCAGATGGTGCAGCTTAAGACAATGTTACAAGAACTGTAATGTTTTCGAGCGTAGTTCTGGATTGCATAGAGAGGATAGAAAAGCGATATGAAAGATTCAAATAATAGAAAATATATAAAGATTAGAGGAGCAAAAGAGCATAACTTAAAGGATATCAATGTGGATATTCCACGTGATTCGTTTACGGTTTTGACGGGTTTGTCTGGTTCAGGGAAATCATCGCTGGCATTTGATACCATTTATGCCGAAGGACAGAGACGCTATATGGAGTCTCTTTCTTCCTATGCCCGTCAGTTCTTAGGGCAGATGGAAAAACCAGAGGTAGAGCGTATTGAAGGCTTGTCACCGGCAATTTCCATCGACCAGAAATCGACGAATCGTAACCCGCGTTCTACTGTAGGTACCGTGACAGAGATTTATGATTATTTCCGTTTGCTTTATGCACGTATTGGTATTCCGCATTGTCCGAATTGCGGAAGAGAAGTAAAGAAAACGTCGGTAGATCAGATGGTAGATTATTTAATGGGACTTCCGGAAAAGACAAGACTTCAATTGTTGGCACCGGTTGTTCGCGGCAGAAAAGGTACGCATCAGAAATTATTGGAGCAGGCCAAGAAAAGCGGTTATGTGCGTGTAATTGTAGATGGTAATCTTTACGAACTGACGGAAGAAATTAAACTTGAGAAAAATATTAAACATAATATTGACATTGTGGTAGACCGACTTGTTATCAAAGAAGGAATCGAGCGTCGATTGACGGATTCTATCGAGAATGTTTTAAAACTGGCCGATGGTCTTATGACAGTGGATATTATCGACGGAGAGGAACTTCACTTTTCGGATAGTTTTGCATGCCCGGATTGTGGTATTAGTATTGAGGAAGTGGAACCGAGAAGCTTTTCGTTTAATAATCCGTTTGGTGCATGTCCGACCTGCTTTGGCCTAGGGTATAAGATGGAGTTTGATGAGGAGTTGATGATTCCGGATCGCAATTTGTCTATTAATGATGGCGCGATTCAGGTTATGGGATGGCAGTCATGTACGGATAAAAATAGTTTTACTTATGCGATTTTAAGAGCCTTGACGGAGGCGTATGAATTTGATTTGGATACGCCATTTAAGGATTATTCAGATGAGATTAAGCATGTGCTTTTACACGGAACGGATGGTATGAATTTAAAAGTACGCTACAAAGGACAACGCGGTGAGGGCGTTTATGATGTGGCGTTTGAAGGTTTGATTCGCAACGTGCAAAGAAAGTACCGCGAGACTGCTTCTGAGACAATGAAAGCTGAATATGAGCAGTTTATGCGTATTACACCGTGTGAGACTTGTGATGGACAGCGTTTAAAGAAAGAATCATTGGCGGTTACGGTAGGTGGCAAGAATATTTATGACATGACGAACCAGTCTGTCAAGAATTTGAAAGTGTATTTGGATAATTTGGAATTGAGTAATCAGCAGCATTTGATTGGTGACCGTATTTTAAAAGAGATACGTGCCAGAGTAGGATTTTTGAATGAGGTTGGTTTGGAGTATTTATCATTAACTCGTGCCACAGGAACCTTATCCGGTGGAGAAGCACAACGTATTCGTTTGGCGACACAGATTGGTTCAGGTCTGGTTGGTGTGGCATATATTTTGGATGAACCTTCTATCGGTCTTCATCAGAGGGATAACGATAAGCTACTGGGCGCATTGATGAATTTGCGTGATTTAGGAAATACGCTGATTGTAGTAGAGCATGATGAGGATACCATGCGTGCAGCGGATTATATTGTGGATATCGGACCGGGTGCAGGCTCTCATGGTGGAGAAGTGATTGCATGTGGTACGGTGGATGATATCATTGCTTGTCCGGATTCTATTACCGGTGATTATTTGAGCGGTAGAAAAGAAATTCCGGTACCCGCAACCAGAAGAACACCGAATGGTTTTATTACCATAAAAGGTGCTAGGGAAAATAATTTGAAAAATATTGATGTGCAGGTTCCGTTGGGAGTTGTGACCTGCATTACTGGTGTTTCAGGTTCTGGAAAAAGTTCTTTGACAAATGAGATTTTATACAAGCATTTAGCGCGCGAATTGAACCGCGCACGTTGTATTCCGGGTAAACACGATGGAATTGATGGATTAGAACAGCTCGATAAGGTAATTGATATTGACCAGTCTCCAATCGGTCGTACTCCGCGTTCGAATCCGGCTACCTATACCGGAGTATTTGATATGATACGTGATTTGTTTGCCGGTACACCGGATGCAAAAGAACGTGGTTATAAAAAAGGACGTTTCAGTTTTAATGTCAAAGGCGGTCGTTGCGAGGCATGCTCTGGCGACGGTATTATTAAGATTGAGATGCATTTCTTACCGGACGTTTATGTGCCATGCGAGGTCTGTGAAGGACGTCGCTATAACAGAGAGACATTAGAGGTTAAGTATAAAGGCAAGAACATTTATGATGTGTTGGATATGACAGTAGAAGAAGCGTTAGAGTTCTTTAAAAATGTGCCGACGATTCACCGTAAAATTCAGACATTGTACGATGTGGGATTATCCTATGTGAAACTGGGACAACCATCTACGGAGTTGTCTGGTGGTGAGGCACAGCGTGTGAAACTGGCGACGGAACTTAGTCGTAAGAGTACCGGTAAGACGATTTATATTTTGGATGAGCCAACGACCGGTCTGCATTTTGCGGATGTGCATAAACTGACAGAGATTTTACACCGATTGGCAGAAGGCGGTAATACAGTGGTTGTAATCGAACATAATCTGGATGTGATTAAGACAGCGGACTATATTATTGATATGGGACCGGAAGGCGGAGATGGTGGCGGAACGGTTATTGCCTGTGGCACACCGGAAGAAGTGGCAGAAAATGCACAGTCATACACAGGTCAGTATGTGAAAAAATACCTAAAACAGAAGTAAACTATTAAGAAATTCTTACTTTTTGCCAAGAAAGACACTTTATGGTAAAAAATACTTTCAAAAACCAAACTTTTTGTATATAATAAAATGGTATAAGTAAAAATATGATTAAATGTATCCTTGCGCCATTTTGGCAGGGGTAATCTATAGAAACGAAAAGGTTAAGCTTCGTTTAGTGGCTAAGTACTTGTTGCTGTGAACGGAGTGAACGTAGTGCGAGAAGTAGGAAAGGAGCAAATTAGTATGTTGAGTACAGATATCGGAATTGACTTAGGTACAGCCAGTATATTAGTTTACATTAAGGGAAAAGGCGTTGTATTAAAAGAGCCATCAGTAGTAGCATTTGACCGTGATACCAATAAGATTAAAGCCATCGGTGAGGAAGCAAGATTAATGCTTGGTAGAACACCGGGTAATATCGTAGCAGTAAGACCTCTTCGTCAGGGTGTTATTTCAGACTATACCGTTACTGAGAAGATGATTAAATATTTTATTCAGAAAGCATTAGGTAAGAAGACTTTCCGCAAGCCTCGTATCAGCGTATGTGTACCAAGTGGTGTTACAGAAGTTGAAAAGAAGGCTGTAGAAGATGCTACTTATCAGGCAGGTGCGAGAGAAGTTTCCATTATTGAGGAACCAATCGCAGCAGCAATTGGTGCAGGTATCGATATTTCGAGACCATGTGGTAATATGATTGTAGATATCGGTGGTGGTACTGCAGATATCGCTGTTATTTCATTGGGTGGTTCCGTAGTAAGTACTTCTATCAAGATTGCGGGCGATGACTTTGATGAGGCTATCGTTCGTTACATGAGAAAGAAACATAATTTATTAATTGGTGAACGTACAGCAGAAGATATCAAGATTAAAATCGGTACATGTTTCCCATTAGCACAGGTTGAGACAATGGATGTTCGTGGACGTAACCTTGTAACAGGTCTTCCAAAGACAGTTACAGTTACTTCTGAGGAGACAGAGGAAGCATTAAGAGAAGCAACGCTCCAGATTGTAGAAGCTGTTCACTCTGTATTAGAAAAAACTCCACCGGAATTAGCAGCGGACGTTGCTGATCGAGGTATTGTTTTAACAGGTGGTGGTGCTTTGTTACGTGGTTTAGAGGAATTAATCGAGGATAGAACCGGTATTAATACAATGACAGCAGATGAACCTATGACATGTGTTGCTGTAGGTACAGGTAAATATGTAGAATTTTTATCCGGAAAACGTGACGAGGTCTAAATCTTTTTTCGGATTTACCGATATATAATTATAAATGTGTTGCAGGAAGCAACGGTACAAAGGAGCAGGTAAATGGTAAAGGGGTTATATACAGCATATACCGGAATGGTAAATGAACAGAAAAGATTAGATGTATTATCCAATAACCTTGCGAATGCAGATACCAATGGATATAAGAAGGAAGGAACTACGTCTCAGACGTTTGCAGATGAACTGGCAATCCGTATTAAAGATACTTCTTATTTTGGAATGAGAAAGAATCTCGGAACAATGAGTATGGGTGTTCATATCGGAGAGACATATACTGATTATAGTCAGGGTAATTATAAGGTGACAGACAATCAGACAGATTTTGCGATTAATGGTAATGGTTTTTTTGCAATTGCATATACAGATAAAGCAGGAAATACCAGTGTAAAATATACTAGAGATGGTGCATTTATTGTTAATACACAAGGATATCTGGTTACAAAAGATGGAGATTTTGTGTTGAATCAGAATGGTGCGTCTAACTCAGATCCGAATGCACGTATTCAGGTGAATCCAAACCTTCCGATTGTGGTGACACCGGATGGCGGCATTTATCAGAACGATGTACTGGTAGGCAATATCGGTCTTGCAGATTTTGCAGATTATAACTATATTGCTAAGTTTGGCGAGAATCTTTATGATACGGTAGATGGAGCTGAATTGATAGAAACAGATGCAGTTATTGACCAGGGATGTTTAGAAGCTTCGAATGTGAATGTGGTTTCTGAGATGGTAAATATGATTACGATTTCCAGAGCTTATCAGGCAGGTCAGAAAGTAGTAAATTCTATCGATCAGACATTGGATAAAGCTGTAAATCAGGTTGGAAGAGTACAGTAAATATAGTAAGGTCTTCGGCTGAAGACTGCGTGGAAGGATGATACGCTTATGATGAGATCACTTTATACTGCGGCGACAGGTATGCGTGCGCAGCAGACAAATGTTGATAATATTTCAAACAATTTATCGAATGTAAATACGGTTGGATATAAGACACAGAAAGCTGAATTTAAATCATTATTATATCAAACCATTCAGACGAGAACTACAAGTGCCAATGGTGAGCAGAAACCGATTGGAGCACAGGTTGGTCTTGGTACAAGAATTGCATCTAATACAGCGATTTTTACACAGGGTGCATTGCAGGCAAGTGAAAGTAATACGGATTTTGCGATTGACGGTGGCGGTTTCTTTGCAGTAAGAGGCGCAGATGGACAGACATACTATACTAGAAATGGTAGTTTCCAGTGGTCAATGGGTGTGAATGGTGTTACTTTGACAAATTCAAATGGATATCCTGTTTTAGATTCAAATGGTAATCCAATTGTTTTACCAAATGGTGTGAATTCTGGAAGAACTGTGGTTACAGAACGTGGTGAATTGGGATATAGTAATGACGAAGGTGTATTTGTGTCATTGAATCAGCAGTTTGGTATTTTCCAGTTTAATAATCCAGGCGGCTTAGAGAGAGAAGCAGGTTCTTTATATTCAGTAACAGAAGCATCTGGAGCACCATTGAATGAAGCGAATGTAGCAGGTTTAATTCCAAGTAAAGTTATTCAGAGTTACTTAGAAGGTTCTAATGTGCAGGTTGCTGATGAGATGGTTAATTTAATTGTAGCACAGCGAGCATATCAGTTGAACTCAAAAGCAATTACTACATCAGATGAGATGTTAGAACAGGCAAATAATCTCAGACGTTAGTAATTAGTCGGGTTCGATGAAACTGCAGATGCAGTAGAATGTGAGGAATATATGAGTATTTCATTAGATGCATCTATGTTAAATATAAGCGGTGCAACAAATAATTTTAATGCAGATAAAGTACAGAATACAATTAACGGTGTGAATAAAACATCGAGTGAAGACGAACTTATGGAAGTTTGTAAAGATTTTTCGTCTTATTTTATCGAAGAAGTAATTAAAGAGATAAAAGAAAATATGACATTGAAGGATGAAGAGGAAGATTCTTCACTTTCGACACTGACAGATTTTCATATGGACAGTGTGATTGAAGAGATTTCAGATACAATGTTAGATCAGACAGGTAACAGTTTTGTGCAGCAGCTATATGAGCAGATGAAACGCAATTACGGTCTTGAATAAGAGTAAAAAGGGGCAGCGCAGATTTGCGAATTGCCCCATTTTCAATTCATAGGAAATTTCGGTGAATGAAAATCTTTTCGTGCAAATGATGCACGATAACTTGAATATAACGGAGAAGTAGTATGGAAAAAATTGTGGGATACGTAGACCACATCGTATATCGAAATGCAGAGAATGGTTATACTGTATTAAATTTGGTGGGGAAAGAAATAGAAATAACCTGTGTGGGAATTTTTTCTTCAATTGCAGAGGGAGAAAATATTGAGGCGACAGGAGAATATATAGAACATGCGACTTATGGCAGGCAGTTTAAAGTGGAAAGTTTCGAGGAACGAGCACCGGAAGATGAAGAGGCAATCGAACGATATCTTGGTTCTGGAGCGATTAAGGGGATTGGACTTGCTTTAGCTGCAAGGATTGTCCGCAGATTTAAGGATGATACATTTCGTATTATAGAAGAAGAACCGGAACGTTTAGCTGAGATAAAAGGAATCAGTGAACGAAAGGCTATGGAGATTGCATCTCAGGTGAATGAAAAACGTGATTTGCGCCAGGCAATGATTTTTTTGCAGCAGTATGGTATTACCATGAATCTGGCTGTGAAAATATATAATAAGTATGGTCAGGAAGTGTATGGAATTCTGAAGGAGAATCCATATCGTTTGGCAGACGATATTGAAGGTGTAGGATTTCGCACAGCAGATGAGATTGCGGTTAGAGTGGGAATTCGTTCAGACTCTGATTTTCGAATAAGAAGCGGTATTTTATATGCTTTGCAGGGAGCGGCGAATGAAGGACACACTTATTTACCGCAGGAAGAACTGACAAAACGAACAAGTGAATTGTTGGAAGTCCCGGTTGAATTTATAGAGAAATATTATATGGATTTGGCTATTGAGCGCCGTATTGTGTTAAAACAACAGGAAGAAATGACACAAATATATGCTGCAGCTTTTTACTATATGGAAGCAAATGTAGCTACTATGCTAAAGCAATTGGATATCAATTATGATGTGTCTGACAGGGAGATTGAACATAGAATACACAAGATTCAAAAACAGACGGGGATGGAATTGGATGAGTATCAGTGGGATGCAGTGAAAGAAGCTGTTAAGAATGGCTTGCTTATCATTACAGGTGGTCCGGGAACTGGTAAAACGACTACCATTAATACCATCATTCGTTACTTTGAATTGGAAGGTATGGATATTTTTCTTGCAGCACCTACCGGACGTGCTGCGAAAAGAATGAGTGAAGCAACAGGTTATGAAGCGAGAACCATACATCGTATGCTGGAATTAAATGGAGGTATGGAAGGGAATGCAGGATTTGAGCGAAATGAGACAAATCCGTTGGAAACAGATGTCATTATTGTAGATGAGATGTCAATGGTTGATATTTCGTTGATGCATTCTCTGTTAAAAGCAATTCCGGCAGGAACCAGATTGATTTTAGTGGGAGATGTGAATCAGCTTCCAAGTGTTGGACCGGGATGTGTGTTGAAGGATATTATTACTTCCGGAGTTTGCAATGTAGTAAAACTTACAAAGATTTTTCGACAGGCATCTACCAGTGATATTATTGTAAATGCACATAAAATTAACGGTGGAGAAGAAGTGGTTCTGGATAATAAAAGTATGGACTTTTTCTTCTTGAAAAGATATGATGCAGATACAATTATTAGCGTAACTTTGCAGTTAATAAAACAGAAGCTTCCTAAATATGTAGATGCGTCTGAATATGATATTCAGGTTTTGACACCGATGCGTAAGGGGTTGCTGGGTGTAGAACGCTTGAATGGTATATTGCAAAGATACTTAAATCCTCCGGCGCCAGGAAAAAGAGAGAAAGAACATGGTGAGGTACTTTTCCGTGAAGGCGATAAGGTTATGCAGACGAAGAATAATTATCAGTTGGAGTGGGAAGTAAGAAGCCGGTTCGGATTGTGTATTGATAAGGGAATGGGAATTTTTAATGGTGATACGGGAATTATCCGAGAAATTAATGAGTTTTCAGAGACGATGACAGTGGAATTTGATGAGGGGCGAATGGTAGAGTATTC
Organism: Roseburia sp.; assembly: GCA_045531555.1. GTDB lineage: Bacteria > Bacillota > Clostridia > Lachnospirales > Lachnospiraceae > Roseburia. The sequence continues at coordinate 4,324 of JAZSEF010000003.1, read as the reverse complement.
GTTCAAGTTGTTGGATGAACTGGAATTGGCTTATGCAATTACGATTCATAAATCTCAGGGAAGTGAGTATCCGGCAGTGGTAATTCCGCTGCTTAGCGGGCCTTCTATGCTGATGAACCGGAATTTGCTTTATACAGCAGTTACAAGGGCTAGAAAATGTGTTACATTAGTTGGAAATGACAGCACTTTTTATGAGATGGTGGGAAATACTTCTCAACAGAAGCGTTACAGTGGTTTGTGTAACAGATTGAAAGAAGAAGTGATTTAAAAAGGATTGTGGAATGGACTTCGGGGAAAGATTTTGGAAAGGAAGCCATGAAACAAGGAAAAGAGAAGAATGAAATATTAACGGAGTGGAAAGAGATGCTGTACAGTATCTTTTTTCCGCGTCGTTGCCCGATATGCGATGAAGTGGTTGCATATGGATGTATGATATGTCCTGATTGTGAGAGGAAGATTCCGTACATAAAAGAACCGGTGTGTAAAAAATGTGGTAAGCAGTTGGAGAATGAACGGCAGGAATACTGCGGAGACTGTGGCAGAAAAAAGCATTATTTTTTACAGGGAAAAGCGGTTTTTTCTTATCAGAAAGATATGAAACTGTCGATGTATCGATTTAAGTATGCAAATAAAAGAGAATATGCGGATTATTATGCAGAGGTTGCAGTGCGTGAATATGGAACATGGATAAAGCGGAAAGGAATAGATATAATCGTTCCGGTGCCGATGTTTTCTTGGAAGAAACGACAAAGAGGATATAATCAGGCAGAAGTGTTTGCAAAAGCATTGAGCAGAGAAACGGGGATAGCTGTAGAACGGAATTTAATTCGTCGTGTAAAAAATACTGTTCCACAAAAGGCGTTGAATGACCGTCAGCGAAAAGATAATTTAAAAAATGCTTTCCAAGTTGCGGTAAATATAGTAAAATATAGGAAAATATTACTAGTGGATGATATTTACACGACTGGTGCAACTGTAGATGCAATTGCAGAAACGTTGCAAAAGGTCGGAATTACAGAAATATATATATTAAGCATTTGTATTGGAGAAGGATATTAGAAACGGAGGGTGTAGAATGGAAGTTAGAAATTGTAAAGGATGTAATCGTTTGTTTCAATATATTGGAGGACAGGTGCTTTGCCCATCCTGCAGAGAAGAGTTAGAGAATAAATTTACGGAAGTAAAGGAATATATTTATAATAATAAGGGTGCATCTATTGCACAGGTATCTGAGGATACCGGAGTATCGCCAAAGCAGCTTAAGCAGTGGATTCGAGAGGACAGACTGATATTGTCAGAGGCTACACCGGATGGTATTACATGTGAAAAATGTGGTACTCCGATTCGTAGCGGCAGATTTTGTGACCAGTGTAAGAATAGGATGGTGAATGAGTTTGGAGATGCAATCGGACGCCCGAAAGGTTCTGTTGTGGAGAAGAAAATTGATAAATCAGGAAATAAAATGCGATTCCTGTCATAGAGAATAAAAAGTATGGCCGTTGTTTTGAATGTCTGTTGAGAATTCAGAACAGCGGCTATTTTTATTAGATGATATTAATGGAAAATTAATTTGAAAATCTATACTGTTATGCTATAATGTTTAATGAGAATGTATAATTATGTGTAAAATTATAAATTGATGATAGATAAAAGGGGCGGGATATATGATACATGAAGAACGTTTAAGACCAATGGTGAAAATGGCTATGTTTGACAAGCATGAGGGGCAAGCTTGCAAGCCAATGATCCAATATGCAAGAACGGATTATATATCGATGCAGTTGTTGGCAAGTTTTGTGACAGGAACCATGGCATTTTGTGTCTTGGGTGCAATGTGGGTGTTATATGATACAACACAATTGATGAAGGCGCTTAATGGGGGGCAAGTTTTTGAACTGCTTAAGAGTATTGCGGTTTTTTATGGGATTTTCATGTTAATCTATTTGGGTGCCACGTATATTGTTTATCAGTTTCGTTATACTCACAGGAGAAAAATGGTAAAAGGGTATTATAAGAATTTAAAAGAAATCAGTAATATTTATGAGAGAGAAGATAAATTAAAAACTCCTGCACAACAGGAGTGGGAATAAATGGGGGACAGATGGATTTTATGGTTGCATTATTGGAAATGAAAGAAAAACTAGTTCGAATTTATGGAAAGTATGAAGCATATATTACACCGTTGTTACGTTTCGCATTGGCATTAACAGCATTTTTGATGATTAACGCTAATATCGGTTATATGAAGATGGTAAGTACTACTCCGGTGGCACTTATTCTGGCTGCGGTATGTTCGGTACTTCCGGTGAATGCGATGATTACGTTAGCAGCGTTGGTGGTGCTTTTGGATTTATATGCATTGTCATTAGAAGTGTTTGTTGTTGGAGCATTGGTTTTTGTTTTTATATATTTGATTTATTTCAGATTTTCTCCGAGATATGGGTATAATGCGGTATTGATGCCGGTGTGTTTTAAGCTGGGGATTCCTTATGTTGTGCCGATTGGTTCCGGTTTGTTGGGAGAATTGTATTCGGTAGTTTCTGTAGTATGTGGCTCTGCTGTGTATTTCTTTTTAAAAGGGGTGCATGAGAATGAAACGATGTTAAGTAGTACGTCGGATGCATCGGCAAGCGGAACTTCTAGAATCACAATTGCGCTGAATCAGTTGTTGATGAACAAAGAAATGTTTTTGGTAATTGCTATTTTTGCGATTGCTACGATAGTGGTATATATTATTCGCAGATTGGATATTGATAATGCATGGACGATTGCATGGATTTCAGGTATCTTGTTTGAAACTATCGGCCTTGTTTCCGGATATTTATTATTGGGAATACCAGGGAAGATTATAGGTGTATTTTTAGGCGGTGTGGTGTCAGCTATGATTGCTTTGGCATTACAGTTTATGTTTTTTAATGTGGATTATACGAGAACGGAGCGATTACAGTTCGAGGATGATGAGTATTATTATTATGTAAAGGCAGTTCCGAAGGTAGTGATTACTGGTTCGGATAAGCAGGTCAAACATATTCATAAAAATAAAAAAGAGGATAAGGAACGTTTGACAAAGAAAAAGTTTGCCGAAGAAATGGATATCGACGAAGAATTATTAAATTAATTGTTAAGGAAGTGAAAGATAGTGCAGGATATTGGAATTGCATTAAGAGAACTGTGGGAAAAAATAACAACATATGCTCATCTGCCACAAGCGATTGCGGTTACGGATATTATCGAAATCGCCATAATTGCGTTTTTGTTTTATTATATGCTGCTGTGGCTTAAGAATACGAAAGCATGGGTACTATTAAAAGGTGTTTTGGTAGTTCTTATCTTTATTATGTTTGCAGCATTGTTCCAGATGAATACGATTTTGTGGATTGCTGAAAAAATGGTAAGTGTAGCAGTGATTGCAATTGCAGTTATTTTCCAGCCTGAAATGCGAAAAGCGTTGGAGAGTTTGGGACGTCATAAACTATTGATGAAGTTTTTTAATTTTGAAGGGAATAGAACGATAGCTAAGTTTTCAGACAAGACAATTACGGAATTAGTAAGAGCATGTTTTGAAATGGGAAAAGTAAAGACAGGCGCACTTATTGTAGTTGAGGATGAAATGGTGCTTTCAGAGTATGAGCGAACTGGTATTGCAGTAGATGGAATCGTCAGCAGTCAGCTTTTGATTAATATTTTTGAAAAGAATACACCATTACATGATGGAGCGATTATTGTGCGTGGAGATCGAGTAGTGGCTGCAACCTGTTATTTGCCATTATCGGATTCTTTAACACTTAGCAAAGATTTGGGAACCAGACATCGTGCTGCGGTTGGTATAAGTGAAGTGAGTGATTCTATGACAATTGCAGTATCAGAAGAAACAGGAAAAGTATCGATTGCTATAGGCGGAGAGCTGTATCGGAATGTAGATGCAGACTTTTTGAAAAATAAACTGATGTTTTTACAAAAGCGGGAAGCGGAAGTAACAGTATTAGAATTAGTAAAAAGGAGGCTGAAAGATGTTAAAGACGCTCGGCGGGAAATTGGTGAATAATATCGGCCTCAAGTTATTGGCATTATTTTTTGCAACAGTTCTTTGGGTGGTTGTTGTGAATACGGACGATCCAACGGTGAGAAAATCCATGACAGTTAGTGTATTTATGAAAAATCAGGAATATATTACTGATATGGGGAAATACATGGATGTATTAAATGATAGTAATACGGTTACTTTTTATTATACTACAAAACGAAGCGTATGGGAGAGTATATCAGGAACGGATTTTTCAGCAACTGCGGATATGGAAAAAATTGAAGCAAAAGCAAATGGCGG
>JAZSEF010000067.1:0-57611 GCA_045531555.1 Roseburia sp. | reverse complement strand
TATTACTGATATGGGGAAATACATGGATGTATTAAATGAAAGTAATACGGTTACCTTTTATTACACAACGAAGAGAAGTGTCTGGGAAGGCATTTCGGGGGCGGATTTTTCGGCCACGGCAGATATGGAGAAAATTGAAGCAAAAGCAAACGGCGGTTATAGGGTACCTGTAACAGTTTCTGCCATTCGAAACAGTAATCAGATTACGATCGAGAATAAGCAGATGTATCTGGAAGTAGCATTAGAAGATTTAGGAAAACAGCAGTTTCAGATAAAGGCAAATACAGTAGGAGCAGTAGCGGAAGGCTGTGCTTTGGGAACGGTAAAAATAGATAGCACAAACGTTGTACAGGTTGCAGGACCGGCATCTGTGGTGAATTCTATTAATAGTGTAGTAGCCACGGTTAATGTAGATGGTATGGCAAATGATATTACGGATAATGTAGTGCCAGTGTTTTATGATGAAAATGGAGAGGTTATTGACACCACGAAATTGGAGAAAAGTGTAGAAACAGTTCGTATCTCAGCACAGATATTGAATACAAAAGATGTGCCTTTGGAATTGGCTACAATGGGAACACCGGCAAAAGGGTATCAATTGGTAGATGTATTTAGTAATCCGATTGTTGTACGTGTTAAGGGTGTTGCGGCAGTGTTGAATACTTTGGATAAAATTCAGATTCCTGCAGCAGTATTGGATTTGACAGGAGTGACATCAACTATCGAAAAAACCATTGATATTTCGACTTATTTGGAAGAAGGAGTATCGCTGGTAGTCAGTGCAGATGCTAAAGTGAGTGTTACTGCGGAAATAGAGCCGATAGAGACGAAAGAGTATAAGGTTTCGGTAAGTAATCTTACGGCAGAGGGATTGAAATCCGGTTATCAGTTGTCATATGCAGAACGTTATGCGACTGTGAAGATTACTGCTGGAAAAGGAGCTCATAATGACTTAAATGCAGCAGAATTGAAGGGTACAATAAAGGTGGATGAACTGGAGGAAGGAATTCATTTAGTACAGGTAGATTTGAATATTGATACAACAATTTATACAGTTGAAACAGCACTTGTTGAGGTAGAGATAAAAGCCGTTGCAAATGGAAATGGTAATGGCACTGGTAATTCAGGGGGAGATAATAACGTTTCTACGGAAAATAGTGAAAAACCGGAAGAGTCGACACAGACCGGAGGTACAGGTAGTACTGAAAAACCGGAAACGGATAATACGGAAAATGCCGGTACAGAAAATGTCGGCGTAGAAGAAGGAAAAACATCAGAGAATACGGATGATGGAAGAAATTAAGAAAAAGAGGATTAGAAAATATGGCAAGAATGTTTGGAACAGATGGAGTACGTGGTGTTGCAGGATCAGAGTTGACGATTGAGTTGGCGACTAAATTAGGTCAGGCGGGAGCGTATGTATTGACAAAAGAGCAGGAACACCAGCCTACTATTATTGTAGGTTGTGATACGAGAATATCCGGTGGGATGTTGGCTAGTGCATTGATGGCAGGTATTTGTTCGGTAGGTGCGAACGCGATTTTCGTTGGTGTTATGCCTACGCCGGCGATTGCATATCTTACTAGAAAACACAAGGTAGATGCCGGTGTTGTGATTTCTGCATCACATAATCCAATGGAGTTTAATGGAATAAAATTTTTCAATGGGAATGGTTATAAGTTATCAGACGCTTTAGAAGATGAGATAGAGGAATTGATTACGAATAACATGAAGGATGTTGTGCTTCCAATTGGTTCCGGTGTCGGTAAAATTGAATATCGATTTGATTTAGTAGAGCAGTATGTGAAGTTCATGAAAAATTGCGTACCGGTGGATTTGACAGGTATGAAGATTGTAATTGATTGTGCTGAAGGAGCGGCTTATTATACTTCTGTGCAGACATTAACGGATTTAGGGGCAGAGTTGGTAGCACTTCACACAAAACCTGACGGAACTAATATTAATGCAAACTGTGGCTCTACTCATATGGATGAATTAAAGGCAAGAGTTGTGTATGAAAAAGCACAGGTTGGTTTGGCCTTTGATGGGGATGCAGATCGTATGCTTGCGGTAGATGAAAATGGTGAATTGGTAGACGGCGACCAGATTATGGCTATCTGCGGATTACATATGAAAAATAAAGGCTTGTTAAAGAATGATACGATTGTTGTGACAGTTATGTCTAACCTTGGGCTTACACTGATGGCACAGAAAGAGGGATTGCGATTAGAGAAGACGAAAGTTGGCGACCGTTATGTTCTTGAAAATATGATGGAAAATGGTTACAACCTTGGTGGCGAGCAGTCTGGTCATGTTATTTTCCTGGATGACAATACAACCGGGGATGGTTTGCTTAGTGCATTGAATTTGTTACGTGTTATGGTGGAAACGAAGAAGCCATTGTCTGAACTTGCATCCGTGATGGAAGTTTTACCACAGTCTTTAGTAAATGCAAAAGTTCCGAATCATAAAAAAGAAGACTATATGGAATATCCGGAAATAGCAGAGGCAATTGCTGATTTAGAAAAGAAATTTAATGGGGAAGGCCGCGTGCTGATTCGTCCATCTGGTACAGAACCGTTGGTACGTGTTATGATTGAAGGAAAAGACCAGCAGGCAATTGAGGCGGAAGCAAAGAAATTAGCAGAATTGATTACAAAAACGATGTTATAAAAATATGATAAAAATTATGCTCGGGAGAGGCAGGAGTTTTTAAGGGGTAAAAACTATGGTAAGTCAAAAAGTGGTCATAAAAAATCCTACGGGATTGCATTTAAGACCAGCAGGCGTGCTTTGTAGTGAGGCGATGAAATTCTCGTCAAAGATTACTTTTAGGTATGGGAATGATATTGCAAATGCAAAGAGTGTATTGAGTGTTTTGGGGGCGTGTATTAAATCAGGCAGTGAAATAGAACTGATTTGTGAAGGCGAAGATGAGGAAAAAGCATTACGGGCTCTTGTGGAAGTAGTGGAAAAGGGTTTGGGTGAATAAAAAGGAAAGATAAAAAGAATGTTGAAGTTCGAAAGGTACACACGTGTTCCGGTATTAAAATATACGGAACGAGAATGGCCGAATAAAGAAATTGAAAAAGCGCCTATTTGGTGTTCAGTGGATCTGCGTGATGGGAATCAAGCATTAATGGAACCGATGAATGTAGAAGAGAAAGTGGAAATGTTCCGGCTTTTATTGAAGTTGGGATTTAAAGAAATAGAAATCGGATTTCCGGCAGCATCTCAAATAGAGTATGATTTTCTTCGTAAATTAGTCGAAGAGGATTTGATTCCGGAAGATGTGAAAGTACAGGTGCTTTGTCAGTGTAGAAAAGATTTGATAGACAGAACTTTTGAGGCTATTTCGGGCATTAAAAATGTAATATTTCACATTTATAATTCTACGTCTGTTTTGCAAAGGGATGTAGTGTTTCACAAAGAGAAAGAGGATATTATACAGATTGCTGTTCTGGGAACCAGAATGGTAAAAGAAGGTATGAAAACCTATCAGGGTAATCTGCAGTTGGAGTATTCTCCGGAATCTTTTACAGGAACGGAAGTGGATTTTGCATTAGAAATCTGCAGTGCGGTTCAAAAAGAATGGAATCATGCGAATGAGAATCCGATTATTTTTAATCTTCCGGCTACAATGGAATTGAATACACCAAATGTTTATGCAGACCAGATCGAGTGGATGAATAAGCATTTTAAAGAACGGGAAAATGTCGTGTTAAGTGTTCATCCACATAATGATCGAGGTACGGGAACTGCGGCAACGGAATTGGCATTGTTGGCAGGTGCTGACAGAGTTGAGGGAACCTTGTTTGGAAATGGAGAGCGTTCCGGAAATGTGGATTTGCTTACAATTGCTTACAATATGTTTTCGCAAGGGATTGATCCTAAACTGCAGATTGAAAATGTGAACGAGATTATTGAAGTGTATGAGCGTTGTTGTAAGATGAGTGTGGATATGCGCCATCCTTATGCCGGAAAGCTGGTATTTACTGCGTTTTCAGGTTCGCATCAGGATGCGATTAATAAAGGTGTACAGGCGATGCGGGAACGTGGTACAGAAAAATGGCTTGTACCGTATTTGCCGATAGACCCGGCCGACGTAGGCAGGAAATATGAACCGGTGGTTCGTATCAACAGTCAATCTGGAAAAGGTGGCGTGGCCTATATTATGGAGCATATATATGGGTTTAAAATGCCAAGGGAAATGCAACGTGAATTTGCAGGTGTTATTCAGGAGATTTCAGAGAAGAAGGGCGGTGAGATTGCACCGGCTCTTATTATGAAAACGTTCCAAAATGAATATTTGGACCGACAGACACCATTCGAATATATAAAAGCGAAAGTAAATGAACAAAGTGCACTGCAGGATGATGTGGTTGTAGAACTTGATTTTAAATACAGCGGCATGGAATTGCATTCAAAGGCGAAAGGACATGGACCGATTGACGCAGTGAAGCTGGCGGTCAGACATCGCGTGAATATTGTGGATGTTGTGGTGTTAAACTATACAGGGCATGCATTGGCGGAAGGGTCTCAGGCCAAGGCAGCAGCATATATACATATGAGAGATAATTATACAAACAAAGAAACATTTGGCGTAGGTGTCAGCTCAAATATTACGCGAGCTTCTATAAAGGCATTTTTTTCGGCGTTAAATCGTTTGAGTGCAAAGTAATAATATGAAGAAGGGAAAGGTTATGAAGAAAATTTTAGTGACTGGCTGTAATGGTCAATTGGGCCGTGCAATTCGTAAAGAATACGAACAGGATGAAGTGACTTTTGTGAATACAGATGTGGTAGAAGGGGAAGGTGTGATTGCCTTGGATATCACAAAAATTGATCAGGTAATGCAGTTGGTCTTAGAAGAAAAGCCGGATGTAATTATCAATTGCGCTGCACATACGAATGTAGATGCATGCGAAAAAGAGTGGGATTTGGCATATCAGATTAATGCGATTGGACCGAGAAATTTAAGTATTGCAGCAAATGCAGTAGATGCAAAAATGCTTCATGTTTCTACGGATTATGTGTTTGAAGGAAATGGTACGGTTCCATATACAGAGTTTGATGAGCCGAATCCGGTAAGTGCGTATGGAAAAACGAAATTAGAAGGCGAGAAATTCGTAAAAGAGTTTGCAAAAAAACATTTTATTTTCCGTACAGCATGGTTGTATGGAGATGGTAAGAACTTTGTGAAGACGATGCTTCGTCTTTCAGAAACATATGAGCAGGTGAATGTAGTGTGTGATCAGCTTGGAACACCTACCAGTGCAAAAGAATTGGCGAAAATGATTCGTCATTTAGAAGGTACAGAAAATTATGGAACGTTCCATGCGACTTGCGAAGGTGATACCAATTGGGCAGCTTTTACAGAAGAAATTTTTAGATTAACAGGAAGGGCTACGAAGGTAAATCATGTAACAAGTGAGCAGTATGCCCAGATGAATCCGGCATCAGCTAAGAGACCGGCATTCTCGATTTTAGATAATTATATGCTGAAATTGACGAGCGATTATCGCATGGCAGATTGGCATGATGCATTGAAGGAATATTTGAATGAGAATTAATAAATATATGATAAAAAAGGGAATTGCGTGTTTGAAAGAATACGGATTCCGTGAACTTTATATACGTGCAGTGGAAAAACTTCGCTCCCAGAAAATATCCTATGATAAATGGTATAAAAAGCATGCTATGACGGCGGAACAGGAAACCGCACAAAGGGAAGATGTGAAAAGTTGGAAGGATATGCCGCTTGTTAGTATCTGTGTTCCACTTTACAATACACCGGAAGCTTATTTGTGTGAGATGATAGATTCTGTTGTAAATCAGACGTATCCGAACTGGCAGCTTTGTCTGGCGGACGGCAGCCCGGATGAGAAACTGTATGAAGTAATAATACGACGTTATGGTGAAGAAAAACGTATCAGTTATCGCCATTTAGAAGAGAATTTAGGGATTGCGGAGAATACGAACAAAGCATTTGAAATGGCTGAAGGTGAGTGGATAAGTTTATTGGATCACGATGACATTTTGCCGCCTGAGGCTTTGTATGAAACACTTGTGGCAGCTAACGTAGCAGAGGGAAAAGCGTCTCTTGTAAAACGTAAAAAGACGGATGGGATAATTGAAGCAGTATATTCTGATGAGGATAAAATATCGGAAGATTTGACAGAACATTTTGATCCGCATTTTAAACCGGATTTTAATATTGATTTGTTAAGGACGAATAATTATATTACTCATTTGTTTACGGTGAGACGTGAAATAGTAGAAAAGGTCGGCGGTTTTATCAGTAAATACAATGGAGCACAAGATTTTGACTTTATTTTTCGATGTACGGATGCTGCAAAAGGTGTAGCGCATGTGCCGAGAATCCTTTATCATTGGAGAACATCGGCAGGGTCTACTGCTGAGAATCCTGCTAGCAAGATGTATGCGTATGAGGCGGGCAAACTGGCGATTGAGGATCACTTGAAAGCCAAAGGGCTGGAAGGCGAGGTTTCTATGACTAGAAACCTGGGATTCTATCGTGTGAAATATAAAGTGAAAAACGAAGAATTGATATCTATTATTATTCCAAATAAAGATCAGTCGGATATGTTAGAGAAGTGTATTGCTTCGGTAGTCCAAAGTACGTATGCCAATTATGAGGTGATTGTTGTAGAGAATAACAGTACAGAGGCGAAGACTTTTTCTTATTACGAAAAGCTTACCGGATGCAAGTATACAGCAGATAGTCCGATGGAAGGCAAATTATCTAACGGGAATCGCATTTGTGTGGTAACCTGGAAGGAATTCTTTAATTATTCGGCAATTAATAATTATGGTGCAGAATTTGCAAAAGGTACATATTTATTATTGTTAAATAATGATATTGAGATACGAACGGTGGACTGGCTGGAGGAAATGCTGGGGCATTGTCAAAGAGAGGATGTGGCTGCCGTAGGTTGTAAATTGTTATATCCGGATGGAACGATTCAGCATGCGGGTGTAGGAATTGGACTGGGCGGTATTGCAAACAGTATGTTTGTGGGTATGGATAGTAAGTTCCATGGTTACATGCATCGGGCAAATTTGCAGCTTGATTATAGTGCAGTGACGGCTGCTTGTATGATGGTGAAAAAATCTGTTTTTGATGAAGTGGGCGGTCTGGAAGAAGAATTGACAGTTGCTTATAATGATATAGATTTATGTTTAAAAATGGGAAAAGCGGGTTATCGGATTGTATATACACCGTATGCAGTGGCAACTCATTACGAATCGAAGTCAAGAGGTTATGAGAATACACCGGAGAAACAGGCGCGTTTGCAGAAAGAGTCGGATTATATGCTGAAAAAATGGGCAGATATTTTTGAATATGGTGATCCATATTATAATCCTAACTTTTCTAAGAAACGAATGGATTATACGATAGAACAAGTATGAGACATTAGCTATATGTAAACAGTAATCGGTACGAATGTACTAGTATAAGTTGTAAATAGATAAAAAAAGTGATATAATGTAGTAGTTGATTTAGAAGAAGTAAATTATTAATATACATTTAGGAGGACGATAATGAGAACATATTTAGTAACAGGTGGAGCAGGATTTATTGGATCAAACTATATTCATTACATGTTCCGTAAGTACGACAATGAAATCAGAATTATCAATGTAGATGCACTTACTTATGCAGGTAATTTAGAGAATTTAAAAGGTGTTGAAGATAGAGAGAATTATACATTTGTAAAGGCTGATATTACAGACAAAGAAGCTATTGAGAAAATCTTTGCAGAAAATGATATTGACCGTGTTGTACATTTTGCAGCAGAGAGCCATGTTGACAGAAGTATCCGTAATCCGGAAGTGTTTGTAAAAACAAATGTACTTGGTACAGCAGTAATGCTTAACTGTGCAAAAGCTGCATGGGAATTACCAGATGGTACATTTAAGGAAGGTAAGAAGTTCTTACATGTTTCTACAGATGAAGTATACGGCTCATTACCGGATGATCCAAATGCATACTTCTATGAGACAACTCCATATGATCCACACAGCCCATATTCAGCTAGTAAAGCAAGCTCTGATATGTTAGTAAAATCATATGTAGACACATACAAGTTCCCGGCGAACATTACAAACTGTTCGAATAACTATGGACCATACCAGTTCCCGGAAAAATTGATTCCGTTGATTATTAACAATGCATTACAGGGTAAAAAACTTCCTGTATATGGCGATGGTAAGAATGTTCGTGACTGGTTATACGTAGATGACCATGCGAAGGGTATCGATATGGTACAGGAAAACGGACGCCTTGGTGAGACTTATAACATCGGTGGTCATAACGAAAAACAGAATATTGAGATTATTAATATCATCCTTGAAACATTACAGGAAATGCTTCCTGAAAATGACCCAAGAAAAGCCCTTGTTAGTACAGATTTAATCACATATGTAGAAGACCGTAAGGGACATGACAGACGTTATGCAATCGCTCCGGATAAGATTAAGGCTGAAATTGGCTGGGAACCGGAAACAATGTTCAAAGATGGTATTCGTAAGACAATTGCATGGTTCTTTGAGAATGAAGAGTGGATGAAGAACGTAACTAGTGGAGATTATCAGAAATACTACGAAGAGATGTATAAATAAAATATTAAGGAATTCACAAAGACTAATGACCATTTTCATAGTAAAATTGTTATTAGTCTATTGTGCATTTTGTAAACAAAATACAATATAGGAGGACATTATGAAGGGAATTATTTTAGCCGGAGGTTCCGGAACACGTTTATACCCATTGACAAAAGCGATTTCAAAACAGATTATGCCTGTTTATGATAAACCAATGATTTATTATCCATTGTCTATTCTGATGCTTGCAGGTATCAGAGAGGTGTTAATCATTTCTACACCAAGAGATTTACCGGTATTTGAAGATTTGTTTGGTGATGGTTCACAGCTTGGAATGCATTTTGAATATGCGATTCAGGAACAGCCAAGAGGTTTGGCAGATGCGTTTATTATCGGTGAAAAGTTTATCGGTGATGATTCTGTAGCTTTGATTCTTGGAGATAATATTTTTTATGGACAGAGCTTTACAAAAGTATTGAAAAATGTAGCGGCACGTACAGAAAATGAAGCAGGAGCAACTATTTTTGGTTACTATGTAAGAGATCCAAGAGAATACGGTGTAGTAGAATTTGATGAGAATGGTAAAGCATTGTCTATCGAAGAAAAGCCGGAACATCCGAAGTCAAATTATGCAGTTCCAGGCTTGTATTTCTATGATAATGATGTTGTAGAAATTGCAAAAAATGTAAAACCATCCGCTCGTGGTGAAATTGAAATTACAAGTATTAATAACGAATATTTGAATCGTGGTACATTGCATGTTGAGACATTAGGACGCGGATTTGCGTGGTTAGATACCGGTAATCATGACATGCTTCTTGCAGCGGCAGATTTCGTATCAGCGTTCCAGAAACGTCAGGGCTTGTATATTTCATGTATCGAAGAAATTGCTTATAAACGCGGATTTATTGATAAAGAGCAGCTTGTTGAACTGGCTCAGCCATTATTAAAGACTGACTATGGTAAATATTTAATGGAAGTTGCAGAGGGATTATAAAATGGGAAAACTGACTGTATCAGAAGATTGCAATGGAATTAAGGGGTTAAAAGTAATTACACCGGAAGTACACGGGGATAATCGTGGTTATTTCATTGAAACATACAATTATAATGATTTTGCGGCAGCTGGTATCGATTGCCAGTTTGTGCAGGATAACCAGTCTGCATCGAAAAAAGGCGTATTAAGAGGTTTACATTCTCAGAAACAGTATCCACAGGATAAATTAGTACGTGTAATCAAAGGCGAAGTATTTGATGTGGCAGTGGATTTACGCAAAGGCTCTGAAACATATGGAAAATGGTTTGGTGTATTGCTTTCAGAAGAGAATAAAAAACAGTTCTTTGTTCCGAAGGGATTTGCACATGGCTTTCTTGTGTTGTCCGATTACGCAGAATTCTGCTATAAAGTAACAGATTTCTATCATCCAAACGACGAATTTGGAATTATGTGGAATGACCCGGATATCGGTGTGGAATGGCCGATTCCGGAGGGAATGGAAATAATTTTATCTGAGAAAGACAAAGTACTTCATAGCTTTAAGGAGTTAGAGAATGTCTAATAAAAAAGAAAAGACACCATTGTTAAAAGATGTATGGGAAAGCCGTGAACTGATTTTTAGTTTGGCAAAAAGTGATTTTAAAGCAAAATATGCGGGTTCTGTATTCGGAATTATCTGGGCGTTTGTGCAGCCGGTCATTACAGTTATGATTTATGTAATTATCTTTGGTTCGGGTCTTAAAATGACACCGGCTAACACAGAATATCCGTTTTTATTGTATCTGATTGCCGGTATCGTGCCATGGTTTTTCTTTGTGGATGCATGGCAGAATGCGTCCAATTGTTTAGTTGAATATAGTTATCTGGTTAAGAAGATGGTGTTTAAAATCCAGATTCTTCCTGTAGTAAAAGTGTTTGCATCTTTATTTGTGCATCTGTTTTTAGTGGCGATTGCATTTTTGATTTTTGTGATTGCGGGAAGAATTCCGGGAATTACAATGATACAGGTCATTTATTACATGTTTTGTGAAATCTGTCTGGTGTTGTCAGTATCATATCTGACAGCATCTGTGACGCCGTATTTCAAGGATATGACTCAGTTGATTAATGTGGTGACCCAGCTTGGTATGTGGTTGACACCGATTATGTGGGACGAAAGTTTCTGGTCGGACTGGGTGATGGATATTTTTCGTTTGAATCCGATGTATTACGTGGTTACCGGGTATCGTGATTGCTATATGCATGGCGGTTGGGTGACAGACCATATCGGAACGACTCTTTATTTCTGGGGATTTGTCCTTGTTATGAGCCTTATCAGCGGTAAGATTTTCCGCGAGATGAAGGATTATTTTGCAGATCATTTGTAACAATTCAGAGACAGGGCGATTTTGCGAATGTTGCCCTGAATTGTTATATAAAAATATAAAAGGCAGGCAGTAATGCGAGAAAAAGTTATAGAGATAAAAGATATTGTTAAGACATATAAACTTTATAATAAACCGATTGATTTTGCGAAGGAATTATTGTTCCTTGGGAAAAAACGTTATCATAGACCACACAATGCATTGAACGGCATTAATTTAGAAGTTTATAAAGGCGAGTGTATCGGTATTATTGGAACGAATGGTTCCGGTAAATCAACATTGTTGAAGCTGATTACCGGTGTTGCGACACCGACCAGCGGAACGGTAGAAGTAAATGGTAAAATCAGTGCTCTATTGGAACTTGGAGCAGGCTTTAAACCGGAATTTACGGGGTTAGAGAACATTTATCTAAATGGAACGATTCTTGGTTTTACTAAGGAGGAAATGGACGAACGCGTACAGGCAATTGTTGATTTTGCGGATATCGGTGAGTTCATCAATCAGCCGGTAAAAAGCTATTCCAGCGGTATGTTTGCAAGATTGGCATTTGCAGTGGCTATTAACGTAGAACCAGACATTTTGATCGTAGACGAGGCACTCAGCGTTGGTGACATTTTCTTTCAGGCGAAGTGTTATCAGAAGTTCATGAGTTTCAAAGAAGCGGGTAAGACCATTCTTTTCGTAACACATGATTTGAGCAGTGTAATTAAGTATTGTGACCGTACACTTTTAATCGATAAGGGTAATCAGGTTATGGTTGGACCATCGGCGGACGTTGTAAATGTGTACAAGAAGATTTTGGTAAACCAGTATACGGAAGAGACTGCAGAAGAGAAGGAAGAAGAACAGAAAGTATCGGCAGCAAGTATTGATAACGCGGCAGGAACCTACTGGAAAGACAGCATGGTGAACAATTCTGGTGCGGTGGAATATGGCAATGGTGTAGCAAATATTATTGATTATGCAATCATAGACGCAGAGGGTAATCTTAGTCCGTCCATATATAAAGGTGCAGAGTTTGAAGTGCGCATGAAGGTGGAATTTTATCAGCCAGTAGACAACCCTATTTTTGCTTATACCATTAAGGATATCAAGGGTACAGAAGTGACAGGTACGAACACCATGTTGGAAGAACGGAATTTAGACCATGTAGAAGCTGGGCAGATTGTGACGGTTTCCTTCCGACAGAATATGAGTCTGCAGGGTGCAGATTATCTTCTTTGCCTTGGATGTACAGGTTATGTGAACGGTGAATTTACGGTATACAGCAGATTATATGATGTCTGCAATATACAGGTAATTTCTGATAGAAATACAATTGGATTTGTAGATTTGGGAGCAGAGATCAAATACATGTGACTATTCAGAACCAAGGCAAGTTGTATAAGTAGCATGGGCATACTTGCATGAACAAATGCTATTTTGCGCATGAGGCTCTGGATAGTTATAAAAAATATATAAAGGTTATAAAACTATGAACACAGAAAAAATCGGAAACGTAGTCATGAACTATGACTATTATAGTGGACAAGATTTATATAGTGACGGTGACATCGAAGATACGCTGTTAGACATTGTGAAGACACATGAGCGCAGCGAGTATCCGGATGTGATTGTAGAAGCAAAATCATGGCCGATTTTGTATCATCTTTCAGAAGTGCGTACCAATATATTGAATTGGTATCCATTCGAGGCGAATGCACATGTTTTGGAAGTTGGTGCGGGTTGTGGTGCCATCACAGGAACGATTGCAGAAAAAGTAGAAAAGGTTACAGCCATTGATTTGTCGAAACGCAGAAGTATGATTAATGCGTATCGTAACAAAGAGCGTGACAATATTGAGATTATGGTTGGTAACTTTAATGATATTGCAGCAGGTCTGACTGAAAAGTTCGACTATGTAACTTTAATCGGTGTATTGGAGTATGGTGAATTATATATTCCGGAAAAGGATGCATACCATGCATTCCTTAAAAAAATTGCAGGTTTGTTGAAACCGGGCGGAAAAGTATTAATCGCTATTGAGAACCAATTGGGTTTAAAATATTTTGCAGGCTGCAGAGAAGATCATGTGGGTAAGTATTTTGAAGGTTTAGAAGGATATCCAACTACAAGCGGGGTAAAAACTTTTTCGAAAAAGATGTTAACAAAGCTTTTGGAAGAAAGCGGTTACGAAGCGGTAAATTTTGCTTATACTTATCCGGATTATAAGCTTCCGACTACTATTTATACCGATGATTTCCTTCCTGTAAAAGGTGAATTAGTAAATAACTTAAGAAACTTTGACGCAGACCGTATGGTATTTTTTGATGAGACGAAAGTTTGGGATACATTGCTTGATGCAGGACTGTTTTCAGAGTTTTCAAATTCGTTTTTCGTAGAGGCAGTAAAACCATGTGCAGTGGCAGATGCTTCTCAAAAAGAAGGACAGAGGACTGTTTTTGCAAAATGCTCGGTAGAGCGTAAAGATGAGTATAAAATTATTACCCGTATTTTTGAAGAAAATGGGAAGAAAATTGTAGAAAAAGACGCAGCACACACGAAGGCAAGCGCTCATGTAGAACGTATGGCAGAGTATGCGGCGAATAACCCATACCTGACAGAGAACGTAAAGGTCGTTCCATGTGAAAAGGTGGGCGAAGGACGTGTACAGTTCCCGTATATTGAGGGACCGCGTTTAGATAAAATCATTGATGATGCGGTAAAAGCAAAAGAATGGGATGTGGTTTGGGAAAATGTAAGACTGCTTAAGGATATTATTATGAATGTAAGCGGTAAAGAAACATTCCATGCTACAGATGAGTTCAAGACTATTTTTGGCCAGATTGAATGGCCACAGCCAGAAGAAAATGCAAAAGGAAAAAAACAGCCGGAAGAACCGGTTGACCCACTTACCTTGATTGAAGGTTACGAAGCAGTGAAAGGTGCCAGCATGGATATGGTGGCTGCCAATATCATTATGGGTGATGCCATTTATGTATTGGATTATGAGTGGCGTTTTGATTTTGCATTACCGTTGAAATTTATTTTATACAGAAGCATTTTGCTGAATGGAACCTTGAATGTGATTCCGGACGAGCAGAAGCAGACATTAATGGAAATCGTAGGTATTTCAGAGGAAGAAAGCAGATTGTTTTTCCAGATGGAAGTATCATTCCAGAAGTATGTGACAGGCACATCCATTAACAATTTATACCCGGATATGCCATCCAAATATACGATTGTAAAAGAAGAGAATTATTGTAATACTCCGCCGGAACCGAAGCGTAGTCTGCCATACAGAGCAGCGCGCAAAATCAAGCGTATGATTGTAGCGGCAATCCATAAGGAGAATTAAATTTTTGCTCGATGGGTGAACTGGGAAAAGCACCCGGAATGTGAGGCATAATGGATGCAACGATTGTAATTCCTGCCAAAAATGGTGGAGAATTATTTGATAAAGTATTAGCAAAGGTATTTGAACAGGAAACGAAGTATGAATATGAAGTGATTTGCGTAGATTCCGGTTCTACTGACAATACCGTAGATATTATAAAAAAATATCCTTGTAAACTGTATGAGATTGCACCATCCGAATTCGGACATGGGAAAACCAGAAATTATGGCGCAAGTAAAGGCACAGGCGAATTTATTGTTTTTATTACACAGGATGCCCTTCCGGTTGATAATCACTGGCTTGAAAATCTAATTGATGCCATGAAACTGGATGAGAGTGTGGTAGGCGGATTTGGACGCCATCTGCCATATCCAGATTGTAATGTGCTTGATAACCGTGATATTAATCTTCATTTTAAGGGATTCGGTGAGAGTAATACGATTCATTATATGGAAGATAAGAAGCGCTATGAGGGAGAAGAAGGGTATCGTCACTTTCTGGCATTCTTTTCGGATAATAACTCGTGTCTGCGCAGAAGTGTATGGGAAAAATATCCATATCCGGATGTGAATTTCTCAGAAGATCAGATTTGGATGCGCCAGATGATTGAGATGGGGCATAAGCGTGTATATTGTCCGGATGCAGTGGTATACCATTCCCACAACTATCCGTTGAAGACTTATTTTAAGCGTTATTATGATGAATATAAGGCAGTGTATCAGATTCATAAGTACCGCATGTTTAAAAGTGTGCCACGAATGATTTATGGTATTTTGCGTATCACAAAGGGTGATTTGAGATACATCTGGGGCAAAACAGCTCAGATAAAAAGAAAGTGGTACTGGACCTATTACGCAGCAGTGCGTAACAGTTTCCGGTGTATTGCAGGTTACATTGCAGGCAATTATGTAGATTATTCCGATAAGACGAAGGCTTTTTTGGACAGACATATTTCCCAGCAGCATGACCAGATTAATAAGTAAAAAAGAGAGAAAAAAGATGGCAGATATCAAAGAGTTTGTAAAACAGCATCTTGTGAATCCGGCACGTATGGATGCCCATGGCAATATCCTCTGGGATCAGCGTGTAGAGTCTTTTGGCGGTACGGATTTATTCACACCTTATCAGTTTGTTTTAAGAAAAGAAAAAGTAAAATTCGATAAAAAAGCATACGAAGCAGCAAAAGACGGACAGAAAATTATTAACTGGGTGATTCCTGAGATGGGATTATCTTCTGGTGGCCATATTAATATTTTCCGTTTTGTTATGATGTTGCAGAAGGCGGGATTTAAAAACAGGATGTATATTATCAAGCCGATTGCATTTCATAGCTCAGAAGAGTGTCGTGAGTTTTTAAGAAAACATTATGCATTGAATATTGACGAGATTGAAGTGTCTATTAATGTGGCAGAAATGGGATTTGCACATGCTACGATAGCGACCGCATGGCAGACAGCATATACTGTCAGAGATTTTGATAATACCATTAGTAAGTTCTATTTTGTACAGGATTACGAACCATACTTTTTCCCGGTTGGTTCGGAATATGCTTTTGCAGAGAATACTTATAAGATGGGATTTCGCGGTTTGACAGCAGGTGACTGGTTAAAAGATAAGCTTCGTGATGAATATGGTATGCAGACAGAGAGTTTCTTATTCTCTTATGACCATGAATTATATACGGCAGGTGAGAAACGTGACGATGTTCCAAGAGTGTTTTTCTATGCCAGACCGGTTACGGAACGTCGTAATTTTGAGTTAGGGCTTTTGGCATTGAATGAGGTAGCCAAAAGAATACCGGATGTAGAGGTAGTATTTGCAGGTTGGGATATTAGAAACTATACGGTTCCATTCCGTCACAAAAATCTTGGCAGCGTAAGACAGGATAAGCTGGCAGATTTGTATGCACAGTGTGATATGTGTCTGGTATTATCGGGAACCAATTTGTCACTTTTACCATTAGAGGTTATGGCATCTAATTCAGCCGTAGTATGTAGTAAGGGTGCAAACAGTGAGTGGCTGGTAAATGAAGAGAATTCTATTTTGGTTGATATGGAACCGGATGATATCGCAGATAAGATTTGTTACTATTTTGAACACAAAGAGGAACTTGCGGAAGTTAGAAAACGTGGGTTAGCGTTTGCAAATAAGACAAGCTGGGAAAAAGAAGGTGACAAAGTAGTTGCCGCAGTAAAAAAAGGAATTGAAGAAGATGAGAAAAATATTAGTTCTCGGTGGTAATGGATTTTTAGGAAGAAACTTATGTGCATACCTCGCAGATAAGGGAGAAGAAGTCTATAGCTTTGATATGTCGTTACCGGAAAAGGGAGACAAGCGGATTAAATACATTTCGGGAGACTTTTTTGATGATTATACCTTGGAAAAGGTAGTAAAAGGAATGGATGTAATCTATCATGCAATCTGTACCTTGAATCCGGGGAATTCGAATGAGAAATGTATTGTTGGATATGAAAGAGATTTTGTACAGACAGCAAAACTTTGTTACTATATTAAAGATACAGACTGCCGCATGATATTCTTTTCATCCGGTGGAACAGTATATGGTAATCAGGAAATACAGCCGATTTATGAAGATGCTGTTCCGGTACCGATTAATCATTATGGTAATTTAAAGCTTTGTATTGAAAATACGATTCGTACTTTTAATTTCCAGATGAAGAAGAATATGCTGATAGCCCGTATTTCGAATCCATATGGACCGGGACAGGATTATCATAAGGGTGTAGGTTTTATTGATGCAGCCATTAAGCGGGCTATTTCGGGTGAAACCATAGAAATCTGGGGGGACGGAACGGTTGTCAGAGATTATATATATATTGATGATCTTTGTAAGATGTTATATGCGCTGATTGATTATCGTGGTAATACAGAAGTATTTAATCTGAGTTCTAATACCGGTGTGTCCCAGAATGATATTGTAGCAATTTTAAAAAATCTGGTTCCTGATATGAAGGTAGCATATCTTCCGGGAAGAAGTGTAGATGCAAAGAAAATCATTTTAGATAATGAGCGGATTCATTCCATCTGTGATTTTGAGATGGTTTCGATTGAAGAGGGAATCAAACGTTATTACGAATACATTAGACAAGGAAAATAAAGGAAAGAATAATGAATTTCGAGATGACATATATACCGGCGATTTTATTAACAGGTATAGTTTATCTGTTTGTTTTTGCCGGATTGTGGAAAAATGATATTAGAAAAGTATATAGCATAAGAACGAAGCGGGAAAAGTTCTTAACCGTAGGTGTTTTGGTGGCATCTGTAGTGGCAATGCTCTTTATTGCATGCAGACAGAGTTATGATTTGCCAGTTATGGGTGAGTATAGTTCGACTGTACATGAGATGTTGTTATGGTTTTTGAATGGCAGTACGGAAATACTTGCAATGGCAGTGTATTTTGTATGCGTCATACCGGTTATGGTAATAAGCGCAGTGATTGTTGATGAACTTGCGCAAAAGAATACTGCATTAGCGTTACCGTTCTATTATTATGTGTTGCTTTTTATGGTTACAGGGTTATTTTATGAACCATTAGGAACTCCGGTAACGGGGTGGTTTGTTTTATTATTGCTTGCTACAGCAATTTATTGTAAGGTGAAAGCACGCCATGAAGGAACCAATAAGAAAAAACAGATATTGAACCTGCTTTTACTAATCGGAATTTTAGTGGTATTTTTGGCAGAGAAAGCTGTCCCGGCATTACTTTTGATAGAATATGTTGTGCTTTTAGTGGTAAATATTGGAGCAGCATTTGTGATTAACCGTGCGAGTGTTTTGAAGAAAAAGATTTGGTATGTTGTAACATTAGTTTGTTATTTACTTTTATTTTTAATTGGAAGGTTATTTTAAGAATGATTTTGTATTTGCTGGTGGCATTTCCAATTTTTCTGGGTTTGTTATGGAATAAAATTACAAAAAAAGAGAAGACTTCTACAAGTGATATATTTGTAAATGGTTATTTTTTCATGATGGCTGTTTTCATGGTAGTAGCCGTTCCTGCAATCAGGCAGGGACTGGATTTAAGTCAGTTGGCTCGAATATGGCTGATTATTTCAGGGATTATTTCCGGAGTGTCACTCTTGCTGTGTTGGAGGGAAGGGATTATCTGGTTAAAGCAGATAGGAATATTTATTCGAAAAAGCAGGAAAATGACAAAAGTAGTAGCAGGCTGTTTTGTGGCAGCGACGTTAATGACAGTATTTTTTGTGAAGCCTCATGTAGATGATTATACAGTTTCGATTGTGGATACTGCAGTTGATACAGATAGGATGTATGGTTATCACCCTTATACGGGGGATGCGTATGCGGTACCTCCGGTGATGAATGTGAATGCACCAATTGAGATGTTATATGCGGTGGTAGTATGTTTATCAGGAGTGTCTGCATCAATCCTAATACAGTTTTTGCTTCCGGTGATTTTACAAGCATGGTTCTTTCTTATTTATTGGAGAATTGGCAGCCTGTTGTTCGAGGAAGAGGAAGAACGGGTTGGGGTATTTTTATTGGTGAGTGGAATACTTCATTGGCTGCCTGTTTGCACGGAAAAGATTGGTTTAGCGGTAGGAATTTTCCAAAATCCATGGAATGGGCAGACATTGTTGGGGTGTTGCGTACTGCCGGGGATTTTTTATCAATGTCTGTTTATTTTGAAGAAGTGTAAGAGTGGCATGGCAGGGAAAGGTTTGGAGCTGGTAAAACAGAGCTGCCTGCTGGTGGTGATGTGCCTGTCAGCACAGCTTGCATATATAAGAGGTGCTTATTATGCCGGAATTATGCTCGGTTTGTTTGTTGTGATAGCAGTTGTTGGAAAGGGGATTCTGGGATATGGAATTACGCTTAAGGATTATTAGAGATGCTTATCAGGCGTATAGTACCTCGATATATAATATGGGATTCTTTTTCGTGGCATTGCTATATCTGATTTTAAAAAACGATAAAAAGAAGAGAGAACTGTTGTTATATAGTATATTAGGAATTGTAGTATTGTCTACACCGGTTTTGGCGAACCGCCTATTGACGGTTGGAGGAGATTTTGGCAGTTACTGGATGTTATACGGAGTTCTTTGTAGTGCAGTGATTATTGCCTATGCAGCAGCAGAAGTACTGGCAGAACAAAAGACAAAGGGAAAAAAAGTTTTTTGTGCTGTATGTTTTGTGCTTGCATTGCAGTTTAGTGTGGGATTTGCATATTCTACGGATTATTTTGGGTTATCTGGAAATTCTGCTAAAGCTTCAAATGAGGTGGTTGTGTTAGCGGAAGAATTAAAACAGATAGCTGAACCATGTGTAATAGCTCCTGCGGAAGTATCTTCCGAGTTGAAAAAATACGATAAAAATATTAAAATAATATATGGTAGTGATGTGTCCTATGACAGTGACAATTTGTCACTGTTTATAACTGCGGCAGAGGGGTACCAATGTAATTGCGTAATTGTAGCTGATTATGTAGATAAAGAAGACTGGATGTTACAGAACGGGTACAGGGTGCTTGCTGCTACAGCGAATTATAAATTATATACAAAGTAGCAATTTAAAATGGATTTTTGCATCGTAATTACGGTGTAAATCATAATTGCAGAAAAGTGGTTGAGAAAATGAAGAATTCAGAAAAAAACATGTGGATGAGAAGAATAAGTTGGATGCTGACCGATATCTGTATCGTTATTATTGCCAGTATCGGAGCATTGTTGGTTCGATTTGAGTTTGGAAAAGAACCGATACCGGAACATTATATTAATGTCTTATGGAAGATGTTGCCTGTTTTTCTTGCGGTAGCGATTGCCATATTTTCATTCTTTCGTTTGTATAGTACTTTATGGTATTACGCAGGTGCAACGGAATTACTGTATTTGACAGGTGCGTGTATTGTTGATTCGATATTAAATACAATAATCGTTTTATTGACATTCCGAAATTATGAATATCCATTGCCACGAAGTTGGTATTTCTTATATGGCGCGTTACTTCTTATTATGATGGTGGTGGCGAGATTCTCACAGCGTGGTATAAAAACGCTGACAAATCGCAGAAACCAGACCGAAAAGATGAAGCGAGTGCTAATCGTTGGAGCAGGAGAAGCTGCGAATGCGATTATTAAAGAAATTGTAAATAGTCCGTTTGTAAATATGAAGATTGTGGGTATCGTGGATGATGATAAAGGTAAACGTGGTAAGTTTATGCACGGAATCAAAGTCATTGGCGATAGAAATGATATTGTAGATATTGCAGTATCACGCAGAGTGGATGAGATTATCATAGCAATGCCGGCTGCAACTGCAAAAGAGACCAAAGAAATATTAGATGTTTGTAAACAGACAGGTTGTGAATTAAAGCGTTTACCTGGTATGTACCAGTTGGTAAATGGTGATGTGAGCATCAGCAAGTTAAAAGATGTAGATGTGAATGACTTGTTAGGTCGTGAGCCAATTAAGGTAGACCTGGATTCTATCATGGGTTATGTATCCGGTAAGGTGGTTATGGTTACCGGTGGCGGTGGTTCTATTGGTAGTGAACTTTGTCGTCAGGTAGCTTCCCATAATCCGAAGCAGCTTGTTATCGTAGATATTTATGAAAATACTACATATGATATTCAGTTGGAGTTAAAACGCAGATATCCGGATTTGGATTTAGTTGTATTGATTGCATCTATTCGAAATACGAAACGTATGGATGATATTTTTAGAATTTACAGACCGGAAATCGTATATCATGCAGCTGCACATAAGCATGTGCCATTGATGGAAGACAGTCCAAATGAGTCTGTAAAGAATAACGTTTTGGGAACATGGAAGGTGGTTCAGGCTGCGGACAAGTACAAGGTAAAGCGTTTTGTAATGATCTCTACCGATAAGGCAGTAAATCCAACCAATATCATGGGTGCAACAAAGCGAATCTGTGAGATGATTATTCAGACTTATAATAATCGTTCTGAAACAGAATATGTAGCAGTGCGTTTCGGTAATGTTTTAGGAAGTAATGGTAGTGTTATTCCATTATTCAAAAAACAGATTGAAGAGGGTGGTCCTGTTACAGTTACACATCCGGATATTATTCGATACTTTATGACGATTCCGGAAGCAGTTTCTTTAGTACTTCAGGCTGGTGCCTATGCAAAAGGCGGCGAGATTTTCATCTTAGACATGGGTGAGCCGGTTAAGATTGTAGATTTAGCGAAGAACTTAATTCTTCTGTCAGGACATAAACCAAACGAAGATATTCAGATTATATTTACCGGCCTTCGACCGGGTGAAAAGTTATATGAAGAAATGCTGATGAAAGAAGAAGGTATGCAGGATACCGCTAATAAGCTCATTCATATTGGAAAACCGATTCAGATGGATGAGGAACGCTTCTTACGTCAGTTAGAAGAAATAAAAGAATATGTGGTAACAGAGCCGAACGATATTCGTGAATGGGTACAGCGTATTGTACCGACTTACTCGATTCAGGAGCAGAAATAATAAGCCGGATGAAACGGCACAAATCAGGAGGAAGATATGACACTTTCTAACTCACAAAAAGTATATATGGGAATCAAAAGATGTGTAGATTTTGTTTTGGCATTAGTAGCATTAATTCTATTTTGGTGGGTGTTATTGATTCTTTGTATTGCGATTAAAATTGATAGTCCGGGACCGATTTTGTTTAAGCAGAAACGAGTAGGGCTTCATAAGACTCATTTTAATATTTTAAAATTCCGTACCATGCGAATAGATACTCCAAAAGATATGCCGACTCATATGTTAAGCAATCCGGATCAGTATATTACAAAAGTAGGTAAGTTTTTACGTAAGAGCAGTCTGGATGAACTGCCTCAGATTTTGAATATTTTAGCTGGCCAGATGAGTATTGTAGGACCAAGACCGGCATTGTGGAATCAGTATGATCTGATTGAAGAGAGAGATAAGTATGGTGCTAATGATGTGCTTCCGGGCTTGACCGGATGGGCACAGATTAATGGTCGTGACGAATTAGAGATTCCAGTGAAAGCCAAATTAGATGGCGAATATGTGGAAAAATTTGGTCCGGTGATGGACATCAAATGTTTTTTAGGAACCATTACTGCTGTATTATTCCATAAAGGGGTAGTAGAAGGCGGTACGGGTGAAATGAAAAAGAAGTCATAACTTGATTATAAAACATAACGGGAAGTGTATTATGGGGAAACGTGTATTAGTAACAGGAACCAGTGGATATTTAGGTACTTCTTTTAAACAGTATATAGACCAAAAAAATGAGAACATGCCGCAAAATTTGTGGCATGTTACATTTGTTTCTATGAGAAATGATAAATGGAAGGAAATGGATTTCTCAGAGTACGATGTGATTCTCCATGCAGCGGGTATTGTGCATCGGAAAGAAGAACCGGGTATGGAGCAGTTATACTTTGATGTTAATTATAAATTAACAAAAGAACTGGCAGAGAAAGCGAAGGCAGATGCAGCGTTAAAGCAGAGTAAAACAGGAAAAGTACATAAGATGCAGTTTGTGTTTCTTAGTACAATGAGTGTTTATGGCATTGTGACAGGACGTATCACAGCAGATACCAAACCTGCACCGGTTAATTTTTATGGAGAAAGCAAGCTGAAAGCGGAAGAAGCATTACAGGCAATGCAGACAGATGATTTTCTGGTTGCAATTGTGCGTCCGCCAATGATTTATGGTAAAAATTGTACCGGTAATTATAGTTTGTTAGAAAAGCTG
Organism: Roseburia sp.; assembly: GCA_045531555.1. Classification (GTDB taxonomy): domain Bacteria; phylum Bacillota; class Clostridia; order Lachnospirales; family Lachnospiraceae; genus Roseburia. Next base: position 34,519 of record JAZSEF010000067.1, on the reverse strand, counting down.
GCTACAAAGATTCCTTTCTTTCCAAAAACGAGCAATGAACGAAGTATGTTATATATCGATAATTTAAACGAATTTTTCTGTTTGGCAATGGAAAATGAGGTTACAGGCATTTATTGTCCACAGAATGCGGCATTTGTGAATACTTCAGAAATGGTGGCAGTGATTCGTAAAAGTTATGGAAAAGCAGGTATAACAATTCCGGGATTCGGCTGGTTATTGAATCTTTTGGCTGGGAAAATTAATTTGTTTGCAAAAGTATTTGGAACATTAACTTATGATAAGAATATGTCCGTATACGAAAATATAGGAAATTATCAAATCGTAGATTTTGAGGAGAGTATACATGGAAGCAAACACTAAAGTATCAGTATTGATGTCTGTATATATCAAAGAAAAGCCGGAGTACTTAAAAGCTGCAATGGATAGTGTATTGGCACAAACATATCCGGTGAATGAGATTATGCTGATTGAAGACGGACCATTGACAGATGAGTTATATCATTTAATACAATCATATCAGGACGCATATCCTAACATTATCAGAGTTTTTGCATTTGAGCAGAATCAGCAGTTAGGAAGAGCCTTGGCAAAGGGAGTACAACTGTGCAGTAATGAGCTGGTAGCTAGAATGGATACCGATGATATTGCAATGCCGGAACGCATCGAAAAACAGGTTGCATATATGCAAGCACATCCGGAAGTTCATGTGTTAGGCGGTTCTATCAGAGAGTTCAATGATGAAGGAACAACAGACCGTGTAAAATATATGCCTAAAACGCAGGAAGAGATTTTGAACTATGTGAAGAATCGTAATCCACTTAATCATATGACGGTTATGTTCCGAAGAAGTGCGATTTTAGAAGCAGGCAACTACCAGCATTTTCCGTATTTAGAGGATTATTCGTTGTGGAGCAGGATGCTGTCTTTGGGATATCAGATTCGAAATATAGAAGATATTTTGGTAAGAGCCAGAACGAGTATGGCATTGGTTCGCCGTCGTAGTGGATGGAAGTATTTTAAAGATTTTGCAAAATTGCGCAAATTCCAGCATGAGCTTGGGCTTACAACCGTTTTAGAATATATGATATCCATGGCAGGTACTTTTGTGGTACTGATGCAGCCGGGATTTGTAAAAGAACTGGCTTATAAGAAAGTATTACGAAAGTAAGATTATTATGACGGCTTAGAGAGTGTAAGCACAATAGCGATTGTATGTTTCATACAATTCAGAATAGAATTTCTGACAAGGAAAACAAGGTTGAAGGAAATATGAAAAGAGTACGTGTGTTAGAAATTATTGGAAAGCGTCCGGTTGGCGGCGTTGGTACGGTAATGCTGAATTATCAGAATTATATTGATGCAGAAAAAGTACAGATGGATTATCTGATTTTTGGAGAAGAGACAGAAATATTTGATGAAAAAGTGAAAGCATTAGGATCAAATGTATTTGTATATCCGGCGTTATCCGGCAGTCAGATGGGACGTACTAAAGCATATTTGGAGGAGTTTTTTTCTGTGCATGCGTTGGATTATGATGTGGTACATTTACATGCACCGACGATTGCTTTTTTGGCATTTCCAATTATTGCAAAATATGGGATTAAGCATAGAATCGTACATAGTCATGCTACCTTGTACGCAGAAAGCAGAGTAAAAGCAATACGAAATCGTATCTTGTGGGCGTTGGCGAAAGGTAAAATTACAGATCGTATAGGATGTTCAAAGGCAGCAGGAGATTTCTTGTTTGGTAAAGAAGATTTTACTGTATTAAAAAATGCGATTGCTTATGAGGATTATTTGTATAATGAGGCAATGCGGAAGCAGATACGTGAAATTGAAAATGCAGAAGAAAAGTTAGTTGTGGGCAATGTGGGACGTTTTAGTCTTCAAAAAAATCAGACTTTCTTAATAGAAATTTTTGCAAAAATAAAAGAATTGCATCCCAATAGTGTGTTATGGTTATTGGGTGATGGAGAGTTAAGAACAGAGATTGAAGAAAAGATAAAGAGCTTGGGGCTTGAAAGTAGTGTAAAATTATTTGGAATGGTAAGTAATCCAAAGGACTATTATCAGGCGATGGATGTGATGGTAATGCCGTCTTTGTTTGAAGGTCTTCCAATGGTAGGTGTAGAGGCGCAGGCATCCGGCTTACCATGCGTATTTGCTGACACGATTACAAGAGAAGTGGATGTAGTAGGCTGTCCATATATTTCTTTAGGAGCATCCACGGAAGAGTGGGCAAAGGCAGTTGTTACGGTGGCGAAATTGGGTAAACGTCGAAGTTATCCAAAAGAGTTGGATGAGTTAGGATTTAATATTAAGCTAGAAGCAAAACGATTAGAGGAATTGTATTTGTCTAAGATAAGAAATTAAGTGGTAAATGAGAAGGTTGCCGGGGACTTAGAAGTAATAAAAGTTGACTGGCAATAAATGAAAAAGAAACAATAAAAATAGGAGATTCTATGAAGAATCATAGCGGTATCAATAAATGGATACAGGTGGTGTTATTGACGGGTGCATTGGTTGTATTGAGTTTTTTGGCAAAACATTACGAGTATCCGAATATACAAGTGAATTATGAAGAAGAAGTTGTGATTCCCGGATTACAGGGAGAGTATGAATTTCTGTTTCTGACAGATTTACATCTGGCAATTAAGACCAGAGAAGAAGTAGGACCTTATGGAGACGCAGATACCAGAATAGCGGCATTTTCTAATGCAAAGGGAACGGTGTCGGCAAAGCAATTGCCACAGTGGATATCTTATGCCAATAAAAAGCAATTTGATGCAGTCCTTATGGGTGGCGATATGATTGATTATTATTCTGAAGTGAATGCAGAGTATTTGTGGAATCAGGTGAGTCAATTAAAGGTGCCGTATTTATTTACACTTGGTAATCATGAACTGTTTTTGCCTTGGGAAGAGCCTTTGGCAGAGAATTCGATTATCTATAGTTTGTTTAAAAATAACGAGTTGGCATTTCAGATTTTGGATTTTGAAGAATTTGTGGTCTGCGCGATTGATAATGAATCATATCAGGTGAATGAAGCCAGTTTGACGGCGATGCGGGAGTGGATAGCAGCCAATCCGGATAAACCGATGATTTTGCTGGCACATGTGCCGTTTTATACAGAAAACGATAGAGTACTTTTGGATACATCCGTAAGTATCTGGGGACAGGCACTGGTTATTGGCGAAGGTGAGGGAACCAGAGATACGACAGAAGTAAGCAGAGTATTTTTAGATTTGATTCTGGGAGAAGATAGTCCGGTGGTGGCGATTTTTACCGGAGATAATCATTTTTATCATAAAGGCAATTTGACGAATTCCGTTGTACAATGGATTGGAGCACCGGCTTATGCGGGCGATGGAATGATTATAAAAGTTAGAGGGAATTAGTGCAGGAGGGGCAAAGGAATAGTTCTATGGAGAAAGAATTGATATCGGTAGTAGTTCCAATTTATAACGTAGAGCAGTATCTGCCAAAGTGTATAGAGTCACTTTTGAACCAGACATATCAGAATTTGGAGATTATTTTGGTAGATGACGGTGCTACGGATAACTGCCCTGCTATCTGTGACGCATATGCAGGAAAAGATGAGCGTATCAAAGTAATTCATAAGAAAAATGGTGGACTGTCGGATGCAAGGAATGCAGGAACGGCAGCAGCAACAGGCGCATGCATAGGATTTATAGACAGTGATGACTTTGTAAAACCGGATATGTACGAAAAAATGTATGCACGTATCAAAGAAACCGGAGCGGATATTGCGATTTGTAATTTCTTGCGAGTGAAGGTTGATGGCACACCTATTGCAGATGCGAATCAGTATATGTCTATCGACGATAAGATATATAATTCAAAAGAAGCGATCACACATTTGTGTGGCGATAACTATGAATACTGGGTAACAGCGTGGAATCGTTTATATAAGGCAGAAGTTGCAAAAGCAGTAGAATTTCCGAAAGGTAAAATTCATGAGGATGAATTTACTGCACACCTGTTTTATGATAGAGCAGAAAAAATAGCAGGAATTTCAGAGCCGTTTTACCAGTATGTGATTCGTGAAGACAGTATCATGACGAAAAAGTACAGTGTAAAAAATCTTGCATATGTAGAAGCTTTGAATAATCGGATTCTTTATTGTGCCAAAGAAGATATGCTTTTTGTTGCGCAGGCTTTTTTACGATGGATGGCAAAGTATTTATTGAAAGTAGAAGAAAGTCTGGATATGACAGATGCGGCTACGAAACAAGCCTATGAGAGATGTCAGGGCTTATTCTGGAATACGTATGCCGAATTGAAAAAGCAAAACAAAATTGATAATAAAACAAGAATAATAGCAATAATGCTGCGTATGCCGAAATTTATTGCAAAAAAGGTGATAAAGTAAAGGAGTAACGCATGAAAAGAATATGTTTGATTGCAGGGAATACGTTACCAATTCCGGCAGTGAAAGGTGGAGCAGTAGAGGAGCTCATTACACTGCTATTAGAGCAAAATGAAATAGAACAAAGAGCAGAGCTTATCGTTTTTTCAATGGCGGATGCGAAAGCCGAGGAGGCTGCGAAAAAGTATAAGCATTCTAAGATTATATATATTCCTGCGGATAGCATTTTAGATAAAGTGAATAATCGAATTCGCAGATATTTGACAAAAAGTTCAGAGCCGGGAGCATTACTGGATTCCGGATATTTCAGAAAAATATATAAAATTTTGTGCACTATGGAAGTGGATGCCATTATAGGAGAAGGCGGTCTTTATCATGAATACCGTCAGTTTGCAAAGAAGTTTGGTGCGGATAAAGTATATCTGCATATTCATCATCATGTAGAAGCAGAGGATGCCTATGATGGAATATTTGGAAATATCATAGCGGTGAGCGAGTTTGCGAAAAAAGAATGGCTGCGCACGACTAAGAAAAAAGAAATTGGTGCACATGTGGTATATAATTGTGTAAACGAAGAAAAGTTTACAAAGAGAATTACAAGAGAACAGCGAAGGGAACTTAGGGAGAAACTGGGACTGAAAGAAGATGATTTTGTAGTTCTGTATTGTGGAAGAATTCAGGAAGTAAAAGGTGTTCGAGAGTTATTACAAGGATTTCGTGCACTGTCACTTCCAAATCTAAAATTACTCATAATTGGGAATGCAGATTTTGCTACCAACACAATGACACCATTTATGCAGGAAGTAAAGGATTTGGTTGAAGCGAATAAAGAAAAAGTGAAATTTACTGGTTATATCGAGAATAAAGAACTTTATCAGTATTACCAGTGTGCAGATATTCAGGTTGTTCCATCTATGTGGGAAGAGGCAGCAGGTTTAGTTGCCATTGAAGGAATGTTACAGGGAATGCCATTGATTGTAACTCATTCGGGCGGATTGATTGAATATGCACCAAAACACGTTGCTATGTGGGTAGAAAGAGAGGGTATTGTAGAGAATTTGCAGCATGCCATAACAAAGCTATACCAGGAGCCGGAATTGAGAAAGTCAATGAGTGAGGCGTCGTTAGAACGGAGTAAAGATTTTTCGAAAAAAACGTATTATGATAATTATTTGAAGGTGTTTGACATCTAAGAGAAAGAGGCAAATATGGGAGAATTTACAATTGTTACGGATTTTTTTGATATCGGAAGAGGTCAGGATTCGAACAAAGCATTGAGTAGAACCAGTGACAGGTATTTAGAGGAATTTGCATATTGGGCGAGAATTCAGAATCGTGTTATTGTATACACAGATTCCGTGCTGGCACCAAAAGTAATGGAAGTACGCGAAAGATTTGGTCTGGGTGATAAGACTATAATTATAGAAATTGATAATTTGTTTGAATTAGTGCCGGGATTACTGGACAGATTGACGGCTGCCAGCCAGAATGAACGTTTTAGAGAGTGGAGATACTTTCCAAATGCTTTTTCTAATAATCCGAAATATGATTATCTTTGGATGATGAAATCTTATTTTATCAATGATGCATATAATAGAGGATTATTGAGTGAAAATGTAGCATGGGTGGATTTTGGGTTCGACCATGGCGGCACCAATTATACAGATCCTACTGACTTTGACTTCTTGTGGGAGTATGAATTAAACAATAAGATTCATTTATTCTGCTTGTCAAATCCGGATGAGTTATTAGGTATTGAGAGTCTTCAGATGATGGATGACTGTGTTATGGCGAATATGTTTTGCATGGCAAGAGATTTGGCACCGGAATTGTGGAAACTGGTTCATAATGCAATGGAAGCGTTATTGATGCTTAATTGTGTAGATGATGACCAGCAGTTATTATTGATGGCATATAAAGCAAAACCGGAATTATTCCAGATTCATATTAGTGACTGGTCACTCCCGATGAAAGAGATGGGAGCACCGCATTTGAAAACGAAGGAAAAGATTGTGGTTCCGAAAAAAGAAGTGAAACCGTGGATAAAAAAGGTAAAAGATGTGATTCGTCCATTATTATGGTGGAAGGTAGATGAACGTCGGGAATTTGCAAAACGTAGTTTCAAACGGGCAGAACGATTCTTTGGTTAGTGATTTGCGGAATAGGGACAGATGTGATAAGATGAAATTTGGGAAGATAGTCCCAGAAGGAAAGTATATATATGACGAGAAAGATGTTTCAAGTATCCAGAGTGGCACTTGTATTAATTACGTTTGCGGTGTGTTTATCACTTATATTTGATACAAGAGTTATGTTACTGAATGCATATGTGTATGAACGTTGTCTGATGCAAATTATATGTTTGGGTTTGTTTTTATGGGCATCCTGTTTATACGAGAAAAAACGAAAAGTTTTCAGTACAGGATACGTATTTTTATTGATAAATGTTTATTTAAACAGTACCGTTTGTCCATGCTATTATACAGCGAACCGGCTGCTTGCGATGGAGCGAGATGCATATAATATGCCAAGCGACCATTACAATATATATATGATAGTCTACTTTATCTTTATGGCAGTTGTAATAGCGTATCTTTTGTGTGTAAAACATACCACGGAAGATATTAAAAGGTATGACTTTATTGATTATAAAGATACCGATGATTTTGCAGTGCTGGCAGCGTCTGTATTGATTGCGTGGCCGATTATGGAAGTAACAGGTGTAAGCGGTGTTATGCTGGTAGCGCCAACATTATGTTATTTTTTTGGACGAATTATCTATACGAACTATTCTTTATCTCAGGGATTGCTTTGTATGGCAGGACTTTTGTTGGGATTGTATGGAATCGTTCGTGTATTGGATCAGCGATACTTAGTGATTGAGTATCTGATGCCATTGATATTGATATTCTGCGTATTTGTTGCGGTGAACGATAACAAAGAAAAAGGGAAAAAAGTAGTTCCATTATTGTGCATCGCAATTGTTGCAGTGTTATTATATGGTATGGTATCAGAAATTGTAAAATTGAATACTTATTGGGAAAAATCTTACGATTTTGCTACCGAATTTACGAATTTGAAAAGTTATTTTGATTTTGCGGCGAATCAGATCTATCGAATTTTCGGTATTTGGACGATTTTGGGTGGTAATATTATAGAGCATACCATGTTAAACGGATATTACTATGGTATTACTTATATTAAGGCATTGGCACCATATTTAGGATTTGAGTATGTGAGTCTTCCGGTAATTTCAGCGAGATATATAGCAGCATCTTATGCACAGCCGGGGCTACTGGCAGAAGGCTATGCAAATTTTGGAATTATTGGTGCAGTAATTAATATGTTAGTGCCTTTTGCTTTGGCGGAAACAGCGCTTCATTTTTTCTTGAAAAAAAGAAATGGGTTCTGGCTGTGTATGTTAAGTATTCCGTTTGTAAAAGTGTTGCTTGATGGTGGAACGATTAACTCCATTATTGTGGGGGCAGCGTTCTGTATTATAGTATTTTCATTGTATTTGGTATTAGAATTTTTCGGAATACGGATTAAATCTATTGAACAGATTCGTATTCGTATCTTTAAGAAACCGCGTTATGAGAATCATCAGACAGATTTGGAGGAGAAACGTGGATAGAGTATCGATTATTATTCCTGTATATAATGCGGGAACATATTTGGAACGCTCTTTAAAAAGTATTTGTGAACAGAGTTTTTCGAATTTGGAGATTATTTTAGTAGATGATGGGTCAACGGATGATAGCCCGGGACTCTGTGATGAGTGGGCATTAAAAGACTCCAGAATTAGAGTATATCACCAAAAAAATGGTGGGGTATCGGCAGCACGTAATATGGGACTGACTTTGGCATCGGGCGAATATGTGATGTTTGTGGATGCGGATGACTGGATTGCACCGGATACGGTACAGACTTTGTATGAATTGTTGCAGGAGCATCAGGCAGATGTCAGTACCTGCCAATATATAGAGATTTTCGAAGGGCAAGAGCAGCTAGCCAGAGAGCAGGAGCAAAAAGAAGCCGAAGAGAAGCCTCAGATTAAGGCAGCTACAGAAAAGGTAGAGGCAGGGGTGCAGTTGTTACTTCCTTGGGCAGTGTATTGTAAGTTATACCGCAGAAGTCTGTTAGAGAAAATTCGCTTTAAGCCATATAAAATCGCAGAAGATTTATTGTTTAATACGGAAGTAATCTGTGATACTGATTTTGAAAAAGTGGTAACAACGAACCGACATATGTATTATTATTTTATTCATGGTAATAGTGCGATTCGGCAGGGATATCAGAAAAAATATTTAGAAGGTGTTCAGGTAGAAGAACATTGTTATGACCGTTTGATAAAATTGTCACCGAAGTTTGGTGATATTAATATTGTGGGTTGCTCCATCAGTATGATGTTCGAGCGTATGGCAGAATTATCATGGAAAGAGCGCAGAGCAGTGATAAAAGATTTTCGCTGGTGTAAAAAGAGTGCGAAGGAATATAAAGAGGCACTTTTGAATACGTCAAGCAGACATCGTAAAATCTCAGGTGCGTTAAAGGTATATGTACCTGATTTGTATTTATGGACATTGATTTTAAGGAAAAGATTAAGATAGAAGACCAAGGAGACCTGGATGAAGGTAGGAATTTTGACTTTTCATAATGCACACAATTATGGTGCAGTGTTACAGGCATACGCATTAAAAACGTGTGTACAAAAATTAGGACATGATGTTTCCATAGTGAATTACCGGAATCAGAAAATACAATCCGGTTATCCGAAATATCTTCCACCGAAATTTACATTAAAGGAATTGAATCCGAAACGCTGGAAACAGTTTATCTATGATACCTTGCGAGGAATTTATGGACAAAAAGAGTGGAGCAAGAGATGGGATGCTTTTGAGGCATTTATTAATGGGCCGCTTTTAGAAAATTCATTGGAACGTGTAGCAACGGAAGCAGATTTTCAGAAATTGAATTTGGATGCGTATCTGCTAGGCAGTGATCAGATTTGGTCAAGTTTTCTTTTGGGAGGGCTCGACCCGGTATATTTTGGTGCGTTCAAAAAGAAAGAAAGAATTATTTCTTATGCAGCCAGCCTGGCGAATGGCGTGATTCCGAGCGAGGAAGAAACTGCATTTAAAAAACTGACAGATAATGTAGATATTCTGTCTGTCCGCGAGGAAAAACTGGCAGATAATTTGCGAAGAATTACCGGAAGAGAAGTAGCCACTACGGTAGATCCAACGTTACTTTTACAGGCAGAGGATTATGAAGATTTACTTCCTAAAAAATCAGTACAGGAACTTCCAAAGGAGCCATATGTGTTTGCGTATTTTGTAGTGGAAGAGCAGGCGGTAGCAGATTGTGCAAAGGCATTGGCGAAACAGTTAAATATGCCGCTTTTGGAGCTGCATTATTATCATATGCCGGAATGTAGCGAACCTTATCAATATGCGGATTTTGGACCGGCAGAATTTTTGTATTATATTAAAAATGCAGAGTATGTGGTCACCAATTCTTTCCACGGAACAGTATTTTCCATTCTCTACCAGAGAAAGTTTTTCAGTGTTTATAAGAAAAATGGAAGAGTAGATAATTTGTTAGGATTTTTAAATATTCCAAACAGACATGTGGAGACACCGGAACAGATGGATTTGGAGAATGTGATTGATTATGCTGATGTGCAGGAGAAACTTGCTGCATATCGTCGTACATCCATTCAATTTTTAGAAGAAAGTTTAGCAGATAAATAGCAGGTAGATATGGAATTTGATTTTAAAAGCAAACCAGGGCAAAAGCGAATAAAAGATTGTTTATCAAAAGTAATAGAACCGAAAGTAACGATTGTGACACCGTATTATAATTCGGGGAAACATTTTGAAGAAACTTATAATTGCGTGGTGAATCAGACCTTTGATGCGTTTGAATGGATTATTGTAAATGACGGAAGCACGAATATGACGGATGTGGCAGAATTGGAAAGGTTTGCTAAAACAGATGTACGTATCCGATTATTCCATCAGGAAAATGGTGGACAGTCAAAGGCAAAAAACCACGCTATTCGGGAAAGTAAAACGGATATGATTGTGTTTTTGGATGCGGACGATTTGATAGAGCCGTTTTATCTGGAATACTTATATAAAGCATTGGAAGCACATCCGGATGCTGGCTGGAGCTATATGGACCTGGTCGGTTTCGAGGCAGTGGAATATGTCTGGTGTAAAAAGTTCTCAGCAGGACGAATGACTTTTAATAATATATTGGTGAATTCAGCCGCATTTCGAAAAAAATACTTGTTGGAAGCAGGGTGTTTTCCAGAGGTGGAAAAACACTACGATGAGGACTGGGCATTGTATTTAAAGTTATTGGCTAACGGAGTGCATCCGGTACATATACCAATGATAGGATTTTGGTACCGGAAAAGTGCAAGCGGAATGCAGCAGACGGTGCGAAAAGATGAAGCATTACGAAAGGCTTCCGATGCTCACATCGCACAGTTGGCAAGACAGGTAAAGCGATTTGTGACAGAGGAGATTTATCAGGGTGAGTTGCCGGCAGAAGCGGTAAAAAGCGAATATTCTAAGATGGATGGACTTTTGGCAGGATTATGTGCGACAAAGACTGGCTGTCTTTTGGTAAAGTGTATATATAAAATTAGAAAATAACGTAAGGATAAGCGGGAGGCATTTTATGGAAAAAAAGCAAAAATTAGAGATTGATATAGAGTTGAAAGATTTAATTATGGAATTTTTTAGATGCTGGAAACTGATTGTATGCTGTGCCTTGGTAGGCGGAATTTTATTAGGAGCAGTTTCCTATGTGAATTCTTATAAGGCAGTGAATACACCAGCACCACCGGTTGTGGAGAGTGCACCGGCGCCAACGGGGCAGGAAATTATTGATGCGTTGACCATTGATGAACTTCCGGATGTTGTGGCTGCTGTAGAATTGAAAGCTCAGATTGATGATAAAACGGCATATTTAAAAGACTCTATTTTGATGAAAATAGACCCATTTCAGGTAAATAGAGTTTCTCTTGAGTATTTAATTAGTGCTGAAAATGTTCTTAGTGTAATGGACAGTTTTGAAAATCTGTTAGCAAATACAACGTTTAGCGATAATGCTTATGAAAATGAATTAGTTTCTGTAGTATATGAAGATGGTGCAGACGTTATTCATGTAGAGATTATTCATGTAGATGAAAAGCAGTGTGCCAACTTGGCAGAACTTGTTAAAAACGAATGGAATACACATGCGAACAACTTAATCAGCAAAGGCGTATTACAGCAGTGTCAGTTAGTAAGCGAAAGCCAGAGTGTTGTAGTAGACGAAGAACTTCATCGTCATCAGGATGCCTATTTGAAAGAATGCGTGGACGATCAGGATACATTAGCTAAAATGCGTGTGGATATGAATGCAAACCAGATATCTGCATATTTTCATATGTGGAATGCAATGTATGGAGAAGTAGAAGAAACAACGAATGATGCAGTAGAAGAAACAAATACTGTTGTACAGGAAGCAGAGAAGCAAAAAGCATCTGTCAGCATGAAACAGGTATTGCTTGGCATGATTTTGGGTGCTGTGCTGGCAGTAGTATATGTTTTTGCGGCATATATTATGACCGGAAAACTTCGTACTGCAAATGAAGTAGAAAAATTATTCGGAGTGAAATTGCTTACTGTATTAAAGGGCGGCAAAGAAGAGATAAAACTGGCAGCAACAAGTGTTTATATCCAGTGTCAGGAATACGGAGCAGATACTGTATATGTAAGTGGAACGAAGATGGCAGAGGTGCCTTCTGCAGTTATGGAAGAATTGACAGCAGAACTGAAAACATTAGGTGTTAAAGTGGTTCACGGAGAAGACTTAACAAAAGATGCGGAGGCATTATTGCAGGCGTCGAAAACAGGAAATGCCCTTCTTCTTGAGAAGAAGAGAAGCTCTGCTTATAAAGATATATTAAAGAGTGTACAGATGTGTACGAATAATCATATCCGGGTTTTAGGTATGATTGTGGTGGAATAATAGAAGGAAAGACAAGAGATGGAATATACTTATCTTTATGATTTTAATAAAGCAAGATATCGTACTTTGGCAGAGCGTCAGTTAAAGTGCAGAGATGATTTATCATCGGTAGAAGTGGAAAATGGTTATCTTTTGCCAAATCGGTATGCAGATAATGTTTTGTTTGGGAATGGCGGCGTATTAGATGCAGGGAAAAATTATATAAAACAGTCAGAAATGAATGCGTTTTCAAAGTACGCTACGGCACCTGACAAACAGGACGAGATGGAAATCTATCTGGGCGGAAGTTATGAGATAGAAGAGCAGAATGTGTGTTATTTAGAGGAAGATGTGGTATATCTTGGTTATATTAATAATCATTGGGGACATTTCCTTTTGGATTCAACAACCCGATTATATCCATTTTTAAAGGATACAGAGAGAAGATACAAATACGCCTTTTTAGTGAATGAAGGGCAAGAATATACGCCGGGAGCAAGTATTACCAGATTTTTAGAATTACTGGGAATATCTGAGCAGATATTGTTTATCAATAAAGTGACGAAGTGCCGTCGTATCATTGTGCCGGAACAGGGATATATGGTAAATGGGTATTATTCCAAAGAACACCTTGCAGTCTTTGATAAAGTTGCAGAACAGGTGGACTGCAGTAAGTTCCCAGTCTGTGAAAAAGTATATTATTCAAGAGCTAATTTCAAAAAAGCTCAGGGTTCAGAAGTAGGAGAAGAGTTGCTCCTTGATTTATTCCGGAAAAATGACTTTACTATTATTTCACCGGAAAAATGTACTTTGGACGAACAGATAGCGATTGTTCGTAATGCAGAACTTTTAGTAGGAATTACGGGAACCATTCCGCACAATTTGTATTTTGCAAAACCGGGACAGAAGATGGTGATTCTGAATAAGACTCATAATCTGAATGTTGCGCAGATGGATATTAATATTATGCGGGATGTGGATGTGACGTATGTAGATACTTATTTAGCTAAGTTTCCGGTTTTAATTGGAGATGGTCCGTTTTTACTGTATGGAAGTGAAATGTTGCGCAATTATGTAAAGGAGCATGGACTTAAGCCATTGTCGGAAGAATTGTGTTCGGACAGCGTAAAAAAGAAAAATAGCAGGGCATATGAAAAACGATACCGTTTAAAAAATATCCGAACATCTGCTTTGTATCACCAGAAAGATGAAAAACGATTTGACTATTTCGCACCGGAGCATTTAGTACAGTATCAGGAAGAATTATACTATCTCAATAATCCGGTGAAAGTTACAGAGCATTTAAATGTGTTGATGCAGCGTATAAAAAGGATATGGAAACGTTTGGTTCATTAAAAACATTAGGATTTATAGGTAATCAGAAATGGTAGTGATAATAAAGACTGTCTTATTATTAATAATAGAATTAATTGTTTATTGGGCATTGGGAGCTTTGGTAGCGGGAATCGTGTCAAAAGGACAAAAAATAAATATCGGAATACAGACAGTAATAGGATTTTTGAGTTATCAGATACTGTTTCAGGTATGTGCATTTCCTTTTATTATAACAAAGAGGTGGTTTCATGAACTAGTAACCTGTTGGATGCTAGTTATCGTATTTGTAGTGGCTGTAAGTTTTTGGGTTAGAAGAAAATGGCTGACAGCACAGATACGGGAAGTTGTGAAATGGATAAAATGTCAGCCGCTAAGTTTTTGTGCAGGGGTGGTGGCAGTACTACTATTTGCCTATTATGCAATGATGAATGGAAGATTAGATGATGATTCCGTGTATTATATTGGTTTGGCAAACACGACAGTAGATTTAAATATTATGTTCCGCAGTAATGTGTATACAGGAGAATTACAGCCGTCATTGTATTTAAGAAGAATTTTTGCTACGTTTGAAATCAATGCAGCAGCTTTAGCAAAAATATTTGATATACATCCGATTTTTGTAATGAGGGTATTTCGCGTTATGTTAAATGTGATATTATCGTCATGTTCGCTTTATGCAATAGGAGAGGTAATTTATCAAAAGCGAGAAGAATATGAGCGTAGGCAAAAAGCTATGGCGTTTATGGTGATTGCTTTGTATTCAAATTTCTTAATGGAAAAAACGATTTTTACGAACGGAACATTTATGCTTCATAGAACATATGAAGGAAAAGCGTATGCAGCAGGTGTATTGGTTCTTTTTGCTCTTTATATTTGTATGAAAATGATGTCAGCGGAACGAAAGAGGAGTTATTTTGGTGTTGCAGCATTATTGCTGTGGGCATCTTCCGCAATTTCTTCCACTGCTGTTGTAGTAAATGCAGCAGTTTTTGGAGTGTGGGGAATTGCTTGTTTAGGTATGATTTTGGCCGGTAAATTTGTGCGGCGGGTGGAGGAATAGTATGCAGGAAGTTGGAACTCTGTTAGAGGTATTTCAAAGATACTTTGCACAGGATATAGTGTTCGTAGTTATAATTGCAGCTCTTCCATGGTTGGTAAAAGAGTTTTCTAAAAGTCAGAAACTCTTTTTATCAGGAATTATTTTTGGAATACTTTTATTGTTTAATACATTGACATTTTGGGTAATGAAAGTTGTTGGAGAAGGCGAAACATATTACCGTTTTTTGTGGGCACTTCCGTGTGGATGTATTGTTGCGGTTTTGGCGATTAAAATCTGGGAACAATTGCAGGAGAAATGGCAAAAGGCTGCTTTATTAATCGTTTGTGGTGTTGCTGCATTCTTAAATAGCAGTGTTAATCCGGGTGAATGGACGCCTCGTGATTTGCATTATCTGTCTGAAGAGACGATGTTGATTGCAGATATGATTGAAATGGATTCAGATAATAAGGTTCTGGTGAACTTATATGATTATTCGGATGCGATTTATGGTATTAGACAGTACGATGGCAATCTGGTCTTAGTGGATGATGGTGTAGAGGATGTACTGAAAAGTGTTTTTGAGCAAAACGATGGTCATGTTGCAGGACGAATTGTATCATCTACGATTGTTAATAGCCAGATTGAGTATGTGTATATAGAAAAAGAAAAAGAAAATGCACAGATGGCGTTGTTAGCAGGGGGTGCTGTCTATGTGGGTGAAACCAATGAACATCGGATATATCGTTTTGACCTGACAGAGCAAGAGGTAATTTATAATGCCGCCCGTGTAGGATTTGGAGATATTCGATTGCATGGGGTAGAGTATGCAGCGATATCGGAAGTATCTGCTCCAATTAATTTCATTTTTTTTGCGGATGGAAGCGTAGCGCTTTTAAATGAAAAGTATGAAATGACAGATATTGGATTTAGAAATGAAAATGAGTGGCAAGAATTAGAGTTAGCTGAATTTTATATTTGCTCTATAGATAATTCAGATGGAGCGATTTCTAGGGATACTCTAGAGCAGTTTGAAAAAGTAAGAGAGCAGGGAAAACCAATAGTTTTATTGTTGGCAAAGCCTTTGGATGATGGGCAGATGGAATTGGAGGCAATTTCAGATCAAAATCTGCAGCAGTTGCAGCAGTTGATTTTGGCAGAGGACACGAATGTTTGTACAATTTTTTCAAGAGGATATGTGACGAATTGGCGTTCTAAATTGGAAAACGGCATTGTCCAATGTGTATGTATATCAGAAGAAATTCCGAAAAATACATTAGTTACGATTAAAGGGGAGTAAAAGAGTGACAGAGACGAAGAAGGATTATTTAGTAAGTGTACTGGTAGTATCTTATAATGCAAAACAGTATATTACAGAACTTTTGGAAAGTATTAAAGCGCAGACACATACAAAGTTGGAATTGATTGTAGCAGATGATGCTTCAAAAGATAATACCGTTGAAGTTATTGAAAAGTGGATTGCAGAAAATAAGGAACGTTTTGTCGAATGCAAAGTAATTGCTGCAAAAGCGAATAAAGGGACGTGCCGCAATTTAAACGATGGAATTGCAGCATGTAATGGTAAATATATAAAAATCATTGCAGCAGACGATATATTATTTCCAACCTGTATTGAGGATTGCCTGACATATTGTATCGAGAATAACGCGGGAATGGTGATTGGAGATGCGTTATGGGTGTTAGATGATGGTGTAACAGAAACCCCGCATTTGAAAGAACCGATTCCGAAAGAAGTTTTTTATAATATGAGTGCTGCCGAACAGTATAAGGTATTGTTAGAACATAACAGCATTATCTGTACACCGGGCGAATTCTACGAAAAAGAGTTTTTGGAACGTTATGGTTGTTTCGATGAGGAGTATGACATTATAGAGGATTATCCTTTCTGGTTAAAGATTACGAAAGCCGGAGAGCAGATTCACTATTTGGACAAAAAGGTAGTGAAATACCGTCAGAGTCTGACATCGGCGACTAATCCGGAGAAAAATACAACGATTTTTAATGTGAGAGCATCAAAAGCTTCGAAACGAATTTTTTACAGATTGCGTTTTAAGGGACTATTAAAAGAAAAGAAAATCGGAATATTATTTAAACATGTAAAAATTTATCTAATCAGAGATATGGTTATCGGACTTGGGAATTCCGGGAAAAATATTTTTTGCAGAGTATTAAGAAGATTTGTGTAAAGTAGCGGGAAGAACATGAAGGAATTATTGATAAAATACAAAGAAGTCATTATGTACCTGATATTTGGTGTAGCGACTACACTGGTGAACTGGCTTGTGTATGCAGCTTTGATGAAAATGGAATGTGTTATGACCACGGCAAATATAGCAGCCTGGGTGGCAGCAGTATTATTTGCATTCATCACCAATAAATGGTATGTTTTCGAGAGTAAAAGTTTAGAAATCGGAAAGCTTTTAAAAGAGTTTGGGATGTTTGTAGGTTCAAGACTTGTGACCGGTCTCGTGGAGATTATAGGATTACCTGCACTGGTGTTTTTGGGAATGAATCAAAGTCTTTTTGGAATAGAAGGATTTGTAGCGAAAATGATTATTAGTGTTGTGGTAATCATTTTGAATTATGTTTTTAGTAAATTGCTGGTGTTTAAGAGGGAAAATTGACTTTCGTAAATGCCTATAGTATACTTATTTTGGTGGTTTTTGTCAGTATAGAATGGAGGAAAATATGAAAATACCATTTGTCTCATTTGAGGTAATGCATAACGAAATAAAGGATGACATCTTAAATAAAATGAAAGATGTTTATGAAAAAAACTGGTTTATTTTAGGACCGGAAGTAGAGGCGTTCGAGCAGGAATTTGCTGCATATTGCGGTACGGAATACTGTGTCGGATGCGGTAATGGTTTAGATGCGTTATATTTGCCATTAAAAGCTTATGGAATTACAGAAGGTGACGAAGTAATCGTGCCATCTAATACATATATTGCGACAGCATTAGCAGTTTCCTATACAGGAGCAACTCCTGTATTTGTAGAGCCAACTTTGGAGTCTTTTAACATCGACCCAACGAAGATTGAGGAGAAGATTACAGAGAAAACAAAGGCGATTATGGTTGTACATTTATATGGCCAGCCGGCTGATATGGATCCGATTATGGAGATTGCAAACAGACATAATCTGATCGTAATCGAAGATGTGGCACAGGCTCATGGTGCGACCTATAAGGGCAGAAAAGTAGGTACATTCGGACATGGTGCCGGATTTAGTTTTTATCCGGGCAAGAATTTAGGTGCTTTAGGTGATGCTGGTGCATTTGTGACAAACGATAAAGAATTAGCCGATAAAGTACGTGCACTTAGTAACTATGGTTCGGATTATAAATATCATCATATTTATCAGGGTAATAACTCTCGTTTGGACGAATTGCAGGCAGGTATTTTACGTGTGAAGTTAGAGCATTTAGAAAAATGGAATACTAATCGTATTGCAATTGCAGAGAAATATTATGCAGGTATTCATAACGAACAGATTATTCTTCCAAAGAGAATGGACGATGTGAAACATGTTTATCATCTTTTTGGTATCCGATGTGCAAGAAGAGATGAGTTAGAAAAATACTTGGCAGATAATGGTGTCATGACGAATAAACATTATCCGATTCCGATGCATTTGCAGGGAGCTTATGCAGATTTGCAGATTCCAAAAGGAGCACTTCCAATTGCAGAAGAGATTTCGGATACAGAATTAAGTATTCCAATGTACTATGGAATGACAGATGAAGAAGTGCAGTATGTAATAGATGTAATCAATCGTTTTGAATAGGTGAGAACAATGCTTAGAAAACTGGAAAAAAAAGATGTGACCGGTATGCTAGAGTGGATGCATGACGAAGCAGTAAATCAGTGGTTTCGTTTCGATTTTTCTCAAATGAATGAGGAAAAGGCTTTAGATTTTATTGAAAAAAGTTTTGATGAAGAGAATCAGAATTTTGCCATTGTAAATGAGAATGATGAGTACATGGGCACGATAAGCCTGAAGAATATTTCAAAGGTAGATAATAGTGCAGAATATGCTGTAGTAACCAGAAGCTGCATTCATGGTACGAATCTGGCATATCAGGCGACAATGGAGCTTTTAAAGTATGCTTTTGAGACTTTGCAGTTAGAGAGAGTATATTTGAATGTACTTGAGATTAACGGCAGAGCGAATCGTTTTTATGAGAAATGCGGTTTTGTATACGAAGGTATGTCGAGAAATCATTTATATTTAAAGGGAGAGTACCGCTCCTTAAAATGGTATAGCATGTTAAAAGAAGAATATGCCAAAATAGGAGGTTAATGATGCAGGTAGTTAAATATGCCTTCCAGCAGCACGGAGATGATAGAGGGCAGTTAGTAGCATTAGAGGAGATGAAAGATATTCCTTTTGAAATTAAGAGAGTCTACTACATGTATGACACCGGTGAGGGAGTCCGACGTGGTTTTCATGCCCATAAGGCGTTGGAGCAGATTTTAATCTGTATCCATGGTTCCTGTAAAATTTTAATGGACAATGGTACAGAAAAAAAGATTGTATCATTAGAGAAACCATATGAAGGTTTGTATATTGCGAATGACATTTGGAGAGAAATGTATGATTTTTCATCAGATGCTGTTTTGATGGTATTAGCTTCTGAGTATTATAACGAAGAAGATTATATTCGTAATTATGACGAGTTTTTGGAGTTTGTGAAAAACAAACAGTAAAAGGAAATAAATATGAGTAATAGAAAAGCTATGGCAGCAAAGAATGTGTTCTCTGCTGTCATGTATTATGTTGTAAATTCAATAATCGGTTTTGTAAACCGTAAAGCATTTTCGATATATTTAGGCAGTGAGATAATGGGATTGAATGGGCTTATTATAAGCGTCATTTCAATGCTTAGCCTGTTAGAACTGGGTGTGGCAAGCTCAATCGGTTACAGTCTTTATAAGCCGTTGCAGGAAGAAAATTACGGTGAAGTAAAGGCAATTATGCAGTTATTCTCTAAGCTGTATAAGTTTATCGGTTTGGGTGTAGCAGTGATTGGCTTTGCACTGATACCATTTTTGCCGTATCTCGTAGAAACTTCGATTAGTCAGGATTACGTGGTTAAAGTGTATCTGATTTTCCTTGCAGATGCGGTGCTTTCGTATTTTCTGGCTTACCGACGTACGATTTTAGTATCTGCTCAGAAAGATTATATTAATAAGAATGCGGATACTGTTTTGTATACCATTACAGGTATTCTTCAGATTGCAATTATCTGTATTTGGCAGAATTACATTGCATCTTTAATTATTAAGCTGATATTTACCGTGATTAATAACCTTTACCTGTATGTGAAGGCAGGAAGAATGTTCCCGTACCTGACGGATAAAAATGTACATGGAACAATCGAAAAAGAGGTAAAAGATAAAATTGTTGCCAATGTTAAGGCTCTTTTTATCATTAAAATTGCAAGTTACTGTGTGGTAGGAACGGATAATATTTTGCTATCGGCTTTTGCTGGTCTGACAGCAGTAGCGATTTATTCCGGCTATACCTTGATTATAGGAATTGTGAATAATTTGTTTAACCGTTCTTTCGGCTATATTACAGCCAATATTGGTAATTATCTGGTATCGAATGACAAAGAGGCTATTTATGGATTGTTTAAAAAGATGAATTTTATGAATTATCTGATTACATCTTATACATCCATCGCTATGCTGACTTTGTTTAACGAGTTTATCGCAGGAGTTTGGCTGGATGCAGATTATATATTTCCGGTAGCAACAGTTGTAATATTGGTGTTTAATAATTACCTGAGAAATATTACACAGTGTGCAGATGCTTTCCGTAATGCTGCGGGACTTTATAGTCCAAGACCATTTGTAAAATACATGGCATTGTTAGAAGGTATTGTAAACTTAATTATGTCTGTTATATTTGCGCATTTTTGTAAAATGGGCGCGGCAGGCGTATTTTTAGGTACAACAGTAAGTACTATGATTTCGATTGCAGTAATCATATGGATTGTATATAGATTCCTATTAGAACGAAATATGGTACTTTACTTTAAAGGATTTTTTGTGCATTTGTTATTGACTGTCGTATGTGGGGGATTGAGTTTAGGTCTTTTTACGGTTATCAGAACACCATATGTATTTGTAAACCTTATACTCGGAGTAGTTATTAGTGCAGTAATTCCTATTGGAGTAAACTTCCTTGTGTTCAGAAAAAGCGAAGAGTGGAAGTACTGTGAGGGTATGGTTATGAATATCGTGCATAAGGTTTTGAGAAGAGGATAATAGAATGATTTTTTCGTCAATGTTTTTTTTGTGGATATTTCTTCCACTAACATTTGCGGGCTATTTTGTAGCCGGGAAAAAATTAAAAAATGTATGTTTGCTTTTCATGAGTTTGTTTTTCTATGCTTGGGGAGAACCGGTGTATATTCTGCTAATGCTGGTTTCGATTTTGTTTAATTATGTAATGGCAAGATTGATTACAAGTCATGAGAAGCAGGGAAAAGGTTTTCTTATAGTAGCGATTGTTGTTAATCTTTTGTTGCTGGCTTATTATAAATATTTCAATTTCTTTGTCTCAAGCGTTGGAAGTGTTTTGGGAATAGAATATGAGGTGGCGCAGATTGCGTTACCTGTGGGGATTTCCTTTTTTACATTCCAGGCACTTTCTTATGTTGTAGATGTTTATCGCGGCGAATGTGATGCGGAGAAAAATATATTGGTAGTTGCCTTATATATTTCTTTCTTTCCACAGTTGATTGCAGGACCGATTGTAAAGTATAAGGATATCGCAGCGCAGATAAAGGAGAGAAGCACATCTATAGAGGGAATGGCATATGGTGTGCGGAGATTCCTTTTTGGATTAGGCAAAAAGGTAATTGTTTCGAATCTGCTGGCACAGACAGTAGATAAGATTATCGGATTAGAAATAAATGATATTACAGGAACAATGGCATGGATTGTAGCCATTTTTTATGCATTACAGATTTACTATGATTTTTCGGGTTATTCGGATATGGCGATTGGACTCGGAAAAATATTTGGTTTTGACATAAAAGAGAATTTTGATTACCCGTATATCTCTAAGTCGATTCAGGAGTTTTGGAACAGATGGCACATATCTTTAAGTTCATGGTTTAAAGATTATCTCTATATTCCATTGGGAGGAAATAGAAAAGGTGCTATCCGTACTTATATTAATTTAGGGATTGTATTTTTTACAACCGGATTATGGCATGGTGCCAGTTGGAATTTCATCATCTGGGGATTGTATCATGGATTTTTTAGTGTCTTGGAACGATTGGGATTAAAAAAGATTCTGAAAAAGTCGTCTGTTTTTGCGCATATGTATACTATGCTTGTGGTAATGATTGGATGGGTATTTTTCCGAATTACCGATATGACGCAGGCATTTATGTACGTGAAACGAATGGTGTTACCGTGGATTTATACCCATTCAAACTATACGATTTTAGAATTGGTAGATAAAAGAGTTTTTGTGGTTGCTGCGTTGGCTATATTAGGAAGCGGACCGCTTCAGCAGTATCTTAAAAAAACAGGAATAGCTGAGCGGTGTAAGGATAGTAAAGTAGAAATCGCATATTGTGCGGTGTTAGCAATTGTTTGTATTAGTTTATTGGCAAGTAATTCTTACAATCCGTTTATTTATTTTCGCTTCTAGTACTTGCGGATATTTCAAGGTATCAAGGTGTGTTTGGATGAGCACCTTGTGATTAGAAATAGAGGGAATATTTATGAAACAAAGTAAGAAAAAGAACAGCTATCTTTGGATAGGATTGTTTTGTGTCTTGTTTTTAACGCCATTACTAACATATCCGTTGTTTAGGCGTGTGATTCCTATTACGGAGATTCAAAATAGGACATATGCTGCCAGACCGGAAATTTCGGTGGAAAATTATGAGAAAATTGCCGGTCAGACAGAGGATTATTTTGAGGATAATCTTCCATACAGGGACGCATTGATTTATTTAAATACCATATTTACATATGAGGTATTTGGACAATCGGTAACAGAACAAGTAGTGGTAGGAGAAGAGGACTGGCTGTTTTACAGGGAGTCTCTTGCAGATTATAAGAAAACTAATCTTTATAGTGAAGAGGAGTTATTACAAATAAAGAATAATCTCGAACAAAGCCAACGATATTTAGAAGAAAGAGGCATTGAGTTTATCGTATTTATAGGTCCAAATAAGGCGACGATTTATGGAGAGGATTATCTGCCGTCATATATCGTGCAGCAGGATTCGGTGTCGAGAACGGAACAGTTGGTGACATATATAAGAGAGAATACCGATATTACGATTATCTTCCCAAAAGAGGAGTTACTAACAGCAGCTAAGGAATATCCACAGGAAATGTTGTACTTTAAATCTGATACCCATTGGAATTTCCTTGGAGGATATATAGGTGCAGGTGCACTTTTAAAAGAAATGGATATTGAACTTCCGGCACTTAAAGATGTGACGTTAGAGAAAAATACAGAACCATATTTTTACTGGAAGAATGGTTATGATATGGAAAATATGATGGGGTTAACCGGGTATTTCAAGGAGCCGCAGAACTATCAGATTACCGGGTACACAGATAATACAGTTATCACAGAGCAGGATGAAAGACGCAATTATGAGGATTTTGATGGTGTATGCCGTTATTATTCCGATTCAGAAAATGAACAGAAATTAATGTTTGTCCGAGATTCTTTTGCTACCGGTATGCTGCCATATATTACAGCCAATTTTGCAGAAGTATATAGCCCGTATCAGGGGAAATTTGAGATAGAAAGTATTGATACAGAGCAGCCGGATATTTTTGTGTATGAAATGGTAGAAAGAGCAGATTTGCTGTCATTTGTATTGGAAGAGTAGAAAATTATTCGAATAGGAGCATGAGATGAAGAAGTGGAAAGAAAAGCCAATTTGGTTATCGATCATTTTGAATATTGTGATTTTGGCGTGTCTGATGCTCTTATTCAGACCGAATTTTGAAACTTCGGATGATGCTTACATGAACGAATTTGCAAGTGGTATATTTGGTCAGCGTGAGAATCATTTGGTATTTATTAATTATATTTTAGGAAGCATCATACGTTTTCTGTATGAAATTCTGCCAATTGTCAATTGGTATACGATTGCGCAGTATGCAGCGGTATTTGCATCGTTTACAAGCATAACTTATGTGCTGGTTCGTACAAAAGGAACAGAACTTGGAATAGGTGTGTCTGCTATTTTGATAACTGCATTTGGGTATCAGTGTTATGTATTGCCGCAGTTTACAAAGACGGCGGGATGTTTGCTGGTAGCAGGGGCAGTACTTATTTTTGCGGCGTTTCAAGGAGAAAAAGCAGTTTGGAAACAGGTAGTAATGGGTGTGTTTCTGATGCTTTGGGGGGCTATGTATCGGGAAATTGTTTTTTATTTATGTCTGCTAATGGTTTTTCCAATTGGAATGGTAATATTCTTCCGTGACTTTTTTAAGAATAGCTATCAATGTGTCGCAAAATATGTTATTATAATAATGATATTTGTGGGAGTTTTGGGATGTGTACAAGTGACATCATGGTATCATGAATGCCAATATGCACGGGAACCGGAATGGACAGAATATTTGGAATGGGATAGGGCACTTGTTAAGCTGATAGATAGTTTCTTTCCATATTATCAGGATGACATCGCATTATATACAGATTTGGGGATTTCGGAATCTGATTTACGTTATTATGAAAATTGGAATGTGGCAGATACCGATAAGTTGAGTACGGAGAGTCTGAAACGATTGGGAGTTGCAAAGGATGCGTATTGGATTAGTACTAAGACGAAATTGATAGAGTTTTGGTCAGAATTTCCGGGAGTGTTTCTGCAAGTGACAGTATTTCCGTATAGTATGATATTATTGGCATTTCTGTTATTGAATTCTTCGAAATGGAATTGGATGGCATACTTTTTAGAAGCAGGTGCGTTGTTTGCAGCGTATATGTATATGTATATAGGTGGCAGATATATGCAGAATCGTGTGGATGTGGTGGTGTGGTTTGGAGCTATTGTATCCATGCTTTATATGTGGGAACCAGACGGTTCAAATCGGCTTTTAAATGCAAAAAATAAACGAAATCTGCTGGTGAGTTTGCAAGTATGCACAATGTTGCTATTAGGCTGTATAAACAGTGAGAGTTTTCGTTGGAAGTATAATCCTAGTGTTGAGGAGAATATACTTACCAGACAAGATGCTATTGTAAAGGATAAAGAGCATTTATATTTATGTACGATAAATGTGTTTGGTACAGGAGTAACAGTTGATCCATTTTATGTGGGTGAAGAAAGTGAATTGAGTAATTTTTATCTTTTAGGAAGTTGGACAGTGAATACTCCTATTACAAATCATGTACTTCGGGAATATGGTATAGAAAATCCGTACAGGGACGCAATAGATAATGAAAAAGTATTTATTTTGGATTCTAATAATAATATTGAGCTTTTGCGGTATATACGAGAAAATTATAATGAGTGCGCACAGTTAAAGGCTGTCAGTGAGATTGGAAATTATACAGTATATAGTGTTGTAACGGAGTAAGCAGTTAGTAACTTTAGAGTATAAAAGTAAAGTGAGGAGAAAGACGTATGATACCATTTAACGTTCCGCCATTTGTAGGAAATGAAATGGAATATATCCAAGAGGCGATTGAAGGGCGCAAGATTTGTGGCGATGGTGTTTTTACCAAAAAATGTAATAAATGGATAGAAGAACAGTATAAGACAAGTAAAGCATTGCTTACAACCTCATGTACCCATGCACTTGAGATGACAGCACTTTTGGCTGAAATACAGCCTGGTGATGAGGTGATTATGCCGTCTTATACATTTGTTTCGACAGCAGATGCTTTTGCGTTACGTGGTGCGAAGATTGTTTTTGTAGATATAAGACCAGACACGTTTAACATTGATGAGCAGTTGATAGAAGCGGCCATTACTTCAAGAACAAAAGCGATTGTACCTGTGCATTATGCAGGTGTAGGCTGTGAAATGGATGTTATTATGGACATTGCAAAGAGACATCATCTATATGTGATAGAAGATGCTGCGCAGGGCATTCAGAGCACATATAAGGGACAACCATTGGGGACAATTGGTGATTATGGCTGTTTTAGCTTTCATGAAACCAAGAACTTAAGTATGGGTGAAGGTGGTGCACTTCTTATTAAGGATGCTTCAAATATAGAACGGGCAGAAATTATTCGAGAAAAAGGAACAGATCGCAGTAAGTTCTTTAGGGGAGAGATTGATAAGTATACATGGAAAGATGCTGGGTCTTCTTATCTGCCAAGTGAGTTGAATGCAGCTTACTTGTATGCACAGCTTGAGTGTGCATACAAGATTTATAACGATAGAATGGATACTTGGAATACTTATTATACAAATTTGAAAGAACTTGCAGAAGCAGGAAATATTGAATTACCATTTATTCCTGAACATTGCACACATAATGCGCATATGTTCTACATCAAAGCAAAGGATTTAGATGAGAGAACGGAATTAATGAGCTTTTTAAAGAGTCATGGAGTGGGAGCAGTGTTTCATTATATTCCGCTGCATAGTGCCCCGGCAGGGAAAAAATATGGAGTATTTCATGGAGAAGACATCTATACTACAAAGGAAAGTGAACGCCTTTTAAGACTTCCATTGTATTATGGAATAGGTGATAAGAAGTACGAAGTAATTGAAAGAGTGAAGGAATTTTACAAGTAAAGGTGAATAAGATGGAATATTCGATTGTGATTCCGGTTTACAATAGTGGTGACTGGATTGAAGAACTGGTGTGTGAAATAGAAAAGGTTATGAATCAGGTAACACAAGATTATGAAATTATATGTGTGAATGATGGTAGTCCGAAGTTAAATACTTGGCCTTCATTAAAAAAAGCATGTATGGTAGCAAAACATTTAAAGGCTATTAATTTGCATTATAATGCAGGTCAGTTTAATGCGGTAATGTGTGGTTTGACACATACAAAGGGTAAATATGTTATTACCATGGATGATGACTTTCAGCATAATCCAAAGGAAATATTAAAACTAATTGCAAAGATGCAGGAATGTGATTGTGATTGTGTTATTGCGGCTTTTGATGAGAAGAAGCATGGCTTGTTTAGAAAATTAGGCTCCGCATTCACAAACTGGTTATCTGAGAAAATTTATAATAAACCAAAAGGAATTACCAGTACAAGTTTCCGTTTATTGAAACGTGAATTAGTAGAGGCTGTAATAGAATATCGTGGTAAACATCCACAGATTGGACCGTTAATTTTTTCAATTACTAAAAATATTGTTACTGCTGATGTTGAGCATAAAGAGCGGGCCTACGGAAAAAGCGGTTATACAATGGGAAGACTTGTGAAAGAAACCTTTAATGTTATTATAAATGGTTCTACTGCACCTATAGATTTAGTTAGTGTGACGGGAATTGGAATTTCCGGTTTTGCATTTTTACTGACGATTGCATACCTGATACGTTACCTTATGGGTGGAATACTTGTACAGGGATTTACAACATTAATTTTATTAATTTCTTTTTTCTTTGGATTGGTGTTGTTGAGTATAGGAATTATTGGAAAATATATTGTAAGATTAGTTGATAATGCAATTGGACTTCCGGCTTATGCAATTAGAGAAATAAGTTGCAGTTCTAGAGAGAAGGAGAATGCAAATGAATAAAATTTTGGTTTTAGGAACAGGGAATCCTCAGTTAGACCTTATTAACGAGTGTAAAAAGTATGGTATGGAAGTGTATGCATGTAGCTATTGCCATGGAGGAGTAGGAGAAACAGTAGCAGACCATTTTGGACTTATAGATATTACAGATGCGGAAGCTGTTTTGGAATATGTAAAAACAAATCAGATTGATTACGTATATTCTGCAGGTTCTGATGTTGCGATGCCAACAGTTGGTAAGGTAAGTGAAAATTGTAATCTTCCATGCTTCATAAAAACGGAAATAGCAACTATTTGTAACGACAAAGGAAAATTAAGGGAAACTTTGCGTGCTCTTCCAAAGTGGAATATAAATTATCAGGTTTTAAGTGATAAAAATGCTGAGATTGAACTTCAGTATCCATTTATGATGAAGCCATTAGATTCTCAGGGACAGCGTGGGGTATGTTTGATAGAGGATTATGAACAATTTTTTAGAGAATTTGATAATAGTGTATCCTTTTCTAAAGAAGGAAAAGTTATTATTGAAGAAGTAGTAATAGGTCAGGAAGTTTCTGTTAATACATTCTCTATAGACGGTAAAGTAGTTTTTGAACAGGTTTCAGATCGAATTGTATGGGAAGGATATAGTGGAGGTCTCATTCATAAACACTTGATTCCATCACAGCGCGTGCAAGAAGAAAGCTTGTGCGAAGAAATGCACCAGTTGGTTTGTGAAGCATTAAAAGTGTTGGGATTAGAGAATGGACCGGCATATTTCCAGATTAAAGTAGCTGAGAACGGACCAAAGATTATTGAGATAACCCCTCGATTAGATGGATGTCATATGTGGAGATTGATTGAGTACTATACGGGTGTTAATTTGTTAGAGTGTTCAGTGAGATTACTTGTAGGCGATCAGTCTTTAGAAGAGGTATTTGTAAATCGCAAACCGGTTAAAAAAGAAAGCTATTTAACAGAGTTTTTATGTCAGGGACCGGAAACGGTATTTGAAAGGGCGAACTTTGATGTGAAAGATGCGATTTATCATGAATGGTATTACTCAGATGGTGATAGAGTTAAGCGAATGAATGGATGTAAGGAAAAATGCGGATATCAGATTCAAAAACAGTAGTCATCTTAGGAGCAACAGGTTTTATAGGAAAGTATTTGTGCAAGGAGGCTTGTAAGCGCGGATATAAAGTACGGGCAGTAGGAAGAAAAAAAGAAATGCCGGTAGAGCTGGCAGATAAGCAGGAATTGCAATATTTTTCATCCACGTACGAAGTGGAGTCTATTAGAGAAGCAGTTTTAAATGCAGATGCGGTTATAAATTTGGCGGCAACCCGTAGCAGTGGAGCGTTTTCAAATGCAGATTATATAAGAAATATAGAATTAACCGCAAATTGTTTAGAAGCCTGTAGATTAGAAGGAATAAAAAAAGTAGTAATGCTTTCAAGCCGGGCAGTTTATCATGAAGAAGATGATGGTCGGGAGGATGCATTTGTGAACCCAATCAGTTTATATGGTGAATCAAAGCTGGCATCTGATAACTTATGTGTTTTCTATAATAGAAAATATCAGATGGAAACAGTTTCGCTACGTTGTGCTCAGGTTCTTGGCTGGGGTGAACGGGAAGGCTATGTATTAAATACATTTTTAGATCGAGCTAAAAATAAGGAAACTTTAGAAGTTTGGGGAAAAGGTGTATCCATAAGACGTTACATTTATATAAAAGATGTGATTGATGCATTATTATTTGCGATAAATACAGAACAAGCAGGAATATTTAATATAGGAATGCAGGAAGCGATATCTTTAGCAGAACTCGCAAATATCATTAATAAAGTATTTGAGAATGAGGGAAACATCAAATATATTCCGTACGATAAAGAAGATAAAGCCATTGATAATATGAGTATCGAGAAGGCAACGAATATATTACAGTGGCAGCCCCAATATGACATGATATCTGCTTTAAAGGATATGCAGAATGATTATAAAAAGGGAATTGAAGAATGATAGATATAACAGTAGATATTAGCAAATCAGAAATTGCAGAGACTGCCAATATATACAGATATGCCAGAGTAAAGGAAAGTCTGTTAAAAGGACACAATGTGGTAGGCGATTTATCAAGAGTAGATTATTCAGAATTGGATGATTATGTAAGAATTGACCGCTTGAATCAAATCTATTGTGCCAGAATAGGAAGGCATTCATATACTGGTGCCTACACTGTGATTATGCATGCAGAGGTAGGAAATTTTTGTTCGATATCATGGGGAGTAACGATTGGAGGAGCCAATCATGATTATACAAAATTGTCTACGCATGCATTTTTATATAATGACTATGATAAGTTAAGACCAGAAAATGAGCCGGTGCCTTATGACAGGTTTGCGGAGGCATGCGTAATTGGTAATGACGTGTGGATTGCTGCAAATGCATGCATTTGCAGGGGGGTTAAAGTTGGAGATGGAGCGGTAATCGGTACCGGTGCAGTAGTGACAAAAGATGTTCCTCCGTATGCAATTGTGGTTGGTAATCCGGCGAGAGTATTAAAATATCGTTTTACAGAGGAAAAGATAGAAGAACTGCTCAAACTTCAATGGTGGAACTGGTCCGATGAGAAAATAAAAGAGAATTATGAGCTTTTTCGATAGTTGTAGGTATAAAGTATGAAAGATAAAATTCAGGTCATAAAGAAATATATATTTTTACATGTATGTATTTTAGTCTATACAATGTCTTCGGTAATGACAAAATATGCATCGCAATATGAGTTTTTATCAATAGAATATCTTTGTTATATGGCGGTTGTATTTGGAATATTAGGCGTATATGCAATTATATGGCAACAGGCTATAAAACCGTTTAGTCCGTCTGTTGCTTATTCTAACAAAAGTGTAACCACGATTTGGACATTAATATTTTCGAACCTTTTATTTGGAGAAGGTATAACACTGAATAATATAATAGGTGTAATTATTATTATTTTGGGTGTTATTATGGTGGCAAAGGATGAATAAGTACAGTTTTTTAATTTTAATTACGGCATTTGGATCGGCAGTATCGCAGATTTTGTTGAATCTTAGTAATAGAAAGCAACATAAAGGGAAAATATTTGAATATTTGAATCCTTATGTTATGGGATCCTACGGAATATTAGCGGTTGTATTAATAGCAAATGCATATATTATGCAGTTTGTTCAGCTTAAAATTGCGCATGCGCTAGCTGCAACAACTTATTTTTTTGTGATGATTTTAAGTAGGATTATATTAAAAGAAAAAATAACGTCAAATAAGTTGATTGGGAATATGTTGATTTTACTAGGAATTACTATTTTTGTTTGGAATTAGAGTAGCAGAGAATAAAATGAACGAGTGTTAGGAGTGGAGAATTTTAGAATATGAACACCCAAAAGAAAGTGTGGCAAGTGATAGTGCCAGTTTTATCCTGTTTTGTAATAGCGGTATTGTCTTTTCGAATTGTAACGCTACATATGATGATAGAAGGTTCAGATTACTTATTGCATGCGATTAAAGCATTGGATATTTTTCAGCATGGCGTTCAGGGATTTTTTGAAAGATATTCTTCTCCTATTTGGCATCTTGGGGTGAAGTTTTTTGAACGTATTGTTCACATGAATTTATTTGATTCAGCGGCGAGCATGACAATGCTTATTTATGTCTGTATATACATAGGTATATTCTATTTTATAAAAGTTTATTTAGGGAAATATTATTCCAATAATTTGTGTGGTTTATTTGCACTTGTACTAATGATTATTCAGCCTATTTCATGGAGTGGTTTAACATTTGTAGCAGAGCCTGGAAGAAATGTATTTAACACATGGCATAACCCTACAAGTATAGGAGCTAAGTTATTTGGTATAATTGCTTTTTTTTACTTTCATAAATTATTTGAAGAAGATGAAGAAAAGGGTAAGGTTGCAATAAAGAATTACATAATATTTGCAATTGTTATGTGTTTGGCCAATTTATGTAAACCATCTTTTTCACAAGTATTTTTACCAACGATTGTTTTATATTGTGTGGTATACTGTCTAAAAAGTAAATTTGCAAAATTTGGTTTTTGTTTCAGTATAGCATTATCTGTAATTCCATCAATGTTACTGTTTTTGTTTCAGGCCATGGTTTCGTTTGATGAAGAAGGGCAGGGAATAGAAATTGCCTGGTTTGATGTTATGGGACATTCAGGCAAGGCGCATCCGTTGGCGATTTTAGGGACAATTGCGTTTCCGTTGTATGTAACAGTCGTCTATTTTAAGAAAAATTTCAAGGACAGAAAAATTAGTACTGCATGGCTTATGTATGGGGTAGGATTTTTGGAATATGCGGCTTTAGCTGAAAAAGGGGTAAGAAGATACCATGGTAATTTCAGTTGGGGATATTTTGTTTCTATTTTTATATTACATGTGGTTTGTGCAATTAAGTTTTTCAGAGTGATGAAAGAAGAGGAATCATGGAAGGCAATTGCAGGTGTGATATTATGGTTGTTACATCTGCTATGTGGATATACTTATTTGAAATTGCAGTTGAGTGGAATTGGGATTTGGTATTAAAGAATTGAAAGTAAAAATTTGAGATAAAATAGATATAGTAAGGAGAATTTGAGATGATACAGTTTAATGTTCCTCCATTTGTAGGAAAGGAATTGAATTATATAAAGGAAGCGATTGAATCAAAAAAAATTTGTGGTGATGGCGCATTTACAAAAAAATGTAATAAGTGGTTGGAAGAACAGTATAAAACTAGTAAGGCACTTCTTACTACGTCATGTACACACGCGCTTGAAATGGCGGCTTTGCTGTCGGATATTCAGCCGGGAGACGAAGTTATCATGCCCTCGTATACGTTTGTATCTACTGCAGATGCATTTGCTTTACGCGGTGCAAAAGTCGTGTTTGTAGATATCAGACCCGATACCTTTAATATAAATGAGCAGTTAATTGAAGCTGCAATTACTCCAAGGACAAAAGCCATTGTACCTGTACATTATGCAGGTGTGGGTTGTGAAATGGATGTAATTATGGATATTGCAAAGAGATATCATTTATATGTAGTAGAAGATGCAGCACAGGGAATTCAGAGTACCTATAAAGGACAGGCGTTGGGGACAATTGGAGATTATGGCTGTTTTAGTTTCCATGAGACGAAGAATTTAAGTATGGGCGAAGGCGGTGCATTGCTTATTAAGGATCCAAAGAACGTGGAGCGTGCAGAAATTATTCGTGAAAAAGGAACAAACCGCAGTAAATTCTTCAGAGGTGAAATTGATAAATACACATGGATGGATGCAGGTTCATCATACTTGCCAAGTGAATTAAATGCGGCATATTTGTATGCACAGTTGGAGTGTGCAGATACAGTTTTTAAGGATCGTATGGAGACTTGGGAGACTTATTATGAGCATTTAAAAGAATTGGAAGAAAATGGACATGTGGAATTACCGGTGATACCGGAATATTGTACACATAATGCACATATGTTTTACATCAAAGCGAAAGATTTGGATGAAAGATCAGAATTAATTAGTTATTTGAAGGCCAATGGTATAGGTGCAGTATTCCACTATATTCCATTACATAGTGCACCGGCAGGTAGAAAGTATGGAAGATTTCATGGAGAAGATATATATACCACAAAAGAGAGTGAACGCATTGTGCGTTTACCATTGTATTATGGCATTGGTGATAAAAAGTATGAGGTTATCGAACGATTGAAAGAGTATTATAAATAGAATGAATGATTGGTAAGAAAGAGGAGTCAGAGGAATGATAGATGTTACGGCAGATATCCGTAATGCTGAAATTGCAGAGTCTTCTATGATTCACAGATTTGCAAGGGTGAACGGAAGCAAATTGGTGGGGTATAATACCGTAGAAGATTTATCCAGTGTCGATTTTTCTGAATTGGAAGAATTTTCAAGAGTAGGATGCTTGAATAAGATTCACTATTCAAAATTAGGAAGACACTCTTACACGGGTATGAATACAGTGATGTTACATGTCAACGTGGGGAGTTTTTGTTCTGTTTCGTGGAATGTAAGCATTGGAGGAGCCAATCATGATTATAGAAAATTGACGACACATTCTTTTTTATATAACGGATTTGATAATTTAAGACCGAAAGATGAGCCAATTGCATACGATCGTTTTGGAACGGAGTGTAATATTGGTAATGATGTTTATATAGGAGCTAATGCATGTATTTGCAGAGGTGTCACAGTTGGTGATGGAGCAGTAATTGGAGCTGGTGCTATAATAACGAAGGATGTTCCAGCATATGCAGTTGTTGTTGGAAATCCAGCCAAAGTTATAAAATACCGGTTCTCACAGGAAAAAATAGCAGATTTATTACAACTACAGTGGTGGAATTGGTCAGACGAAAAAATAAAAGCAAATTTTGAGATGTTTAGAGGATAAAAGCAGAGAGGTAACGTAGAATGAAGAAAATCGGTGTTTTGGGAGCAGGAATTTATCAGGTACCATTAATAAAAAAAGCAAAGGAAATGGGATTATATACGGTTATTTTCAGTATAGAAGGAAACTATCCTGGTTTTCAGTATGCAGATCAGATTTTTTATGTGAATACTACGGATGAAGAGAAGATTATTGAAATTTGCAGAAGAGAAAATATAGATGGTATATGTACTACCGGAACAGATGTGTGTGTACCTACAATTGGACGAGTTTGTGATACATTAGGTCTGAAGGGAGTTTCTTATGACGCCGCAATTTGTGCTGCTAATAAGTCTGATATGAAAAAGAAATTTGTTGAGAATGGTGTAGCTACAGCTCAATATATAATTGCACATGATGAAGAAGAGGCAAGAGCTGCTATTGAGAAAATTCAATTGCCTGTAATGATAAAAGCGGTTGACTCTTCTGGGAGTAGAGGAATTACCAAAATAGTGGCAAACGATTCTGAGGCGATAGCAGAAGCAGTTAAAAGAACACAGGCTGTATCTAAGCTGGATTATTTTGTTGTAGAAGAATGTATTGAGGGTG
>JAZSEF010000042.1:0-11788 GCA_045531555.1 Roseburia sp. | reverse complement strand
CTCATGGCATCAATGCCAACGCCCTCATAGTTTGCCGCAAACGACGGTGCAAGGCTGACTACGACCGGCGTACCGCCCTGTAACAGTACCTTTACCTTTTCCGTTTCATTGACAATTTCTCTCGCATTCTGCGGACAAACAACAAAACACTGACCGCAAAGAATACACTCATTCCCGATAATCTGTGCCTGATTTCCCGAGAACTTGATTGCCTTTACCGGGCAGTGACGGATACACTTATAACAGTTCTTACAATTTGATTTTTTTAACGTGAGACAATTTGCCATGCCTTGCATCCTTTCTGTATTTTTATTTTCTTACCACCGCAAGTACCTTATCGTTGAAAAACTCCTTAAAATCTTCTTTGGTCAGTCCCGTATAAACCTCATCGTCTACCTGCACCGTAACGCCAATACGGTTACACTTGCCGATACAAAAACTACCGGCAAGTGTAACCTCGGTTTCTAAACGATATTCTTCTACAGCTTTCTGGAATAATTCAACGATTTCTGCGGACCCCTTTAAATGGCAGGAGCTCCCCACACAAATCTGAATAATCATTTCATTTACGCCTTTCCTACTACGTTTTTCTCAAAAAATTCAGTTACTGTCTCCGGAGTAACAGAGAACAACTGCTCGTCTACGGTAACACAAACACCCTTCTGGCACTGTCCCATACAAAAAGTACCGCCGAGTTCTACCTTGTCGCCTAAGTTATGCTCTGCAATCAGACGCTGAATGCCTTCTACCACCTGTCTGGAACCTTTGATATGACAGGAACTTCCGATACATACTGTAACTTTCATACTGCTTTTCTCCTTATCTTCACTTTATCCTTAATCAACAACATTTACCCATGAAAGCAATAATTCACGCTCTTTTTCTCTTCCCTTAACAGACTGGGAAGCTGCAACGATTGGCATCCATTTCTGTACATAACGTTTTGAAATATCACTCTTTTCACTGAACAGATTCAAATATTTTTCTGCTATCTCATTGTTACCTTCTAATAAAAATAACAAATAAGTACGTGCCGCATCTGCTGATGCGTTACCCTGTGTCACATGAGACCAGTCGATAATATATGGAACACCTTCTTCTGTAACAATAATATTCGAAGGATTAAAATCACCATGACATACTTTATTATGTTTTGGCATAGAATCTAAACGTGAATGCAATTCATAACGTGTATTCGCATCCAATTCACAACTGCTAATTTTGCGGTTCATCTTATCCTTTAATTTATATAAAAAAGGACATGTCTTTTCATGAACGCTCATCTGCAAATTTACAAATAACTCTAAATATTCATCTATCTTCTCCGGATTCTCTTTCATAAGCTGTGCAAGAGATTTTCCTTTGATATATTCATAAACAATTGCCCATTTTCCATCTATTACACCTACTTCATGAATCTTTGGAATATTAAGACCCAGTTCCTCGATTCTCGCCTGATTCATAGCTTCATGTAATACATCTGCTTTTGAGTAATCTGCACTAAATACTTTTATCGTTTTATCGCCATCACGATAAATTGTTTTATTATTTCTTACTGCAATAATTCTGTCAAGTTTCATACTCTTTTCCTCCCTTATTGTTCCGACTTACCCATTCTCCGGTAAGTATTAAGGTTTCTATTAATCCTATTTTTATTCGTTAATACTTTAACAATTAAAAACAATATTTGGAATTCTAAAATCCTATAACTGGTATTATCATCATTGATAATACCATACTTATTTACCAAAAATTGCACAATCTTTCCAAAAAGACTGTACATTTTTTAGTAATTATTATAGATATCTGCGTTTTGACTCGCACAACTCTGTGATAAATTGTCTGTCTAACTCCGATAATTTGTAATCTTTTCTATATATTAGTACATCTCTATAGACTCTTTTGTTGCTCACACACTTTTTCTGTACCAGATTATACCGTTCAAGCAAATCCCTTGGAATTGGGGAAACCCACATAAAAGTTTCCGTATTCTTAGACAATAATTCAAACTGAATCGCTCTTTCGTATATAAAAATACGGCGCTCCACATTATCCGGAAGTTCTTCCTTTATTACTTTTGATAAGGGCATCGACGGTACATATGGATCCGCATGTGCAATCTCAATATATTCCGTCAAATCATCATACATAATTTTTTCCTTCAATACAAGCGGATTGGCGGCACTCATAAGAAGAACATATGTAAACTCTGTAATCAATTCATAATGAATTCCTTTTTCATCGAGCATCTCTTTGAAATACTTATCATAATTCTCACCATAACGAATGATTCCTAGTTTATAATCATGATTTAAGATGTTCTGTATCGCCCGTTGCGCATTTGTCTCTTTATAAAATATCTCTGCTGCATCTTTCGTTAACGATTTTGAAAATTCAGCAAATGCTTCTGCGATATAACTGGCTCTTGGAACAGAAATAGAAAACTTTTGCTTTTTCGGCGAACCGGATTTGTAAAACTTTTCTACTTCCTCAATTTGATCTAAAATATCTTTTGCAAAATTGATAAATTCCTCTCCAGCCGGGGTCAATATCATTCCTTTGCTGGTACGCTCAAAAATCGTAATCCCTAAATCTGCTTCTAACTCTTTTATCGAACGGCTGATATTCGGTACAGCAATCAGCAATACTTCCGATGCCTTACCAAGTGACCCTGCCTTTGCAACTTCTAAGGCATGTTTCATATGTAATAGATTCATCCCTTAATCCTCAATCACCAATGTTCCCGGTACTACATCCAGATAGACACTTGACTTATCCGTTTTGTACTGAATTAATAATAATTCCCACAGATTATGAATCTGATTTGCCAGTACATTCGATGCCGGAACGGCATACGGAAGTAACGTCTGTAAATGGAATGCACGAATCCCCATAGGTGGCAAAAATACCAGATTCGTTGTCTGTACCTTTGTCCCTGCTGTCTTTAACAACTCATATGTAATCATACAAAAATCCTGTCCCTTATACTTACACACATAAGAAACATAACACTCGTCAACGGTCCACGACACGCCACCTTCTAGTTCTACCGGTTTTTCAGCCGAATCATTATGTTCTGTGGTCTGCACCTGAAGACTCCAACGTATTTTTCCTGCTCTTGTTTCTCTATACATCTCCGTCAGAAGACGATTTAATTCTTCCGGTCTTTTCATCTTACAATCCCTTTCATCTCATATTTCTTTTCATACATACGTGCATCCGCCACTCTGTCTGCCTCACGAATATTGCTCACTTCTTCTTCACTTCCGTAGCAAATACCATATGCAGTACTCATATTCCAGTTCGCGTGACACTCGTTCAATTTTCCAATTAAGGCATTCATCTTAGCAATTTTTTCTTCGATATCTATTTTACCCGGATTCTTAATGACAACTAAAAACTCATCTCCACCCGTGCGAATGACATCACCACAATCTGCAAATGCTTTGGATAACACGGTACCGAACTCTCGTAAATACAAATCACCTGCTTCATGTCCCAAACTGTCGTTTACCTTTTTCAGATTATTCAAATCCAATGCGACTACTGCATAGTCTGATTTTTTCTTATCAATCTCGTCATAGATTTCCTCACAGCGTCTGCGATTTAAAAGACCGGTAAGCGAGTCTATATATGCCATCTTTTCTAATGTCTCATTTCTAGCTGCAGAATATAGCGTAGCGCTGGTTCTCCGCATAAAATCCACCATCAATGACAATACAAAAATGAAAATCCCCATATACGTATAATTCTTAAAATGTCCACCTTTAAATCCACCGAAATAAAGCTGTAAATTATATCGGACAATATCACCTCCGGCAATCAGAACCATGATAACCATACCAATCATTAATATCGTATGGTCTTTTTCTTTCTTCAAAATACTTTTGGCAAGTATCACTAATAAATAAATTGCCATACATCCCATAATCATCTGATTATATTTCAGCATTTGTGGAAAATGCACGATTCTCGTACACTGCAATACAGATGCTATCGCAACGAATGCAATCTGCATACCATAAATTGCAAGGTAACTATACTTTTGTATTTTACCGCCTTTTAACGCTTCTTCAAAAAAGTACCCAAATAAAAAGGTCGGTGCACCATATATCGCCGAAAATTCTATAATTCCCTTCACTCGCAGATTATATGTAAAAACCATAATGATGTCATAGTTACACAAGTTCCAAATACCTACACTCAGTGCAAAAAATGCTAAGTTCAGCAAGCGGTAAAAATCAGCACCTTCAAAACTAAAAAATACCGTTGCCATAATAAATACAACACCAAATACAACCAAAAAAAGAATCACCGCCACAGCTAATCTTCGGTCAATTACAAAATTACGCATAATATGCGCACCATTATCCAATTCCGGTGCATCCAAATTAGCAAATGCATCCTTTTCTGATACACACAAGGTAATTTCTAACTGCTTACCAGCCGAACTATGTGGAATATCTACAAAATGATAACCATAACCCAACATACGATTCTCGTCATATAGCTCTTTTCCGTATTCATAGATAAGTTCCCCATCTACTCTCACATCTACCGTCGCATGAGTCACATAGAACTGCATCACAGTTCCCTCGACCATTTTTTCCGGCAGAGTCCGTTCATATATAACGATATCACCTCGTTTTGTCAAGTCGAAAGAAAGTTCATTCAGATTCACATCCTCATAAAATTCATCTCTTACCCGGACATTCCATCCACTATCTAATTCATAATATCCTTCTGTTCTCTCAATATCGCCTAAATTTCTAAACACAAACGTAAAAAGTATGATTAAAAAGAATATTGAAAGAAACGAAGTCATCAATCTAATCATCTTCTTCATGCGAATTCTCCCATTCTCATCTCTATGCTAAAAGCTTCGAATCTTATCATTTCCTTCGTCCATCGTCTTTTCAATTTTACGAATCTCTATTACATAAGAATAATTCTCATTTACAACTACTTCTACCTTATCACCCACTTTATGCCCTAATAACGCTTTCCCTAAAGGTGATTCATTACTAATCAGATTCTTCTGCGAATTACTGCGTATCGTAGTCACAATACGATACACTTCTTCCTCATCATCCTCTTCAAAATACACCGTTACCGTATTATTAATTCCCACTTCATCTTCTGCTGAGTCCGTAGAAATAACCTTTGCTGTCTTAATCATTTTTTCAAGATAACGAATTCTGCTTTCATTCTGATTCTTATCTTTTTTTGCCGCATAATACTCGAAATTCTCACTCAAATCACCTTGAGCTCTGGCTTCTTTTACAGCTTCTAGTGCGTTTTTTCGTACCACCAGCTTGCGGTACTCTATCTCCTCTTCCATCTTCTTAATATCTTCTGCTGTTAATTCATCATACATATCCTATTTACCTACAAAACTCTTTCTTAAATCCACCTGCTGTACCGCTGCATCTTCTTCACAAGGCAGCGGTTCATTTTTTCTACATACTGACATCTGATATCCCTCTAAAAAAGAAATCGATGTCAAATAATAAACTGCACCCGACTCTACCATGTCAGGATTCATATTCTCGTTCAGTATCACCTGCTCACCTAAAGTTGAAAAACCTGTAAGCGGCATCCGCATACCATACCCGGAAGCTTTTAAATAGCTTTCCTTCCTTGTCCAAATCCTTGTAAACTCCTCATCACTCCAATGAGCACTTAATACACGCTGTTCTTCTTCCGAAAAAAAGCGACTCACCAGCCGCTGATAACCAACTCTCAAATATTCAATATCAATACCTACCGAATGACTGTCTGTTACTAATACAACATATTCCTTTGCATGACTAAGGTTATAATGAAAATTAGGAAGCTCGGCAATCACAGGCTTTCCATCTGCATTCTTTATAAAAGTAAGATTCCTGCTTTCTATCCCCCGTTCTTTTACTGCATAGTCTAATAAAAGTCCTGCAGCCACACTTTGGAGCTTATTTTGTATTAATTTGATCCGCTCTATCCGTTCCAGACGCTCTTTGGGAAGAAACTGCAAAACCTGTTGCAGTTCTTCCTCTGAAAACGTAGGAATTTTTGCATAATAAATCTTCAAAATTTATTTCTCCAATATTCTCCTTAACTCTTCGTTTGCTGCCAGTAATTTCTCATATGCACTCCACAAATCATGTGCAGAACCTCCTCTAAGCGGCTCTACAATAGTCTCTACAATCGCAAACATCGGTGTCAGTCCCAGATTTGCAAATACGCCCTTCAACGTATGAGAAAAATCAAATGCATCTAACACATTCTCTTCTACCAGTGCTGCACCCAGCTTATCAAAATTACTATCCGTTATAACGGTCTCCAAACAGGTCATGTACAGATCTTTATCATCTAAAAAACGTTCTAAAGCACCCTCTACATCGCATCCCCATGCCTCTAAGGCACTGAAAATTTTATCCATATCCACGAAATATACCTCATGCTTTCTATTTTTTAGACATTCTACGAATACTACGATAAGAGTCTAATACATTCTCTACTCGTCTGGTTACAATCTCCGGAATAAATGGTTTCACAATATACTCATCTGCACCCATTCTCATCGTATCTATCTGCTGCTCTGTTGTATCATCCGCGGTTATAATCACTACCGGGATCTCCTCTAACTGTGGATTCTGCCATTTATGTGCTAAAAATGCTGCACCATCCATCTCCGGCATCTGTAAGTCAAGTAAAATAATATCCACTTTACCTTTTTCCTCTGCAAGCACCTCTAATGCCTGTAACCCGTTCTCTGCCTCTAAAAGACGGTATTTCTCTCCAAATATACATTGCAGTGATACGCGATTTACTTCCTGGTCGTCTACAATTAAAATCGTTTCTTCCTGCTCCTCTACCATAGTCAGAGCCTTACGATACTTCTTCAACTCTGCATCAATCTCTCTACGTGCAGTAATATCGTTAATATATCCATAAATAATGTGTCTGCTGCCAACCGGACTGATATATTTCAATTTAACAGAAACCCATATCTCCTTATTGCCAGTCTTTCTTAAAACTTCACACTCACTGGTATCTTCATTCTCAACTACCTGACGGAACGTATCGTATAATAAGGCTTTACTATCTTCGTCCAATGAAGTTTCCAAATTACCCTGAATATCATCTACATCACCAAAGCCAAACAAATCGAAATATG
The DNA here is from genome assembly GCA_045531555.1 of Roseburia sp. Lineage (GTDB taxonomy): Bacteria > Bacillota > Clostridia > Lachnospirales > Lachnospiraceae > Roseburia. The sequence continues at coordinate 4,629 of JAZSEF010000042.1, read as the reverse complement.
CATCATTTACACGAAGTACGTCTAATTTATCCTCACCATATTCGTAAACTGCAACTGCCTGCTGCATATTTGAGAATAACAATTCCAACTGTGAGTTCTGATTGAGTACATCCTCTCTCTCTTTTTTATGTACATCAATGCTATCGGTATCTATCACTTTTTCACCGAATGCTACTTCTTCATATTCTGATACCGGCATTGGTCTTGCAAAATAATAGCCCTGCACATACTCACAACCGATACTCTTTAAAAATAACACCTGCTCCTTACGTTCTACACCTTCTGCAATCACAGGAAGATTCAGCCATTTAGCCATACGAACTACCGCTGCAAGAATATTCTCACTTCTGGCTTCTTCTTCTGTATCACTTAAGAAACGCATATCTATTTTTAATACATCAACTTTAATATCTTTTAAAACATTTAAAGATGAATAACCACTTCCAAAATCATCCATCATGACCACAAAACCTTTTTCCTGAAGGGTTGTCATCATATTGCGGATAGAATTCTGATTCGTTGTATATGCACTCTCTGTCAACTCCAACTGGAACAAATGCGGTGGAATGTTATATTTATCTACTAAACCGCATAATACTTCTACCAAACGTGGGTTATAAAGACTCACACGTGAAATATTCACGGAAATCGGTAATACTTTTCGGCCTTCATCTAACCACTTACGAAGTAACTGGCAAGACTTCTCCCAGATATAAAGGTCTAACTTCATAATAAAACCATTCCGTTCAAAAATCGGAATAAAGTCACCCGGAGAAATCATTCCACGTTTCGGGTCAATCCAGCGCACCAAAACTTCAGCACCCGCCAACGCATTCGACTGTAATTCATACTTCGGCTGTAAGTAAATCGCAAATTCCTCACCCGCCAACGCGCTTCTCATGTTATTAACGATTCTCTGCTCTTTGATAATGTCATCACCCATTTTAGAATCGTAAAAAGCATAATTTTGCAGATTAAATTCTGCTTTACATTTTTTCGATGCTGCATTTGCATATTCATACATTTCGCTGACATTATAAGAAAGGTCATCTATCAAATAAATACCATATACAACCGCAAGATCGAATTCCAACGGATACGCTGCCATATGCTTATTCATATTCTGAATAAATGCTAAAATTTCATCCTTCTCTTCATAAGAAAAACAAACACTAAATACGTCTGCACTCATATGACCATATGTGATACATCTGCCATCAGAATCCAGCGTCAGCAAATAATCCGCCACATATTTTAACAGTTTATTACCCTCATCTCTTCCAAAAAAGGCATTAATCAAACGGAACTTCTCAATATCCATACGGATAATAGCAAACTGTTTTTCCGAATAGCGGTCTAACATCTCACGTGTCACATAGTAAAACATAGACATATTAAAGATATTGCCCAATTCACTAAACTGTGTACGACGACGCAATTCTTTGCTAATCTGATTCTCGCTACGGTCGATGACATTTCTAACTCTAAACTGAATAATACTAGGATCATAAGGTTTTCCAACAAAATCCCATGCTCCTAATTTCAAACATTCTTTTTCAGTTTTTACATCACCTTCTATCGTAGCGATTACAACCGGAATCATTCTAAAAACCTTAGATTTTGCGTAAACTTCCAGAAACTGAAAACCGCTAAATTCCGGCATCACTAAATCCAATATAATCGCGGCAATCCTGCCTGGTTCTCTTTCTAAGATTTCGATAGCTTCTTTTCCATTGCAAGCTTCCATAATCTCATAAGTATCTCCCAGTATCTTGCCAAGATTCAATCTGTTAACTTTTTCATCATCTACTATTAATACGGTATTCTCTTTTCTCATAAGCACTCCCATATCGCACTTTTATCCTACATTAAATCATATCAAAAATTGCATGAAAAGTATATATTTTTCTTCAAAATTTCCCTCTTTGGCCAATACAATCTCCTTTGACTTTTGTATGATATCCCAAATCCTTTCCTCTCCTCTTTTATCCAGTAAAAATTTCTGCAATCCCTTTAAGGATGTGTTTCCCTTTGAAATGACACAATTTCTACTATCTTCTGGTAATAACCCAATTGTAATCGCGGACGCAATATTCAATTCCGTTCCAAATCCACCTGCCAGATATAATTTCTCCACAGATTCTTTTTCCATAAGAACCTCTATTCCTGCACGAATTGCAGCTTTCCCCATCTGTACTTCTCTAATATCCGACTGCGTAATGCATAACTGATTTACCGGTACTCCAGTTTCAAAAAAGCGGTCAATTAATGTTCCATTTTCATCAATTATACCTTCCTGCCAAAGTGCCGCCACACAATCTATAAGTCCACTTCCACAAATACCCGCAGGGGCTTTCTTACATTCAGCTGCTCCGCCTAGAATTTCACAATTCCAATGCAGTTCCTCTGTATTCTCTAACACCGCATGTGCAATGGCTCCCTTAACCGCAGGTATCCCACAGGAAATATTCCCACCTTCGAACACCGGTCCTGCCGCAGTGGATGTCACATAAAATCCCTTTTTATCGCCTATTACAATTTCACCGTTCGTTCCAATATCCAAAAGCATCTGTGGTTCTTCCTGCAAGTCCATATCGCAATAATACATTCCTGCCACAATATCTGCTCCTACAAATGCAGAAATCGCAGGTAAAACTATCACTTCAGGGAAAAAGTCCACATAATCTTCATTGTTCTCGATTAATGGAAGAATTTCTGCAAAAAACTGTTTTACATCCAACTTCCTTAACCTATTATGTTGTGTTACAAATGGTGCACTTCCAAGACGTTCACAAGAATACCCTAACAGCAGGTGACACATGGTTGTATTTCCAGCAATGACAATCTTTTTTATCTGCTCTGGTTTCATACCAGTTGCCACTATCAGTTCCTGCAGCATTTTCCAAATATCCATCAGAATACTCTGCTGCAATTGCCTGCCCTTTCCCTGATTTGCCGCTTGGATTCTCGAAATCACATCTGCCCCAAACGTCCGCTGACTATTTACCATCGTCATGACCTTTATGCACTTTCCCGACACCAGACTATTCACCGCCATGGCAAGTGTGGTTGTTCCAATATCTACCGCAATTCCAACGGGTTCATTTTCCTTTATTTTTTCTGCATTCTCTGTAGTACTACCCCTTTTATCAGTTCCTTCCGGTATTACCATCTGCTCTGTCGAAACCAACACCCCTAATGGTTCAAACTGCAAATCTTCCTCCATTACTGTTACACAGGCAAGGCGTACACCCTCTTTAAGTTCAGCTTCTGACAGCAATTCCTTCTCTTTTTCCTTTGGAACCGGAGCGTCTGACAAAAATTTCACTTTACATCTGCCACAATTCCCCATTCCATTACATGGTGCATCTATAAACATTTGATTTTCCTGATACCATTCTAAAATAGTCTGTTTCTTTTCTGACATGGTTACTCCGCCTTGTATCTTTTATCTTCTATACTTCTTATACAAATTCTGACAACTTTACTTTTGAATATACTGCATTTCCAGTATATTCGTCTTGTTTCTTCTTCTAAATTCCACTATAATTATAACACATTCTTATTCATTATTTACGATTGGAGATTTTATTTATGAAATTTATTTCTTGGAATGTAAACGGTCTTCGTGCTTGTGTGCAGAAGGGTTTTTTAGATTTTTTTAACGAAGTGGATGCTGACTTTTTCTGTATTCAGGAGTCAAAATTGCAAGAAGGCCAGATTGATTTAGATTTACCGGGTTACCATCAGTACTGGAACTACGCTGTGAAAAAGGGATATTCCGGCACTGCCATTTTTACCAAACATGAACCGATTTCTGTAAATTACGGCATCGGCATGGAAGAACATGACCAGGAAGGCAGAGTCATTACTCTGGAATATGATGATTTTTACATGGTGACCTGTTACACACCTAATTCCCAGAATGAACTTGCAAGACTACCTTATCGTATGACTTGGGAAGATGATTTTCTTTCTTACTTAAAAAAATTGGATAGCAAAAAACCTGTTATACTCTGCGGCGACTTAAATGTTGCTCACAAAGAAATCGATTTGAAAAATCCTAAAACAAACCGCCACAATGCCGGCTTTACGGATGAAGAACGTGAAAAAATGACACAGCTTTTAGATGCAGGATTTACAGACACTTTCCGTCATTTCTATCCTGATATGGAACAAATTTATTCCTGGTGGTCTTACCGCTTTAAAGCCAGAGAAAAGAATTCCGGGTGGCGTATCGACTACTTTATTACCTCTGCTTCCATGAATGACAAACTGGTTGACGCCAAAATTCATACCGATATCCTTGGCTCAGACCACTGTCCGGTAGAACTCGTGACAACACACTAAATTCTATAAAAAACTGTGAAAAATTCAGTTTTTCATACGATAAACTTTCATTTAGCGGTATATTTGCAGCTCGCAGAATGTGGTTTATTTCTTTCTTGAAGTCTTTGAATAGTGTCAAGCATTTTAGAAAAGATATAGTTGGTTGTTGTGAAGAAATGTTCGAAAGTCTAATTTTGCAAATGCCGGAAACGCGATTTTTCATCTCCGCTAAGGGCTGCACAATGTTGGGGAAATATCTGCATAGCACGGACAGTGCCCTTGAAGGTTTCTTAGAATCAC
>JAZSEF010000053.1:0-48363 GCA_045531555.1 Roseburia sp. | reverse complement strand
CCCGATTATTAGAAAAATTTGCAGTTTTAGTCGGTTGTAGGTACTTAAGAATACCCGACTTTTTTGTTGATTTTTCAAATTAGTAGGTAGGAATCCTATATTTGGACCCGATTAAATTTAACAATTTGCCAGTTGGTCGGGCGGGTTCTTAAAAATGTACCCGACTAACTTTATACTTTTAACAATCAGTCGGGTAACGTGCAATAAAATCGCTCTAAATCACACTTCCAAATCTCAATTTAAGTGATTCTACGCTAAACGAAAGTTTATCGCGTTATGTTGACATTCTCGATATTCGAGATATAATAGAAGTAGAAGATACTCGATTATCGAGAATTGGAGGTGGTATTATGGCGAGGGCGAAATTTCAGACATTGACGGAGCAGATGTTTTATACGTTGCTTTGCTTGAAAGAAGAATGCTATGGCATGGATATTTTGGATAGGGTGCCTGCCATGACAAACCAGAGAGTGAATGTAGGCTCAGGAACGCTTTATACATTGTTGGAGCAGTTTTTGGAGGCTGAGATGATTCGTGAGACGAAAGTGGAAGGCAGACGCCGCAGCTATATTCTCACGGACAAAGGCAGAGAGATGTTAGAGAAAGAGTGTGAAAGGTTAAAAGCACAATTAGCAGATTATTGTTTGATTTTTGGAAAGGGGGAGGCAGAATGAAGAACACAAAACGTCGTATTGAACCATTATCTTTTTATGACCATAATGGTATCAGCAGTCATTTGGAAAAGATGGCAGCTAAGGGGTGGATGATTGAAAAAATTGTTAACACCGGATGGGTTTATAAGCGCATAGAACCGCAAGAAGTTCATTTCGCAGTATCCTATTATCCGAAGGCTTCTGAATTTGACCCGGAACCATCGGAAGAGCAGAAAATGTTTCATGACTTCTGTGCACATACAGGGTGGCAGCTTGCCTGTACCTCTGCCCAGATGCAGATTTTTTACAATGAAAGAGAGAATCCGGTGCCGATTGAGACAGAACCGGAATTAGAAGTGCAATCTATTCATGCCTCGGCAAAGAAGAGTTTTATACCATCGTATATTTTGCTTTTAGTAATTGCTTTTTTGCAGGGGAGTTTATGGGTCGGCAATCTGCGTGGAGATCCTTTGGATCTGCTTTCTAATCCAACCAAACTTTTTACGGGATTTTGCTGGCTGGTTTTAGCAATCCTTTGCGCAGTAGAGATAGGTTGCTATTTGAGATGGCATGCAAAGGCAGAAATCGCGGCAAAACATGGAGAGTTCTTAAAAACACCGAGTACATCAAAGTTTCAGAAAATTGTGTTAGCGGTTGTGTTAGGAGGAGCAGGTTTATGGGGACTGAATTACATGATTGTGGGCGACAATCTGCAGAGATTGGTTGTATTTGCTATGTGTATCTATATGTTTGCACTTTTTGGAATCGTAAATGCAACAAAGGAATTCTTAAAACGTAAAAAGGCATCCAGAGGCATAAATCGTACTCTGACAGTGATTACGAGCTTTGTAGCATCTTTTGCTATGATGGGAGCAATTGTTTTTGGAACACTCTATGCATCTTCTCATGGAGTATTTGCAGATAAAGACGAGGAAACCTATGTGCACAATGGTGCAACATGGGTTATTCATCAGGATGAATTGCCGTTGGTAGTGGAAGATTTAGTGGATGTGGACTATAATGGCTATATCAAAGAACGACGTGGAAACGAATCGCTTATTCTTGGGCAGTTGGTGATGCGCCAGCATCCACGTTTTGATGCAAAGAATTATAGCGATATTCCGCAACTAGAGTATACGATGACAATTGTAAAGGTTCCGGCACTTTATGAGATGTGTAAAAAGCGATTGATATATGAGCGGGAAGAATTGCATTATTATGGCGAAGAAGAATACAGGGCAGAGGATGCCGCACCTTGGGGAGCAAACGAAGTTTATCGGCTGTATGACTTGGAGTATGGAGTAGAAAATGATTATCTGCTTTGTTACGATAATTTGCTTGTCGAAATTAACTTTGATTGGGAACCTACGATAGAACAGATGGCGATTGTGGGAGAAAAACTAAAAAATTAAAATACATTTCGGACACATAATTTTTTATGTGTCCGAAATGCATTTATGCTAATAAAGTTATAAATTATAAATAAAAGATTACTGAACAGAATAAAAATTTAAAAAGTTTAAGCTAAATCATAAGTTGGCTCGTCTAATAAGTGTAGATGAGTGAATGTTAGGTCAGCTTCCTGGTATATGCTGGCGGGGAGCGTAATAGCATGACTCAGCAAAGTGCAAAAAGATGGGAGGTGCAAGCCGTGGAAGAGTTGCTGCAAAAAGCACAACGAGGGGATGAAAAAGCATTCTTGGAATTATTTGCGATGTATGAGAATCAGATGTATCGTATTGCATTTGTGCATGTGAAAAACGAGGCGGACGCGCTGGATGTCATGCAGGAAGTCGCATACCGCATGTTTAAAAATATTGGGACTGTAAAGAATGCAGAATATTTTAAAACGTGGCTGACAAGGATTACGATGAATTGTGCGGTAGACCACATCCGGAAAAACAGCAAGGTAGTGCAGATTGGTACCGAATACCTTGAGAATGTGGAGGAAATATCTGAGTCTTATGAAAGAGAAATTCTTTTAGGAGCCTCGTTGGAGGAATTAATGGTGGCATTAGATGCAGAAGAAAAGAATGTTATTTTATTAAAGTACTATTATGAATATTCTTTTCAGGAAATGTCAGAGATTCTAAAACGGCCGCTGGGAACTGTGAAATCAGTTTTGTATCGGGCATTGAAAAAATTGAAAGAAAAAGCAAAGGAGGTTCATTTGGATGAAACCGATTATTGAAGAAAAATTAGATGCAATTGAAATCCCAAAGAATTTGCACGAGAGATGCGTAACAGGTGTTATGAAAGCAAAAGCAGAGATGGACACAAGTTTGCACGAGCAAAAACTTGTGAGTCACAGAAAAAAGGAGGACAAAAAATATATGAAGAAAATGGTAGCCGCAGCAGCGGTAATGTTAGTATGCGTTTTAGCAGTAGGAAATACAGCAATGGCAGATGGTATCAAGGGAATGTTTAAGGATATCACACGTTTTGATGGTGCAGTAACAGGTAGTGAATATGTGGGTGCTACTGATGAAGTACGGGTCACAGCAGGAGAAGTAACCATGTCAGAAACAGAAGTTTTTATACCAGTGGAAATTACATTTTTAAATCTAGAGGCAGCGCCATTTAAATACATTGAATGGGTAGAATTGGATGCATTTGAGATTTTAAATGCAGATGGCGAAGTAGTGGTAAGTGAGAAAGAGGCGAACGTGGTTTGTTCGGTGAAAGACGGATGTGTAAACCTGTCGCTTAGTGTGGAAGCAGAAAAAATGGTTGCAGGAGAGAACTATACATTAGTAATCGAAAGTTTTGAAGGTTGTAAGAAAGCAGATGCTCCATTAGTTGTAAAAGGCGAATGGGAATGTACATTTGAAGTAAACTAAAAACAGATAATTAAACATTGAGGCTTCACCGGAAAGCGTGTTCCGGTGAAGCTTTTTTCATTTATTTAAGATATTGGAAAAATTCTAAAAAAAATATGCAATGTCTTTTATTTTTTTTCGAGTATATAGGTGAAAGGGTAATAAAAAGCATCTAAAAATTATAAGCTGGAGGATATGAAAGATGATTAGCAAAAGAAAAATGATTGCAGGATTGGTGTTTACATGTGTGTTTATGGTAGTGTGTTTTAGGATGTTATTATTTGCTGTTCCTACAGAATCGGCGATTAATAATCAAACACAGGGAAATGTAACAGAAGAAGTTACAGAACAGAAGTTTATCGTGGCACATGATATGGAAACACAAGATGACACAACAGAACAATGGCGTAGCGTATATCGAGAGATACTGGATGATTGGAAAATAATAGAACAGTATGGGGATATGAAATATCTTAAAGAGTACTTTGATTCTGAGTATCAGTTTGATAAGTATTGGCTGTGTGATGTAAATAGTGATGAAGTGCCGGAACTGTTTCTACATTCAGATAATATAAACATCACGGTTGTTTTTACATATTTCGAAGAAGAAATTTGTTTTCTGATGTATGATATAATATATGGTGTAAATAAAGAAACCGAAGATGTGGTGATAGAAGGGCATTGGCATGGAGCTGGAGGGTCCGGTGTGGATGAATGGACTGTTTATCATATAACAGAAAAAGAAGCAGTATATGCTTATTATATTGATTTCATTCGCGAATACGAAGAACTGGAAATTGAGAATCCGTATACAGTATATGATGCGACCACAGGTGAATTTGAAAAACAGATGAATGGTGATGAATATGACGAAATATATGCTGTCCATGTAAAACCTTGTATTATGAAGAGTAAATTTCAACAGTACGATTTAAGTGATTTGACCGGTTTGGATGTAATACAGTAGAAAGGGGAGCGAAATATGATAATTAAATTATTGATGGTTATAAGTATTCTATCCATGTTGCTATGTGCTTGTAGTGTAGAAGGAAATGAGCAGATAAATTATAATGTGAATGGAATAAGTGCAGAGCCCAAGACGCAGGAGCCAGAAGAACAAATAGAAGAGATTCCATATCAAGAAGAGGAAACAACAATCACTTTTATTCTGGAAGGTCTGGAAGAGGTGGTTCCCGCAATTACTTATGAGGGAGAGAATTACTCTATAACCGTTCCAAAAGAAGGCTGGGTGGATGTTACCAGGGGAGTTTGGAGGTCTGATATTAATAATCAGGTACAGATTAGTGTTGTAGATTATACAGGAGAAAATATTAATTCTGTACGTGAAAATCTGTCCGATTCCGGTTATATTGAAACAGAACAAAACCTTATGAGTGTTGAGGATTCTAACGGACTTGTGTGGAATGTACGATTATTTACAAAGGACGAAAAAGTAGTTGGTGTATTCTATAATTATCCGAAGGAAGCAGTAGAAGGATTTGGGTTCAGACTATCTGTAATTGTTGATACTTTTGAATGGAAATAGGGGAAAGAAGATACGAAAGAGGCTGTAACTATGGAAGATAATACAATTATTGATTTATACTGGGAGCGTTCAGAAGAGGCAATTTCCGTTACTGTAGCAAAATATGGTGGTTATTGTTATAGCATTGCATACAATATTCTTTATGACAAAGAGGATTCGGAGGAAAGTGTGAATGATACATGGTTAGCGGCATGGAATACTATGCCGCCTAAACGACCACAGATTTTATCCGCATTTTTAGGGAAAATTACAAGATACATATCTTTAGACCGTTGGAAGAATCTGCATGCCACCAAGCGTGGAGGCGGAATGGTGCCCTTGGTTTTGGATGAACTGGAAGAGTGCGTTTCAAATAGTAAGGGTATAGAAGAAACTTATGTAGAAAAAGAAATGATAAATAGCATCAACGATTTTTTGGAAACTCTTCCAGAAAAGGAGAGAAACGTATTTATGTGCCGATATTGGTACATGGATGCAATACAGAATATTGCGAAAAGGTTTGGATATACGGAAAGTAAGGTGACTTCTATGTTACATAGGAGCAGAAAGAAATTAAAAAAGCATTTGGAGAAGGAGGGATGGCTATGACTTCCATGGAGTTATTGGAATTGATGGGACAGGTAAATGATCGCTATGTACAGGAAGCTCATAGCAATGTGGTACCTTATAAACACCGGATGCCATTAAAAAGAAGAGTGGTAATAGCTTTAGTAGCCGCTTTGATGTTGATGCTGGTCGGATGTGCGTGGGTGATTATGAAGTTACAGGACTTAAAAGTAGGAGATTATTCATATACTTCGCCGGAGATACCGGGCGTATCAGAACAACAGACAATTACAAAGGATTTATTATCCATGCAAGGGTATGTGGACTCTGTGAATTACCAAGCTGCGAAGGAATGGCGGGAATTTTTAAATAGCTATGATACGGACGGTGCATTGCTTGCAAACGCAAAAACAGATGACTATCAGGAATCTATTGAGTATATGGCTTATCAATGTTATACCCGGGAAATGCAGGATAAGATAGATGAAATTTGTGATAAGTATGGACTGGAAGTGCTTGGCTCTATGTATACAGAAAAATATACCATAGATGTGATAAAAGCAGTTGGAATTGATAATTTGTTTGCAGACAAAGCAGGCTTCCCGACTACACTTTATGATGGATATTGCTATCGCGGTGGAACCTTTAGTCTTGGTGGTGAAACGACACTATATTATGAAGAGAGTCCATGGATTTATCCTATCACATATCAGTACCGTTGCGTAATGAAGAACGCTTTTGATGAGGTCTGTCTGCCGGTTGATGATATGGAAAGCTTTGAAGAATGGAATTATACATTGCAGGATGGAACGAAGGTTTTGTTGGCATTGAGTTCTGAAAAAGCATTGATTATTGTGGACAAAGAGGAATTCTTTGTTACAATAAATGTTCTAAATCCGCGTGTTGGAGATGTTCTTTATGGGGAACAGCAGATGGATAGAGCGGGATTAGAAGCTTTTGCAGAAACTTTTACATTTGATTATGTACCACAAAAGCCTGATCTTGATATCTTAGTAGAATCGGAGTGGTTTACGGAAAATGCCAATGTCGGAACAGAGCAAATACAGCAAGCGACAGATTCGGAAGCATATACAGAAGAATACGTTACACTTAAGGTATATGAGTATTTTTTGTCAGGAGACAGAATGTTTTTAGAAGATTCGCAGGCAGATATGTGGTGGATACCTGACTTTTTGGATGATACTTTAGAATACGAATATACATATTTAGATTTAGATGGGGATGGTTTGGTGGAACTGCTGGTTCAGATGAAGGATAATCCGGGTGGTTATAATGCGGTGTTCCACTATGAGGATGGAAAATTGTACTGTTGGAATAGTGATGCTGTAGAGATGAGTAGCTGGGACTATCCGTTGAGTGATGGGACGATGGTTCACCAGTATGATTATAATGGAACTTCATCGTACACCATTTTCCGCTATAACTCCGATGGAGAAAGAGAGAATGTGACGGAAGTAATATCTGAAGAAATGCTGGAAGAATTGGTGGTAAGTAAAGTGATAGAAAGAGAAGAGTGGATGCAGATTCCTTCAAGGTAATTAAATATTGTAGCTTTTTGACACGCTCTGTTGTATTACTAATGAAGGGTGGTGAGAATATGCAAAAAGTAATCGAAAAATATTCCCCGATGGTATATCGTCTTGCGTATTCCCTAGTAAAAAGCAGAGCGGATGCAGACGATATCCATCAGGAAGTGTTCCTAAAATATATGAAGTATAGACCACGCTTTGAGAGTGAAGAACATGAAAAAGCGTGGTTTATCCGTGTGACGACAAATCAGTGCAGGAACTGGTGGAAAACGGCATGGCGAAAAAGAATTGTTAGTTTGTCTGAATACAAAGAAGAGGATGTTACGCAGGATTTTTCTGTGGAAAAGATTGAAGATATTATAGAAACCGTGAAATTACTGCCGCAGAAATATCGCGTTGTGATACACCTGTTTTATTACGAAGAACTGAGTGTAGAGGAAATTTCTAATATTCTAGGGCGAAAAGCGTCTACGGTACGCACTCAATTGACAAGAGCCAGAAAGCAATTAAGTGAACTGTTAAAGGAGGATATCTAATGTTTCAGGATGAATATAAAAAAGCATACAATCAAATAGAGATAAGTCAAATAAGGGTAGGAGATTTACAAAAGCGTTTAGATGGAAGTCGAAAAGTAAAAGAGAAATATTATCGGATAATGAAGCCAATTGCGGTATCGGGAGTATCGTTGTGTCTGTTTTTCATAGTGGCATTACCGATTTTGGCAGAGCAGATACCGGCTGTTTATCAGGTGATTCAGAAATTTGCACCGGATATGGTGGAATATATCCTGCCGGAAGAATTTACATGTACCAATAGTGATATCACGTTGCAGGTAGAAGCGGTGAATGTTGAAGGAAATGCAGCAGAGATTATTCTATCTTTTAAGGATGCCAAAGGAAGTAAAAAAAATCAGATTAATGGAAGAGTGGATTTGTATGACAGCTACCGGATGATTAATTATGGAGAAAATATGCAGATTGGCGGATGCAGTTTTTTGGAATATGATGCATTAGAAGATAAAGCATATTTTAAGGTAGACCTTACATCAGATATCGCATTTCAAGAAGATAAAATGAAAATCGTTGTAAGCCAATTGCTGACCCGATATGAAAATGAAGAACAGGAGATTCATTTAGAAGAAATGATAGAAAATCCTAAAGAAAAGACCGTGCAGTGTTCAGGAATCAGCGGGGTGACAGGTCGCACCGCTCGTGTTATGGATTTGACAGAACAAAATGCGGACATTGCAGATGAGTTGTATGTGACGGGAGTGTCTTATGATGAAGGTGTATTACGAGTACAGCAATGTCGTGGTAACTTTCAAAATGCGGACAGGCATATCAGACTCTATCTAAAAGATCAGGAGGGAAATGAAAGAATACCGGATGCGTCCGTAAGCTGGCAGGAAGAAAGGGGCGGAGAAAAAGTTCTTTTTGAAGAAACTTGGTTTATGATTTCAGAACAGGAACTTAAGATGTGTGAATTATACGGGGTGTTTTATATTTCTGATAATAGCGTAGAGGGGGTATGGGAGGTTGTTGTAAATTTAGAGGAAAAATAATTATTAAAGTAATGGCGACTGCAAAAAATATGCAAATACACATAAAATACTAACAATAGTTGAAAAATATTAATTCAATGATACAATATGACTACTAAAAAATGTGTCAAAACACAAAAATTAGGAGCTACACTATGGAAATTAAGAGAGATGTATACCTTGAACAGTTAAAGATAAGAAAAGATAATGGAATGATAAAGATTATCACGGGAATCCGAAGATGTGGAAAATTATTCCTTTTATTTGTCTTATTTAAGAAATTTTTATTGGAGAGTGGTGTAGATAATGAACACATCATTGAGATTGCTTTAGATGGTATTGAAAATGAAGAATTGAGAGAACCAAAAAATGTTATCAGTATATCAAGGATGCAATGAAAGATGAACAAAAGTATTATTTACTTTTGGATGAAGTACAGTTTATGCCTAGATTTGAGGAAGTGCTAAATAGCCTGCTTCGTATCAGTAACATTGACGTATATGTGACAGGAAGTAATTCGAAATTCTTGTCAAGTGACATTGTAACTGAATTTAGAGGCAGAGGAGATGAAATTAGAATATATCCTCTATCCTTTGCAGAATTCTATGCGGTTTACGATGGAGATTATGATGATGCTTGGGATGAATATATGACTTGTGGTGGACTTCCGCAGGTTGCTCAATTTTCTGTTGAACGTCAAAAGGCAGAGTATTTAAAAAACATTTTTTCTAATGTTTATATCAAGGATGTGGTAGAGCGAAATAAGCTTCAAAATGTTGATGAGATTGGTACTTTGGTAGATATTCTCGCTTCTGCTATAGGAGCTCCTACCAATCCAACTAAAATATCAAATACCTTTAAGAGCGAAAGGGGCATTAACTATAGCAATAAAACGATATCTAATCATATTGATTATCTGGCAGAGGCTTTTTTGATTTCTAAAGTGGAACGATATGATATTAAGGGAAGAAAATATGTGGGGGAGAACCTGAAATATTATTTTTCAGATGTGGGACTTAGAAATGCAAGATTGAATTTTAGACAGCAGGAACCTACTCACATTATGGAAAATATTGTTTATAATGAGTTGCTTATCAGAGGGTATAATGTGGATAGTTTGGAGTTTTAGGCGGTCATAAAATGCCATGTGTGGACAGCGACAATCGGTAAAAGGTTGTTCGTTGTCCTTTTTTTGTATTGAGTAAAAATAAATTAATAAAATTAAAAAAATTATACTTAATTGAATTGAATTACTTCAACTTTACTTCAACTTTACTTCAACTTTTTTTAAAAGAAAAAAGGAAATTGGCGTTTGACACAGAATAATAATTATGTAGGCTGTCCATAAACCGTTGTCAGCTAGTTTGATGATGGTTTCACGAAGATGCAAAAGCATTGTTTTTTGGGGGAATGGCATGACAATCAGAGAAGAATTAGAACGGGTAGAACAGCAGAATTTAAGTCCATATGCGACTTTAAGTATCAATAGCCGTGGTAAAGATGTGCCAGAGGAACCGTGTGATGTGCGCACGGTATTTCAGCGTGACAGAGATCGTATTCTACATAGTAAGGCATTTCGTCGCTTGAAGAATAAGACACAGGTATTTCTGACGCCAAAAGGAGACCATTACCGTACCAGACTTTCTCATACTCTGGAAGTGTCACAGAATGCCAGAACCATTGCAAAAGCATTGCGTTTGAATGAGGACTTGGTTGAGGCGATTGCGTTAGGGCATGACCTAGGTCATACACCATTTGGACATGCCGGTGAGGACGTTTTGAATAAAGTCTGTTCAGAAGGATTTTCACATAATGAGCAGAGTGTCCGTATTGTAGAAAAGTTAGAAAAAGAAGGAAAAGGATTGAATCTGACCTGGGAAGTAAGAGATGGAATAAGAAACCATCAGTCGAAGTTTCTTCCGCATACATTAGAGGGGAAGATTGTCCGTTTTTCCGATAAAATAGCATATATTAATCACGATATCGATGATGCTATCCGGGCGCAGATTATGTCCGAAGCGGATATTCCGTTAGAGATTCGAAAGACGCTGGGATTTAGTACAAAACAGCGTTTGAATACGCTGGTGCATAGTATGATTATCAATAGCCGTGACAGGGATGATATAGTTATGGCACCGGAGGTGCAGGAGGCTATGGTGGAGCTTAGAAGTTTCATGTACAGCCATGTATATAAGAATCCGGTAGCAAAGAGTGAGGAAGTAAAGGCAAAAGCGATGATAGAGCAGCTTTTTTACTTCTACAAAGACCATCCGAATTATTTGCCGGAGAAGTTCAATCGGATGATGGGCGAGGGTGAGACGTTAGAACGTGTTATCTGTGATTATATTTCTGGTATGACAGACCAGTATTGTGTAGAGAAGTTTTCCGAATACTTTGTGCCAAAGGCATGGCAGGTAAACGGGTACTAAGATTTTTAGAAGGGAGAAAACATGCCAATTTT
Organism: Roseburia sp.; assembly: GCA_045531555.1. GTDB lineage: Bacteria > Bacillota > Clostridia > Lachnospirales > Lachnospiraceae > Roseburia. The sequence continues at coordinate 37,248 of JAZSEF010000053.1, read as the reverse complement.
TTCAGATGAGATAATTGAAGAAGTGCGTCAGCGAAATGACATTGTGGATGTGGTCTCCCAGTATGTACATTTGACGAAAAAGGGCAGTACTTATTTTGGACTATGCCCATTTCATAACGAGAAGACAGGTTCCTTTTCTGTGTCACCACATAAGCAGATGTATTATTGTTTCGGTTGTGGTGCGGGCGGTAATGTATTTACATTTTTGATGCAGTATGAGAATTTTACATTTGGTGAGGCAATGGAGACTTTGGCAGACAGAGCCGGAGTGACATTGCCAAAGTATGAGATGACTGCACAGCAGAAACAGGAAGCAGATAAAAAACAGCGATTGCTGGAGATTAATAAAGAGGCAGCTAAGTATTTTTACACACTGCTTCGCAATGAGCGCGGCAGACATGCCCATGCATATTTCGAAAAGCGTGGATTGTCGGAGGACACCATGCGTAAATTTGGTCTGGGATATTCCGACCAATACAGTAATGATTTGTATCAGTATCTTCGTAAAAAAGGTTATGAAGATGCGATTTTAAAGGAATCGGGACTGATAAGTTTGGATGAGCGCAGAGGCGGCTATGATAAGTTCTGGAACCGAGCGATGTTCCCGATTATGGACGTGCATAATAAGGTCATCGGATTTGGCGGACGAGTCATGGGTGATGGTGAGCCAAAATACTTAAACTCGCCGGAGACACCGATATTTGATAAGAGCCGCAACCTGTATGGTCTGAATTTTGCGAGAACTACGAAGAAATCACAGCTTTTGCTGTGCGAAGGATATATGGATGTCATTGCACTGCATCAGGCAGGTTTTGATAATGCTGTGGCATCACTTGGAACAGCACTTACATCGGGACATGCGAATTTGTTGAAGCGTTATACGAAGGAAGTATACCTGACTTTTGATAGTGATGGTGCAGGTGTGAAGGCGGCACTTAGAGCCATTCCGATTTTAAAAGAAGTAGGACTTACAACGAAGGTCATTAACATGCGGCCGTATAAGGACCCGGACGAGTTCATTAAGAATCTTGGTACGGAAGAGTATCAGAAGCGTATTGATGCGGCTGAGAATAGTTTTATGTTTGAAATCCGCATTTTAGAAGGTGACTACGATTTGAATGACCCGGAAGGCAAGACGAATTTTTATAATGAAGTCGCGAAGCGGCTTTGTAGTTTTACAGAGAAGCTAGAGCGCGATAATTATGTAGATGCTGTGGCGGTGAAGTATCAGATTGCCGTGGCAGATTTGCAGAAACTGGTGGGACGCTATGGTATGCAGATGGCAGGGCAGACCACGGAACGGGCGAGATTAAAATCCGGTATCAATGAGAATAACACGCAAAGGAATGGATTAAAGAAAAATGAGGGTATGAAACAATCCCAGAAACTGCTTTTGACGTGGCTGATTGAACACAACGGATTGTATCATAAAATAAAAAAATATATCACACCGGAAGACTTTACAGAAGAGCTTTATCACCGTGTAGCAGACCTGTTGTTTGCACAATTTGAGGAGACTGGCAATGCAAACCCGGCACAAATCATTAACCGCTTCCAAGAGGAAGAAGAACAAAAAGAGGTCGCGGGATTATTCAATGCCAGAATTTTGCAGGTAGAGACACAGGAAGAGATGGAAAAGGCGTTAAAAGAAACCATTATCCGCGTGAAGCAAAACAGTATGAAGTACCATTCAGAGCATCTGCCGCCAACGGATATGGCAGGGCTTATGAAGCTGGTGGAAGATAAGAAGCACTTAGAAGAATTAGAGAAATTGCATATTTCCCTTGTTTAAGGACAAAATAGTAGAAAACGTGAGAGGATGAACCAAAATGGCAAAGAAGAACGAAAAAGAAACAAACCAGGCTGCAGGAGTACAGCAGGAAGGTACTCAGGCAGAAGGTGCAGTAATGGATCAGGCTACCAGAGAGAAGTTCCAGCAGAAGTTAAAAGAATTGCTTGCAATTGCTAAGAAAAAGAAAAACATGCTGGAAAATTATGAAATCAGTGACTTTTTCAAGGATATGCACCTTGATGCAGAGCAGTTAGAAAAAGTACTGGAATATTTAGAAGCAAACGGTGTAGATGTCCTTCGTATTACCGATGATGCGGATGATGATATTTTATTAGAGATGGATGATGAAGAGGAAATTGAGGTAGAGAAAATCGACCTTTCAGTTCCGGATGGCGTATCTATCGAAGACCCAGTTCGTATGTACTTAAAAGAAATTGGTAAAGTGCCATTATTAAGTGCTGAGGAAGAAATCGATTTAGCACAGCACATGGAAGATGGTGTTGTAGCAAAAGAAAAAATTATTATTTTGCGTAAGCGTGAAGAAGAGAATGGCGAGGATAATGCAGAAGAAATCGCAGAACTTCAGAAAGCCGCTGATTTAGGTGACGAGGCGAAAAAACGTCTTGCGGAAGCAAACTTACGTCTTGTAGTGTCTATTGCAAAACGTTATGTAGGTCGTGGTATGCTTTTCCTTGATTTGATTCAGGAAGGTAACTTAGGTCTTATTAAGGCTGTAGAAAAATTCGATTATAGAAAAGGTTATAAGTTCTCTACTTATGCAACATGGTGGATTCGTCAGGCGATTACACGTGCGATTGCTGACCAGGCAAGAACCATCCGTATTCCGGTTCATATGGTAGAAACAATCAATAAATTAATCCGTATTTCCAGACAGTTACTTCAGGAATTAGGTCGTGAACCAAGTCCGGAAGAAATTGCAGCAGAAATGAACATGCCGGTAGAACGTGTGCGTGAAATCTTAAAGATTTCGCAGGAACCAGTTTCTCTTGAGACACCAATCCGTGAGGAAGAAGACAGCCACTTAGGTGACTTTATTCAGGATGATAATGTGCCTGTGCCAGCAGATGCAGCAGCATTTACACTTTTAAAAGAACAGTTAGAAGAGGTACTTGGTACTTTAACAGAACGTGAGCAGAAAGTTTTGACACTCCGTTTTGGTTTAGAGGATGGACGTGCACGCACATTGGAAGAAGTTGGTAAAGAATTCAACGTAACTCGTGAACGTATCCGTCAGATTGAAGCAAAAGCATTGCGTAAGCTTCGTCATCCAAGCAGAAGCCGTAAGTTAAAGGATTATTTAGAATAATGGTAAAATTATCGAATAGATTATTAGCAGTGGCATCTTTTGTAACCGATGGGAATATATTAGCGGATGTGGGGACCGATCATGGTTATATTCCGATTTATCTGCTGCAGGAAAAGCGTATTCACAAGGCGATTGCTATGGATATCAACGCCGGTCCTTTAGAGCGGGCAAAAGAGCACATTGCGGTTTATGGACTAAAGGATTACATAGAGACCAGATTGTCTGACGGGGTAGCGGCACTTACACCTGGGGAGGTGGATACCGTGCTTGTGGCAGGTATGGGCGGTGGTCTTGTTATGCACATTTTAGAAGATGGGAAAGAAGTGTGCAGACAGGCAAAAGAGTTAGTTTTACAGCCACAGTCTGAACTGGAACGAGTCAGAGAATATCTTTGGTCGAACGGATATGTAATTTTAGAAGAAAACATGGTATTAGAGGATGAGAAATTTTATCCGATGATGCGTGTGGCTTATCAGAATGTGATAGATACAAAGAATGCTAAAAATCTGTTATTCTGCCGTTATGGAAAACATTTATTAGAGCAGAAACATAGCGTTTTAAAAGAATATCTGGAGCGGGAAGAAAAACTGTACACAGGGATTTTGGGGAATCTGTCGCAGACCGCTGTTTCGGATAAGACAAAAGAACGTATTGCAGAGGTAGAAGAAGTTTTACGTTTAAATCGCGAAGCGAAGACGTATTTTTAGGAGAAGTGTATACAGAATGCAAGTGTAGTTCGTTTGAATGATAAACACTTGTGGACAGTAGAGGGGAGGTTTTTGCATGGCAGAAAAAGAAGTAAGACTGGTCATAAACGGGGAAGAAAAGCTATATTCTTCCGGAACTACTTATCTTCAGATTGCAAAGGAATATCAGAAGGAAGATGCAGACGATATTATTTTGGTGTTAATAAATAATCGTTTGCGTGAACTTGGCAAAAAGGCGGATACAGACGGAGAATTAATTTTTGTTACTACAGCAGATAAGACCGGACGAAGAGCATATCGCAGGAGTGTGATTTTACTGATGCAGAAAGCTATTCACAATCTATGGGGAGCACGTAATATAGACGTTCGTGTGAAGTATTCCATTGGACAGGGATATTATTGTGAATTGGTAGAAAAAACGGATGCAGAAGAAAAAGCGGTGATTTATCTGGAAGATGCGGTGACTCTGATAAAAGAAGAGATGGATCGTCTGGTAGAAGCAGATATTTTGCTTATCAAGGAAAGTCTTAAGACTGAAAAAGCGGTGAAGCTGTTTAAGGAACAGGCGATGTACGATAAAGCAAGATTGTTCCGCTATCGTAGAAGTTCCCGTGTGAATATTTATAATCTGGATGGTTACAGAGATTATTTTTATGGTTATATGGCACCATCTACCGGTTTTTTGAAGTATTATGATTTGCGTGAGGAAGCAGAAGGTTTTATGTTGTTATTCCCGGGGGATAATACGAAAAAAGTGGCTGAATATGAGCCAAGACCGAAGCTTTTCCATACTTTAAAATCTTCCAGAGATTGGGGCAAGATGTTAGATATCGATAGTATCGGTGCGTTAAATGATATGATTGCGGCAGGTAATACGCAGTCTATGATATTAACGCAGGAGGCGTTGTTTGAACAGCGTATTGGTAATCTGGCACAGCAGATTGTGGAGACCGGTGGAAGAAAGTTTATTATGATTGCAGGACCGTCTTCTTCCGGAAAAACGACCTTTTCTCATCGCTTGTCTGTTCAGTTACAGGCGAAAGGGTTGAAGCCACATCCGATTCCATTGGATAACTATTATAAAAATAGAAGTGAATGTCCGAAAGACGAGTTTGGTAATTATGATTTAGAGTGCTTAGGTGCAATTGACGTAGAACTTTTTAATCATGATATGCAGGAACTTTTAGCCGGAAAAAGAGTGGAACTTCCAACGTTTAACTTTAAGACCGGAAAAAGAGAGTATCGAAATCGTTTCCTACAGTTACATAAAGAGGATGTGCTCGTAATTGAAGGAATTCACGGTTTGAATCCGGAACTATCTTATTCACTTCCGGAAGAGAGTAAGTTTAAGATATATATCAGTGCATTGACACAGTTGAATATAGATGAGCACAATTGCCTTCCGACAACGGATGCCCGCTTAATTCGTCGTATTGTGCGTGATGCGAGAACAAGAGGTACATCAGCGGTTGAAACGATTAACATGTGGGATTCTGTCCGTAGAGGAGAAGAAAAATACATTTTCCCATTCCAGGAAGGCGCAGATGTGATGTTTAATTCTGCATTGATTTATGAATTGGCAGTATTAAAGATATATGCGGAGCCATTGCTTTTTGCAATTGATAAGAGTGAACCGGGGTATTTGGAAGCAAAACGTTTACTCAAATTTTTGGATTACTTCCTGCCAATGCCGGCAGACGGAGTGAGTCCGAACTCTGTTTTACGTGAATTCATTGGTGGAAGTTGTTTTAATTGTTAAAAGGAAAGTCTCGAAGAGATGATTTTGTGAATGGTGCATTGAATAGTTAGAATGATTTTGAAAAATATAATTTGACAGTGCGAATAAAGTAAGATATATTTGTAAATCGGGACGATGTATTTATATGTCGGGTAACTTTCAGTTGGTCTGTTTATTTACTGCACAGACTATGAGAATATGATACAGAAAAGTTTATAATGGCAAGTAGGTTGGATAATCGCGGCTGCAAGTGTCGAAAGACCGCAGGTGAGGAAAGTCCGGGCTTCATAGGGCAGGATGCCGGATAACGTCCGGTGGAGGTGACTCCAAGGAAAGTGCAACAGAAATGAACCGCCAGAGCAATCTGGTAAGGGTGGAAGGGCAGTGTAAGAGACTACCGCCTCGCTGGTAACAGAGAGGGCATATGTAAACCCCATCCGAAGCAAGACCGAATAAAGGCGTTGACGTGGCCCGCTAGTCTTAGGTAGGTCGCTTGAGACAACTGGCAACAGTTGTTCTAGATAGATGATTATCGCAGGAATCTTTAGGGTTCCTGAACAGAACCCGGCTCACAGGCCTGCTTGCTGTTTTTTCAAAGCAGCCTCTCCGAGAGGATGCATACTTCGCGGAGTGGAAATATGTTCGTCAGCCTAAAGTCTGACGAACCCGCTCAGATGCAGAGAATTTGCAAGCAAATTCACATTTAGATGCTCATTTATGAGGTAATTATAATGACGATAGAAGAAATTTTACGATTGACAAAAGAAATAGATGCGTCGGATATTCATATAGCTCCGGGAAGTCCGTTAATGCTGCGTATCAATGGTCGTTTGGTTCCACAGAATGAGGAACTGATAAAACCGGCAGATATTGATGCTATATTAAAGGATATTTTGTCCAAAGAGCAGTTGAAAGACTTAGAGAATATGGGAGAATTTGATTTTGTATTCTCTGTTCCGGGTTTTTCACGTGTGCGTGTGAATGTATTTAGTCAGCGTGGTACCTATGCAGTTTCGCTTCGTATGCTTTCTTATGAGGTGCCGACTCCGGAAAGTATCGGTATTCCGGAATCTTTTGTAGAATTGACAAATCGTAAAAGAGGTTTGATTTTAGTGACCGGTACAGCGGGCAGTGGTAAGTCTACTACTTTAGCCAGTCTTATCGATGTAATCGCAGAACGCGATTACAAGAATATTATTACAATTGAAGATTCTATCGAATATTTGCATTCTCAGAAAAAATCTATCGTAAGCCAGCGGGAGATTGGCATGGATACAGAGAACTACGCCAACGGAATCCGTTCGGCATTGCGTCAGGATGCAGATGTTATCATAGTTGGTGAGTTGCAGGATGTAGATACGATTTCCATGGCGCTTTCTGCGGCAGAAAGGGGACATCTTGTTTTATCAACGTTACATACCGGTAATACGGCAGATGCGATTAACAGAATGATTGAAGTATTTCCACCTCACCAGCAGCAACAGATTCGCGTGCAGTTAGCGGCAGTTTTAAGAGGCGTGGTTGCGCAGCAGTTGCTACCTCGTTCTGATGTGAGAGGAAGAATTGCTGCATATGAAGTTTTATTGGCAAACCCGACGGTTAAGAATTTGATTCGAGAAGGAAAGAATCATCAGATTTCAAGTGTGATTGCAACGAGTCGAAAAGAAGGTATGCAGTCGATGGATGATGCAATTTTGGATATGTATATGCGAAGCCAGATTAGTATGGATACAGCGATTGCATATGCACAGGATTCTGAGCGAATGGAACAACGAGTGAGAATCTTCTAAAAGAAGAATAGAATTATTATCAAATTATAAAATGTTTCTTAAAAGACAATAGAACCATTGACGGAAGTTTTTGGAAGAAGTAATATAAAGCGGTATCATTGCATTGATACCGCTTTAATTGGTTGCGGTTGACATTGCATCATGTGCATAGAGTGTGATACAGAGTTAAAAAAGATGAAATAATTACAGATTGTGAAAGAAGGATTGTATGAAGCAGAAATTACAAGGAATGATGTACCGTTTAAACAGTAAAACACAGCAATTTATGGTTGGCAGACATGGCGGCGATGAATTGGGCAGATTTATTTCCGGTCTGACACTGGTGTGTCTGGTGTTATATCTTATTTTGAAATGGAAGGTTTTTTACTGGGGCGGTGTATTTTTAATTGGATATAATTATTTTCGTATGTTTTCCAGAAATATACCAAAGCGCTATGCTGAGAACCAGAAGTATTTGACATTACGTTATAAAGCAGTGGCAAAGTGGAATTTAATGAAAAAGCATATGGCAGAAAGTAAAACACATCGGTTTTTTAAATGTCCACAGTGCAAGCAGAAAGTCCGTGTACCAAAGGGCAGAGGTAAGATTTGTATAACCTGTCCAAAGTGTAAAAAAGAATTTGTAAAGAAGAGCTAGTTTTAAGGAGAAGTTCTGATGTTTGGATATATTAACATCAATGGTTCGGTATTATCAGAAGAGAATAAGAGTGCTTACCAATCTTATTATTGTGGCTTGTGCCGTCAGTTAAAAGCAGACTGCGGTACGAAGGGGCAGATGATGCTCAGTTATGATTTGACTTTTTTGATTGTGCTTTTGACCGGATTGTATGAGCTGGAGAATAAAGAGATAGAATTTACCTGTCCTCTTCATCCGACGAAACGCCGTACGGCTTATATCAACGAGGCGACGGAGTATGCGGCGGATATGAATTTGATTTTAGCATATCATAATCTTGTGGATGACTGGAAGGATGATCATTCTTATGCGAAAAAAGCACTTGTCAGGATTTTGGACAAGGATTATGCTCGTATCATGAACAAATATCCACGTCAGGTTGCAGCATTAGAACACTACATGCGGAAAACGGAAGAGTTAGAAGGCCATGGTGAGCAGAATTTAGATATAGTCAGTGGTCTTTCCGGAGAGATGCTGGGCGAGATTTTTTGTTGGAAAGATGATGTCTGGAAAGAAGAATTGCGGACATTAGGTTTTTACATGGGCAAGTTTATTTATCTGATGGATGCCTATGAAGATTTAGAGAAGGACAAGAAGCGAAACGCGTATAATCCGCTTCGCTTTATGGAAAAAGAGGACACACAGGAATTTGAGACCTTGTGTAAATTGCTTTTAACGAGTATGATATCAGAGTGTGCGAAGTCTTTTGAACGTCTGCCGATTTTAATGCATGCAGAGATTTCCAGAAATGTATTATATTCCGGTGTCTGGACAAAATATGAGTATTTGCAGTTGAAAAAGAAAAAATTAGAAGAGAAGAGGAAAAAATGAGAGATCCCTATCAGGTACTCGGCGTGACTCCGGGTGCCTCAGACGATGAAATAAAAAAAGCATATCGAACCCTTAGCCGTAAATATCATCCGGATGCGAATGTGAATAATCCGAATAAGGAAGCGGCAGAGGAAAAGTTTAAGGAAGTACAGCAGGCGTATGACCAGATTATGAAGGAGAAGCAGTCTGGTGGCAGCTATGGTTATGGTGGCGGGCCGGGTTATGGCTATGGTGGCACAGGTTATCGCTACAGTTATAACAATGCAGGCTATGGTTCTGCAGGTGATACCGAATCTACACAGATGCGTGCTGCAGCGAATTATATTTCCAATGGTTATTATAGAGAAGCACTTAATGTATTGAATAATATGACAGCATCAGAGCGGACTGCCCGTTGGTATTATTACAGTGCCGTGGCCAATCAGGGGCTTGGTAATAATATTATGGCAAAACAGTATGCCGAGGCTGCAGTGCAGATGGAACCGAGCAATTTCCAGTATCGTCAGTTTTTAGAGCATTTGGAGTATGGTGGTACATGGTATACGAACATGGGAAGTGGCTATGAACGTCCATATGCAAGTTCGGGTAGCTGGTGTCTTAGTATGTTGTTGCTTAATATGTTCTGTAATTGCTGTTGCTGTAGACCGTGCTAGGTATTGAAGGGCGTGCAGACTTGACCAGGAATGGATATTTTTGTATTAATATGTAAAGATGGAAAAAGAATGTTGCTTGAAATGTTGGGTGGCATTCTTTTTTTGTTGGAACTTGAAGTAGTGAAACATTTTGAAAATTCGTTAAAAATGCATAGTATACATTTTGAAAATTCGTTAAAAATGTGTAGTATACATTTTGAAAATTCGTGATATAATAAAGCTAGAATATTGAGAAAAGGGTGTGTTTATATGGTTTTTAGGCGGAAAGTATATGATAAGCTTTTAGAATGGAAGGAATTATCAGCAGGAACTTCAGCAGTGCTATTAGAAGGTGCTAGACGTATCGGAAAAAGTACTGTTGTAGAGGAGTTTGCTAAGCGAGAATATGATGATTATATGATTCTTGATTTTGCTAAAGAGAAAAAAGAGATAAGAAATAATTTTCTTGAAAATATGGATGACCTTGATACCTTTTTTAGGAATTTGTTTTTGTTGAAAGGCAGGAGTTTAAAAGGGAAAAGGTGCGTTTTTATTTTTGATGAGGTTCAATTATTCCCGATAGCCAGACAGGCAATAAAATATCTCGTCGCAGATGGAAGATATGAATATATTGAAACGGGTTCTATTATCTCAATACGAAAAAATGTACAGGATATCCTTATTCCTTCAGAGGAATATCGAATTAAGATGTATCCAATGGATTTTGAGGAGTACTTATGGGCATTAGAGGATAATATCACATACGATGTAATGAAAAGAGCTTTTGAGAAAAGAAAACCATTGGGAGATGTAATCCATCGAAAAGTGATGAAAACCTTCCGAACATATATGGTCGTCGGAGGGATGCCGCAGGCAGTAGAAGCGTATGTTGCAGGTAAAAATTTTGCCCAGATTGATTTTGTTAAGCGTAATATTTTAAAATTGTACGAGGAAGATTTGGCAAAATATGATAAGGAAAATCGTGAAAAAGCATCTGTTGTTTTTAAAACAATTCCGGAACAGCTTGAAAATAAAAATTCACATTTCAAGTTTTCATTAATAGACAAAAATGCCCGTTATCAAAACTATGTTGATGCAGTAAGCTTTGTAGCTGAATCCATGATAGGGAATGAGTGTATTAATGTAACAAAGCCGGAGGTTGCTTTGGCATTATTTGCAGATAGAAGTAATTTTAAACTTTACATGGGTGACACGGGTTTATTGGTATCACAGATTATGAAAAATAGAGATAATTCAGATGAAGATTTATATAAAGCATTGATTATTGATGATCTGGGAATTAATCAGGGAATGATTTTAGAAAATATGGTTGCACAGATGTTGCGGGCATCTGGTCATGAGTTGTATTTTCATGAATATTTATATAAACCGGAAGAAAACGAGAAAGAAAAAAAGTATGAGATCGACTTTATGACAGTAAAAAAGAAGAAAATCTGTCCAATTGAAGTAAAATCGTCAGGGTATAAATCGCATAAGTCGTTTGATTATCTTGTTAAGAAATATCAGTTAAAAATGGAAGATAGGTATATTATATATACCAAAGATTTGAGATATGAGGATGGTATTACTTATATTCCGGTGTATATGGCAATGTTTATTTAGACAGACTCAAGAAGGGATAGAAAGAAGTATAATCATCAGTAGTAAAGGAGCACATTTGGGAACAAAAGGATGAATAATTTATTTCATGTTTTGCCGGAAGATTTTTTTAAACCACTTACAAGTAAATATAAAATGGAGTATGCCGATTGTATTTTGTTGATTTTTAATTCGTTTAAGCCTGAAATTTCGTATGGAGTAAATAGAGAGAGTGTGGTTAAAACCTTAGAGGCATATTTTGAAACTGACGATAATGAAATGACATTTGATGAGCAAAACTATATTCGTGATGCAAGAGAAAAGGCAAATGCAATTATTGCCTCACTAAAGTCTTGTGGTTGGATAGAATATGAGCAGGAAAAGAATCATCAGCTGAATGTGGTGTTGTATGAGTATGCCATTCCGATTATTGAAAGTATGAATCGTATTATCAAAGAAGAAGAGGCAGAATACCAGGGGATTATTTCACAGATTCACGCGAGTCTCCAAAACAAAGATTTGTATGCCAAACCATACGAATTAATCATAAAGGGTGTAAAGGAAAATACGGAGAGACTGATTTCAGAATTGAAAAAGCTGAGTGTAAGTATCAAGCGACATATGGATAAGCAGACGAATGAAATGAGTGCTTCGGAGATTATAGACCATTTTTTTGAGTATCATAAAAATATTGGGTCAAAAGCATATTTGCGTATGAAAACGAGTGATAACATTTCCTATTTTCGAAGCTCTATTATTGAGAAAATAGACGAAATTTTAGAAAGTAGTAGCATCATGGAACGGGCTGTGGCAGGGTATATGGAGGTTGAACAGGAAAGTGATTATGATGTGGCGTATGATAACATCGTAATGGATTTGCTGGATGTCAAATCCATGTTCTACCGGTTGGATGAGATTATCGAAGAAATTGATTATAAGCACGCCAGATATATGAAAAATGCTGTTATGCGAGCAAGATTTAAGCTGGCAACAGGAAATAACATGGAAGGGAAGCTCTCTAGGATTTTAGATTTATTAGCAGAGGAAATGAACGAAGAGAAGGAAGTGAGCGAGGAAGCTTCCAGAGAATTGGCAGAGGTTTGTAGTATTTATTTTCAAAGATATATTTCACCGGAATCCCTGCAGGCTATCCCGGCAACCAAAAAGAACAGTGTTGTGGATGACATGTCGGGAACAGTAGCAATGTCGCAAGAAGAACGCTTGTTTTATAAAGAGGCTCTCAGAATGAAGAACAGAACACGTTTTTCAAGAAAAAATATAAATGAGTATGTGGTTTCTTTGTTAGAAGGCAAAGAGAAAATGTCAGTAGAAGAAATTCCAATTGAAACAAAGCGGGATTTGATTCGAATTATTTATATTAGTATTTATGCAGGAAATCGCGCAAATAATTATGAGATAAAACGTACAGATAAAAGGGTAAAACGTTTGGGATACGAATTTCCGTTATTTGAGATAATAAAAAGGTAGGAACAATTATGTTTGAAATACTAAACGAATCTGTGGCACAGAAAGAAAAATTTCGTATAGCTGCGAATAAATTATTAAATCACAGTTTTCTTCTGAAAAAAAAGGAAGACACCAAGAAAGACTATATGTTTGTAAAACAGAATTTGGAAATGTTTGTTACATATTTTGATTTGTTAGGTTATGACGTAAAGGTGAATGAGGATCAGGGGGTAATAGGATTGGTAAATCAGTTCGGAACAGGAAGGCTTGAATTGACCAAGTATGAGAGTATCTTACTTTTGATTCTAAGACTTCTCTATATTGAAAAAAGAAAAGAACTTGCGACTTTTTCAGAAGAGGTAACCGTTATTATGGAAGAGATACGCGAGAAATATGCGATGCTGAAGATTAAGGCAAAACCACAGCTGGATAAAGGAATGGAACGGAATTTTGTCAAAATTTTTCGCAAATATAATCTGATACAAAATTTGGATGCTGATGTGAATCAGGCAGATGCCAGAATTATTATTTACCCGTCCATTGTAATGGCTGTTACAGTGGAAAATGTAAATGAGTATTATGAAATGACAGAAAGAAAATTAAAAGATTATGCAATGAACAAAGATGCTATGACAGAGGGGGAAGAAGAGTAGGGATACAGCTATGGATAATCAGAAAAAGATTTTAACCAGAATACAATTGATAAATTGGCATTATTTTGAAAATGAGAGGATATCCTTAAATGGGTCTACTTTGGTGAGTGGAGAAAATACGGCAGGAAAATCTACAATTTTAGATGCAATTCAGCTAGTACTTACTACAAATACACGCCGTTTTAACGTGGCTGCTAATGAGAAAGGTAATCGTAGCTTAAAGGGATATGTGCGTTGTAAAGTGGGTAATGTGGGGGAGGCCTATTTACGAAAAAATGTAGTGCCTGCAAATGTTGCATTAGAATTTTATGAGGAAAAGGGGAATCGTTATTTTGTAATTGGTGTACATATGACATCACAGGATGAAGAAAGTGCCGTGATTACTAAGTGGTATGTTGAGGAATGCCGATTAGAAGATTTATCTTTTATTGTAAACAATCGCCCTGCATTGGCAGATGAATTTCGCGTGGACGGTAAACGTATTCGTTATATTGAACAGAAAAATGCTGCCCGTGATAGATTTAAGAGAAGATTAGGTAATTTAGAAGATAAGTTCTTTGATATTATACCAAAGTCGCTGGCTTTCAAGCCAATGGATAATGTAAAGGAATTTATAAATAAATTTGTGCTGTCAGAGACGAAGATAGATGTGGCATCATTGCGGGAAAATATAGAGACTTTAAGCGAATTGGAGTATTTATTAGAACGTGCACAAAAGCAATATGCTGCATTAGAAAATATATTAGGTACTTATGATAAAATTGAAAAGAAAGAATACGATATCCAAGTTAATGATATTCTGTTGGCATTAGCAAACAAAGATGCACTTGCCAGGGAGTTGGAAGACATCAAAAAAGAGATTCGTTTAAAAGGACAATCTATAGAATCAAATAAACAGGAATTGGAATTAGTTGTACAAAAACTTGTGGCATTAGATGAGCAAATCATAGCTATCAATGTGGCAATTCAATCTAATTCATCCAATAAATTGATAGAGGATACAAAAAGAAGAATCTTTCAGTTAGAAAGCGAAATTTCTGTGCAGAAAGATCAGGAGAAGAGATTAAATGAACAGATAAAAGCGATGAAACAGTATATACAGTGTATGACAAAAATTCAGTATACACTGCTTTCGAATACCGAATTGTCTATGCTTGCATCTGAGGAGGCTATAAAAGAAAAAGGAAAGATTATAGAGAAGATAGAAGCGTTTCAGTGTAATCAGTTGGAAGAGATACGTCTTACATACGCCGGACTTTGCAATGCTATGAATCAGTTTACAATCACCATTAATGAATTACAAAGCAGGTTGAAGGAACTGGAAAAGAGAAGACTTAATTTCCCGGAACAGACGATTCTTTTAAAAACTGCAATTGAAAAGGAATTTGAAAGACGAAAGATTCAATCTAAAGTGTATATTCTTGCGGAACTTTTGGAAATCACAGATGAGAAATGGATTAATGCAATTGAGGGGTATTTTAATAAGCAGAAGTTTTATTTGATTGTTGAGCCACAGTACTATGATGTTGCATTGGAAGTTTACGAGAGAAAGCGTGGGAAGATTCACACAGCAGGTATCATTAACACGAAAAAGATACCGATGCGTGATGAAATAAATAATGCTTCGTTAGCTTATGTGGTAAAAAGTGAGAATCGATATGCAAAGGCATATGCTAATTATTTGCTGGGCAGAGTAATCCGTTGTGAAAGGGTAAGCGAGCTGGAAAATTATGAGATAGCGATTACTCCACAGTGTATGGTGTATCAGGGATATGTAGTAAGACATCTTAATCCTGAAACTTATAAGAATCCATACATTGGACAGAATGCGTATAGAACGCAGATTCTGAATACCAGAAAAGGGTTGGAAGAAAATATCGAAAAGAGAAGTACTTTGCGTGAGGAGATAAAGTTATATACAGATGTTCTTGAAAGTGAGAAAAAATTCAATTTTACGATTTTAAAGCTTTATCTAAATTCACCTACGAAAAAAGCAGAGCTACTGAGACAGCTTGACTATGAAAAGGTAGAATTAAAAAAGGCGTCAAATGATCCGTCATTGATTCAGCTGCAGATTGATTTAGCAGATAAAGAGACGGAAAAGAGAACTGTTGCAGGAGCAGAAAAACGCCTAACAAGTGAAAATGCCAGACTCTTCAATCAAATGGAAAGTTTAGAGACAGAACAAAAAAATAAAGAAAAACTGTTGGCTGAAAGTGTAGCGGATTTAGAGAAAAAACTTGATGCAGATGGAGGCGTTTACCAGGAAGCGCAGGAAAAATATAATGCGAATAGAAAAACAAAAACCGCAAAAAAAATAGCAGAGAATTTTTCGCCGCAGCGTTCCCAGTATGAAAATGAAAAGGCAGTCCTTGTAGATGTGATGAAGGATTTGCAGTATCGCTATAATACAGACTTTACGCAGGATTTTATAGTTGGCTTAAGCGGAATTGCGGAGTATAGAGAAGCAGCAGTGAAGCTTAGAAGTGTGGAAATGATTCGTTACGAAGAAAAGCTTTATCAGGCGAAGAATGATTGTGAGCAGATATTTAAGAGTGATTTCCTGTCAAAAATGAAAGAACTTATTGAGAATGCAAGAATCGAATTCCGTAATTTGAATAAGGCATTAGACAGCATTTATTATGGCGAAGATAGTTATCATTTTAAGCTTAGCTTTGATAAGAAAAAAGAAGGCTTGTATCGTATGATTACCTCGGAAAATAATCAGGAGGGACTGAACCTGTGGACGGCAGCATTTGAAGAACAGTATCGTGAAGAAATGGCGGAGCTGTTCGATAAGCTGATGACAAAGGATGATAATGGTAAAAAGATCGTAGAAGAATATACAGATTATCGTTCGTATTTGGATTATGATATTGAAATTCGTAAGAAAGACGGAAGTGTGCAACGCTTTTCGGATATTTATGGAGAAAAGAGTGGTAGCGAAACGCAGGTTCCATATTATGTGGCTATCGCGGCTTCTTTTTACCAAATCTATCGTTATGGAAATAGTGTAAGAATTATGCTACTCGATGAGGCCTTTGATAAAATGGATGATGAGAGAATCGGCTCCATGATGGATTTCTTTAATGGTCTGGATTTACAGGTTATTATGGCAACACCGCCTGCGAAAATTGAAATTATCGGTGAAAAGGTCGACACGGTGCTGACTGCAATCCGAGTAGGGCAAAATAGTATTGTAGAGGAGTATGATTTTTGAGAAAAGAGGATGTACAAAGAAAAGTCATAGAACGACTGCTGGATAAATATGAAAAAAGCAAAACCTTTCTGGGGGAAAATATAGTAAATCAAAAGTTTGCTTGCCGGATTGCGGAATTATTTCCAAGATACAATGATGATGCGGAATATGACTATTTTTGTGATGTTAATGAGGCATTAAATGAATTGCAGGAAATAGGACTAATTATGCTTCATTTTCAGAGAGCGAATATCATAAAAACAGTAGAATTGAATATATTCCAGTTAGAACGAAGCTATGAATTTGCAAAAAGAGAACCGAAAAAGGAATTGTATGAGTGGCTTCTTGATGTAATGCTTCAATTTCAAGGATGCTCGGTTTTAGATACTTATTTTGAGTCACAAAAAATAAAGATTTCCAAAAATCAAAAAGTAGAATATTTCGATGGAGATAAGCAGGAGTATCTGGATTTGCTGACTATTGTAAAGCTTATTTGTGCGAATGAAGAGGAACAATTTATAAGGGATTTTTCAATTAGACATTTTTCAGATTCAAAGAGAGTCGACACTTTAGCAGGCAAAGCACAGGCTCTGATGTATCAGTACGGAGAATATCAGGAAAAAGATTCCGTGTTAGAAGAGTGTGGAATTGTAAAAATCCCTACCTATGTATGCCTAAAAGGAAATGGAAGCATTACATTAAATGGTCAGATAATTAATCTTTCAGAAATAAAAGGAGATATTGCTTTGTCTACAGCATCTTTGAAAGAATTGGAGTGCATAGAGGTTCTTGGGATGCGGGTAGTGACTGTCGAGAATCTTACTAGCTTTCATGATTATAATGCGACAGAAGATTTTGTGATTTACTTAGGTGGTTTTCATAATACCACGAAGCGAAAATTTCTGATGAGTTTGTATGAACAAAATATGGAGAAAGAATATCTGCATTTTGGAGATATTGATGCTGGTGGATTTTATATTTATGAGCACTTGAAGCGAAAGACAGGCATTCCATTCAAAACAGTTCATATGAATGTGGAGGTTTTGAAAAAATATAGTGAGCAGACGAAACCACTGACACAAAATGACAGAAAGCGTATAGAGAGTCTGGTAAAAAAGTTGGATGGAGAATACGCAGATGTTAATGTAGGTGCGGACTATCGGGATGTGCTGCGGTATATGTTGGAGAATAATTGTAAGCTTGAGCAGGAAGCGGTGTGGCTGGATGAGTGGAAATATTAAGGGATGCTGGTAAACGGCAAACACAATGGGGAGGACTGAACTTTAAAATATTTTGGGGACATGTGAAGAGTTTTGATTAACATTTTATAAATTCGTGATATATTAAGTTTAGTATATTTAAGAAGTAGGTGTGATTACATAGTTTTAAGATGAAAAAGTATAGTGTCGCAGGTTAGAACGGTAGGGATGAAGATAAGGAGCAATTAGCGTATGAAAAAGAGAAGCGTGTGCATGATATTGGCAGTATTGATGGCGGTTAATTCGGTAGATGTATCGGTGTTAGCTGAAGAAATACAGGGGGGAAGTGCAAGCGAAGGTGGAGGAAGTCGAGACTGGGATACTGGCAGACACCGAGATATTAAGTATTAGAGAGGAAGTTCTTAGCGAAGAGATTGAAGAAGAGTCAGACATTATAACCGGTGTATGTGGAGATAATCTTACATGGACATTATCCGAGGGAGTATTGACAATATCCGGAACCGGAGCGATGTATGATTATACAGAAGAAGAAAATCCATGGCGCAATATGACCGGAATTACGGGATTAAAACTGGAATATGGAATTACACATATAGGCAATTGGGCATTCTATCCGTTGTCGGGTTCGCAGGGGGAATTAGTGATTCCGGGAAGTGTGACGAGTATAGGGGAATACGCATTTTGTGGTTGTGGATTTACGGGAGAATTAGTAATTCCGGAGAGTGTAAGGGAGATAGGGAATAGTGCATTTGAAGGCTGCCGAGGATTTACCGGAGACTTAATTATTCCGGAAGGTATTATAAGGATAGGAGATTTTGCTTTTCGTGATTGTATGGGTTTCGATGGAGAACTGGTACTTTCTGCAAACGGGATGAGTATAGGTGAATGGGCATTTAGTTGGTGCAGTGGTTTTACCGGAACATTGGAAATTCCTGATGGAGTTACAGAAATTGGGGAATATGCATTTTGGGGGTGTAGTGGTTTCGATGGAGAACTGCATCTTCCGAAAAGTATACGCAGTATAGAAGACGGGGCATTTGGAAAATGTACGGGTTTTATTGGAGATTTATATATCCCGGAAAAAGTGACTCAGATTGGAGCAAGTGCATTTTGGGATTGTGCATATTTATCTGGTACTGCTTATATTCCACCGAGCGTTATCAGCATAGATCAGTCCGGATTTAATACGATATATATAATTTTTGGTGTTCCGGGATCCTATGCAGAAACTTATGCTAATAAGCAGGGGCTGGAATTCCAAGAATACTTTGAATATGATGAGATAGATGGAGGTACATGTGGGGATAATCTCGCATGGACATTGGAAGATGGAGTATTAACGATTTCTGGAACCGGAGCGATGTATGATTATGTAGAATACGAAGCACCTTGGTATAATTACTGTGGTGATGTCGAAAATCCGGTGACTTTAAACATAGAGAGTGGAATTACCAGCATTGGAGCATATGCATTCTATGAAGGTTATGGTATTAGAGGAGAGCTATCTATTCCAGCGAGTGTGACGGATATAGGAGAGTGTGCTTTTTTTGATTGTTGTAGTTTGGAAGGAAATTTGATTATTCCAGCAGCGGTAGAGAACATCGGGGAGAAAGTGTTCTATGCCTGCAATGGTTTAAACAAAAAAGCTTATGTCCCTGCGACGGTTAAAAGTATAGGATTAGATGCTTTATACAATCAGTATATCATTTATGGTGAAAAAGGCTCTTATGCAGAAACTTATGCGTTGGAAGATGGTCTACGATTCATTGAAGCAGATAGTGGGGCAGATATAGAAGATTCCATCATTGACGCAGGAAAATGTGGTGATAAGCTGGTATGGACTGTAAATGAAGAGGGTGTATTGGAAATCACTGGAAGTGGAGATATGTATAATTATGCCGAAGGGGAAGCACCATGGTATGAGTATGAAGGAATACGGTCGCTACAGTTAGGACATGGTATTACTCGAATCGGTAGATATGCATTTAGTGGTTGCACTCAATTAACAGGGGACTTAGTCATTCCAACAAGTGTGAATTGGATTCGCCAATATGCATTTTCCGGCTGTAGTGGTTTGTCTGGCAATGCATATATTCCTGTAAGTGTGATAACGATAGGAGCAGGAGCATTAAATACAATAACCACCATATATGGGGAAGAGGATTCGTATGTCAAGGATTGGGCAAGGATTAATGGTGCAAAATTTATAGTACACGATTTTGAAATGAAGGTAATTATAAGTGGTCAGTGTGGAGAGAATCTTACTTATACGTTAAATACGGATTGGGTATTAGAGATATCTGGAATTGGAGATATGTATGATTATAGCGCTGGCAGTGCGCCATGGTATGTTTATCGCAATCATATAAAAGAACTGAAATTGGCAGATGGTATTACTAAAATTGGAAATTATGCTTTTTCAGAATTCAGTCGTATAACCGGAGATTTGGTTTTTTCTGAAAATGTGTCTTCTATTGGGCATGGAGCTTTTTATAGGTGTAAAGGGTTGTCAGGTGTGGCATATATTCCGGCTAATGTAAGCAGTATTGGAAAAGGGGCATTGGAAATTGATATCATCTATGGAGAACCGGCTTCCTATG
Source organism: Roseburia sp. (assembly GCA_045531555.1). Lineage (GTDB taxonomy): Bacteria > Bacillota > Clostridia > Lachnospirales > Lachnospiraceae > Roseburia. Next base: position 17,017 of record JAZSEF010000053.1, on the reverse strand, counting down.
CGGAAACATATGCGAGTGAGAATGAAATTGATTTCATAGATTATAATTTTGAAGAAGGTGTGATAGGAACAGGAAAATGCGGAGAGAATCTTAGATGGGCACTTTATCCGGGTGGGACTTTTGTGTTATCAGGTACAGGTGAGATGTATGATTATATGGAGGAAACTGTACCTTGGTACAAATACCGCGAAAGAATTGTAACATTGCAGATGGAAAATGGAGTGTCTAAGATTGGAGACTATGCATTTATAGGTTGTAAAGAATTAAAAGGAGAACTCGATATACCGGAAAGTGTGATAAGCATAGGTAGGAAAGCATTTTATAACTGTAATGGACTAACAGGAAACCTAATGATTCCGACCGGTATGGTAAGTATTGGCGCGGAAGCGTTTTCTGGGTGTTCGAATTTATTAGGTAGAGCATTTGTACCGGATACAGTTACGAGTATTGGAATGGATGTATTCTCTACCATTCATACAATTCATGGTGTGATAGGATCTTGTGCAGAAAGTTATGCAAGGGAAAATAAACTTGAGTTTGTAGAATATGATTACGAGAAGGTAGTAGTAGGAAGTGGTAAGTGTGGTGATAATCTTACTTGGGTTCTAGGGCTTGATTGGGTATTGACGATATCCGGAACGGGTGAGATGTATGATTATAAATCGTATGATGGACCACCATGGTATGAATATCGGGAAGAAAAAATTAGTTTAGTATTGGAAGATGGAATTGCCAGAATCGGTGAATACGCATTTAGCGAATGTAGAGGTTTTATAGGAGAGTTGATAATTCCGGAGACAGTAGAGAGTATAGGAAGTTCTGCATTTAACATGTGCAGCGGTTTTATAGGAGATTTAATAATTCCAATAGGCGTTACAAGTATAGGTGATGAAGCATTTAAAGATTGTAGTGGAATGTCTGGTGTAGCATATATTCCGAGAAGTGTGCTTAGTATAGGTGAAGAATCACTAAATACCATAAATAAAATATATGGTTTGGTGGGGTCTTATGCGGAAAGTTATGCAAGCGATAAGAATATTATGTTTGAGGCATACGATGATGTTGTCCTTGCAACCGGAAGTTGTGGTGAAAATCTTACATGGACTTTGTCAGGAAATGGTGTCTTGACAATATCAGGTACGGGTGAGATGGATGACTATTCTAGAGGAGAAGCACCATGGTTTGAAGCTATTGAAACGGCATTGATTCAGGATACTATATCGTTAAAATTTAAGGAAGGAGTTACTAGCATAGGTGATTGAACCTTTGGTGGATATAGAGACTTTACAGGAGAAATTGTGATTCCGTCAAGTGTGATGGAAATAGGTAGTTCTGCATTTGATGAATGTGTGAATCTGACAGGAGTTATATTTATTCCTTCCAGTGTAACAAAAATTGGGGAAAATGCATTATCAGTTTTTTCGCTTATTTATGGAACAGTAGATTCCTATGCAGAGCGCTACGCAAAGGAAAATGGTATTATGTTTCTTGGAAATAAGGATGATACTATAGATTTGGGTAAATGTGGCGATAGCTTGGTGTGGGTATTGACGAAAGATAACGTACTTACAATATATGGTCATGGAGCGATGTATGATTATACAAGATGGGAAAAACCATGGATTAAATATATGGAGGTGCCTGAGACGCCTTTAGAACCGGGAGACTTCGAATATGAGGAAGAATGGTATACGTTAGAATTAAGCGAGGATATTACATATATAGGAGAATATGCCTTTGCATCTTGTACATTAAATGGAGAACTGATAATTCCGAAAAAAGTTATAAGTATAGGAAAATGTGCATTTTTTGATTGTGAATTTACAGGGGAATTAATTATTCCGGAGGGCGTCAAGAGCATTGGTATTCAGGCATTTGCTAGTGCGTTTAAAGGACATTTGGTAATACCCGAAAGTGTGAAAAGTATAGGGAAATATGCATTTTCTTATTGTGAATTCACAGAAGATTTAATTATTCCAGGAAGTATAGCTAAAATAGAGAATGGAACATTTTATTCGAGCGAGTGTGACGGGGAGTTAATCATTCAAGAGGGTATAATAAGTATAGGTGATAGTGCCTTTTATGATTTTGAAAGTCGACAAGGAGATTTAATCATTCCTGAGGGCGTAGTAAGTATTGGAGAAGAAGCATTTTGTGAGTATAAATCTTCTGCTGGAAAATTGATACTTCTGACTACACTTACTAATATTGGGGTGAGTGCATTTAGTGCGTCAGAATTTATAGGAGATTTGATTATTCCAGGGACGGTTTCGGATATTAGTCTACATGCATTTTTAAATTGTTCTGGATTTGATGGAAATTTGATACTCGAAAATGGTATTACATGTATTGGTTCTGGAGCATTTTACAATTGTGGTTTTACGGGAGAATTAGTATTACCGAATACTTTGAAAAAGATAAATGGAGATATTATTAATGGAGGTGCATTTAGCGGATGTAGAGGCTTTACAGGCGACTTAATCATTCCTGAAAATGTTGAAGAGATAGGATTGTATGCGTTTGAGAGCTGCACCGGATTTAGTGGGAATTTAGTTTTTGAGGGAAAAACAAATGTTGGAGGTTATGCATTTGATTCTTGTTATGGATTTAATGGGAATTTGGTTCTGCATCCTGATATGACATCAATAGCTAAATATGCATTTAAAGGATGTAGTGGTTTTACAGGTGAATTAACTTTGCCATCTAACCTGGAAAGCATAGGAGATTGGGCATTTTCCGGTTGTTATAATATGGTTGGTGAATTAGTATTTTCGGAAAGTTTGAGGTATATAGGTGACGGTGCATTTTATTCTTGCTGTGGTTTGAGTGGTGAATTGAAATTTCCGGAAAATCTAACTGGTATAGGGAAGTCAGCTTTCTACGGTTGTGATGGCTTTACAGGAGAATTGGTAATTCCGGATGGTGTAATAGGGATAGGCGAAACTGCATTTTTTAATTGCTCGCGTTTATCAGGCAAGGCATATATTCCTGCAAGTGTGGAGCAGATAGGTGGGTATGCGTTTAACACAATAAAAACTATTTATGGAACGCCAGGTACTTATGCTGAGACTTATGCAAAGGGATATGGTATTAAGTTTCTTGCATTATATGAAGTGTTTTTTGACTCTGCCGGTGGTTCAATGATTGAAAAACAGGCTATTACAGTGAATAAAACTGTGGCGGAACCACCAAAACCAGTAAAAGAAGGATACCGATTCGTAGGCTGGTATCTAAATGATGAATTGTATGATTTCTCAACGCCGGTTACAAGTAATCTGTGCTTAGTGGCAAAATGGGCAGAAAAGACATCGACTGAACCACCACAGGCAAGTATTGCGTCAGGAAGTGAAGTCTATAAAGGAACAGAGCTTACTTTATGGACAGAAAATGCTGGTGCACTCATTTATTATACAGTAGATGGCTCTGAACCAACTACAGAAAGTATCTTATATCGTGGACCAATTAAAGTTACGAAAAATGTAACGATTAAAGCATTCGCCGTTAAAGAAGATTGGTATGATAGCAATGTGGTGACATTTACCTACACGATGCCAGAGACGGGGGAGGTTCTTCCGGAAGACATTCCGCAAGGTGGAGTAGATGCGATTCCAGAGGGGATTTGGATTGCTGGTGTGGATACGGAGTATACGTTTACAGGCAAAGGAGGATATGATGGAACGCGTATCGTTATGCTTACTATTACGGAAGCGACATTAATGAGTAAGGTATCGATTACAAAGATTAAAAATCAGGTATATACTGGTGAAGCGATTGAGCCAGAAGTGACTGTTAAAAATGGTAAGACAACACTTGTGAAAGGTACGGATTATACAGTTTCATACGATAACAATGTTAATGTTGGTAAGGCTACTGTTACAGTAACTGGCATGGGTAATTACGTTGGTACAAAAAGTATCACATTTAATATCACTGGTACAGCAATCAGTAAAGCGAAAGTAACGGGTATTCCTAAGGCTGTTATGTATACAGGCGAAGCCATTACTGCTGATATGTGGGAAAGTAAACCAGCCCTTACTATTACAGCAAACAAAATAACAACAGAACTTGTAGAAGGTACAGATTATACTATAAATTATTTAAAGAATGAAAATAAGGGTACTGCTACAATAGTGTTTACAGGTATTGGTCAGTATACGGGCACATTAAAGAAAACGTTTGCTATCAAAGCATATAATATCGCTACGCTAGAGAATAACAAGATTTCTGTATCAATTAATGAAAGTTACAAATATGTAAAAGGTGGAGTAAAACCTGAACCAGTAGTAATGTTTGGCAATGTAGTCTTAACAAAGGGGAAAGATTACACAGTTAGTTACAAAAATAATGCAAAGGTGAATGATGGTTCCGTAACAAAAACGGCACCGAGAGTAATTGTAACAGGAAAGGGTAACTTTAACGGAAGTTATACAGTATATTTTGCAATCGAGCAGCAGGATTTCTTATTACTTGAGATGACAGCAGTAGACAAAACGTATGCGAAAAAAGCAAATGTATATAAATCTACGCCTATTATCAAGGATTTTGATGGTAAGACATTGAAAAGTGGAACGGATGAGCTTTAAGCTACGAGAAGTGTAGTAATGAAAGAAATTATAGCAAAGAATGCTATCAGACGAATGTTTGGTAGCATTTTTTGAAAATAGTTGCAAAAAAGAGTGATTATGTGTCAATAAATATGATATAATATTTATATAGAAAAGATAGTTGAAATGTGGTAAAATAAATGCTATTATGCTCTCTAATATACCATATTTATGATGCGTGCGTAGGTGTACAAGGAGAAGATATATGGATGAGTTAATGGAAGTAATTCTTTCGTCATCTGCATCAATGAAAACTTCATTAGAAGCGATTCGAAATGGAGATGCAGGTTTGACACCTAAAAGAATGAATTTTTTGAATAGAGTGCCAAATTCAAATGATTGGGCTGCTTTTGAACGAGATAGCATTACCACAAAGGATATTGCTTATTTATCAGCTAGTACACATCATGAGTTTGCCATCTTGAGAGGAAAAACGAAGGATATTCTTTTTCATGGTATTGAACGGCATTGCAATTTTAACGAAGAGTTATTAGAATTATTAAAAACAAAAAAGCTCAGACTTATTGCTCATACACATCCAGATTTTGAGACAATAGAACCATCACAGGATGACAGAGATTTTTTGAGATATATTGATCAAAAAAGTAGTATTATTGTTTCGTATATTACAGGAGCAGAAAGAGAATTTTCTGCAAACTTGTTCGATGATATTTAAAGAAGGAGGTAAATATATGTTAACTGCAAATGAAGCAAAAAAAATAGGTATACGTGCTTGTATTGATCGGCTCGGATATGAATTTTGTAAAAAACATGCTGACAATTCAACCTCCGCTTGGGGGGAAGATGAGAAAGGTATTATGAATTGTTTTGTTGGTGTGAGCGATAAACCGGCACCAATATATGATATTACAAAAGTGAATGAATTAGTATTAACTTCAGGTCGAAAATGGCCATATGCGGCTAGTTGTAACGTATATATGGAAACTGGAGAAATTGAGTTTATTGAAGTACGAACACCGTAATATTTTTGAATTATAAACAAAATCCCCACTACCCACACATGATTGTGTAGGCAGTGGGGATTTTAAATTCCTAGTGTTTTTTCTTTTTCTTATTGGTGTACTTTTCCTCACAGTACATACAGCGGTATACTTCTTTTTCTGGGTCTGCCAGTGTGAAAATCTGGTCAAGTTCCTGCTCAATAGAAGTGATACAACGAGGATTTTTACACTTGATAACATTTTTGATCTGTTTTGGAAGATGTAAAATTTTCTTCTCTACGATGGTGTTATCTTTGATGACATTGACAGTAATGTTGTGGTCGATGAAACCTAAGATGTCAAGGTCGAGGGCTTCTACGGAACATTCTACTTTTAAAATGTCTTTTCTGCCCATTTTATTACTTTTTACGTTCTTGATGATAGCAACAGTGCAATCAAGCTCGTCTAATTTCAAATCATGATAAATCTGAAGGCTCATGCCGGCCTGAATATGGTCGAGAACGAAACCTTCCTGAATTCCGCTAATTGTAAGCATATCTATGTTTCCTTTCTTCCTGTTTTTGAAATCGGTAGCTTCTGTATGTGATACAGAAATAAGTTATTTAGCCCTATACTTCGATTCCTAATAATGTGAGTATCAATGCCATTCGCACATAAACGCCATACTGTGCCTGACGGAAGTAGGCAGCTCTTGGGTCGTCGTCAACTTCTACTGAGATTTCATTGACACGAGGAAGTGGATGAAGTACTAACATGTCCTCTTTTGCCATATCCATTTTATCTTTGGTTAAGATATAGAAATCTTTCAAACGGATGTAGTCTTCTTCGTTAAAGAAACGTTCTTTCTGTACGCGGGTCATGTATAAGATATCAAGTTCCGGCATAGCATCTTCTAAACGTTCTACCTCTGTATAAGGAATGTTGTTTGCCTCTAATACATCTTCACGAATGTAATTTGGAATGCGTAATTCTTCCGGTGAAATAAGTACGAAGCGTACATTTGGATAGCGGATTAAAGCGCTGATTAAGGAATGTACGGTACGTCCGAATTTCAAATCACCGCAGAGACCGATGGTCATGTTCGCAAAGTTACCCTTTAAAGAACGGATTGTCAATAAATCAGTTAATGTCTGGGTTGGATGCTGATGACCGCCGTCGCCGGCGTTGATAACTGGAATCGTAGATTTCATGGAAGCTACTAATGGTGCACCTTCTTTTGGGTGACGCATTGCACAAATATCTGCATAGCAGGAAATAACGCGAATTGTATCGGAAACACTTTCTCCTTTGGCTGCGGATGAAGAATCTGCACTGGAGAAACCTAAAACAGAACCGCCGAGATTTAACATGGCAGCTTCAAAACTAAGTCGTGTTCTTGTACTTGGTTCATAGAAACATGTGGCAAGTTTTTTGCCGGCACAGGCATGAGCGTATTTTTCCGGATGACTTTCGATGTCGCTGGCTAAATCCAAAAGGGTATCTAACTCTTCGACAGTGAAGTCTAAAGGACTCATTAAATGTCGCATAAAATTACTCCTTTTTTACGTATTTTTTTAAGTATATATCCAAAAAATTGTATTTGCAAGGAAAAATTGTTTGGAATGAAATAGTTAGAAAATTTATTGCAGTTGAGCCAAATGTGAAGTACAATATTCATAAAGCAACGAGCAGTGCCAGACCGAAATATAGTCAAGATGACTGCTTGCAGTCAGACTTGATTATATGAGGTCTGATAGGGCGACTGCCCGTGAACGAGCGAGACGAAGTCTCGCAAGTGAGCACTGCGTAAGGTATGAGAGAATACCGCGGAAAAAATGGGCGACTGCCCGTGAACGAACGAGACAAAGTCTCGTGAGTGAGCACTGTGTAAAAGTGGAATATATGTAAAGGAGAATAGAGAATATGGCAGAGGAATTAAAAAATGTTGTTGCAGAGGAAGCAGAAGAGCAGGAAGTGTATGTGGAACGTAAGCGTTTGTTGTTTTTTGGACTTCCATGGACTTTTACGAAATATATGATTAAACCAAGTATGCTGACGATTCAGGATGGTTTGTTAAAAACAGAAGAGAATGACTGCTATATGTATCGAATCCAGGATGTAAAGTTGGTAACAACGTTAGCAGAGAGAATGTTTGGCTTGGGAACCGTTATCTGCTATACCGGTGATGTAACCAATCCTGAGATTCATTTGGTTCATATTAAAAAAGCAAAAGAGATTAAGAATTATATCTTAAAAGCATCGGAAGAGGCACGTATTAAGAGACGTACGCTTAATACAATGGATATTGGTGCAATTGTAGATGGTGATGACTGTGATTGTGACCACATCCATTTGGACGAGGCATAAAGTTATTCTTTGCGGGTGACGATTCGTTCAAAAAGTAATCCCGCAAGCAGCCAAAAAGGGGCATAATCTAAGCGAATGACACCATTTATGTTGACTGGAGACTGACTATAATCCCATGGGCATAGTTGGTGTTTTTTTAATAACATACCGGTGATGTATTCACAGGTGAAGATACCGCAGGTGTAGATGCTGCCGCGCAGGAGCATAGGCAGTTTTTTGATGGAGTCATAAACCGGTTTAATAAAGGCAGCGAGCCCATAGATGGGGAACATCCAGAGGGATGTCTGACCAATCAGACGCATATCCTGGCGCAAGAATGCACCAAGGGATGTGAAAATGATTTCTATACACCAGCCGGTTAGACCACAGATGATAAAGTTTTTACGAAACATAGAGACCTCCAAAGGAATGCAATTTTTATGTTTACTATTTCCAGGGATGGGCAAAAGTATTCGAAAACAGGGAGAAAAATTATGAAAATGAAAAAGGAAAAGTTGATTTACTGGGGAGTGGCAGTACTGATTGCTGTAGTGGCTTTTGTGACAAGCTATACGCAGGTATTATATTCGGTAGATAAGATGATAGCAGACCCATTGTATCAGACCGTTTCTACTACGAATAAGAATATTAAAATTATTACCATTGATGAAAAAACACTGGCAGCATACGGGGATATTAAGACTTGGAACCGTGAAATTCCGGCGAAACTGGTGGAGGTTTTAAATCAGGATGAGGTATTAAGGCCATCTGTTATCGCATTCGATATTATGTATATCAGTGAAGTGGATGAAACTTCTGATGCGTATTTTGCACAGGTGTGTGAAGAAGGCGGTAATGTGATTACTGCTGCAAATCTGGTACATAAGGCTAAGGTGGATTTGACAGAAGAGGGTACTTTGGCGGTTGATAATGCTCATGTAGAGATGGTGGAATATCCATACGAAGCTTTGAAGACTTCTTCCGGTTATGGTTTTGCCAATACAGTGCAGGATAAGGACGGTTATATTCGTTCAGCTATGCTGGATGCTTATTATGAAGGTGAGACAATAGATTCGCTTTCTTTAGCAGTCTATCATAAATACTGTGAGGTTATGGGAACGCAGCCCGTTTGGCCAATGACTTTTGGGAATAATATATTTACGTTTACATTTTCCGGTAAAAGCGGAGCATATGAGACGGTTTCTATGTGCGATGTGATAGAGGGAAAAATAGATGCAAGAGCATTTGCAGGCTCGATTGTTTTCGTGGGAGCTTATGCACCCGGTATGCAGGATTCCTACAATGTTGCAGTACAAAAAGGTGCTCAGATGTACGGAGTGGAGATACATGCAAATATTTTAGAAGCATTAATGGAAGGCAAGACGGGCGTTTTAGTACCTGTTTTACCATATGCGGTTTTAGTAACTGTATTAGCAGTGGCATTTTATTTTATAAGCAGTAAACTTAAAATTGTTCCTGCGGCTATCTGTATGGTGGCAGTTGTGATTGCAGATATTGTAGTGGCAAAATTACTGTATCAGAATGGCTATGTAATCAGTCTGATTGAATTGCCTTTATTTGTGATTTTGATTTATGCATATCATTTGGTACAGGGATATTTGACGGAAGTTTTGAAAAAAAGAAAGATTGTTTCGGCATTCAAAAAGTATGTGGCACCTCAGGTTGTGGATGAGATTTCAAAACAGGGTGAGTTTAATATTGTGCTCGGTGGAGAAAATCGTCACATTGCGGTTCTTTTTGTGGATATCAGAGGATTTACACCGATGTCAGAAGGGTTAGAACCGGAACAGGTGGTGGAGATTTTAAATGAATATCTGGCACTTACCACACAGTCTATTTTTAAGAATGGAGGTACGTTGGATAAGTTTATCGGTGATGCGACAATGGCCGTCTTTAATGCACCATTTGATTTGGATGATTATATTTACAGGGCAGTATGTACGGCAAGGGATATTGCAGCAGGAAGTGAGGAATTAAAAGAAAAACTTTTAGCGCGTTATGGAAAAACAGTTAGCTTTGGTATTGGTGTAAACTGTGGTAATGCGGTCGTTGGTAATATCGGTTGTGATTTTAGAATGGACTATACCGCAATCGGTGATACGGTAAATACAGCAGCACGTTTAGAGAGCAATGCGAAACGTGGACAGATTCTGATTAGTCAGGACGTGTATGAAGCAGTAAAAGATCGTGTGGAAGTGACGGAAGTGGGCGTGATTCCGTTAAAGGGCAAGAGCAATGATGTATTTGTATATCAGTTAGACAAGGTGAGGTAAGAAATGGGAAGCATTTATTTGATTCCGGACAGGAATCGCATAGAAGAGAGCATGAAGTTAGCAAAGCAGTATGAAGCGTGCTTTGAATATAATGATTTTTTTAGTCCGGCAGTGTTAGAGGATGAAGCAAAGATAGAAGAGTTGATAGCATTTTATCAGGGGTTGGACAGAGATAAGAGCCAAGATACGCTTCACGGAGCATTTTTGGATGTGACGATACATAGTGATGACCCGGTCATTCGCGCAGTGTCAGAGCACAGGGTTCGGCAGTGCATGGAGATTGCAGATAGATTAGGAATCAGAGGTGTCGTATTCCATACGAACACGATTCCAAATTTTCGTGTGGATTTTTATCAGAAGAACTGGCTGGCTTGTAACGAGCGGTTTTGGCATCAGATTTTAAAAGAATTTCCGAATTTGTCCGTTTTTATTGAAAATATGTTTGATGAGGAGCCGGATTTGCTGGCACAGCTTGCAGAAAAAATGCAGGATGAAGAACGGTTTGGAATATGTTTTGATTATGCACATGCACAAGTTTTTGGCTATGATATTGACGATTGGATGGAGCAGTTAGGTAAGTATGTGAAACATATGCATATCAACGATAATAATCTTGTGGCAGATTTGCACCAGAGCGTGGGAAGCGGTCAGATTGACTGGAACGTTTTCAATGCGAATATGCAGAAAAAAGAAATGGATGTATCTGTGTTGGTGGAAGTGAAGGATTTGGAAGTGCAGAAAAAGTCTTTAGAATATATGCAGGAAAAGAGAATTTATCCATATTTGTAGATTATAAAACCATACGGGAGAGTAATTATGTTAAGTAAAAAAGAATTAAAAGAAGTTGTAAAAATCGGTATTGATTTAACAACAGAAAAAGATAAAAATCGTTTGTTAGAGAAGATGTTAGTACAGGCGATGAAGATATCGAATTGTGATGCAGGTACAATGTATCTGTATCAGAATAATACACTGGTTTTTAAAAATATGAAGACCCTGTCTCAGAAGGTTGACAAGGGCGGCAATGGAGAAGAGATTGATTTACCACCGGTTGCATTGGCTGAGGGCAATGTGTGTGCATACTCGGCGATTCATAGAGAATTGATTAATATTCCGGATGTATATCATAGTGACCGTTTCGATTTTTCGGGACCGAAGCGCTATGATGCGATTACCGGATATCGTACCGGTTCGATGCTCGTCATTCCCTTAGAGGATGCAGAGGGCGTGTTGATGGGCGTGCTTCAATTAATGAATAAGTTGGACGATACAGGAGTTTTTATACCATTTGGTGAAGATGATGAGTTTGCGATTCGTTCCCTTGGGTCGATGATGGCAGTGTCTTTATCAAGTATGATTTATATTGAGGAGATTAAAAAGCAGTTACATTCGTTTGTATCGGCTTTTGCGACGGCAGTTGACGAGAGAACACCGTATAATGGTTCTCATACGAAAAAAGTGACTGTTTACGCAGGTATTTTGGCGGACTATATGAATGAAAAGCATGCAGCAGGCGAGTGTGAGGAGTATTTTGAGGAGAATCGAAAAGAACAGTTGACATTGGCAGCTGCACTTCATGATATCGGTAAAATGATTATTCCGTTAGAAGTTATGAATAAAGAATCGCGTCTGGCTTCCGGTATGCAAAAAGTTTTGGATAGATTTAAACTTTTACAGGCTTATTATGAGCGTGATATGTATAAGGGGCTTATCAGTCAGGAAGAGAATGAGGAGAAGCAGCAGTATATCACGGATGCGGTTGAATTCATTTTATCTATTGATAGAGCAGGATTTTTGCCAGATGAAAAACTCGAGCGTGTAAGAGAGATTGCAGCTCAGAAATATGTAGGTGAAGATGGAGAAGAGATTTCTTATTTGACAGAGGAAGAGACTACGAACTTGTGTATTCGTAAAGGAACATTAAGCGATGAAGAACGTAGAATTATGGAAAGCCACGTCGTTATGACGAAGAAAATCTTAGATAAAGTACATTTTAATGTGCGTTATGAGAACGTGGCACGATTTGCGGCATCTCATCATGAGTTGCTAAATGGAAGTGGTTATCCGGATCATTTATCCGGCGACCAGTTGGAATTAGAAACACGTATGCTTGCAGTAGTGGATGTGTATGATGCTTTGACTTCGAAAGACAGACCATATAAGGTGCCGATTCCAAAACCGAAGGCATTTGCGATTTTACATTCCATGGTGGAAGAAGGAAAAATGGAAGAGAGACTGGTTACATGGTTAGAGGAAGCGTTGCAGGACATCGACGATGCGGAAATAGAACGGAGAGTACAGGAAGAAACCTAGTATCGTGTGTTTTGCGAACTGTAGGATATGCTGTGCTGTGTTTTGGCGTTACGTTAGGGATATTGATAGGATTATTGTATTTGACAGCGCAGATTCCGAAGGAATCTTTTCGGAAGAACTTGCTGGAGTCTGCAGAGTATCTTAGGGTAAAAGAAGATGAGTTCTACTGTTTGGTTGAAGGAGACAGAAGAACGCTTGTACATAATTATGCCGATGTGATTACATTAAATATTATGTATTCAATTGATGGTGAGGACGTGTGGGATGAACTAATGATATCGCCATTTTATTCGGATGGCATTAATCAGAATTATCCCATGATAGAATTGCTGGCAGAACGGATAACAGAGGAAAAACAGGCGGATACGGTGTATGACAGGTATTGGCATGGAATGATGGTGATGTTAAGACCATTGTTTTGTGTGTTTACCTTGAGTCAGATACGTATTGTGATGTTAGTGCTGTTAGTTAGCTTGTTGGTTTTGTTGTCGGTTCTGTTATGGAAAAAAGATTTGCGCACTTTAGTAGCAGCACTTTGGATAGCCGGAATCGTATCCGGTTATCCGATGATTGCGATGTGCATGGAATATGTGCCGGTATGGCTGATTATGTTGATTAGTTCGTTAGCTGCGTTAAAGTTGTATCGAAGTGAACGGGCAGTGACAGGACTTGCAATAGTAAATGGTGTGTGTTGTGCTTTTTTTGATTTTTTAACAACAGAGACAGTTGCTATTGTAATACCACTGGTAGTTGTGCTATGCTTAAAAGATAAAGAAGGACTGATAGGAAATTACTTGCAAGGGGTCAAATGGCTGCTTGCTAAAGGTGTTTTGTGGGGAGTGGCTTATATAGGGACGCTTTTTACAAAGTGGATTTTTGCAAGTGTTGTACTTGGACAGAACCGGATTGGATTTGCAGTAAGTATGATGTTAAAGCGACAGGGCGATGCTTCTGCTCAACTGGGAGAGACTGTATTTCCACAGCAGGTAGCGGCGGTATTTACAAATATCAGGCTGCTGTTTGGTATGCAGGAGTCAGTTGCGCTAGAAAATGTGTGCTGCATCGTTTTGGCAAGTGTATTTGCTATGCTATGTGTGATATATCTGTTTCGGAAAAAGGGCAGTGCATGTGTGATGCCGGGATTACTGTTTTTACTAGGATGTGTACCAATTGTACGAATGATGGTGTTACACAATCATTCGTTGGAACATTGCTTTTTTGTATATAGAGCATTCTTTGCTACGATTGTATGTGGTGTGGCAGGTTTTGTATATATTATAGACTGGGAAATGATACGAAAACTAATGAAGAAGTAGTCGGACATTTTCTACGAGGGGAGGAGTTCTTTATGGAAAGAAAAGAATTCAAACAGAGATTAAAAGGTTTACTTGCGTGGATGCTAGTGATGATACTTGTAGTGAATAATACACAGGCAGGTGTATTGACTGCGTATGCGGAAGGAAGTGAAGGTTCCACCGGGACAGAAGGTTCCACCGGGACAGAAGGTGCGACGGGCGTAGAAGGGGCTGCCGGGACAGAGGGCTCGACGGGAGACGGAACCGGTAGTTCAGAGGTTATGCAGGTAACCATCCCGATAAAATATTACGATGCGATTGGGGAAGATGGTGAACTGGTTGAATTTGTTGGTCAGGAAGAAAATGAAAATGGTTCTAAGATAACATCCGGTGGGCATTCCACATTTGTAATGCTTGACGAGTATGAATCTACATTGAGTGAATCAAAGGTTCAGTTGCCGACAGCAGAGAGAACGGAATTTCTTTTAGAAAAATGGGAGTTGTATGGTGCTGAGTATATTCAGGGGGAAACAGTAGAAGATTCGTTTTGGGATTTTATGTGTGCAGCAAATGAGGTGGAAGAGTTTTCGTTTGTGGCAGTATGGATGGAGGCACTAAAAAATACCATTACTTATGATTTTACCGGTGGAACAATGGATGGAGTTGCCGATACGCTTTCTTATGAATTTGTTCAAACGGATGCCAATATCTATGAATTTGTGGAAAAGGTAACGAGTTCGGTTCCCACTATGCCGGGAAAAATATTTACCGGATGGACACTTGGTGGAGAGACTAAAAATATTTATGATTCGCAAGCAGGAACGATAACCGGTACTTATGGAGAAGGCGGAGACAGTATACTTTACGCAAATTGGCGAGATGAGAATACGATTAAAGTAGAGTATTTGATTTCAGATGATTTTGCCGGTATGGGAACAATCAATGAAGCGGATGCTATGGTGACTTATTATGAGAGTCAGACACCGGCACCTGTTACAGTTAAAATACCGGAAGTAACAGTTACAGAGGAAGGATGGTTTTTTAATGGATGGTATTGTCCGGAACTTGCAGATATGCCACAGAATTCTTTTGAGTTGTATTATCCGGAATGTGAAGTTTCTGAGGATGGAGAAACACTTATCGGTGGTCAGAGTATAACTTATACCATGTATGCAGAGTTTATACGTGCGATGGAAATAATTGTTTCTTTTGATGCAATGAATGGAGAGGAACCTGTACAAAATACGATTGTTCAGAGTAGCTTAGAACAGGAGACGGTAACGGTTACTTTGCCAGATGCGCCGGTATATGAGGATTATACATTCGCAGGCTGGTATTTTGAAAATATGGATACAGTTTATCCAGCCGGAGCAGAAGTGACACTTGATATTTATCAGGACTTTGCAGGTTTTTATGCACAGTGGGAGGTAGAAGTACCTATTACTTATGATCCAGCAGGAGGAACCATTACTTCAACGAATCATGATTCAAGTGTACCTATTCCAATTGATGCTACGAGTGTAGAAGAAGTGATACTTCCAACAGTTGAAAAAGAAAACGCATTCTTTTTGAATTGGGAATTAGGAATCAGTAGCGGTGGAAGTTATGGTGCAGGTGCACAGGACATTAATTGGGATTATAGTACACCGGCAAGTTCGTTAACAGAATTACCATTTACTGCAATCTGGCAGGATGCGTTAGTGTCTTCTGTTATTTATGAATATACCGGCGGTATAATGAATGGTACGTCAGATACGTATGAGGCGTTAGTAATACAGCCAACGATGGATAGTAAGACTTTTGAGGAACCGATTACGACCTTTGAACCAACGAAAGCGGGATATATTTTTACTGGTTGGGAATTACAGGTTAGCGAAACCGGAAGCGGTTCTTATGAGTCGGGAAAATTATCGGGTAATTATGGTGAAAATTATACGCTTGTAGCACAGTGGAGACCGGAGAATACGATTACTATTACGACGGCGTTTGCAGAGGGATTCGCAGATGCAGGTATGATTGATGGTGGTACAGTAGGTACTTACGGTGAAAGTACAGAAAGTGATGGAGCAGGTAATCTGGTTGTTACAGTACCAGTAGTAAAGGATGTAAAAGAAGCGTATATTTTCGTTGGATGGAAGCTTTATGATGCTGACGGTGTAGAAGTGATTGTCGATGGCTATATGGATCTCGTAGATTATGACAGCACAGTTATTTCAGGCTATCCGGAAGGAGCAACATTGTTTCTTGCATATCCGATAGATGAAAAGAATGCAGGTGGTAATACAGCGTCATATGTTTTAGAGGCACAGTTTGTGAATGCTAAAACAATAGATGTAACTTATGATTTAAATGGTGGAACTGGTCTTGAAAATCTTGTAGAGACGGTGTACCAGAGTGCAGTAGATGAGACAGCAGGCACGATTGTGTTGCCAGAAATCGTTCCAACAAAAGAAGGTTATGAGTTTGCCGGATGGCTTTACAGCGTGGATAGTAAGACTTACGAAGCGGGAAGCAGTGTGGTATGCGCATTTACCCAGCAGAGCGTGAAGTTCACAGCACAGTGGGAAGAGAAAGAGTATGTTATAGCGGTTGAATATATTTTAGATGGGGGAATGATTACATCTGAGGAATATACAACAGAAGTAAACTTATGGACAAATGATACAAGTGCAGAAGTAATTCTTCCGGAAGTAGAAAAAGAAGGTTATTTCTTTACGGGTTGGTCATTGAAGAATAACAATGATTTTACATATGAATCAGGGGCACAGTATCTGGAATGGTCAGGAAATGCACCTGCATATACACTGGATAAACTGGAATTAACTGCGAATTGGGTGGCAGTTAAGAAAACCCTTGTAACGTATAACTTAAATGGTGGAAATGTAGATGGCTTTACAGCAGCATTGACACAGGAATATATACAGCCATCTATGGAAGAAGAATTGTTCAGTGAAAGTGTTGTAGAAGATGTACCGGTAAGAGACGGCTACATATTTACGGGCTGGTCGCTTGGAGTCACAGACGGAAGCAGTTATGAAGGTGGTGTGTTAAGCGGTTACTATGGAACTGACTATACACTGACAGCACAATGGAGAAGTGAACATGTGCTGAACTTTGTTTTTGGAATGTCAGAAGATAACAGTGATTTTGGTGAAGTAGTAGGAGCTACAGAGCTGACATTTAATGAAAGCGTAACAGCAGGACCAGTAAAAGTGACATTACCG